>NZ_PIBL01000014.1:0-107411 GCF_002806645.1 Klebsiella sp. H-Nf2
ACGTGGCTGACCTGAGTCGCGACACGGAACACGCCAGCGGCAGTATCGGGCCGATATTTGACAAGGAGAAGGAGCAGCGGCGCCTGCAGGAAGTGCAGCTGACAGGGGAGATTGGCAGCCAGGCGGCAGATATTGCGCGCACGCAGGGGCAAATAAACGCGCTGGAAGCGGCGCGCAAGGTTCATCCGGCAATGTCAGCGGAGCAGCTGAAAGAGACGCAAACGTACAAAGATGAACAGGCGAAATACGGCACGGGCAGCGATATCCAGCGGGGTATCCAGGCAGCCACGGCAGCGCTGCAGGGACTGGCGGGCGGTGATATCGCCGGAGCGCTGGCAGGGGCATCGGCGCCGGAGCTGGCGAATCTTATCGGTCACGGTTCAGGGCTGAGTGACGGTGCCGCGGTGGTGGCTCACGCTATCCTGGGCGGTGCGGTGGCGGCGCTGCAGGGCAACAGTGCGTCGGCGGGTGCGGCAGGTTCGGCAGCAGGTGAACTGGCCGCAAAGGCTATAGCAGGCATGCTGTATCCGGGCGTGACGGACTTGTCCACGCTGACGGAAGCACAGAAGCAGACGGTGAGCACGCTGGCCACTATTTCAGCGGGAATGGCAGGCGGTCTGGCCGGGGACAGTACGGCGTCAGCGGCGGCGGGCGCGCAGGGCGGGAAGAACTCGGTGGAGAATAACTCGCTGAGTAAGAAAGATAAGATCTTCGATATCAACCCGATGCTGAAGATAGGTATTGAAGGGGCTGATGGCGATCCGCTGAAAGGCGGTGGTGGGATTGGTAAGTTTACGATTAATAAAGGACAACAGAACAAACACTTACCTGGAACTAATGAGTATAATATAGCATCGGAAGCAGGTTTGAATAAAAGTATTCTTACTGTCTCACCTGATTTATTTTTACCCAAATTGGGAACTGGTCAGCAGGTAGGTAATACCCCAGTCGGTACCCCTGGTTCTAAGGAACGAATAAACTATGGTCAAAATATTGGAAACTATATTGACCCTCAGACTGGAGTGTCCACACCGACAACAAACGGCATAGTTCACTATGGTAAAAATGGTGTACATATTGTTCCTGCAAGACCATCAGAGTAACTAAGGAATATATAATGGTTTTATATGATTCAAATGTGTATTTAAAACTTTCAGTGCAAAGAGCTTTATTTGGAAATGTGACTCCTAATATCAGAGCTGTTGTTGCTGAATTATCAGGTAAGAACATTAGCTTACTATTTTATTTTGATGGACAAATTGATGATGATGATAAAGAGCTAGTGTCAGTAATAGAAACTGAAATTATTGCTGATTTTGATGAAGATTTTACTATTGACACGACGGTTAAGCGTCTTGATCCCCCACAACCGATAAAAAATAAAAATGGTTTACTGATATACATAAGAAAAGAGTAAAAAGAAGATCCCGACGAATTCCGGATCTTCTTTTTAACCGTCATTTTTTCGGCAACCCGCTGACGTTGCTAAGCCCCTACGGTAATTCCTTGGATTAACCAAGGTTCATCCGGCAATGTCAGCGGAGCAGCTGAAAGAGACGCAAACGTACAAAGATGAACAGGCGAAATACGGCACGGGCAGCGATATCCAGCGGGGTATCCAGGCAGCCACTGCAGCGCTTCAGGGGCTGGCGGGCGGTGATATCGCCGGGGCGCTGGCAGGGGCGCGCCGGAGCTGGCGAATCTTATCGGTCACGGTTCAGGGCTGAGTGACGGTGCCGCGGTGGTGGCGCACGCTATCCTGGGCGGTGCGGTGGCGGCATTGCAGGGCAACAGTGCCGCGGCGGGCGCAGCCGGCGCGGCAGCAGGTGAACTGGCCGCGAGGGCGATTGCTGGTATGCTGTATCCGGGCGTGACGGACTTGTCCACGCTGACGGAAGCACAGAAGCAGACGGTCAGTACGCTGGCCACTATTTCAGCGGGAATGGCAGGCGGTCTGGCCGGGGACAGTACGGCGTCAGCCGTGGCGGGCGCGCAGGCAGGGAAGAATGCGGTGGAGAATAATTTACTTGGCGGTAGTGAAGATGCGCAGGCGGCATGGATACGGCAGCATGGTGTTGATATGGCGACCTGTTCCGATAATCCGAGTGGGGCTGCATGTCAGAAAGCAATAAATGAGCGTAATGCAGTAGGGATGGCACTGGCGTCTGGTGGGGTAGCTATACTCCCAGGGACAGCACAGGCGATGTGGGCGCTTGGCACAGGTGCAAGTGCCGGGATTGGCTATTTAGCGGATGGCTCGGTTGACCCTTCCAGCGCGGTAATTGCTGGCTGGGTGAATGTGTTAAGTATGGGGAATGGACTGAGGGGTACCGTAGGCTGGAATACGGCGGGCGGTGCGTTCAGTAACTGGATAGATGGGAAAGATCCCGTGTCAGGCGCGTTGATTAATGGTGCAGGTTCTGCTGTGGGCTATGGTGTTGGCAAAGGGATTTCGTGGGGAGTTAATACTGGCACAAATTGGTGGAAAGGCGGTTGGGATCCGAAATTTAACCCTGACTTGCAGAAATACACTGAAATTAAAGGTGATTTTGGTATTTCGAAGGAAATGACACCAAGCAATTTCCCCAGCTCGATTGGTGATATTGGAGGGAGCATCACTTCAGAATTAGAAAGTAAGTATACAGAGCAAAAAATGAAACAAGAGGAAAATAAGAAATGAGGTTACTTAACTCAGTATTGCTTCTTATTTTCTTTGTTTTGATTAGTATGGTGTCTATCTTCCTAACTGGATTTGTTTTATATGTATGTGGAGAATTTTTCTTCCTTTTTTATAAACAAATTCCAGTATCTTTTACTACATATAACCTTTTGCTCATATGCAAAATCAGTGTTTATGTTGGTAGCTTTGTTGGGATAGTTATGTGGGCTGCCAGGCTACTGAGATTAAAGGGTTTTTAGTTATTGTTGAGAATGATTTACTTGGTGGTAGTGAAGATGCGCAGGCGGCATGCTTGCGATGTAAGCATCCCGGCAATCGCACCTGGATCTTCTTTTTAGCCGTCAGCACCTGACCGGCTCGATCACAGCTGTTCCTGTTCCACGCTGACCATCACCGGTGTGTGAGTGCTGAATCCCGCTTCTGCCAGCCAGTTACAGCACGACCTGTGTGAAGCGGACCCCACCCAGAGCCAGAGTGCTTCCACGACGGGAAGTACAGGCGACAGCGTGGTGATTGATCCCGGCTACAATAGCCGGAATAACATGATCATTATCACCGCCCATTAGATCTGGCCTGCGACAGAAATATCAAAACAAATACGCGGTTATGAAAAGACGGGATTGAGGTCATTGAAATAGTTGGTTGTGACCTGGAACCCGGCAGCGGTGGGGGAGACGTTGCATGATATGCCCAATTATCAGAGCTTAGTAGATTATTGCTGGCGTCAAATGGGGCTGGTGAGCCCTTGCCCTTCATCTTCAATTTTTTTCAGGATGACGTAATGATTAAAGCCTATAATACATATTATACCAGTAAATTTTTATCATTATTGTCCAGCTGATTATTTATGAAATGATGACGTTAATATGCAGCAAATGGAGAGGTTAACATGCTTAAAAAAATGTGTTTAATTGCTTTTACATTAGTTATTGCTGGATGTACCAATACCAGTCATCTTTCAGGTGATGTCCATTCTTCAGCCACGGCTGGACGCATACAACAAGTTTTTTATGGCCAGCTGGTGTCAGTCAGAGCGGTGCAAATTCAGGCGGGTGATAACAGCAATGCGCTTGGCGCTGTCGCCGGAGGCGTCATTGGTGGTGTGGCGGGAAGTGCCGTCGGTGGCGGTTCAGGCCAAAGACTGGCGACGGCGACTGGCGCTGTTGCGGGAGGTTTAGCAGGTCAGGCGGTTCAGGCAAGAATGAATCTTGTTCAAGGGGTCGAGCTTGAAATACGCTTAGATGATGGAAGAACGTTCATGGTCGTACAACGTCAGGGGCCAACGCGATTCTCGGTAGGGCAACGTGTTGCCATTTCATCCGTAGGTGGGCAAACGACAGTATCCCCACGCTAATTTTAATAGTTAATAACATAAATACCTAATGCCAGCTACGCTTTAAGGCTGGCATGGTAAAAATGGAATATCTCAAAATTAGGGTGTTTTATGAAAAAACCATCTTATTTTTTAAAGGTAATTTGCCTCTTTTTTTCAGGAACACTTATCGCTAGTTGCTCTGTGTTTATGACGAATATTGGAAACTCGCAAACGATGAATGTCAGTTTTGTTTCAAACCCGCAGACAACCGTTCGATGCCTTAAAACCGGTGCGAAAATTAACGGTTTTATTCTTGATGATAGTCAGTTAACTGATGAGGGTAAGCTTTTCTTAACGAAACAAGATATGAACTCAGCCATTTCGATTATGGTCACGGAAAGTTTAAACAGTACAGACTTACGCGTTCGTTTTGATAACAGAGATAGCATCTTGATCGATGGCTGGAATAAAACAATCCGATACTGCAGAAGAACGATACCCTAATAACAATGATGTCTTTTAAAAGCGGGAATATATCAGGCGTCAACTCGCTCACCATTCTTATCAGTTTCAGGAATAGTGGTGAGCTTGAGCGTAACAGGCTAATCATACTGCATGAAAATAAGTAGGCAACGTAGTCAGAAACACGACCCTGGGCTGTGAGGCGTGCGATAGAGCCAGGCTCTGGTCGCAAATCTTTTGCTTGCGGATAGCCTTCTCAGCAGACATATCCTCTATATGTCTATATTTTGATAACAAAAAGTTTAATTTTTTTCCCCGCCGCGCTGACTATAGTTAGGGCACTTTCACTTGCCCAATAAGGTCACGATTATGAAATTAGTTATCGCCTCCGTAATTTCTCTGCTCAGCTTCAGCGCGCTGGCGGCGCCAGAGGGGACGCTCAGCGTACACATTCTTAATCAGCAAACCGGGCTCCCTTCACCGGGGGTGCAGATTGAGCTGGATAAACAGCAGGGGGAGAGCTGGCAGCATATCGCCACCGGTAAAACGGATGCCGATGGGCGGATTAAATCGCTCTATCCGCAGGCGGAGAATATGGAGCCGGGGGTTTATAAAGTGACGTTTAAAACCGGTGACTATTTTAAAAGCCAAAACATGAATACGTTCTTCCCGGTGGTTCCGGTTATTTTCAATGTCACAAAGCAAAATCAAAAACTGCATATCCCGCTGCTGCTCAGTCAGTACGGATACTCTACCTACCGCGGCAGCTGATGACGCAAGCCGCCATCCAGCCAACGCCTGCGCGTCTCCCGCAGGCGTCACGTTTTCCTCACACAACGACCTCCACGCCTAACGCTCGGTCTCTTTCTCTTTAAAGTGTTTAACAGCTTCGTCGTACATCGCCAGCAGACCGGAAATATCGCCTTCATATTGCGGCACGCGCTGGGCGCGAACGAGCTCAATCAGCAGCGCATAGGCTGCTTCTTCCGGGGCTGCATGCGGATTGATCAGTCCAGACATATTACCTCCTTAACAGTGGGCCTTTAGCCTACCCCTCGGCGGGAAACCGCAACAGCCTGATATGCAACCAGTACTTCTTGTATGGCTCTTGTGAAACCTCAGAGGCGAAGACCACGGCGGAAGTCAACTGAAGGAGGGGGTTATCCAGGCCACTGGCGTGGCGGTTAGCGGTACGTCTACACTGGCAGCTGGCTCATCATCAACCAGGCGATGGTAATGCAGATGAGGGTCATCGACAGCACAAAATTCATGGTAGCTCTTCTTCATCCTATCTTTACTCAGCTTAAATTTTGACAGCGATGATCGCCTTTATCCTTGGCGATTTGTGCCGCTATCCGGCGGTGGGGTGGGGAAAGACGGCCTGTTTCCCCGTGAAGGCCAGCAAAATATTCTCTTTGTCAGGGTTATAGTGATGACATCAATGAATAAGCTGCATCACATTGGTTATGTTGGTCTTTCCGCCTGAAGAATGACTTCAGGTCGCTGATAAGCTTGCTGGGGGACTAACAGGATGAGCACTACACCGTTAACGCTTTCTTTTGCCGGGCAACAACCGCCCATCGCCCTGCCGCAGGTGCCGGGAACGCGGGGGCCGGTGGGAGTCGACATGCGCGGGCTAAATCAGTCCGGATTCTGCAGCTATGACCCCGGCTTCGCCAATACCGCCGGATGCCAGTCGGCGATCTCGTGGATCGATACGGAAAACAGCGTGCTGCTGCACCGCGGCTATCCCGTCGATCAGCTGGCTCGCCAGTGCGATTTTCTCGAAGTGGCCTACATCATGCTGAACGGTGACGCGCCGGATGAGGCCAGCTATCAAACCTTTCGCGAGACCATCACCCGCCATACTCTGGTCCACGAGCAGATAGCCCGCATGTGCAGCGGCTTTCGACGTGACTCGCACCCCATGGCGCTGATGTGCGCTCTGGTGGGGGCGCTGGCGGCGTTTTATCATGATGTCCTGGATGTGGAAAATCCGCAGCACCGGGCGCTGGCCGCCACCCGGTTACTGTCGAAAATGCCCACCATCGCCGCCATGAGCTACAAGTACACCATTGAGCAACCCGCCGCGTATCCGCGCAACGATCTCTCCTATGCCGGAAATTTCCTGCAGATGCTGTTTGCTATCCCGGCGGAAAAATACGTCCTCAATCCGGTTATTGAGCAAGCGATGAACCAGATCCTGGTGCTCCATGCCGATCACGGGCAGTGCGCCTCGACCACCACGGTGCGTGCGGCGGGCTCCTCCGGGGCAAACTTATTCGCCTGCATCGCCGCCGGGCTGGCGTCGCTGTGGGGGCCAATGCATGGTGGCGCCAATGAATCGAGCATGCGAATGCTGGAGGAGATTGAAAGCGTTGATCAGGTTCCGGCGTTTCTGCGCCAGGCGAAGCGCGATCCGCAGGCATTTCGCCGGCTGGGTTTTGGCAACTCGCGCTACCGTCACCGCGATCCGCGCGCCGGGATCCTGCGTGAAACCAGCCATCGGGTACTGGCGGAGGTAGGCATGTCCGACCGTCTGCTGCAGGTGGCGATGGCCCTTGAGGACGTGGCGCTGACAGACCCCTACTTTGTGGAAAATGGCCTGTCGCCGAGCGTGGATTTTTATACCGCGGTGATCCTCAAGGCGATGAATCTGCCTTCGTCGATGTTTGCGGTGGTCACCGCGGTCGGTCGGACGGTCGGCTGGGTGGCGCACTGGAACGAGATGCACCAGGCGCCGCTGACCATCTACCGCCCACGGCAAATTTACGTTGGCGAGGGCTATCGGGATTACGTCTCCCGACGCGACGAGCAGCCTGCTGGCCCAAGGTAATGCGTACGGGCAGGAGGCGCGCGGCGTCTTCCTGCCCAGGCGGGTTGCTACTTAGAGATGCCGGGAGAGCAGATAGTGCTCGACGGCGGTATATTCGGTTAACCGGGTATACAGCGCCAACAGGGCGCTGAGAAAAGCGCCTACCTCACAGGCCTGCGGCCCGGGCGTGGCGAGTAATGGCTGTAGCGTAGCTCTCAGTTGATCAAGGTCAGGCTTCAGCACATACGGTATATGCAGGGTGCTGAGGATGGCTTCAGTCTGCTGGAAATCGTGACGAGATGGCAACGCCTCGTCTGCGCTTAGCCAGCTCAGGATAATCAACATGAGGCGATTTTTAGCGTAGAGATACGATTTCATGGCCTGTCTCCTGTCGGTAGTGGCGCAACACCATCCCCTGAACTTTGTTCATCAGTTCCACGTTATTTTTCACCGCCAGCTTGCTAAGGACGCGTGAACGGTAGTAGTAGACCCGTTTGATCGTGAGCTGCATGGTGCTGGCCACGTGACACAACGGCATTCCCCCCATCAGCAGGCTGATTAAAAAAGTTTCCTTACGGGTCAGGTTATAGCTGTCAGGTATGGCGATATAGAGCTTGTCGGCGGGGGGCGACGTCCAGCGCGGTCCGCGGGCAAGGGCCGTACTGAGCCCGGCAAAACTGGTGATGAACTCTGCGCCGAGCACAATAGCGAGGCTGCTTTCGAGCTCGCTCAACGGGTAGCCTGATTTGGCAAAAATAAAGATCCGGATCAGGGGATTAAACGATTTTAAACTGAGCGCGACCTGCAGTACTTCGATGTTAGCGCTGCTGTAATCAATAAGGATAGTGCTTAACCGGGCTCCAGCATCGGTCGCAAAAAAAGTATAGAACATCTCACTCTGTCCGCTAAACGGGTAACAGAGCATTTCTTTAATATCCAGAGGCTTGCTGTTTGGTTCATTAATATACGCCTTCAGCGCAATATTAAAATATTCTGAATCCGCAATGCAGATCAACATAATGACCTCCTGGCATAAATACGCTGTGCATGCTGTCCTGCCTGATTCGACAATTTACTGTAGAGAATACCCGCCTTAAATAACATACTCCCTGCGCTTTGAATCCAGGGGGGAGAACGTGGGAGGAGGAAGTTAATAATGATGGTGAGATATTTAGATCGCATTTTTCGAATGTCTTTTAGAAAATAAAAAATAAAAATTATTATTTATTTACAATGAGTTATGTTTTTAATGTGGGTTTTTTTTATTTCTTTTTCAGAGTGGCGTTAAGATTTTTCTATAAAAAGAAGGAATGGTCCTGGTAGCGAATTTGAATAATAAACAATGAAGTGAGTAGGATGTCAGTGCAGGGAAGGGTTTAAAAGATAACAGGCTAATCCAATGGACTGAGCATTAATAAATTGTACGTATAAAGTACGCCAGGGTATTTCCTGAACGATTCTCCATAAGCGTGGTGATGAGGAGTGAATATGAAAAAATACAGCAATGGAATGGCATCTTTCGTGGTGATGATGATGCTTTCTCCGGTAGCGGCTCAGGCTGCTGATGGCAAAGTCACCTTTAATGGTGAAGTCATCGAAAATACTTGTACGGTAGTGAATAAAGACAAGACGGTGACCCTGCCGACGGTCCAGCGTTCGGCGCTCAGCAGCGCGGGTGAGACGGCGGGCGTGGTTCCCTTCACCATCGATCTGACGAGCTGCACCCCAGGGGCTGATGTCTCGGTGTACTTCGAGAAAGATCAATACGTTTCCACGGAGGGCCGACTAAAAAACACCCTGTCTGACGGCACGGAAGCAGAAAACGTCGATGTGGAGCTGCTGAACACCCGGTTTACGCCGATTAACCTCGCGGAGACCCCGGCGGTCGCTGCGGACGGCACCATTGCTCGCCCGGACGTGATCCCGGTGGCGGTGGCTGAGCAGGATGGTTCCGCCTCGCTGCCTTTCTATGCCCGCTACTATGCGACCGACGCCGCTTCGGCTGGAAAAGTCGCCACCTACGTCAACTTTACGGTGGTTTATCCATAAACCCTGTCCACGGCCCCGCTCAGGGGCCGTTTATCCACCCGGCAAGGAGGAGGTGAATATGCGGCGTATGGTTCTGGCATGGCTGCTGTCCAGCATTTTACCCTCGGCGGACGCCAGCATGGTTATTGACGGCACACGGATTATTTTTCCCGGCGATAAAAAAGAGATCGCCATCCGGGCCACCAATATGGGGGAAACCCCCTCTCTGACGCAGGTCTGGGTCGACGATGGCCGCGTGCAAAATCAACCGGAAAAAGATGCGGCGCCGTTTATTGTGCTGCCGCCGATTGTGCGTATCGAGCCGGGAAAGGGCCAGAGCTGGCGTCTGATGTTCAACGGCAGCCGTCTGCCGCAGGATCGGGAGTCGCTGTTCTGGTTCAATCTGCTGGACATTCCACCTGAGCCGAAAAACGGCACGGCAATCAATTATCTGCAGCTCGCGATACGGTCGCGTATCAAGCTGTTTTACCGTCCTGCAGGCGTGGCGGCGGAAAAAATGGCACCGGAGAATGCCCTGCGCTGGGCGCTGGCTCCCACGGGCAACGGGCTGCGGGTGAGCAATGCCTCAGCGCGCTATATCACCATCGACAGCATCACCCTTAACGGACAAAAACAGTCCGCTGGCATGGTCGCCCCTTTTTCCTCGCTGGAGATCGCGCCTAAAGGGGTCGCGCTGCGCACGCTGCCGGAGAAATTCAGCTTCACCACCATCAATGATTACGGCGCGGTAGTGAATCATAATTATCCTCAGTAAGGACATTATTATGAAACTCAGGGAGATCAAGTTTGGGTTGATGCTGCTCCTTCCCTGGCAGGAGGCATGGGCGGCAGAGGCGTTTAGTTTTAACCGCGCCCATTTGCACGGCGCCGCGCAGGTTGATCTCCAGAAATATCAATACGGTAATCCGCTGCACGCCGGACAGTATCGCAGCACGCTCTCGGTGAATGGCCGGGACCTGGCGGAAGAAACGTTTGTCATCCAGGAACACGATGGCCAGCTTGAGCCCTGCATCTCGCCCTCGCTGTTCGACGCCCTGCAGCTGAAGGACGCCCAGTGGCCGGCGGCGGCCACCTGCCTGCGCTTCTCGCAGATCGATAAGGCGATCGGCTGGGAGTATGACAGCGGGGAAAACGTCCTGCGGGTAAATATGCCCCAGGCGCTGCTGCAACCCCATTATCGGGGGGCGGTGAACCTGAAGAAGGTGGATAGCGGCGTGCCCGCCGCAGTGCTGCGCTATCAGGCCAACAGCTATCAGAGCATCGTCGACGGGGATACCAGCAGCAATCATTATCTCGGGCTGGATGCCAGCCTGCGTGCCTTTGGCTGGCGGTTACATCACCAGTCCAGCTACCAGGCTCAGGAGGGGAGCACGCACTGGGATAGCATCGCCACCTGGGCTGAGAGAAGTGTCGTGAACTGGGCGTCCACGTTACGGCTGGGTCAGGGGTGGACCGATGGGACCTTCTTTGACAGCGTCAGTTTTATCGGCGGCAGGTTGGCCACCGATGTTCGCATGCTGCCGGGCTCCCGCCGCGGCTTTGCACCGTCGGTTAGCGGCGTGGCGCGCACCAATGCCCGCGTGACGGTCACCCAGAACGGCGCCCTGTTGTACGAGGCCACGGTTCCACCGGGCAAATTCACCTTTGACGATCTCTATCCCACCAACGCCGGCGGCGATTTACAGGTAACGATCCATGAGGCGGACGGCAGTCAGGAGACCTTTACCGTGCCGTACGCCGCGCTGCCTGGCCTGGTGCGGGCAGGCGCGGTCTACTATGACCTGTCGCTGGGCTATCTGGATGAGGACGAGATCGCCGGGCGGCCGGGATTTGGCGAAGCCACAGTGCAGTACGGCTTCAATGACTATGTCAGCGGCTATACCGGCGCCAACGCGACGACGGATTATTACTCGACGCTGGTCGGCAGCGCCTTCAATACCTACTGGGGGGCGCTGGCGGTCGATCTTTCCCGTTCTGCGGCGAAGGGTAGGGAACGCGGCTGGCAGGAGGGGTATCGCTGGCGGGTATCCGCATCAAAATCCTTCGCGTCCGATACGCGGATGCTGGTCTCGATGAGCCACAGCAACGACGGCAACTATCGTTCCATTCGCGACGCCGTCCGGGAGCACGACCGTTACCCCAACGACTGGCGGGAGATGACCCGCTACAGCGCGACGTTGTCTCAGCAGGCCAGCAGCGGTAGCCTGTCATTTAACGGAATCTGGAGTGAGGATGTCCGCCACCACCGCTGGCGCTCCTATCAGCTGGGGTACGCCAACCGCTATGGTCAGCTCAATTACTACCTGTACGCCCAGCAGAGTCAGGATATTCATCACCGCAATAATCAGGTGGTGGGCGTCTCCTTTTCGCTGCCGTTCGGGCAGGCGGGCAGCCTGACTACCCGCTTTAACCATGATAAGAGCTACGGCAGCCAGCTGCAGTCCAGCTATACCGGCAGCGCTGGCGAGAAAAATGCCTTTAGCTATGGCCTGACCGCCAGCTACGACATGCCGCGGGAGAACCCGCACGAGGCCAGCGTTGGGGGCAACGGTAGCCTGCGTACGGATTATGCGTACCTGAATGCCAGCGCCAGCGCCGGTCGCCACCAGCAGCAGTACTCGCTGGGGGCATCGGGCGCCCTGGTGGCGCATCAGGGCGGAATGACCGCCACCCCCGAACTGGGGGAAACCTTCGCCATTGTGGAAGCGCCCGGCGCGGCGGGCGCTCGGGTGGCAAACCGCCTCGGACAGCCGATAAACCGCCAGGGTTTTACGATCATCCCTTACCTCGATCCCTTTACCCATAACTGGCTGGATCTCGATCCGCAGGGTCTGAACGACCACGTGGAGATTGTCTCCAGTAGTACGACGGTGGTGCCCGATTCGGGCGCGGCGGTGAAGGTCAAATTTATCACGCGTACCGGCTATCCCTGGTTTGCCCATGTCACGCTGCCGGATGGCGCGGCGCCCCCGCTGGGCGCGGAGGTGTTTGACGAGAGCGGTCGGGCGGTTGGCGCCGTCGGTCAGGGCGGGCTGCTGTATGCCCGGGTGCCGCAGGCCCACGGCAGCGTCTCGGTAGTATGGGGCGAACGCAGCGGGCAACACTGCCGGTTGGCCTATGCCATCCGCGGCGACGCGGCGCAGCAGGTTAGCCGCGGTACGCCGCATCAGGTCTGCTGGCCGGAAATAAAGGAGAAGTAATATGAAAAAAATCATCGCATCAGGGGTACCGCTTCTGCTGGCCGGCGGATACTGCGCCTCGCTGTCGGCAGCGTGCCAGATGGTCAGTGGCAAAACTATCGAGTATTCAGTGAACGTCAGCCAGGCCAGTATCAACCTTGACGTCAGCAATCGCCCCATCGGCTCCCTGCTATACAGCTACGGAGGGATGATTATCACTAATAACGAACGCTGGGAGATCGCCTGCAGCGGCAGCGAGCCCGGCGGGTTTCAGAGCATCGGCGGCTCACGGGTCGGCCCGGCGGGAGACGGCAAGCCCGGGGATATCTACAGCATCGACCGCCTGCCGGGCATTGGCTACAGCTTCCAGATGGGGGAACAGGATGGCATTAATTTCGATCCCCTGTTCACGGCCTGGCCCTCAGCGCCGGTATTTTCCGGCCAGCGCGCATTTCAGGCGGAAAATAAAAAACCGACCATCTATTTCTGGCGGATTGCCGATAACGGCGGTCTACCGCCGCCGGGCGAGTATTGCCTTAACGATTACCTTGGCGATATTTATCTTGGCGGAGTACAGGCGATGCGCTTTAGCGTCAGTGGGCTCTGTATTCAGGTCAAATCACCCACCTGCAAGATTACTGACGACAGTAAAAACATTAACGTCTTCCTCGGGCGGCATAACAAAACCGCGTTTACCGGGCTCAACAGCACCACCGCCCCGGTTCCTTTTAACATCAACCTGACGAACTGTGAAAATGTCGGCAGCGTGTTTATGCAGTTTAACGCGACGGTGGACAGCACTGTCGCCGCCAACGAGGTGATTAAAATCGATGACCAACCTGAAGGCGCATCCGGACTTGGCGTGCAAATCCTCAGTGCCGGCGGCGCGCTGGTGCCGCTAAACCAGGTGAGCCAGATCTGGTCCGGGAATAAAGGCAGTCAGACGAACTACCGTTTATCCTATCAGGCCCGCTATATCCAGACGCAGCCCGCAGTGACAGCGGGCGAGGCGAACGCCAGCGCGACCTTCGTGGTGACTTATCACTGATTGGCCTGACGGCGTAGCGTCGTCAGGCATGAGCCAATAAAGGAAACATCAACTTCCTGTCTTTAAACAGATTTTCCTTCTGGTCATAGACGAAGAGGATATCTTCTCCCTCAATCTTCTCGTACTCGCCGAGCCGGTCTTCACTGGGGGTAAAACCGAGTATGGCCTGGTAAACATGGTCATCGGCCAGTTCGTTGACCAGCGTCGACAGGCTCTTACCCTCCTCGCAGAAGAGGTCAAAGCAGATCAGCACCGGACCGTTTTGCATGGCGATAACCACCGCCTCATTTTTTGCCGAGTAATAGACGAAATGCTTCATAAAGGCTGAGCAGTAAAACATCAGCAGGCCAAAATTATGCTCCACCCGCAGCGGTGAGAACGGGTTGGATTTTTCGTAGTAATGGCGGAGCAGGGCAACATCGTCTGCGCTGTCCATATTCAGTTTGCGAAAATCACCGGCTCGCGGGGAGACCGGCATAATATATTGATGCTCTTCGCTGCGGGTGAAGCCAAATTTGGGATAAAAATCCACTGTAGTGGGATTGGCGAATAAAAAGAAGGCGTCCGCCTCCTGCTGCCAGTCCTGCAGGATGTGATGGATAAGCTGGCCGGCTAATCCCTTATTACGGTGGTCCGGTTCGGTCATCACGGTGCCAATCTGAATATAACGCCGGGGCTCGCCCTGCCAGCGCAGGTCGATGATATTGGCCGAAGCGTTAGCGATAACTTTATTGCGTTCGACAAAGGCGTAGGGGATATAGGCGTCGGTCCAGTAACCTTGCTGATACCACTCTTCAAAAGACAGATCAAAAGTCTTAACGGCAAGGTCAATGAAGCTTTTTCTTAATGGGCTATTTTCTCTGACTTGCTTCACTAATTGATAATTCATTGTCATAGTTCCTTCTCACTATGGCTTCTGAAAGCGGCGACGTCGGCAAAGGCACTTGCGTCGAATGAGCGCTGTAAACGTAGCATATCTGGGAAAAGGATCAGCAATGTCGATGCTTAACCATTGCCCCAGTCACAAATAACCGCATGCTGGCGTCGCCGGATGAAGCTGAACGTTTCGCTACAGTGTCTGTTATCGCCATGCTGCAGGCCGACGAAGAGGAGCAACAAAACCGGCGCTGAGAAAATTCACTGGTTACTTTGTCGGCAATCGGCCGCGCCGTAGAGGTTAGGTTTATTTATTTCCGTATAAAACAGGAAATCTTACTCGGTGAGTCTAATAATAGGTAAGTGCCAGCGCAATGGCTGAAATGGTTTAAGCGTTAACTTATAATAACGCGTCTGGTGTCTGAGTATTACCGCACGAATTGGAAAAATACAACATGCAGGATCCGCTACTTTATTTCGCGGTTTTTGCTCAGCTATTATTGAGTGAATTAACAGGATTACTATGTCAAATTTACCCAAATTTTCCCGCGCGCTGTTGCACCCGCGTTACTGGCTGTTATGGCTGGGAATTGGCTTTTTATGGCTGCTGGTGCAATTACCGTATCCGGTGATCTACCGTCTGGGGACGGCGCTTGGGCGACTGGCGATGCGGGTGATGAAAAGCCGCGCGCGGATTGCCAGACGTAATCTCGAACTCTGCTTTCCCGAGATGAGCGCCGCCGACCGCGAGGCGTTGCTGGTGAAAAACTTTGAATCGCTGGGTATGGGGCTGATGGAGACCGGCATGGCCTGGTTCTGGCCGACGCACCGGGTGGCGCGCTGGACCGAGACCAGCGGCGTTAACGAGGTGATCGAACTCCTCGAACAAAAACAGGGCATCTTACTGATCGGTATCCATTTTCTGACCCTCGAAATGGGGGCGCGGATGTATGGCATGTTTACCCCAGGCATTGGCGTCTACCGGCCCAATGACAATCCGCTGATTGACTGGCTGCAGACCTGGGGACGCTTACGCTCTAACAAGACCATGCTGGATCGAAAAAATCTGAAAGGGATGGTCAGGGCGCTAAAGGATGGGGAGATCCTCTGGTATGCGCCAGATCACGATTACGGTCCGGCCAGCAGCGTTTTTGCGCCGCTGTTTGCCGTCGAGCAGGCGGCGACCACCACCGGCACCTGGATGCTGGCGAAAATGTCCGGAGCGACAATTGTGCCGTTTGTTCCGCGGCGCAAGCCCAACGGCATGGGGTATGAGCTGATCTCCCTGACGCCGGAGCGCACGCCGCCGCTGGCGAGTGCCGAGGTCACGGCGGCATGGATGAATCAGATCATCGAACAGTGCATCCTGATGGCGCCCGAGCAATATATGTGGCTACACCGGCGTTTTAAGACCCGTCCGGAAGGGGTACCGCCGCGTTACTGAACGCTTCGGCCAAAAAATAAGCGCATCGGTAGCACGCTCAGTAAATCGCCGTCTATACTGAAAGAGCCTGACTGAAGGCTAATTCCAAGGAGATTGCAGGATGAAAAAAGTGATAGTCGCGTTAGCCCTTTCCGCCGTTGCATTTGGCGCGTCCGCCGCGCAGTTGATCACCAAAGAAGAAGTGAAACACTTCAAACTGACCAAGGTCGGACCGATCTCGGTAGGGCCGTCTGGTGGCGAGTTCTCTTCGCCTTCCGATCTGCACGATCAGCTCTCTAAGCTGGCCGATGAGAAAGGCGGAAAATATTACGTGATTACCGCTGCGCGCGAGCATGGTCCTAACTTCGAAGCCACAGCGGAAGTGTATAAATAACCTTTTTTAAAGCGTGCCATCGCGGCGCGCGACAGACTGAGCCTGGAGCGCGTTAAGCCTCCAGGCTTATTTTTTTCCTGCGACGGGAATTTCCACCGGCAATCTCGACAGCGAAAACGCGTTTTTATCGCTATATATAAATTTCATGATCACGATGTTAATGAAATATTGCTTTTCATTGCCGCAAAAGGCGAATTCCGACCTAATGCCTGAGGGAGTGACCCCTGGCAAAAATAGGTAGGACAAATGTGTTATCATCGCGCCTTTCCCTTTTTGTCTGGGGCTTTCTTGTATGCTACAACCTGTTGTTCGCGTCGGTGAATGGCTGGTAACCCCCTCTGTAAACCAAATCAGCAGGAAGGGGCGCCAGCTTACCCTTGAACCGCGTTTAATCGACCTTCTGGTCTTTTTTGCTCGCCATCCGGGGGAAGTGCTTAGCCGGGACGAGCTTATCGAAAACGTCTGGACCCGTAACGTTGTGACCAGCCACGTCGTCACGCAGAGTATTTCCGAACTGCGCAAGTCGCTCAAAGACGGCGATGACGTTAGCCTTGAGTACATCGCGACGGTACCCAAACGGGGGTATAAGCTCACGGTGCCGGTGATCTGGTGCACCGAGGAGGGGGAGGAACTCGCCCCGCAGATGGAGGTGCTGACGTCTTCACCGTCGGCTGACATGCCCATGCCACCGGCGGCGGCTGCGCCGCCCGACATGCCGGAACCCCCTCCGGATCTCGCCGCACCGGCGCCTGCCGTCGCCAGCGCGCCGTCAACCCGCAAACGTCTCACTACCGCTCTGGTGTGGGGGCTGTTTCTGCTGGCGCTGGGCACCTGCGTGGCGCTGGTGGCGCTGTCGAGCATAGAGTCGCGGCCGCCGGTTAACAAGGCGCGCCTGTTGCTTAATCCGCGTGATATCGATATCCACCTGGTCAATGGTAACTCCTGCACCAACTGGTCGTCGCAGCACTCCTACGCGGTCGGCCTGGCCAGCCTGATCACCACCTCGCTAAACACCTTCTCGACCTTTATGGTGCATGACAAAACGGACTACAACATCAATGAGCCGAGCAGTTCCGGGAAAACGCTGACCATTGAGTTCGTCAATCAGCGCCACTACCGGGCACAGCAGTGCTTTATGTCGGTCCAGCTGGTGGATAACGCTGACAGCTCGACGATGCTGGATAAACGCTACTTTGTGACCAATGACAACCAGCTGACCATTCAGAACGATCTGATGAACAGCCTGTCGGATGCCCTGACGCAGCCGTGGCCGGCGCGGATGCAGGCGATGCTCAGGCAGTATCAGCCGTCGCAAAGCGTGGCGTTAACCTACTTCTACCAGTCGCATCAGCTGCTAATGAAGGGCGATGTCGATTCATTAAGTAAGGCCAGCAGTCTGCTGGACGATGTGATTAAGCGGGCGCCGGATTTTATTTACGCCTATGCCGAAAAAACGCTGGTGGATGTATTACGCCATTCGCAGCAGCCGCTGGACGATAAACAGCTGGCTGCCCTCTACAGTGAAGTTGAGCGGGTAGGGGAGATGCCGGGTATTAAAGACATGGCGATTTATTATCAAATAAAAGCGGTAGATTCGTTGGGTAAGGGTAAAGTCGACGAAGCGAATACCGCGATTAACAGTGCGATTGATTTAGAGATGTCGTGGCTGAATTATGTGCTGTTAGGCAAAGTCTATGAGATGAAAGGAGAGAACCGACTGGCTGCCGATTCTTACATCACTGCGTTTAATTTACGGCCCGGCGGAGATACGCTGTACTGGATAGAAAACGGCGTTTTCCAGACGTCGGTTAACCGTGTGGTTCCGTATCTCGATAATTTTCTCTCTTCAGAATAAGTAAACCCTCATCGTGCGCAAGGTTTTGGGCGTGATGAGGTTAAATTTATGTTTCTCATGAAGCCTCTGGTTGTTATTTATATTTAGCATTCTGGAGGCTTTAAATAACAGTTAAGTAACACACTCACCTTACTCTAACTGCATGTAATACAACGATGTTTATCTTTTTCTGACACCCTGTTGTCATGTTTATATGTTAAGCGAAAAAGGTCAAAATATCATTTGTCTGATGTTTGTTGTTATTTCACTTTATCTTTAGGACTTATCTCGTACAAATCAGTAATCTTGTTGGCAGTTGGTCGGGTCAATTAATGGTTCTGTATCATGATCTGTACCTCCCAAATAAACTTAGGAGAAAAACAACCATGAGTTCTGCCAAGAAGATCGGGCTATTTGCCTGTACCGGTGTCGTCGCCGGTAATATGATGGGGAGCGGTATTGCATTATTACCTGCGAACCTGGCCAGCATCGGTGGTATTGCCATTTGGGGCTGGGTAATTTCAATTATTGGTGCGATGTCTCTGGCTTATGTTTATGCCCGACTGGCCACTAAGAACCCGCAACAGGGTGGTCCAATTGCCTACGCCGGGGAAATATCTCCCGCATTCGGTTTCCAGACCGGTGTGCTTTATTATCATGCAAACTGGATTGGTAACCTGGCCATCGGGATTACCGCAGTTTCTTATCTCTCTACGTTCTTCCCAATTTTAAATAACCCGGTGCCAGCAGGTATTGCCTGTATTGCCATCGTGTGGATCTTTACTTTCGTTAATATGCTCGGCGGGACCTGGGTCAGCCGTCTGACCACTATTGGTCTGGTACTGGTGCTTATTCCAGTGGTCATGACCGCGGTTGTCGGCTGGCACTGGTTTGACGCAGCGACCTATCAGGCGAACTGGAACACCTCCAGCACCACCGATAGCCACGCGGTCATTAAAAGTATCCTGCTCTGCCTGTGGGCCTTTGTTGGCGTCGAATCCGCCGCCGTGAGTACCGGGATGGTGAAAAACCCGAAACGTACCGTACCGCTGGCAACCATGCTGGGTACTGCGATGGCCGGTATCGTCTATATCGCCGCGACTCAGGTTATCGCCGGTATGTATCCTGCTTCTCAGATGGCCGCGTCCGGTGCGCCGTTCGCGATTAGCGCCTCTACCATTCTCGGCGGCTGGGCTGCTCCGATGGTTTCCGCTTTCACTGCCTTCGCTTGCCTGACTTCTCTGGGCTCGTGGATGATGCTGGTTGGCCAGGCCGGTGTACGTGCCGCCAACGACGGTAACTTCCCGAAAGTGTATGGCGAAGTCGATAGCAACGGTATCCCGAAAAAAGGCCTGCTGCTGGCGGCGGTGAAAATGACCGCGCTGATGGTGCTGATTACCCTGATGAACTCCGCCGGTGGTAAAGCCTCCGACCTGTTCGGTGAACTGACCGGTATCGCGGTACTGCTGACCATGCTGCCTTACTTCTACTCCTGTGTTGACCTGATTCGTTTCGAAGGCATCAACATTCGTAACTTCGTTAGCCTGATTTGTTCGGTACTGGGTTGCGTGTTCTGCTTCATCGCGCTGATGGGCGCAAGCTCCTTCGAACTGGCCGGCACCTTTATCGTTAGCCTGATTATCCTGATGTTCTACGGTCGCAAAATGCACCAGCGCCAGCAGAACAACGCAACGGATAACAACAGCCCCGCTAACGCGCACTAATCAGTAACCCGTTTTCCTGAGGCTCCTTCCATCACCTGTCACAACGCGACGGGAGGGGCTTTCTACATCTGGAGATTTGACTATGAACGTTATTGCAATCATGAATCACATGGGTGTTTACTTCAAAGAAGAACCCATCCGTGAACTGCATCGTGCTCTCGAACGCCTGGACTTCCGTATTGTCTACCCGAACGACCGTGACGACTTATTAAAACTTATCGAAAATAACTCTCGTCTGTGCGGCGTGATCTTCGACTGGGATAAATACAATCTCGAACTGTGCGAAGAAATCAGCAAAATGAATGAGTACATGCCGCTGTACGCGTTCGCTAACACCTACTCCACCCTGGACGTTAGCCTGAACGATCTGCGCATGCAGGTTCGCTTCTTCGAATATGCGCTGGGCGCCGCGGAAGATATCGCGAACAAAATCAAACAGAACACTGACGAATACATCGACACCATTCTGCCGCCGCTGACCAAAGCGCTGTTCAAATATGTCCGTGAAGGTAAATACACCTTCTGTACCCCTGGCCACATGGGCGGTACCGCGTTCCAGAAAAGCCCGGTAGGCAGCATCTTCTATGATTTCTTTGGTTCCAACACCATGAAATCCGATATCTCCATTTCGGTTTCTGAACTGGGTTCCCTGCTGGACCACAGCGGCCCGCACAAAGAAGCGGAAGAGTATATCGCTCGTGTGTTTAACGCAGAACGCAGCTACATGGTGACCAACGGTACCTCTACTGCTAACAAAATCGTCGGCATGTACTCCGCGCCGGCCGGCAGCACCGTGCTGATTGACCGTAACTGCCACAAATCGCTGACTCACCTGATGATGATGAGCGACATTACGCCGATCTACTTCCGTCCGACCCGTAACGCCTACGGTATCCTCGGCGGTATTCCGCAGAGCGAATTTCAGCACGCGACTATCGCCAAGCGTGTGAAAGAGACGCCGAATGCGACCTGGCCGGTACACGCGGTGATCACCAACTCAACCTATGATGGTCTGCTGTATAACACCGACTTCATCAAGAAAACCCTGGATGTGAAATCCATCCACTTTGACTCCGCATGGGTCCCTTACACCAACTTCTCGCCGATCTATGAAGGCAAATGCGGGATGAGCGGCGGCCGTGTCGAAGGGAAAGTGATCTACGAAACCCAGTCCACGCATAAACTGCTGGCGGCATTCTCTCAGGCGTCGATGATCCACGTGAAAGGCGACGTAAACGAAGAGACCTTCAACGAAGCCTACATGATGCACACCACCACTTCCCCGCACTACGGGATCGTGGCGTCCACCGAAACCGCGGCGGCGATGATGAAGGGTAACGCCGGTAAGCGTTTGATCGACGGCTCTATTGAACGTTCCATCAAGTTCCGTAAAGAGATCAAACGTCTGAAAGGCGAGTCTGACGGCTGGTTCTTCGACGTCTGGCAGCCGGAGCATATCGATGGTCCTGAATGCTGGCCGCTGCGTTCCGACAGCGCATGGCACGGTTTCAAAAACATCGATAACGAGCACATGTACCTCGACCCGATCAAAGTCACGCTGCTGACGCCGGGGATGAAGAAAGACGGCACCATGGATGACTTCGGTATTCCGGCGAGCATCGTGGCGAAATATCTCGACGAACACGGCATCGTGGTGGAGAAAACCGGTCCGTACAACCTGCTGTTCCTGTTCAGCATCGGTATCGACAAAACCAAAGCGCTGAGCCTGCTGCGTGCGCTGACCGACTTCAAACGCGCGTTCGACCTGAACCTGCGGGTGAAAAACATGCTGCCGTCGCTGTACCGTGAAGATCCTGAATTCTATGAAAACATGCGTATTCAGGACCTGGCGCAGAACATTCACAAACTGATTGAGCATCACAACCTGCCGGACCTGATGTTCCGCGCGTTTGAAGTGCTGCCATCGATGGTGATGACCCCGTATGCCGCGTTCCAGAAAGAGCTGCACGGTCAGACGGAAGAAGTGTACCTCGAAGAGATGGTCGGCCGCGTCAACGCCAACATGATCCTGCCGTATCCTCCGGGAGTACCGCTGGTGATGCCGGGTGAGATGATCACCGAAGAAAGCCGCCCGGTACTGGAATTCCTGCAGATGCTGTGCGAAATCGGCGCTCACTACCCGGGCTTCGAAACCGATATCCACGGCGCATATCGTCAGGCGGATGGTCGTTACACCGTTAAAGTGCTGAAAGAAGAGAACAACAAGTAATAGACGCACTACAAGGGAAGTGGCTTGCCACTTCCCTTTTTTCACGCTGCAAGGAGAACCTATGAAAACACCCTCACAGCCGCGCGCGATTTACTACATCGTAGCGATCCAGATCTGGGAGTACTTCAGCTTTTACGGCATGCGCGCCTTACTCATCCTTTACCTCACCCACCAGCTTGGCTTTGACGATAGCCACGCCATCAGTTTGTTCAGCGCCTACGCATCTTTAGTTTACGTAACCCCTATTCTCGGCGGCTGGCTTGCCGACCGCCTGCTCGGCAACCGCACGGCGGTGATTGCCGGGGCGCTGTTGATGACCCTCGGCCACGTGGTGCTGGGCGTCGAGTCGACCTCGGCATGGAGCCTGTACGTCGCGCTGGCGATCATTATCTGCGGCTATGGCCTGTTCAAATCCAATATCAGCTGCCTGCTTGGCGAACTGTACGCTCACGACGACCCGCGTCGCGACGGCGGCTTCTCGCTGCTGTACGCCGCCGGCAACGTCGGCTCGATTGCCGCGCCCATCGCCTGTGGACTGGCGGCGCAGTGGTACGGCTGGCATATCGGCTTCGCCCTGGCGGGGATCGGTATGTTCATCGGCCTGATGATTTTCCTAAGCGGCAGCCGCCATTTCCGGCATACCCGCGGCGTGGATAAACCGGCGCTACGGGCGGTGAAATTCGTGCTGCCGACCTGGGGCTGGCTGCTGGTGATGCTGTGCCTGGCGCCGGTGTTCTTCACGCTGCTGCTGCAAAACAACTGGTCCGGCTATCTGCTGGCGATCGTCTGCCTGTTCGCCGCCCAGATGGTGGCGCGGATCATGATCAAAGCCCCGGAGCATCGTCGCGCGCTGTGGCAGATCGTCCTGCTGATGCTCGCCGGGACGCTGTTCTGGGTGCTGGCGCAGCAGGGCGGAAGCTCGATTAGCCTGTTTATCGACCACTTCGTCAATCGTCGCCTGCTGAACTGGGACGTGCCGACCGCGCTGTTCCAGTCGGTCAACGCGGTGGCGGTGATGGCGGCCGGCGTGGTGCTGGCGTGGCTGATGCGCCCGGAAGGCAGTGTGCGTTCGGTGCTGCGCGTCTGGCTGAAATTCGCTTTCGGCCTGCTGCTGATGGGCGGCGGCTTTATGCTGCTGGCGCTCAATGCCCGCCACGGCGCGGCTGACGGCCAGGCCTCGATGGGCATGATGGTTGCCGGGCTGGCGATGATGGGCTTTGCCGAACTGTTTATCGACCCGGTGGCGATGGCGCAAATCACCCGTCTGAACATGCCCGGCGTCACCGGGGTGTTGACCGGGATCTATATGCTGGCCACCGGCGCGGTGGCCAACTGGCTGGCCGGGGTGGTGGCGCAGCAAACCACCGAATCGCAAATCAGCGACACGGCGATTGCCGCCTATCAGCATTTCTTCTCGCAGATGGGCGAATGGACCCTCGGCTGCGTGGCGGTGATGGTCGTTATCGCCTTTGCCGCGGCCTGTAGCGTCGGCAAACGCCGTGCGGCTGCCGGTGAAGTTTCCGGCGGCGGCGCCTGACGCTCGTCCCGGCTCGTGGCGTAAACGCCTTATCCGGGCCGCGATTCGTAGCCCCGGTAAGCACAGCGCCACCGGGGGCATTAAATCAACTGTCAAGCTAACAATAGGAGGATATTCTGGCATGCGCGGAGGCCAACGATAAAAAATACCGTTACTGAAGCCATAGCTGAGTGAGATCAGCTTGGAGTGAATCCAGGATCGTTAAGATTGTGCTCTGGTGTCTTTCCAGAGACAGGCCGCGCGGAAGGGTGACCTGGTTCAATTTATCGAAGCTAGTTTGAAAGCAAGGTTATGAGGAATCCATATGTCTGAACAACAAGCACAAGGTGCCGATGAGGCCATTGACCTTAATAATGAACTGAAAACTCGTCGCGAAAAACTGGCTGCACTGCGTGAGCAGGGCGTAGCCTTCCCCAACGACTTCCGTCGCGATCATACCTCTGACCAATTGCACGCTGAATTCGATGCGAAGGATAACGATGAACTCGCTTCCCTGAACGTTGAAGTTGCGGTGGCTGGCCGGATGATGACCCGCCGCGTGATGGGCAAAGCCTCCTTCGTCACCCTCCAGGACGTTGGCGGCCGCATTCAGCTGTACGTGGCGCGCGATGACCTGCCGGAAGGCGTCTACAACGAACAGTTTAAAAAATGGGACCTCGGCGACATCATCGCCGCCCGCGGCAAGCTGTTCAAAACGCAAACCGGCGAACTTTCCATCCACTGCACCGAGCTGCGTCTGCTGACCAAAGCCCTGCGCCCGCTGCCGGATAAATTCCACGGCCTGCAGGATCAGGAAGTTCGCTATCGCCAGCGCTATCTGGATCTGATCGCCAACGAAGAGTCGCGTCATACGTTCCGTATCCGCTCGCAGATCCTCGCGACCATGCGCCAGTTCATGGTGGCTCGCGGCTTTATGGAAGTCGAAACGCCGATGATGCAGGTGATCCCTGGCGGTGCGTCCGCCCGTCCGTTCATCACCCATCACAACGCGCTGGATCTGGATATGTACTTGCGCATCGCGCCGGAACTGTATCTGAAACGTCTGGTGGTTGGCGGCTTTGAACGCGTGTTTGAAATCAACCGTAACTTCCGTAACGAAGGGATCTCCGTACGCCATAACCCAGAGTTCACCATGATGGAACTGTATATGGCGTATGCGGACTACAAAGACCTGATCGAACTGACCGAGTCGCTGTTCCGCACCCTGGCGCAGACGGTGCTGGGCAAAACCGAAGTGCCATATGGCGACCAGGTGTTTGATTTCGGTAAGCCGTTTGAAAAACTGACCATGCGCGAAGCGATCAAGAAACACCGTCCGGAAACCAACATGGCGGATCTGGATAACTTCGACGCGGCGAAAGCGCTGGCGGAATCTCTCGGTATTCAGGTAGAGAAAAGCTGGGGTCTGGGACGTATCGTCACCGAAATCTTTGATGAAGTGGCGGAGGCGCATCTGATTCAGCCAACCTTCATCACCGAATACCCGGCGGAAGTTTCCCCGCTGGCGCGCCGTAACGACGTCAACCCGGAAATCACTGACCGCTTTGAATTCTTCATCGGCGGCCGCGAAATCGGTAACGGTTTCAGCGAGCTGAACGATGCCGAAGACCAGGCGCAGCGTTTCCAGGATCAGGTGAACGCCAAAGCGGCGGGCGATGACGAAGCGATGTTCTACGACGAAGACTACGTGACTGCCCTCGAGTACGGCCTGCCGCCGACCGCGGGTCTGGGTATCGGTATCGACCGCATGGTGATGCTGTTTACCAACAGCCATACCATCCGCGACGTGATCCTCTTCCCGGCCATGCGTCCGCAGAAGTAATCCGTTGCACTCCCTCCCGGCCTGCGCCGGGAGGTCCTCCCTGCATTATCCCCATCCTGTCGTTTGCCCTGCCGCATGGCAGGGGCGGAGAGATTACTGCACTTTTTGCAGGGAGCCGCGCTGGCTGCCGTTTGTCCAGACGCCGTTAAAGGCGTCGTTGAGAGTAAACGCTGAGCTTTTCACCCGGAAGGTCAGTTTACCCTGGCTGGCTTTCGCCTCCTCGACCAGATGACCATGGGTTTTCACCGTTTTAGCAGTGACGGTAATCTCATCAATTTTATCGCCATACTCCGTATAAACATACCAGGTGCCCACCCAGGGGCCGAAGCCGCTGCTGGCCTGCTGCTCGGCGGCGGCATTCTCGGCTTTGGTTTTATGAATATCGCAGGTGGTCCCGTCGGTCATCTGCGTGCAACCGGAACGTTCAAGCTGTTCCCGGTATTTCGCGCTAATGGCGTGGGCCGGCGCGGCGGCAACCAGCGCCAGGGTGAGGGTGGTGAAAAGCCAGGTCTTATTCATCTTATTGTTTCTCATCGCGATAGCGGCGCGCATTGTCATAAAGGTTGATACACATTGGTGCATTCTCCCGGTGGCGTCAGAATAAATATAACCGCAGCCATTCCTGATAAATAACTACCAGGAAGGAGATGGGTTATTTAATGGTAAAACATCATTACCCTGAGCTTATTTATCACAGAGCCTTCCCGCTGCTTGTCATATTATTGCAGAGAGAATGTTAAGTAATTGATGTTTTAAAAGTGGCTATTTGTCACTTACGCAAATAACAGCAGGCCAGGCCTGGGCGCAGGACTAAAGCCCGCGCCGGTGCGGTGTTGAGTTTTTTTCATATTGCTATCATCATATTTCGAATGAAAGGGATAACCTCTGAGTCGGGTTATTAAGCCAGTAATTTTTATCCGCAAAATAAGCTGGCGGCAAGCATTATTTCCATTTATTTTTCAGGGTTACCTGAAATAGCGGATATATCGCCAGCGCAATGATGGATTTCCATCATTTCTCCGTTTTCATCGTCGGTCGTCGCCTGCTTATAGTGACGCCAGACAAGACCACAGGGTGAAAAGGAGAACAAGATGGCGACAGAGCATCTGCAGTGGGGCGTTAGCCCCCTGTGCTGGACCAACGATGTGCTGGAGGATTTAGGCGGTGATATCCCCCTGGATACCTGCCTGCGCGAGGCGCGGGAGGCGGGCTATCAGGGCATTGAATTAGGACGGAAATTTCCCCGTCAGGCAGAGACGCTGGGCCCGCTGCTGGCGGCGGCTGACCTGCGCCTGGCGTCCGGCTGGTACAGCGGCTTGCTGGCCGACCGCAGCGTGGAAGCGGAGCTGGAGGCGGTGCGGGAGCACGCGCAACTCCTCCGGCAGCTCGGCGCGAGGGTGATGGTTTACGGCGAGTGCGGGCAACTGCCGGGTGAAACCCCGCTTGATGAGCCTATTTCGCTCTCGCCGCCGTTAAGCCGCGTCAGCCTGACGGCGTATTGCCACAAGCTAAATACCTTTGCCGACCTGCTGCTACGCGACTATGGCCTCCAGCTGGCCTATCACCATCATCTGATGATGCTGGTGGAGCATGATGACGAGCTGGAGCGGTTTCTGTCTCACACCCATGACAACGTCGGGCTGGCGTTTGATACCGGACACGCCTTTGTCGCCGGGGTCGAGATCCCGCGCGTGCTGCAAAAATATGGCCACCGTATCCGCCATCTGCATCTGAAAGACGTGCGTCCGCAGGTGCTGGGGCGTCTGTATCGTGAAAACCTGAGCTTTAACGAGGCGGTGCGCGCTGGGCTGTTTACCATCCCGGGCGACGGCTGCATCGACTATGCGCCGATCCTCGACTTCGTCCGGGACAGCGACTACCGCGGCTGGCTGATTATCGAAGCCGAGCAGGACCCGGCGATGGCGCCGCCGTTGGCCACCGCCCGCCGCGCCTATGCCTGGCTGGCGCACCATTTATCTTCCCCTTCACCGTCAGAGGAGCACGCAGCATGAGCGCGCGGTTAAATATCGGTCTTATCGGCTCGGGTTTTATGGGTCAGGCACACGCCGACGCGTACCGTCGTGCGGCCATGTTCTATCCCGATCTGCCGAAGCGCCCGCATCTCTACGCGCTGGCGGATCAGGATCAGGCGATGGCTGAACGCCATGCGGCGAAACTGGGGGCGGAAAAGGCCTACGGCGACTGGCGCGAGCTGGTAAACGATCCGCAGGTTGATGTGGTGGATATCACCTCGCCGAACCATCTGCACTACACAATGGCGATGGCGGCGATCGCGGCGGGTAAACATGTCTATTGCGAGAAGCCGCTGGCGGTCAACGAGCAGCAGGCGCAGGAGATGGCGCAGGCGGCACGGCGCGCGGGGGTGAAGACCATGGTGGCCTTTAACAACATCAAAACGCCGGCGGCACTGCTGGCAAAGCAGATTATCGCCCGGGGCGATATTGGCGAACCGGTGCGCTTTCGCGGCACCTTTGATCAGGGGTTTTATAACGACCCTAACCTGCCCTGGTCCTGGCGCTGCTCGAAAACCCTCGGCGGCAGCGGGGCGCTTGGCGACCTTGGCGCCCATACCCTGTCGGTCGCCCAGTTTTTGCTGGGCGGGATCCGCGAAGTGACCGCCAGCGCGCAAACCTGCCTGCGCCAGCGTCCGGTGCCGCAGCGCGATGCCGGGTATGCCAGCCGGGTCGCGGCCGATGCCGAGTGGCGGGAAGTAGAAAATGACGATCAGGTTCAGTGCCTGGTCAATTTCGACAGCGGCGCGGCGGGAGTGATTGAGGCCTCGCGCATCGCCGCTGGGCGGATCTTCGGCGTGTTCTGGGAGGTCTCCGGCACCGAAGGCACGCTGTATATGGACGGGGAGCGCTTTAACGAGCTGCAGGTGTATCGCTTCAACGATGACAAACACGACCGCGGCTTTAAGACGCTGTATGCCGGGAGCCAGATCCCGGCCTATGCCGGCTTCTTCGGCTTCGATTTTGGCGGCGGCGGGCTGGGCTATTTTGACGTCAAGGTGATCGAAGTGCATGACCTGGTGCAGGGGATTTGCGGGGACGATGACTGCTATCCCAACTTCGAATTTGGTTTGCAGAATCAGCGCGTGCTGTCGGCGATTGAAGCCTCGATGGCCAGCCGTCGCTGGGTGAACGTGGTTAAAGACTAAGGAGCCGCTATGTTTCCCTCACACTTACCGAGCCCGCGCCGCCCGGCGGCGCAGAGCATTCCCTCCCTGCGCTGGGGCATTATCGGTCCTGGCTGGATCGCCGAGCGCTTTGTTCATGCATTGAAAACCTACAGCCGGCAGCAGGTGGTGGCGGTGGCCTCCCGCAGCCAGGCGAAGGCCGAGCGGGTGGCCGCGGAATGGGGGATCCCCCAGGCTTACGGCCAGGTGGAGGAGATGCTGGCGCGCCCGGATATTGATGCGGTGTACATTGCGACGCCGCACAACCATCACTTTCCCGACGGCATGCAGGCGCTGAAGGCGGGTAAACACGTGCTGATTGAGAAGCCCTTCGCGCTCAACCTCGGCGAAGGGCGTGAGCTGCAGGCCGAAGCCGCCCGCCAGGGGAAGCTGGCGCTGGAGGCGATGTGGTGCGATTACGCGCCGAAATATGATGTGATCCGCCAGCTGCTGGAGGATGGGGCGCTCGGCGACCTGCATACCCTGCTGGCCGATCACGGCGAGTATTTCACCCCCGACCACCGCATCTTCAATGCCGACCTTGCCGGCGGGCCGATGATGGACCTCGGCAGCTATTTGACCTCGTTTGCGCTGATGGTGGGCGGCATGCCGCAGGAGATTGTCGCCCGCGGCAGCGCCACGGCGGAGGGGCTTAACGGTCAGACGTCGATGCTGTTTAGCTGGCAGAACGGGATGCAGGGGTTGTTAAACACGACGTTGTTCAGCAACACGCCGGGCGGGGCGGTGGTGGCCGGACGCCAGGCGACCCTGACGCTCGACGGTCAATTCTATGCCCCCGGCGGCTTCACGCTCGCCGCCAGCCAGGGCGGACAGGCGCTGCGCTGGGAAGAGCCGCGCAATCGCTACGACCAGCTGTTCTGGCAGGCGGAGCATTTTGCCTGGTGCATCGGGCAGGGGTTGCAGGACTCGCCGCTGCGGCCGCTCAGTCGGGTGCTGCAGAATCTGCAGGTGATGGATGAGGTGCGGCGCCAGGTGGGCGCGGTGTTTAACGAAGAACGCTAAGGGTTGGCCGGGCTTTGGTTTGCAGACAGCGCGAGCGTATCTGCCATTTCCCGGCACCAGGACGCGTACGATGCCTGATGTCTGTTGCCCGGCGGCGCTGCGCTTGCACGGGCCTACGATATCTATGCAACCGTTTGATATTACAGTGTATTAATGCCTGTGTTATGTAGGCCGGGCAAGGCGTCGCCGCCGCCCGGTATAAAAGCGGCTCCGTGCCCGCTGTCCTTGCCCGGCGGCGCTGCGCTTGCGCGGGCCTACGAGGTTTCTGCAACCGTTTGATATTAAAGCGGATTAATGCCTGTGTTATGTGGGCCGGGCAAGGCGTCGCCGCCGCCCGGCATAAAGGCTGGTACAGCGCCTGATAGCGGTTGCCACGCAACCACTCAGCGACAGTCGTCGACGGCGACAAACTGGCCATGCTGCAGGGACTGAACCGCCGCTTCGGCAATGGCCTGCGCCTGCAGGCCGTCCAGCAGGCCGGGCAGATCGGCCACGGTTTCACCATTCAGGGCGCGAATAAAGGCGTCAAGATGCTGGTAATAAGATCCCTGTACCCGGCTGAACCAGTCCGGCCACAGGCCCGGCTCAATGCGCTGATTGCCGCGCCACAGGGTAGGGCCCGCCGGCGACTGGCTACCGGACTCCAGCGCGCCTTCGGCGCCCAGCAGCGTGATCCGTTCATCATACCCGTGGCCGGTGCGGCGGGTGTTGTCCAGCTGCGCCAGCGCGCCGCCGCGCATCTGCATCATCAGGATGGAGGTGTCGACATCGCCAAATTCGGCAATGTCCGGCAGGGCCAGCGCCGCGCCCATCGCCGCCACGGTACGCACTTCATCGCCAGTGAGAAAGCGCAGGAGATCGAAGAAGTGGATCGCCTGATCGCGCATCTGGCCGCCGGAGCTGCGCAGATAGTCGAGCGGCGGCATGGTGGAGGCGCGGCAGACCATCTGCACCAGCTCGACCCGGCCGATCAGCCCTTGCTCCAGCTGGCGGCGGAGCTGCTGATGGCTGCTGTCGAAGCGCCGGTTAAAGCCGACAGTCACCGGCACGTTCAGGGGGAGCACCCGCTCCACCACCTCACGGGCGCGCGCCAGGGAGAGGTCGATCGGTTTTTCGCAATAGACCGCCTTGCCCGCCCGGGCGGCGGCTTCCAGCAGTTCGGCATGCGACGGGGTTGAACTGGCGATCAGCACCGCGTCGATGGCGTCGCTATGGATCGCCTCGCTCACTGTCACCGCCCGGGCGCCATAGCGGGCGGCCAGCGCCTGGGCGCGCTCCGGGGCGGCATCGGCCACCATCGTCAGCGCACTTCCTTCATGACGGGCAAGACTGGCGGCATGAACCTGACCGATAAAACCACTGCCTACCAGGGCAAAACGTTTGCAGATCATTTTTTTCTCCAGAATGGCGAGGGGACGTTGCCACCATAATCGGTTTGCTAAACTCACTGACACTGCCGTTTTGATGGATTTCCATCATGAAGAGAGGGGCGATGAAAAACATTTCACTGGCGATGCTGGCCAGACAGATTGGCGTCGGCGTGGCCACCGTTGACCGGGTGCTGAACGAACGCGGCGGCGTATCGCCGCAGACCACCCGCAAAGTGCTGCAGGCGGCGCGCGAGGCGGGGCTGAAGCGGATCCTGCCGGAGGAGCACCGCTTTCCCTGGCAGGTTGAGGTCTTTCTCAGCAGCAATGACTCGTTCTTCTTTCCCCAGCTGGCGCAGGATTTTGCCGCCGTGGCGGATAGCCTCGGCTATCGCCGTCTGACCCTGCACCGCACCTTTGTCCCGGAGTCGCAGCCGACGACGCTGGCCCGGCGCATTGTGCGCAGCTGCCAGCAGCGTCAGGGGATCATCGTCTTCGGCAATGACCATCCCGCAGTGCACGACGCGCTGCGCCGCTGCCGGGAGGCGGGCGTCCCGGCGATCACCCTAGCGACGGACCTGCCCGGCGCCGACCGACTCTGCCACGTGGGGATCAATCAGCTGCAGGCTGGCCGCACGGCGGGGTTAATGCTGGGGAGGATGACGCCGCGGCCCGGCGAGGTGCTGATGGTCAGCGGCCGGCAAGATTACAGCGCGCATCGCCTGCGCATTCAGGGGTTTCGCGAGGTGCTGAGCCAGCGCTTTCCCCACCTGCAGCTCAGCGACGTGCTGGCGGGTGAGGAGCGGCGGGAGCAGATCACCCGCCTGCTGGAACAGGCCCTGTGCCGCAGCCGGAATATTGTTGGGATCTATAACACCGGGCTTGGCAATACCCAGATTGCCGAGGCGCTGGCCCGCCACCGCCGCGAAGGCGACGTCTGCTGGATCACCCATGAGCGTTACAACACCACCCGGCAGCAGCTGGCGAAGGGGAGTCTGGCGTTAACGCTCGATCAGAACACCCGTCAGCACGCCCAGCTGGCGATCGACCTGATGCTGCACCATCTGGAGTCCGGCTACCAGCCGCAAACCTATGCCGACGGTAAAGTCGACTTTATCCTCTACAGCGCCGAAAACGTCGACTGAGTCGGTCGGCGTATCCCCTCCTGACCGCATGACTATCCCTGGCGGGTAAATACCCGCCTGGCGGGGAAGCGATCGCTTCAAAGCGTTGTCTGCCTCTCATTTTTCGCTCATTTATGCGGCAATGTTAGATGTCTGTCAAAATTCTGTTACTGCATAGTTTTAAAATTTTCGTTTCAGTTATTTACTTATAAAAGTTTCAAATGTCTTGTTAATGAAATAAATGGTCTGAAATCCAGGTTGCGGTGTAAATGGACTGACGTTTCAAAAAAGTGATGATAAAACAGCCGTTATTTGTGATTTAGATCACGAGGGAGTGCGAGAGGATCCGCAGTGCCGTCGACATCGCAGCAGACATTTGCCGCAACGTAACTGAAATTAATTTTTCATTTTGTTTCATTCACCGGCGTACCTACAAAATCAAGGATCAACTATGAATATTAAGAAAACGATTGTTGCCTCTTTGTTAGCCTGCATGCTGCCTGCGGTGGTTATGGCAAAAGACGTCTCTATTGGCGTCTCCATGGCGCTGTTTGACGATAACTTCCTGACGATCCTGCGGACCTCGATGCAAAAAGAGATGAAAAAAGATGGGGTTAAATCGCAGATCGAGGACGCAAAAGGGGATGTCTCCCAGCAGCTGCAGCAGGTGCAAAACTTTATCGGCCAGGGGGTGGACGCCATTATCGTCAACCCGGTCGATACCAATGCGGTGAAACCGATCATGGATCAGGCCACCAAAGCCGGGATCCCGCTGGTGTTTGTGAACCGTCGCCCGCAGGCGGATCTGACCGACAAGATGGCCTATGTGGGGTCGGACTCTATCCTTGCTGGCCGTCTGCAGATGGAAGCGCTGGCGAAAGCGATGAACGGTAAGGGTAATGTGGCGATCCTGCTCGGCGACCTGGCGAATGAATCTACCCGCGACCGTACCAAAGGGGTGGAAGAGGTGGTGGCGAAATACCCGAACATCAAAATCGTCCAGAAGCAGACCGCGAAATTTACCCGCAATGACGCCGTGGACGTGGTCAGCAACTGGATGACCAGCGGTGAGGATATCCAGGCCATCGCCTCCAACAACGATGAAATGGCGATCGGCGCCCTGCAGGCACTGGGCAAAAACCCGAACCATATTCTCATCGCTGGCGTGGATGGCACCCCGGATGCGCTGCAGATGCTGAAGAGCGGCAAAATGATCGCCACCATCTTCCAGGATGCGAAAGGCCAGGGTGAAGGCGCAGTCGACGCGGCCATCAAGCTGGCGAATGGCGAGAAAGTAGAAAAAATCATCGACGTGCCGTATCAGCTGATCACCAAAGAGAACATGGCTGAATTTACTAACCGTAATCAGAAATAGTTCTGGCCAACCCGTGGTACGGAGGTGGATGTATGAACGCTTTTGCACTTGAAGCCGAAGGTATCAGTAAGTTCTTCCCCGGCGTGAAGGCGCTCGATAATGTCTCATTGCGCGTGCGTCCGGGAACGGTGCATGCCCTGATGGGCGAGAACGGCGCCGGCAAATCCACGCTGATGAAGTGCCTGATCGGTATCTATCGCCCCGATAAAGGATCGATTCGCGTGAAAGGGGAGCCGGTGGAGTTTACCGACACCATGGATGCGTTGCGCTCGGGGATCTCGATGATCCACCAGGAGCTCAATCTGGTGCCGCATATGACGGTGGCGGAGAATATCTGGCTGGGGCGCGAGCCGATGAAGTACGGCTTTGTCGACCACGGCCAGCTGACCCGCCAGACCCAGGCGCTGCTGGATAAGCTCAATATCCGCTTAACCGCCGACCGGCTGGTGGGCGACCTGAGTATCGCCGCTCAGCAGATGGTGGAGATTGCCAAAGCGGTCTCGTGGAACGCGGATATTGTGATCATGGATGAGCCCACCTCGGCGCTGACCGAAGGCGAGGTGGCTCACCTGTTCACCATCATCCGTGACCTGCGCGCCCAGGGCAAAGCGATCATCTATATCAGCCATAAAATGGATGAGATCTTTGCCATCACCGATGAGATCAGCGTCTTTCGCGATGGTACCTGGGTGGGGAGCAAAAACACCACCGAATTTACCCGCCAGTCGCTGATCACCCAGATGGTGGGCCGCGAATTAACCCAGCTGTTCCCGAAATTTAATAACACCATCGGCGAAGAGGTACTGACGGTGCGCAACCTGACGCGCCAGGGCGTATTCCATGACGTCAGCTTTAGCGTACGCCGGGGCGAAATCCTTGGCGTGGCCGGGCTGGTGGGCGCCGGGCGCAGCGAGGTGATGGAAAGCCTGTTCGGTATGGAGCGCTTCGACAGCGGCGAAGTGCTGATCGACGGGGCGCCGGTGACCATTGAGTCCCCCTCCGTGGCGATTGAAAAGGGGATGGCGTTATTAACCGAAGACCGCAAAAAGTCGGGCCTGTTCCTGGTGCTGTCGGTGCTGGAAAATATGAGCATCGTCAAAATGCCGGAATATATCGGCAAGAGCGGTTTTGTCCAGCACGTGAAAATGGCCGAAGACTGCATGGAGCAAATTCGCCGGCTCAATATTAAAACGCCGACGATGGATCAAATTATTAATAACCTCAGCGGGGGGAATCAGCAAAAAGTCCTGATTGCGCGCTGGCTGTTAGCGCAACCGAAAATCTTAATTCTCGATGAGCCGACCCGCGGTATCGACGTCGGGGCGAAGGCGGAGATTTATCATCTGATCAGTGAACTGGCGAATCGGGGGGTGGCGGTCATTATGGTCTCCTCTGAGCTGCCGGAAATCCTTGGTATGAGTGATCGGGTCATGGTGATGCATGAAGGCCGTATCACCGGCATCCTGGAAAAAGACGAAGCCGACCAGGAAACCATTTTGTCGTTGGCATCCCATTGAGGCACAGAGAATGAGTAATATGAAATTAACGGCGGCTCCGGCCAGCGAGGGTTCCTCCTTCTTCGCTAATTTGCGGCATAAAATGCCGAAAGATACCGGCATCTTTGTGGTGATGCTGGTGATTGCCCTGACCTTTGAAATTGCCGGCTGGTATGTTCGTGACCAGTCGTTTCTGCTCAATACCAACCGCCTGGTGCTGATTGTGCTGCAGGTGGCGATTATCGGCATCATCGCCGTCGGCGTCACCCAGGTGATCATCACCACCGGGATTGACCTCTCCTCCGGCTCGGTTATCGCCCTTGCGGCGGTGGTGGCGGCGAGCCTGGCGCAAACCTCCGACAGCCTGTCGCCAATGTTCCCGGCGCTGGTCAACCTGCCGGCGGTGATCCCCATTTGCGCGGGGATCGGCGTCGGCCTGCTGTGCGGGCTGACCAACGGTTTTCTGGTGACGCGGACCGGTATTCCGCCGTTTATCGCCACCCTCGGGATGATGGTTTCGGCGCGCGGTCTGGCGCAGTATTACACCCAGGGCAACCCGATTAGCTTCCTCTCCGACAGCTTTACGGCGATAGGTCAGGGGGCGATGCCGGTGATTATCTTCTTCGTGATCGCCGCCGTGTTTCACATTGCGCTGAAGCATACCCGTTATGGCAAATATGTGTATGCCATCGGTGGCAACATGACCTCGGCCAAAGTGTCCGGCATTAACGTGAATAAGTATCTGGTGATTGTCTACACCATCGCCGGGGCGCTCTCCGGGCTGGCGGGGGTGGTGCTGGCGGCGCGCGTCAGCAGCGGCCAGTCGAGCATGGGGATGTCTTACGAACTGGACGCGATTGCCGCGGCGGTGATTGGCGGCAGCAGCCTGATGGGCGGGGTGGGGCGTATTACCGGCACCCTGATTGGCGCGATGATCCTTGGCCTGATCAAAAGCGGTTTTACCTTTGTCGGCGTCGATGCCTATGTGCAGGATATTATTAAAGGCATCATTATCGTCGCGGCGGTGACCATCGACATGCGTCGCAACCGGAAAAAACACTAATCTTATCAACGGGCGGCAATGGCGAAGGATGTCGTTGCCGCCCGTCCTGTCCAGAAATAAACAAAATACTCCCCGCCAGGCGCGGCCTGTCTGTTTTGCCCGCCCGGCTCATCCTGTACAGTTTTGCCACTTCCGTTGTCCATTCGTCAGAGGCCCACGCGTGGCCTCTTGTTTCTGGAGTCGTATGAATACACCATCCGTCGTCACATCCTCGCCGCTCTGGCGACCGGCAAGCAGGGGCATTATTGTCACGCTGCTCGCCGGCCTGGCGATCCTGGCGCTCAGTCGGGGCGTGAATTGGCCGGCCAGAGAGGTTTACCGGGAGATGCAGACCCGCCAGCTGGAGGAGGATGCGCAGTGGGTCGCGGAGCGCCTTGAGCGGCGAATGAACACGCCGGCGCCGCAGCGGGAAGCCGCCTGGCCGTTGGCGGCGATGCGCGCCGAACTCCATACCCTGGCCCGGCAGCGGCATTATCAACTGCTGCTGGTGAATGGTGACGGGCATCTGCTGGCGGCATCGCATGCGCTGCCGACCAGCGTACTGGCCCAGGTGCAGGCGCAGTTCCCCGGGGAGATGCAACCGCCGCTATTCGGCAGCCACTACCAGACTATCCAGCCTTTCGCCCCGCACCAGCGGATGTTAACCCGCGCGCTGAACGGCGAGGCGGGGCTAACGGGCTGGAATCTGGTGGTGCTGGCGCCGGACGGCGGATTGCCCTCGTTACTGATGGCTTACCGCTGGCCGGTGACGATCGGCCTGGGCATGCTGTTTGCCGGTGCGCTGCTGGCGGTGAGGCAGGCAGCGCACGCCCGGCGAAAACGCTAATTGCCGACGGCGCCGTCAGGGATGGCGAAACTGCAGGGTGGCGGGCAGGTAGCGCTGGAGCGGCTCCGGCGCCTGGCCGTCGATCAGCTGGCTGAGCAGATCGTAGCAGTGCCAGGCCAGCTGGCGATTATCCTGCTGCACGGTATCAATGCGCAGGGAAAGCGAATCATACAGGTAGTGATCGTCGAAGCTGGCGAGATGAATATTGGAGTCCAGCAGATGATGCTGGCTCATGTAGCGCAGTACCCCTTCGAGCAGTCCGCAGGCCGCAGTAAACAAGGCCTTCGGCGGACGTCCCAGCCGCGCGCAGAGCGCCGCGAACATCTCATAGCCGGAGCTGGGGTGATAGTTGCCGTTGATCACCCACTCAGGGCGCAGCGTGACCCCCGCCTGGGTCAGGCCTTGCGTGAACCCCGCCAGTCGGTCGCGCGACGGCGACAGCCGCGGCTGGCCGCCCAGAAACCAGAATTCGTCCGCATGCTGAGGCGCAATGCGGGAGATCAGCTCGGCGGTTGGGGTCACCGAGTCGGTCATCACCAGCGGCAGGGCGCTGTCGCTGGGGGAGCGGTCAAACAGCACCACCGGCAGCTGTTCGCTGAGCTTCAGGTAGTCGGCATCGCTGTGCATGCACGAGGCGACGATCAGACCGTCGACCTGGCGGGCAATCATATTATTGACCACCACGCTCTCCTGACCGGGGTTTTCGTCGGTGCAGGAGATAAGCAGCTGCACGCCGGCTTCCCGGCAGAGCGTCTCAAGCTCATGGGAGAAAACGGCAAACCCGTAGTTGGTGATCTCCGGTACCACCAGGCCAATGGTATGGCTGCGGTTATCGCGCAGCGAGCGCGCATGAATGCTGGGCTGATAGTGCTGCTCGCGGGCGATCGCCAGCACGCGCTCGCGCGTCTCTTGCGCCACGCGCAGCTCTTTGCCACGGCCGTTGAGCACCAGACTGGCGGTCGCTTTGGAGACGCCCGCCAGTTCGGCGATATCTTTGATAGTTACGCGTTTGGTTTTCATCACCACTCAGGAGCCTGAAAGCAAAACGCTTATACTACCATGCATGGCCGCAGCAGCCAGCGGCAGAATGCCACCGGCGTCGCACCGCTGAAGATTAACTGCCCCGGATAGCCCGGGAAGAAGCGGCTGCTCATCACCCCTTCGCCATCGTTGATGAAAATTTCCACGCTGGAGCGGTCGATAAAGATCCGCAGGCGCCGCGCTTCGCCGCGCCAGTAGCGGTGATGCATCTCGGCCGTCTGCAGCCCGCGGCGCGACAGACGCAGGCCGTCGCGGTTGACGGTGAGCTGCAGGGCGCCGGCAAAGTCCAGCCCCAGCGTACTGTTGGGGGCGATGTCAAAGGCCAGCTCCATCGGGGCGAGGGGCAGGGTCTGCCCGCGCCAGCCCTGGGCTTCCTCGCGCAGAGCGGCCAGCTCGCGCAGCGGGCGCTGATACAGAGTACCCGCCTGCCACTCCAGCTCGCGCACGCAGGTCATCTGGTGGATCCATCCCTGTGCGCGGGTGGGTTGATGCATCTCTTCCCCGTCCGGGACGCCCATCCAGCCGACCAGCAGGCGGCGGCCATCCTCGGCCAGCATGGTCTGCGGCGCGTAGAACTCAAACCCGCTGTCCAGCTCGTGCAGCGGGCCGTGGTCGAAGGTGCCGCGTTCGGCGTCGAAGCGGCCTGCCATCCACACCGCCGGATAGGTATTGAGAAAGCGCTGCGCTTCGCGGGCCAGCCCCTGCGGGCAGCAGATCAGCAGGTGGGTATCCGCCAGCGGAAAGAGATCCGGGCACTCCCACATATAGCCGCCGTTCGCCAGACCGTTAACGCCATGTCCGGCGATCTCGCCCACCAGGCGCCACTCCCGCAGATCGCTGGCGGTAAACAGCAGCACTTTACCGTGCTGTTGCAAATCCTGCGCGCCGAGGACCATGTACCAGCGCCCGTCCTGCTGCCACACCTTGGGGTCGCGCACGTGACCGGTGTAACCGTCAGGGAGCGGCAGCACCGGCCCCAGCTTGCGGAAGGTGCCATCGGCATTCTCTGTCGCCAGGCACTGCCAGGCGGTGCGCCCGCCGTCGGGGAATTTCACGTTGCCGGTGTAGCACAGCGTCAGGGCGCCCTCGAACTTGACCGCGCTGCCGGAGTAGCAGCCGTTGCGGTCATACTCTTCGTCCGGCATCAGAGCGATAGGTTCATGCCGCCAGTGCAGCAGATCGGCTGAACTCCAGTGTCCCCAGCACTTATAGGTATGGTCGCAGGCGAGCGGGTTCCACTGATAAAACAGGTGGTAACGCCCGGCGACCTGGCAAAAGCCGTTGGGATCGTTCAGCAGTCCGCTGACCGGCGCCAGATGCCATTGCGGATAATGGCTGTCGGCCAGCGCCTGCGGCTGGCCCTGCATAACGGCCTGCAGGATCGCAGGCAGGCGTGACGGTAATGACATTATTCAGCGTCCGTTTTGTATTTCAGCGTCAGAGAAAGCATGAAGGCCACGGCGAAGGCGATCGCCATACCGATAATGTAGTTCAGCAGCGAAGTGGCCTGCACGATGGCCATCCCCGGGATCGCCGTCAGGCCCACCGCGGTCATGTAGACGTGCATCGACACCACCCAGGCGCCGCCGGCAGCACCGCCCACCAGCGCAGCGATGAACGGCTTCACAAAGCGCAGGTTAATCCCGAAGATTGCCGCTTCCGTGATCCCCAGCATCGCCGAAAACGCCGACGGCAGGGAGATGGCTTTGATTTTGGCATCTTTGGTTTTAAACCACACCGCAAAGCAGGCGCCGCCCTGAGCGACGTTGGCCATCGCCCAGATCGGCAGCAGGAAGTTGACGCCAATCGACGGGTTGCCCAGCAGTCCGGCCTCAATGGCGTGGAAGCTGTGATGGATACCGGTAATGACGATCACCGAGTAGAGGCCGCCGAACAGCAGTCCCGCCAGCCAGCCGGCGTGGCTGATAAGCGTGCTGAGGATAAACGAAATGCCGTCGCCGAGCGCACGACCGGCCGGGCCGATCAGCAGCAGAGCGATAAAGCCGGAAATAATTACCGTCAGGAACGGGGTGAGGATCAGGTCCAGCGCGTCAGGGATAACGCGGCGCAGCTGTTTTTCGACAATGCTCATAAACCACACCGCCAGCAGCACCGGGAAAACGGTGCCCTGGTAGCCGATCATCGCCACTTCGATACCGAAGAAATTCATGGTATGGAAGCCGGCGGCGACGCCCCAGGCGTTGGTCAGCGCCGGGTGGGTCAGGATCCCGCCGAGGGTCGCGCCCAGATAAGGGTTACCGCCAAATTCGCGGGCGGCGGTAAAGCCGATCAGGATCGGCAGAATGATAAACGCCGCCGAGCTGCACATATCCAGCATGATATAGATAGCGTTGCTCGGGTCGACCCAGCCGTAGGTTTTCACCATCCCCAGCAGGCCCATCAGCAGGCCGGAGGCGACGATGGCGGGAATGATCGGTACGAAAATGTTGGACAGCAGGCGGGCGATGCGCTGGAACGGGTTCAGCTTTTTCGCGGCCAGGTCGGCGGCTTCGGATTTGCTTGATTCGCTGATGCCTGCGGCCTGGATAAAGGCGGCATAGACTTTATTGACCACCCCGGTACCGAAGATGATCTGCATCTGTCCGGCATTGCGAAAGCAGCCTTTCACCCCGTCGATTTTGCCTATGGCCTGTTGGTCGGCGAGCGCGTCGTCGACCAACACCAGCCGCAGGCGGGTGGCGCAGTGCGCGGCGCTGGCGATATTTTCCTTGCCGCCCAACAGGGGAAGCAGTGAGCGGGAAATCTGATCAAAATCCATAGTACCCTCTGAATGCATGATGATATGGCGTGGGCGGTGCCGGCCGTGGCAGGCACCGCGAACCTTATATTTATGTGTTACTTACCCTGTCGTCCGGGTTACCGTCAGAACCAGGTCTCCATTTGCATACCGAACGACCATTCGCCGCCCGATTTGAACCCGTTGCTGCCTAATGCATCATCGTTGGCGTAGTTATCCAGTTTTTTGCTCCAGTCCATCCACGATGTATAGAAGCGGATCTCCGGACGCGAGAAGAAGTCGCCGATGCTGCCCACCTTAAAGGTTGGGGCGAAGGTCAGCTTGTAGAAGCTGCCGTTCACCGCGTGGCGATCGTTGTAGCCTTCAGGCTGCAGATCCATGTACTGATAGCTGCCCTCCCAGGCCAGGGCGAAGTTCTGCGTCACTTCCTGAATCAGACGCAGGTTGAGAGTGGCCCACTGATAGCTGTCGCCATCGACATAACGATCTTTACTGCTCTGCGCCAGCACGGCCGGGGCAATAAACCAGCGATCGCTCAGCGGCGTCGTGCCGTAGCTGGCGAAGCGCCAGGTATTGGCCCCCGGGCGCAGCGCACCGTCGGAGCCGATGCCTTTAACCTCGGCGCCCAGCCCGTGGCCATACAGCAGGGCCGTTTTGCTGGTCCCGTCGCGCAGGCCATAGAAGCTCTCATTGTGCAGGCCCAGCAGAGCATGGACCCCGGTGTTAGCGGCATCGCCTTTCACCAGATTGCCGTTCGTGTCCTGGCGTTCGTCATTATCTTTCGCCCGCATCCCGCTGACCATCATCTGCACCGGGCCGACAAAGTTATTCATGCTGACGATATAGTTCTGCACGCTGTTGCTGCTGTCAGCGATATCGCCAAAGTTGCGGCCGTATAACGAGAAGTTGCTGCGCAGGCTGTCGTTCCATTTCACGTCGTAGATCCCGCCGCCGGTCCCGGCGAGGAACACCACATCCGAGTCAATCCAGTGGATGTCGAAGTTGTCACGGTCAAAGCGTTTCCCAGCCCACAGGGTCGAGCCTTTGAACGGGCCTTCGAAGGTGGGCAGGTTGCCCAGCTCGACAAACGCCTGGCGCACGTTCAGGTCGCTGCTGCTTGCCGTCCAGTCGTTATAGGTGGTCTGCCCGTCGGCCACCATCACTTTGAAACGGGTGGTCGCCCCGTTGTCCAGCGTCTGTTTATGTTCGAGGTTCATTTCCACATAGGTGTCGGCCTGGTTGCCCAGACGACCAATGGCGCCACCGGTCTCCCCGGCGGGGGTCATATAAGCGCCGGATTTGGTGCTGGCGGCCGAGTCGTTCATGATCACGCCGGAACGGGCATAGCCGTGGAACTCAAAGCCGCCAGGCCGTTCGGCTTTTTCTTCCAGCTGAGTGGTGCGCTTGGCCACCTGCTGGGTGGTGACCTGGGTTTGCTGCTGCTGCTGGGTTAACTGCTGAACTTTCTGCTCCGCCGAGGCGGCACGGCTTTCGGCAGTGCTGGCGCGGGTTTCGGCGTCCTGCAGGCGTTTTTCCAGGGCGGCGAGACGCGCTTCAATGCTGTTCAGGTCTGTCTGCCCATGGGCGGCGGCGGTGCCGGTTAGCAAAGCAATAAGAATGGCTAACTTCCGTTTTTTATACATGCTGTTGACATCCAAAGGTGAAAATCAGTGAGTGTGCTAACTTTTGCTAAACCGGTTTAGTTAATATGGTAAACATGTCAGTAACGCGGTGAAAATAAAAATTGCTAAACCGGTTTAAGAATTGTGATGTCGCCAGCAAAGTGGGCCGTTACGCCGGCCCAACGGGATCACAGCGAGCGCTGAAGATCGTCCCTGTAGGGCAGGGCGGTCATGGCGCCTTTGGCGGTGGTGGCCAGCGCGCCGCAGGTTTGCGCCAGCGTAAGGTCGGAAGCCAGCGCGGCGAGGTTGTCAGGGATACCGTGAGCGGCGAGGCCGGCGAGCAGCCCGGCGACAAAGGCATCGCCGGCGCCAGTGGTATCAACGGCCACCACCGGGCGAGCGGGGAAGTGGCTAACCTGCCCGCGCAGGGCGGCCTGGACCCCCGCTTTGCCCTGGGTCACCAGCAGCAGCGTCGGCTGGAAGCGGGCGTTCAGCCGGGCGATGCCGCTGACGATGTCGTCGCTGCCGCTGATAAAGGTCAGCTCCTCTTCCGAGAGTTTTATGGCGTCGGCGAGGGCCAGCGCCCGGTCGAGACAGTCACGCAGGTCCTGCGGATCCTGCCACAGGTCGCTGCGGATATTGGGGTCGAAGCTGACATAGCCCCCGGCGCGTTTTATCGCCTCCATTGCCGCGAATGCCGTGCTGCGGCTCGGCTCGGCGCTGAGAGCGATGGAGCAGACGTGCAGCCACTGGCCGGCGGCAAACGGCGGGAGATCCTCGGGCTGAAGGAACAGGTCGGCGCTCGGACGGACCATAAAGGTAAAGGTGCGCTCCCCGTGCTGATCGAGATCGACCACCACCGTGGAGGTGCGCTGCGCGGCGTCGAGGTGCATATAATTCACATCGACCTTCTCCTGCGCCAGGGTGTGACGCATAAAGCGGCCGAAGGGATCGTCGCCGACGCGGCCAATAAAGCCGCTGTCGCCGCCGAGCCGCGCCACGCCGACCGCGACGTTGGCTGGCGCACCGCCAGGGCATTGCAGCAGGCGGCCCTCTCCATCGGGCAGGAGATCGACGACCGCATCGCCGAGTACCCAGATTTTTCCATTCATTCGACAAATTCCTCTTAGCTAAACTATGTTAAACCGGTTTAGCTAATTAAAGCATAGCCCACCGGTAAGCGGAACGATCGGGTCACGAAACAGGGAGGTGAGGGTAAAAAATGTGACCCAGGCGAAATATTTCGCCACTCCAGATCTGGACTTTTCCTTCCCCACCCGCTTAGGTATAGTTCAACAGGTCGCGGTTAGCCCCGCCGCGGTGGCCAAAGGTAAAGGAGTGCGCAGCGCGATGAACCCCAGTTTTGGCGATATTTACGATCGGTACCAGAAGCTGACGCTGACCACGCATCTGCCGGCGGTGATCGCCTGCAGTGAAACGCTGAGTTTGGGCAAAGACCAGGGCTTTATTCCGCAGCCGGGCTATCTCTACTTTCTGCTGCAGGGGCAAATGACGTTGGCCTTTGGTGATGAGCAGAACCTGATCGGCATTGTTATCGCGCATATGCCGTTAGGATTACTGGAACATTATTGTCCGTCGGTCGCGCTCTATTATCAGTGTCTGGGCGAGTGCCAGCTGGCGAAAATAACCGCCAGCGATTTTGAGCGAATATTCTTTCATTCGTCGCCGGGCTATATGCAAGAGCTGACCACGATCCTGGCCTATATGGGCATATTTGCCCTTGATGCCCACTATGAACGCGGCAGCCAGACCAGTTTTCAGACCATTAAATCGATGCTGTCGCGCTATTTATATCGCAGCGAAATTGATGGTGGTCAGCATGAAAGCCTGTCGGCATTTATTATTAAACGAACCAATCTCTCGCGCAGCTATGTGTACCAGGTGCTGGCCGCGCTGCGCGAGGGGGGATATATCACGGTGAAAAAAGGCAAGCTGATCTCCATCGACCGTCATATTCCTGAGAAATTCTGAACCCGATTCGGCAGATTCACGCCATCACGTTGCTATCACCGCCAGGGAAAGCGCTAAGCGCGCTTTTTCCCCGGCCCCGTTACGTCTGAATCTGGCTGTTTTATTTAGTTAATCTTTCACTCTGGAGTTATTTTATGACCCTGGATTATGTTGCGCTGGCCATTCTGATCTCCGTGGCCTTAATACTTTTTTATGGCGTGATTGTTATTCACGATATTCCTTATGAAATCGCTAAAGAGCGGCGCCATCCTCATCAGGATGCGATCCATTATGCCGGCTGGGTCAGCTTATTTACCCTACACGCCCTGTGGCCTTTGTTGTGGATCTGGGCGACGCTGTGGCGCGAAGACCGCGGGTGGGGGATGCGCCGCATCGCCGATGACCAGCTGGCGCTGCATCAGCGTCTGGAAACGGTAGTCCAGCAGCTGGAACAGGTCCAGCGCGAGGTGGATGCGCTCAAAACGAAGGAGGCAAACTAATGGAAACGTTAATGTTGCTGACCTACGCCGCGCTGTGCATCGTGGTGTTTAAAGTCTTCCGCATCCCGCTCAATAAGTGGACCGTGCCGACGGCGGTGCTCGGCGGTATCGCCCTGATTGGCGCGGTGATCTTCGGGATGAACTACAACTTCCCGTATACCGACGTCGGTAATCAGGTGTTCCGCACCGTGCCGATTGTGTCGCAGGTGCGCGGTCGGGTGCAGAGCGTACCGGTGAAGCCTAACCAGATGCTGCATAAGGGCGATGTGTTGTTTACCCTCGACCCGACGCCGTTCCAGGCGAAAGTGGACGATCTGCAGGCGCAGATAAAAGCGGCCAGTCAGGATGCGCTCTCCTTAAACGCGGCGTTAAGCCAGGCGCAGGCCGAGCTGAGCAGAGCGGTGGCCCAGCGCGACCAGTCGCGGCGAGAGTATGCCCGCTTTCGGGAGGGTCATGCCCAGGGCGCCTTCTCCGATCAAATGGTTGATACCCGTCTGCAGACGTGGAAAGCCGATGAAGCCAGCGTCAGCGCGGCTCAGGCGAAGGTGGTGCAGGCGCGCAACGCGCTGGACTCGGTGGTGAAGGGCAAAAATACCACCGTGGCCTCCCTGCTGGCGCAGCTGCAGAAGGCGCAGTTTCAGCTGGAGAACACCGTCGTCCGCGCCCCGGAGGATGGCTATGTCAGTACCGTCGGCTTACGGCCGGGCACCATGTCCACTGCGCTGGGGATGATCCCGCTGATGACCTTTGTGCCGGTGGAGGGCGCCGCCTCGCGGGAGTACGTCGCGGCATTTCGCCAGAACGCCCTGCAGCGTCTGCGCAAAGGCGAGCCCGCGGAGCTGATGTTTCCGGCTATCCCGGGCACCGTCTTTCGCGGAGAAGTGGCCGACGTACTGCCGGCGATTGGCGAGAGTCAGTTTCAGGGGCAGGGCAAACTGCTGACCACGGATGCGCTCAATACCCACGGCCGGGCGCTGGTGGTGCTGAAGGTCACCGATCCGCGATTTGCCGAATACGCGCTGCCGCAGGGGGCCACTCTTGAGGCGGCGGTCTACTCGGATCACCTGAAAGAGCTGTCGCTGATCAGGAAGATCCTGATCCGCATGAAGAGCTGGGAAAACTATATCTATCTCGATCACTAAGCCGGCGGGCGCGGGGCGGAGGTGCCGTCCCGCGCCGCAGTCAGGCCTCGCTGTCCACCAGGCCGTCAATAATCACCTGCCGCACCCCCTGCGAACAGGGTTCAATACGCCCGCGGACCCCATAGACCGCCGCCAGGGTCTCGGGGGTGATGACCGCGGCCGGGGTGCCGTCGCCGAGCAACTGGCCCGCCTTGAGCATCAGCACGTGGTCGGCGTGACGCAGGGCAATATTGATATCGTGCACCACCACCAGGGTTACGATGTTGCGCCGCCGGGTCTCCCGGCGCACCAGATCCATCACGTGAAACTGGTAGTTGAGGTCAAGGGCGCTGAGCGGTTCGTCGAGCAGCAGCAGGCGCGGCTGGCGGATCAGCGACTGAGCGAGACCCACCAGCTGCTTTTGCCCGCCGGAAAGCTGATCGAGGTAGCTCATCGCCAGGTGGGCAATCCCCAGCTGTCGCAGCAGCGCCATCACCTCCTCCTGGTGCTGCGGACTGTGGCGTCCTCCGGCGGCGCGCTGGGCAACGATAATCGACTCCAGCACATGCAGATGCACGCCGGCGGGCAGCGTCTGCGGAAGATAGACCACCTGCTCTGCGCGACGTGAGAACGGCTGCGTCAGCAGATTTTCCCCCTCCAGCCGCAGTTCGCCGCGGCAGGGTCCTAGCCCTGCCATCGCCCGCATTAACGTTGATTTACCGCTGCCGTTTGGCCCCAGCAGCGCGGTGATTTTCCCGCGCGGCAGATGGGGAACCGTCAGGTTCTCGATCACCTTGCGTCTGGGGTAGCCGGCGCTGAAGTGAGACAGCGACAGCCCGGATAACGTCTGGTCGCTCATACCTGCCCCCGATGACGTAAAATAATGCTCAAAAAGAACGGGACCCCGACCAGGGAAGTGACGATCCCCACCGGAATAATGGCCCCCGGGATCAGGTTCTTCGAGGCGATGGAGGCCAGGGAGAGCACCAGGGCGCCGATCAGTGCGCTGGCGGGCAGATAAAAGCGATGGTCTTCGCCGAAGAGCATCCGCGCAATATGCGGCGCCACCAGGCCGATAAAGCCGATTGGCCCGACAAAAGCCACCGAAAGCGCCGACAGAATGCTGATCCGCAGCAGCGTGGTCAGGCGCAGACGGCGAACGTTAATGCCAAAGCTGATGGCCCGGTCCTCGCCCAGCCGCAGGGCGGTCAGCTTCCACGCGCTGCGCAGCGACAGGGGCATCACCAGCGCCAGGGCGACCAGCAGGATGGCGACTTTGCTCCAGGAGGCGCGGTCGATGCTGCCCATGGTCCAAAACACCAGCCCCTGCAGCGTGTCTTCGTTGGCGATGAACTGCAGCATCGAGACCAGGGCGTTAAAGGTAAAGACCAGCGCGATGCCGAACAGGATGACGCCGGAGGTGGCCACCTGGGTCCAACGGGTGATGCCGTCCAGCAGCAGGGCCGCCAGCAGGGCGAAGATAAAGGCGTTGGCCGAGATAAACCACTGGCCGGGAATACCGGGCAGGCCAATACCCAGCACAATCGCCAGCGCGGCGCCAAACGCCGCAGCCGAGGAGACGCCCAGGGTAAACGGGCTGGCCAGCGGGTTATTGAGGATGGTCTGCATTTCGGCGCCGGCCAGTCCCAGCGCCAGACCGACGATAATCGCCATCACCGCATAGGGCAGACGGATATCCCAGACGATGGCGCGCGTGCCCGGATCGGCGCTGGCCGGATCGGTTAACGTCTGCCACAGGCTCTGCAGCGGCAGACCGGAGGGGCCGAGCATAAAATCGAGCAGCAGCGACGCGACAATCAACAGCGCCAGCAGGAGCATCAGCAGCAGGCGGCGACGCACGATACGGCGATAATCATCTATCACGCCAGAGGTCCCGGCGGGCAGCCCGTCGAGCACGGAGTCGGAGGTTAAACGCATGCCGGATTACTCGCTCTGCTGCCAGGAGAAGACGAACGGCTGGTCCGGCAGGTCGGTGAAATGGCGCACGATATAATGGTAAGTCTCATCCGGGTTGAGATCGCCGAAGGCCTGCGGGTAGATATCTTTCGCCAGGTATTCCATGCCGACAATATTCCACGGGTGGTTATAGAAGTGGTGATAGACGCCATAGGCCCGCTTTTCCTGTACCGCCGGGATCTGGCTGACCCCAGGTCGCGCCAGCAGGATCTGCGCCTGGGCCTTCACTGCCTCCGGCTTAACCTCATAACCCAGGGGCAGCACCTGGCTGTTGCCGCGCTTCGAGCCGGTCATGATCCAGGCGTCGGGCTTCATGCTGATGATTTTCTCCAGCGAGACGAACCCGGAGGCGCCCGGCAGCAGCTGCGAACCGATATTGTTCGCCCCGACCGCCTCCACCAACCCGCCCCAGCCGCTGTGGCCGTGGGTAAAGCAGCAGGCGTCGCTGTTGCCGGCCAGCGCTTCCACGAAGACATTGGCCTTCGGCGTGATGGCCGCGGTTTTCTGGCGAATCGTCTGCAGCTGCTGACGATAGTAATCGGTAAAGGCTTTGGCCTGACTCTCGCGGTTAAGGACTTTGCCCAGCAGGTCGATGCTGGGGGCGGTATCTTTCGCCGGGTCGATCTCATAGTCGACAAACAGCACCGGAACGTGCAGGGCGCTGAGCTTGTCGATGACGCCGCTCTCCATCAGCGCTGGCCTGGCGCGTAGCTGGGCGATCATCAGATCCGGCTGACGGGCGATGACGCTTTCAAGATCGACATTCCCTTTGTCGCTGAAGCCCATGTCAAGGATCGTGGCCGACTGCGGCCACGTCGTTTTCAGCATCTGCCAGGTGGCAACGTCCTGCTTTTTCGCCAGATTATTCCATGCCACCAGCCGTTTAAACGGATTGTCCCGGTCCAGCAGGGCGAGGGTCATAATGTCGCGGCCATCCTGCAAAATAATACGCTGCGGCTCTTTGGACAGGGTGACCTGCCGGCCGTCAAGGTCGGTGACCGTCAGGGGATATTGGGTCGCATAGCTGAAGAGGGGAGTCGCGATCAGCGCAGTAAGCAACAGCGATCTTACTGATTTTCTTGCCATAAAAGGAGTTCCATTTGCCAATTTATAAATATAATGATTCTGAGAAGTATTCTCGAATGAACATCAACGGCAAGTATATCAAGGGCAAATTTCATAAAATGTAACAAACATGTTGGAAATTATGCCAACGCCGACAGGGCGCGCGCGGCGGCAGCATTTTCTGCCATGGCTGGAGGTCGAAAACGTTTTTCAGGCTAATTCCTAATGTCATCCCCGGTTCGTTGTGCCATCCTGAATGCGACTCATAACACGACACGTGAGAGAGGATATTATGAAAAAAGCAATGATTGCGTTATCGGCTATTCTGGTTGCAGCTCCGGTTTTTGCTGCGACAACACATGCAACAGATGATACCGTCGCGGCGGCGAATGCCAACGCCAACACCGCCAAAGAGAAGCTGCACCAGGCCCAGCATGAGGGCGAAGAGCAGCAGTTGAAGGCGAAACACGCCGCCGAAGGCAAGCAGGACAGCGTCGGCAGCCAGGTGAGCGAAGGCGCGCAGAAAACCTGGAACAAGACCAAAGAAGGCACCGAGAAGGGGTGGGATAAGACCAAAGAGGCCAGTGAAAAAGGCTGGAACGCCACCAAATCCGGTGCAGAAAAGGGCTGGGATAAAACCAAAACCGGCGCCGAAGAGTTAAAAAATAAAGTGACTGAATAAGTCCTTTTACCCGTCTGAATAAAGGTCGCGAGAGCGGCCTTTTTTATTGTCCCGCCATCAGCACCACCTCTTCCCGATAGCCGACGCCGCCGATGCCAGGAATCATCCTGGTTAACCAGATACTCACTCTTTCTTCACATTTTCCCGGTACAAAAGACCTCAATCAGGAGGTGTACCATGAAAAAGATGATTTCTCTGGCAGTAATTTTATCTTGTGTGCTGAGCGTCCCGGCCTTTGCCGATGGCCCGAACGACGGCCATCGCCCGGGGCAGCCAACGGTCTGGCAGAACGGCCAGGACCATGATGGGCATGCGCCGCAGGGCGGACCTGACGCGCATCACCAGGGCGACCATGACCAGCGTGGTCCGGATCGCGACGGTCATGACAATCGCGATCAGGGGCGTCATGAGCAGGATCATTTCGCCTGGCGCGGTAACGATTTCCGTAAAGGCCACCCGGCTCCGGCGTCGTTCCGTGGCGATGAATATCGCGTCCGCGACTGGAGCGACCGCGGCCTGCCGCGCCCGCCGGAAGGCCATCACTGGTCCTATATCGACGGTAACTATGTGCTGATCGCCGCGGCGACCGGGATTATCACCTCGATTCTGGTGAGCGGCGCCCTCGGCCACTAAACGCATCTCTCCGCGACGCCGGGTCAGGCAAAGCCTGATCCGGCGATGGCGCACTCGCGGAAATCTACGGGTTCAGCGCATCATCCGGCCAGTATTTATAACCATTGATCATTGCCTGCGCGGCCAGCCCTTTTTCGGTCAGGTCGTAGACGTTGACCTTCGAGGGCAGCGAGGCGGTATCTGACGCTACGCCGCTGGTGGAGGCGGCGATCGGCGCGATGCCTTTGTCATCATATTTTGCAGCGGCGTTCGCATCGGCGCCAACCATGTATCCCTGGCGGATAAAGGTCTCCAGGGCCGCTTTATCATGGAAAACCAGCACTGTGCGCTGCTGCTTAATCCCCATCCCCAGGCCGGCGCCGCCCTGGGCCATTTTCATATAGGTGTCCTTCCCGGTGGCCTTATTCCGCACCACGCCGTAGCCGCTGCCAAACCCGAATAGCAGGATCTTGCTGCTGTTATTAGCAAACACCGCATACCCCTTCGCATGCTGAATATCACTGCGGGCCTCAGGCTGCAGGGCGTAAAGCTTGTTGAGGGTTTCGCTGCGCATCTTCTGGATGCTGGCCCGCTGCTGACTGGCGGTATCGCCCTGCGCGCTGCAGCCCGCCAGCGTGACGATAGCGGCGAGGAAAAGCGTCTGTAATTTCATATACGTTTATTTTATTTAAATCTGAATATGGTCGGGAATGATAGGTTAAATAACGGTAAATCCTCCATAAAATAAACGTTTATTTTTAAATTTCACCATTTTGATTATTTATTACTCTGTAATGTGCGGATTATTAAATAAGATGAGTTCATTCCAGCTATTAGAAATGCTGCTTGCATAAAGTTTCCACCACGATAACGTGTTAAGTTCTTAATTTATTTCCCGGAGAACGGCATGAGTGATTATGTAATTCCAGAAATTAAAGCGACGGAAGCGGAAATGATTTCTATCCGTCATTATTTACATGCCAATCCGGAATTAAGTCTTGAAGAGTTTAATACCAGCGAACTGGTCGCCAGCAGGCTGGCGGAGTGGGGCTATCAGGTCACCCGCGGCCTCGGTAAAACCGGCGTCGTCGGTAGCCTGAGCAAAGGCGACTCGCCGCGTACTATTGGCCTGCGCGCCGATATGGACGCGCTGCCGATCCATGAAACTACTGATTTGCCCTGGGCCAGTACGGTACCCGGAAAAATGCACGCCTGCGGCCATGACGGCCACACCACCATTCTGCTGGCGGCGGCGAAATATATCGCCTCGCCGGCCTGCCAGTTTAACGGCACGGTGCATCTGATTTTCCAGCCGGCGGAAGAGGCTATCGGCGGCGCCGATTTAATGATTAAAGACGGCCTGTTCGAGCAGTTCCCCTGCGAACGCATCTTTGGTCTGCACAACATGCCAGGGCTGCCGGTGGGCAAGCTGGGCTTCTATGCCGGCAACTTTATGGCCTCGGCGGACACCGTCAAAATTACGATTACCGGCTACGGCGGTCACGGCGCCCATCCGGAGCGTACCGTCGACCCGATCGTCGCCGGCGCGGCGCTGGTGATGGCCCTGCAGAGCATCGTGGCGCGCAATGTGCCGCCGGGGGAAACGGCAGTGGTCAGCGTCGGTACTTTCCAGGCCGGTATCGCCTCCAACGTCATTCCGGAGAGCGTGGTGATGGAGCTGAGCGTGCGGGCGATGAAGCCGGACATTCGCGACCTGCTGATCAAGCGTATTCACGAGCTCGCTGAATTTACCGCCAAAAGCTATGGCGCCAGCAGCGCCGTGGAGGTTTACGACTCCTACCCGGTATTAACCAACAGTCCCGAAGAGACCGATTTCGCCCGGGCGCTGGCGCTGGAGGTGTTTGGCCGCGAGGGGGTCCTGGAGTCGGTCTCGCCGATGAACGCCAGCGAGGATTTCGCCTTTATGCTGCGCGAACGCCCGGGCAGCTACTTCCTGCTCGGCAACGGTGAGAGTGGGGAAAAGGGCGGTTGCATGGTGCACAACCCCGGCTACGACTTTAACGATGACATTATCACCACCGGCGCGACGCTGTTCGCCCGCCTGGTGGAAAAGCACTGTCGCTAATCTCTGGAGAAGAACGCGAATGAAAAAATCACTGTTGCTATGGCTGGCATTAATGGCGTCGACGTCGGCGCTGGCCGAAGGAGGAAAAGAAATCCGCTTCGGCGTCGACCCGACCTTCGCGCCGTTTGAATGGAAAGATCCGCAGGGCAAGCTGGCGGGGTTTGATATCGATTTAGGCAACGCCATTTGCCAGCAGTTGCAGGCGAAATGCGTGTGGGTGGAAAGCAATTTCGACGGCATAATCCCGGCGCTGAAAGCGCGCAAATTCGACGCGATCCTTTCCGGGATGTACATGACCGAGAAGCGCAAAGAGCAGATTGCCTTTAGCGACAAGCTATATAACGGGCCGGTGTTCCTCGTGGCGCGTAAAAATACCCTGCAGGGCAATACGCCGGAACAGCTGAAGGGCAAAACCATCGGCGTGGAGCAGGGATCGGCGCAGGAAACTTATGTTAACCAGCACTGGCGGCCACAGGGGATTAACATTGTGGCCTACCAGGGGGCCGATAGCGTGGTGCGTGACCTGGAGTCCGGGCGCATCGACGGCGCGGTGCTCTCCGGGATGATGGCCGACTACAGCTTCCTGCAGCAGCCGCAGGGTAAGGAATTCGCCTTTGTCGGCGGCCATCTGCAGGACGATACGCTGTTTGGCGCCGGGGCGGCGATCGGCTTGCGTAAAGACGACGAGACACTGCGTCAGGAAATTAACGGCGCGATTGCGAAGATTCTTGCCGACGGCACCTATAAAAAATTAGCCGGCAAATATTTTAGCTTTGATGTTTATTCCGGGACATAATGTCTGAGTGTACCTGCGGGCGTGGAGCGCCCGCCGTAAGATTCCTTTTCTGATTATCCAATCACCTCCTCTCCTGACCCCTGCGGTTACCTGAGGGAAGCAGAATATAAGCTAAGGAGTACTCGGCATGATGACACGTCCCTTGGGCAAAACCGGATTTTCCATCGCCCCATTAGTCTTTGGCGGCAACGTCTTTGGCTGGACCATCGATGAAAAAACCAGTTTTGCTCTTCTTGATGCTTTTGTTGACCACGGTTTTGACGCTATCGATACGGCGGATGTTTATTCCCGCTGGGCGGACGGTAACCAGGGCGGCGAATCCGAAACCATCATCGGCCGCTGGCTGCAGGCGCGCCCCGGCATGCGCGATAAGGTCAAAATCTTCACCAAAGTCGGCTCCGATTTAGGCCTCCCCGGCCATAAAGGGCTCAGCAAAGCCTGGATCCAACAGGCGGTAGACGACTCCCTGCGCCGCCTTAATACCGACTATATCGACCTCTATTTCTCCCACTGGCCGGATCCGCAAACCCCGGTGGCGGAAACGCTGGAGGCTTTCCACAGCCTGCAGCAGGCCGGGAAAATCCGCGCGATGGGGGCCTCTAACCTGGATGCGATGCAGCTGGCGGGGGCGCTGGAGGTAGCGCGTAAAGGCGGCTTGCCTGCCTGGCAGGTGCTGCAGCCGGAATATAACCTCTACCACCGCTCCGCGTTTGAAGGCGCGCTGTGCGATCTCTGCGTCAGCCGCGATATCGGGGTGGTGACCTACTACAGCCTGGCCTCCGGGTTCTTAACCGGTAAGTACCGCCAGCCGTCGGATCTGGCGCAGAGCCAGCGCGGAAGCGGGATTGGTAAGTACCTGAATCCACGCGGGATGCGGATTATCGATACCCTGGTGGCGGTCGCGGACGAGCAGGGCGTGAAACCGGCAGAGGTGGCGCTGGCGTGGCTGATCGGCCGCGAAGGCGTGACCGCGCCGATCGCCAGCGCCACCAGCGTGGCTCAGGTGGAGAGTTTTGCCCGCGCGGCGGCGCTGAGCCTGAGCGCGGAGCAAGTGGCGCGACTGGACAGCGCCAGCGCCTGAGTCAACCCCTCTCGCCGGCGGGGAGAGGGGGGAAGGGCTATACATGACGCGGACCGTAGGCCGGGTAAGGCGCCAGCCGCCACCCGGCAATAAAGCGGCTCCGTAGCTGATGCCATCGCCCGGTGGCGCTGCGCTTACCGGGCCTACGATGTGTCAGTCTGTGAGAGGGACCCGTAGGCCGGGTAAGGCGCAGCCGCCACCCGGCGAAATGACGGCGCAATCGAAATGTCCCTGCTCGCGCTGCGCTTAGCAGGGCTACCACTCCTGTGCTATTTCCGAGCTGATTGCGCTCCCGATATTTCTTCTGCGTTATGTCACTCATGGCGCAGGGAGCGCACAGGGGGCGGCCAGTCGCCGCCGCCCCCTGTACCCCCGGGCTCCGGCCAGCAAAATCGCCACTGCGTGGTACCTTCGACTTTTCCCTGCAGGCTTCGGGTCGGGCCGAGGCAGCGTCCGTGCAAAACACGGCCCTCAGCCCGCATCCATGCGGGCTGCCCCGGCCTTCCGGGAACGTTTCAGCGATTTTGAGGCCGCAACACCGGCAGTTTCAGTCGCACAAGTGGGTAAATTAATGACTGGCTGCTCGGACCGTAGGCCGGGTAAGGCGCCAGCCGCCACCCGGCGAAATGACGGGTGTGGTGCCTGAAAGCGTGCCCGGCGACGCCCCTTTATTCCTGATGGCGGGTGACGTTGAGGATCTTCGCGCTCGCGCCGACCGGGAAATTACTCAAGGCGCCAAAATCGCTGCCCTGATAGCCCATGATCTTGCCGTCGGTGCGCATCTGCTGCAGATCGATCAGGATCACCCCCAGCGTGGGAATGATTTTCTCCCGCCAGACGAACAGATAGAGATCCTCCGCCACCTGCACATAGTGGCAACGATCGACATCCGCCAGCCCCTTTTCCACGCCATCCAGACATTGCCAGGCGTAAAAATTATCGTTGAGATAAATATGCTCATAACGCTCGGTCGAACTGTAGGTGTACTGATTACGCATCCCGACCAACGCAGTGGTAAAGCCTGGCAGCGGCCCCGGCTGCTCATCCAGGCGGGCAAAAACAAACCGTGCCTCTACCGCGGTTAGCGGCAGGCCTTGCTCCACCCGGCTGAAGGCGTCCAGCCGCGCGGCGGCTTCGTCCGGCAACTGGCCGTAGACCAGGGTGGCATTGCGCTGCGTCAGGTTGCATACCGCGCTGATGCTGGCGTTATCGTGCTCCGGGTCAAGGAAGTCGATAAACAGAATATCGGGGCGCAGGGCGGTTGCTCGCCAGGGGGCGCGCTTGCCGTTCCAGCTGAGCGTCTGGTCATCTTCGATAACCAACTGCTGCGGCTTACTGCCAGCGACATAAAAGGTAAAGGTTTCGCCTGCGGGCAGGCTGGCGGTAGCCAGCAGGTTGCCGTACGGGGCAAAACCATCGGCCAGCGCGCCGACCTGGATAAATACAGCTTCTGAAGTCATGTGGGCTCCTGAGGAGAGTAGGGCGTTAAGCAAACGCCAGAGTGGGAACATCGACGATACTGGCGCCGCCATCGGCGACCAGCGTGGCGCCGCTGATGATGGCGGCCTGCGGCGAACAGAGAAACTGACAGGCCTCGGCTATCTCCTCGGGGCTGGCGGGGCGGCGCAGCGGAACGTCGCGACAGACCCGCTGATAAGCCTCAGTCAACGATAGCCCTTCCGCCTGTATCAGCGGGAGCATCTCTTCATCCGCCATCGGCGTCGTAACCCAGCCGGGACAGATGGCGTTGGCGCGTACCCCTTGTGGGCCGTAATCGCGAGCCACGGAGCGCATCAGACCGATTAAGGCGTGTTTAGCGGTGACGTAGCCGCAGGCCTGCGGCCCGGCAGCCAGCGAGGCGATGGAGGCGACAAACAGCACATTGCCGCGGCAGGCAATCAGCGAAGGCAGACAGGCGCGAACGCTGGCGAACGCGCTGGTGAGATTGCCGTCCAGCGCCTTGCGCCACTGGCTGTCGCTGGTCTCGGCGGCGGGGCTGTTGCCCATCCCGCCGGCGCTGCAGATCAGCACGTCGATCCCGCCAGCCTGGTCGAGGATCGCCGGCAGCAACCGCTGACCCCAGACCTCGCCGTCGGCTGCATCGCCCACCAACGCCGTGGCGCCGGTCTCATCGGCGACAGCCTGCAATGGCGCTTCGCGCCGCCCGGTAATAAACACCCGGTCGCCCGCGGCGCACATCAGCCGCGCGCAGGCGGCGCCAATTCCGGTTCCACCGCCGGTAATTACCACGACTCTCGCCATCTGCACTCTCCTGTAATGGGATTTCCGATTACCTTAAAAAGCGCGCCAGGTCCCGGCTATCGCCCGAAAGAACGATAGCCGGGCGGTTAATGGCGCCCGCTCAAAGGGGGCTGTTCACATTATTTTGGCAACAGCAGGTCAGGCGTAATCACAGGATTACGCCGCGGCGAAAGTTAATGGGCATCCTGTTAAGGGTATAAGTGAAAAAAAACAGAAATCCATCGTTCTTAAGGATGAGAGAGGTGTATGGGATAGCTTTTTTTTATCGCCAATGGAATGTAGTTAGGGTGTTAATATTTTTTGTTTATGTTTTAACGCGTCCACGGTAAAGCATGGCATTCGCATTTTTTAAATGCTTTATATAACAATGCATTGATTAAAATTTTGTAACGGCTATCACATTGTTAATATGTTAATGATTGTGTTGCTTAAATGTGAAATGTATGCTTCATTTATCGGTAGTTATTCATGTGTTACGTACCATCATCTCGACGGGGAGGCCCTATCATGTCTGCTTTGTTAAAAGCCAGCCGTAATGATGCGATAATAGCCCGTTGTTTACAGACTATATCCCAGTTAATTCCACTGACTTCCGCGGTTTTTTATCGAGTAAATAATCGTTTAAAACCCGAAAACTATATATTGCATAATATTTCTGATAATACGCATCAACAATATCTGGAAAACTTCCAGCCGCTGGATCCGCTTCTGCCGTCGCACTTTAGCCACCAGAACACTACCGTGGCGGCGATGACGCCGCGGCTCTGCGACCGCAACCGCCATTACTATCATGAATTTATGTTGCCGAATAACGTGCGCGACATGACCGAGATCTTTATTCGTCGCGAGCGGCGGATCATCGCCGGTATCTCGCTGATGCGTGACGTGCCTTTCTCCAGCGAAGAGCGCCAGCGGGCTCAGGCGGTGCTGCCGCTGGTGGAGCTGGCCATTCGCGACTGTCTGCAGGAAGAAGATGACCTGCCCGTCATCCTGACGGCGAAAGAGCGGGAAATCGTCGGCATGGTGCGCGAAGGCGCCAGCAATAAGCTGATTGCCCGCCAGCTGGATATCTCACTCTCGACGGTAAAAACGCACCTGCGCAACATTTTCGCCAAGACCGAAGTCGTCAATCGTACCGAACTGGTTTCCCGAACCTGGATGCCGGCCGCTCAGCGTACGCTGCATCTGTGATCTGACTTTCGCATCCCGCGCGCGCCGTGGCAGCACGGCGTTTTCCTGATACGTTGATCCCTAAAGTCCCGGTACGGGACTTTTTCTTTACTTAGTCCCGAAATGGGACTGGTCTCTGCACATGAAGATAATCTCAGTGAAAACCTTAAATAAGCGGGTGGTATTCAACATTAAGGGAAATGATGACCGGTTAATCGTAGCGTTGCTTATCTGCGGGGGATGGATGTTCGTTAAGTTTATCGAGACGCATAAGGAATATGACGTGATAAACGCTGAGACGATTGAGAGGACGTAAATGATGAATGTTAAGCCTATCCTCATACGCAGTTCGGCATCCCCCTTGAGAGCCTGATCGGCGCGTGATCGCGCGGGCATTCGGTTCACTCATGCATCCACTGGCTTATCGCCTGATTAACCATCGCCAGCACGCTGAGCAGCAGCATCCGCTGCTGCGCTTCCAGCTTCAGATAACGGCGCAGCGGCGGCATCTTGCAGACCACCTCGCTGGCGGCCCAGGGTTCAATGCTGCAGCGCCAGCCGCTACTATCAAAGGTCAGCGAAAAGCGGCGGTAATCCAGCTCGCTTAAGGTCTGCTGGAGATTAGGAAAACCGTTGAGATAGCCGGCGAGTTCCTCGCTGTCTTTGCCGCCGATAAAGCGGATCGGCTGGCGTTTCCACCAGCCGGATTGATGGGCGCGAATGTTACCGCGCACGGGCCGGGTCACCGGCCCCTCGACGACAAACTCGCAGCTGTGAATGCTGGCCATAAACAGCCGCTTCTGACGCACGCTGAAGGTAATGGCGGTGGCGTCGTTCAACCGCAGCAATGCGCTGCGTTCGCTCAGCTTTTCGCACGGCCAGCCCGCCAGATCGCGCTGCACCGCGTTCATTAACGGCGTCTCAAACCAGGGGACGGAGGACATCTGGCGTCATCTCCCCGCGGGTCTGTTTTTCGTAGTTGCTGATGGCGCGCTCAACCACCTCTTCCACTACCAGCGGCTTGAACGGATTGACGCGCTGCACACACACCGTCCAGAACAGGGCGTAGGCGGCGGTCAGGCCGAGCATAATGCCGAACGGCACCAGCACCTGGCGGCTGTCCATCCCCGGCGGCGTGATATTGACGATAGCGATGATGATCCCGACGCTGGAGATAATCTGCGGCAGCGGGAACCACGGCGAGCGGTAGGCGCGCGGCAGGTCCGGGCGGCGGATACGCAGCATCACCACCGACAGGGTAACCAGCAGATAGGCGACGCCCCAGGCGCAGACCGCGGCGAGGATCAGCGGCACGATGCGGTCCAGATCGCCGTTCAGATACCAGGCGTGCAGGCAGGGGATCGCCACCCCGATGGCAATGGCGATCACCGGCGTTTTAAAGCGCGGATGCAGCCAGGTCAGGAAGCGGGGCAGCGCGCCGTCCAGCGCCATGCCGTAGATAATGCGCGGCACGGCGGCCATCAGCGTATTGATGGTGGCGCAGCCGGCCAGCAGCAGCCCGACCCCCAGCCAGTACTGGCCGGCGTGGCCCATCACTCGCTCGGCGAAGGCCGGGATCGCCATCGGCGTATCCAGCAGATGGACGTTGTTGGCCGCGTCGAGCACGGTGTTCTCCACCTGGCGGTTGATCGCCGCGCCGTAGATAAACATGCAGCTGGCGACCCCCAGCAGGCCCAGCGCCATCGCCCGCGGAATAGTGCGGTGGGCCTGTTTGATCTCCGGCGCCATCGGCGTCACCAGTTCGCAACCGACGAACATAAACATCGCCATGCCGATATAGCCGAACAGACCGTTGATATCGCTGATGTTCAGCGGCGTGCCGAACCAGCCGGAAAGATGAGTCACCGGCGCCATAAAAATGCCGCACAGGCCGAAAATGGTCAGCGTGGTCCACATGCCGAAGGTCAGCACCACTTCGACTTTGCCGAAGATTTCCACGCCGATGGCGTTGAGCAAGCCGAAAATCACCACCATGCCGACACCCACCATCCAGGTGTTCTGGTGGGCGGCCATCTGGGCGTTGATCGATTCGAAGTTCACCAGCGCCATAATGCCCGCCAGGATCGTCTCCGCCGTCCCGGCGAAAATATGCACGATCAGATAGGCGCACAGCGCGCCGGTGATGGCGAAGAAGCGGCCCATGCCGCAGGAGATATAGTCGTACACCGAACCGGTGGTAGGAATGAGCGTCGCCGCCTCGGCAAAGGTGGTGACCTGCGCCTGCATCATAATAAAGGCCAGCAGCACCGCCAGCGCGAAGGTATCGCCACCCATGCCGAAGCCGCTGGTGACCGTCAGGATCACCGGGCTGGCCATAATCAGCCCGACGGAGCTGGCGAGAGTGGTCGGGAAGCCGACGACGCCGCGCTCAAGATGGCTGGCGAGTCTGTTACTAAACATAGTCAACCTCTGCACAATAGTGGGGGAGGGCAGGGAATAGCCAGCGCCACTCCCGGATAGTCATAATTTAGGCGGGCATCCTGCTCAATGAATATCGTCCGGAAGATGGAGGGCGGCGCATGATTCTGTGACGCAGTCCATGAATGTGGCGGCGAGTAAATAAGATGGCCCCGGAAAGCGGGGCCATCTGTCTTGCCACGTTGCGCGTATTTCTGCCGGGTGGCGGCTAGCGCCTTACCCGGCCTACCGACGGCATTCGTCCTCCAGGCCCGTGCAAGCGCAGCGCCGCCGGGCATTATCAGTTTGTTAGCGCGTCTCGACGTTCGCCAGGTAGTGCTTCACAAAGCGCGGCGTCAGGATTTTCCACTCCACTTCGGTACCCTGTTTGACAAACCAGCTGTCGCCCGGCGTAAAGCGCTGCGGCTCGCCGCCGGCGACGGTCAGCTCCACTTCGCCTTCCAGCACGGTAGCGTGCTCGGTAAACGGATAGGTCATGGTAAAGCTCCCCTCAGTGGACGAAAACAGTCCGCAGGTAAAGGCGTCCTGCGGCTCGCCGTAGATCATCGTCCCGGCCACCTGCGGGTCTCCCGCGGTCGGCGTCGCGCCGAGCAGGCTGACGCTGCCGATCGGCTGCAGGTCAGGTACCGGGTGTTTAAGTTTAAAAGCGTGCATAGCGTTCTCCTGGTTAACTCCGGCCTTTCCAGAAACCGGCGGTTTGATGCATCATTTTTCCGGCAGTGACTAATAGCAAGCGCAGGCTGTCACGGCCGTGGATGGTCGCGTGGGGGATGCTGCTCAGCAGGCGATAGCGGTCGGAACCGCCGTTGATCCCTTCGGCGAGGATTTTGCACACGATGTGTGACGGGGTGACGCCGAAGCCGGAGTACCCCTGGACGTAAAAGACGTTGTTGTGATCGCGTAGGGTGCCGATCTGCGGGAACAGGTTGGCGCTACAGGCCATCGGCCCGCCCCAGGCGAAATCGATCTTCACATCCTTCAGATAGGGGAAGACCTCCGCCAGCAGCGTGCGATTCCAGGCGGCGAAATCGTTCGGTGTATATTCCACGAAGCGAGTCGCGCTGCCGAACAGCAGGCGATTTTCCCGGGTGACACGGTAGTAGTTAATCACCGGGCGAATATCGCTGAAGGCGCCGCGCAGTGGGCTGATGCGCTCGATCAGTTCATCGGAAAGGGGCTCCGTTGACACCTGATAGGAGTAGGTCACCAGCGTCTTGTTGTAGATCTCCGGCTCCATATTGTTGAGGAAGCTGTCGCAGGCCCACAGTAGTTTGGCGGCTTTGACGCTGCCCATCGCGGTGCGTACCCGCACCTGTTTGCCGTAATTCACCTCCACCACTGGCGAGGATTCAAAAATCTTCACCCCCAGCGAATGGGCAGCCTGCGCCGAACCGAGCAGCATATTCAACGAGTGGATCTGTCCGCCGCCCATATGTTTCAGCGCGCCGCAGTAAACCTCGGAGCCAACCACCTGCTGCACCTCTTTGCCGGTATACAGCTCGATATCTTCATCCGGGGTGGCGGCCTTAAACTCTTTCTCCCACTGGCGCAGCGTTTTGAGCTGCCGCTGGTTATAGGCAAGATAGCCGTAGCCGGGGACGAAATCGGCGTCGATCTGGTATTTGCGGATGCGTTCGCGAATGATGCCCGCGCCGAGATTGGAAATTTTAAACAGCGTCTCCAGCCCCTCTTTGCCAACGTGCTTTTTTACCGCTTCGATATCGTGACCGATACCGGCCATCACCTGGCCGCCGTTGCGCCCGGTGCCGCCGTAGCCGAGATGGCGTGCTTCCAGTACCACCACGTTGGTGATGCCCTGTTCCGCCAGCTCCAGTGCGGTATTAATGCCGGAGAAGCCGCCGCCGATAATCACCACATCGGCTTCAATATCTTCCCGTAGCGCCGGAAAATGGAGGTGGTATTTCTTCGTCGCGCCGTAGTAGTTCAGCGCATCGATTTTAATGTTCATCGCGTTACCCTGTGGTCTTGCCTGGCTCAAGGTCCTCATCACAGCACGCCATGTGGGCGTTGAATATCGTCCGGAAGAATGACGTTCTTTAGAACGATGGGCGGCGCAGAGCAACCGTGCTGTGATAAGCCAACTTTGCTGAAAAAACGGGTGCTGACGATGAGCGAGATAACCTTACTGGCGGAAGTGACCGCCTTTTTACGCCAGCCGCACGGGCAGTTTATCGCCGGTGAGCGGGCGGCAGGCCACGGCGCGCCGTTCGCGGTGACTAACCCGGCCACCGGTCAGGCAATTGCTGAGGTGACGGCAGCGGATGTGGATCAGGCGGATCGCGCCATGGAGAGTGCCCGCCAGGCGTTCAGTCAGTGGCGCGAGATGCCGACGCTGGCGCGCGGCACGCTGCTGCTGAAGCTGGCGGATGCCCTGGCTGAGCATCGCGAAGCGCTGGCGCAGCTGGAAAGTCTCTGCTCCGGCAAGACCATCATGCTGGCGCGGATGTTGGAGCTGGATCAATCGGTGGCGTTTTTGCGCTACTTCGCCGGCTGGGCGGGGAAGGTGACCGGCGAAACGCTGGATGTGTCGCTCCCCTCCATGAACGGTGAGAAATATACCGCCTTCACCCGCCGCCAGCCGCTGGGGGTGGTGGTCGGCATCGTGCCGTGGAACTTCTCCATCATGATTGCCATCTGGAAGCTGGCGGCGGCCCTGGTCTGCGGCTGCACCATCGTCCTCAAACCGAGCGAATATACCCCGCTGACGCTGCTGCGCGTGGCGGAGCTGGCAAAAGCGGTGGGTATCCCGGATGGGGTGATTAACGTGGTCAACGGCGCCGGCGGCGAGATTGCCCAGCGGCTGATTACCCATCCGGCCTGCGCCAAGGTGAGCTTCACCGGCTCGGTGGCCACCGGTGAAAAAGTCCAGCAGTCGGCCAGCGCTTCCGGTAAACGGGTGACCCTTGAGCTGGGGGGCAAAAACGCCGCGCTGTTCCTCGATGACCTGACGCCGGAGGCGATGGTCAACGGCATTATTGAAGCCGGCTACCTGAATCAGGGGCAGATTTGCGCCGCCGCGGAGCGCTTTTATCTGCCGCAGGGCAAACTGGATGCAGTGCTGGCGCTGCTGAAAGAAAGACTCAGCGCCTTCGCGCCCGGCTCGCCGCTGGATGAACAGACGCTGATGGGGCCGCTGGCCAACCGTCAGCAATACGAGAAAGTGCTCAAACTGATCCAGATCGCGCGCGACGAGGGGGATACCATTGTTTGCGGCGGTGAAGCGCTGCCCGGCGAGGGCTATTTCCTGCAGCCGACCGCGGTCAAAGTCCGCAGCGAAGAGAGCACCCTGATGCGCGAAGAGACCTTCGGTCCGGTGTGCAGCTTCATCGGCTATCGCAGTGAAGAAGAGGCGCTGGCGCGGATCAATGCGTCGCCATATGGCCTGGCGGCCAGCGTCTGGTCCGATAATATTCGCCAGGCGCTGCGCTACTCGGAGGCGATTGACGCCGGCATCGTGTGGGTCAATATGCATACCTTCCTCGACCCGGCGGTACCGTTCGGCGGCATGAAGGGCTCGGGCATCGGGCGCGAATTCGGCAGCGCGTTTATCGATGATTATACGGAGCTGAAGTCGGTGATGGTGCGCTATTAAGTTTTGTCGGTGGAGGCAGCCCTGGCCGGGCGACGGTGACGCCTTGCCTGGCCTGGGTCCATGCGAGCGGTGGTTAATCTGGCCGCCCCTGTCCGCGCCATAGCCCCATGCAACTTGCGACAATTCCCCCTAAGTGATAAAAGGTGCCCCTTCGCAAAAACACACAGGGGAACGACGTGAAAGACGCGTCAACGTCGTCGGATGCCGTAGAAGAGAGCGGCCCGACGCTTCATCGCGGTTTACAGAACCGACATATTCAACTTATCGCCCTTGGCGGCGCGATTGGTACCGGCCTGTTTCTCGGCATTGGTCCCGCTATCCAGATGGCCGGCCCGGCGGTCTTACTGGGCTACGCCGTGGCCGGGATTGTCGCTTTTCTGATCATGCGCCAGCTGGGCGAAATGGTGGTGGAAGAGCCTGTATCCGGCTCCTTTGCCCACTTTGCCTACAAATACTGGGGCCCGTTCGCCGGTTTCCTGTCCGGCTGGAACTACTGGGTGATGTTCGTGCTGGTGGGAATGGCAGAGCTGACCGCCGCCGGGATCTACATGCAGTACTGGCTGCCCGACGTCCCGACCTGGATCTGGGCGGCGGCCTTCTTCCTCATTATTAACGCCGTCAACCTGGTCAACGTCCGTCTGTATGGCGAAGCGGAGTTCTGGTTCGCACTGATTAAGGTGCTGGCGATTATCGGCATGATTGCCTTTGGCCTGTGGATGTTGTTTGGCGGCCACGGCGGCAGCAAAGCCGGGTTCGACAACCTGTGGAAACACGGCGGCTTCCTCGCCACCGGCTGGCACGGTCTTATTCTGTCGCTGGCGGTGATTATGTTCTCCTTCGGCGGGCTGGAGCTTATCGGCATCACCGCCGCCGAAGCGCAAAACCCGGAAAAGAGCATCCCGAAAGCGGTGAACCAGGTGGTTTATCGTATCCTGCTGTTCTATATCGGTTCGCTGGTGGTGCTGCTGGCGCTCTACCCGTGGGTGGAGATCAAATCCGACAGCAGCCCGTTTGTGATGATTTTCCATCATCTCGACAGCAACATGGTGGCGTCCGCGCTGAACTTCGTCATTCTGGTGGCCTCGCTGTCGGTCTATAACAGCGGCGTGTACTCCAACAGCCGGATGCTGTTCGGCCTGTCGGTGCAGGGCAATGCGCCGACGTTCCTCGCCCGTGTCAGCAAGCGCGGCGTGCCGGTGAATTCGCTGCTGCTGTCAGGCGTCATTACCTCGCTGGTGGTGGTGCTGAACTACCTGCTGCCGCATGAAGCGCTGGGGCTGCTGATGGCCCTGGTGGTGGCGACGCTGCTCCTGAACTGGATCATGATCTGTATGGCGCACCTGAAGTTCCGCGCCGCCCAGCGCCGCAAAGGGCGTGAATCGAAGTTCAAAGCGCTGCTGGCGCCCGCCAGCAACTACTTCTGCATTGCTTTCCTTGGGTTGATTCTGGTGCTGATGTGCACTATCGACGGCATGCGCCTGTCGGCGATCCTGCTGCCGGTGTGGATCCTGTTCCTGTTTATCGCCTTCAAACTGCTGCGCCGCCCGGCGTAAGCGAGACGCCCCGCCGTCCGGCGGGGCTGCCTGCCTTTTTATTGTGATCCTCTTCGCAGGTGGGGAATTTGCCTGGCGATCTTCTTTTTGTAATCGATTACTTTTTGTGTTGAGCGATTTTGTAATCGATTACTTTTAAGGGCGAGCAACATGGTCACAACAACAGAAGGTCAGGAAAGTGCCCGCGTGAGCCACCGTTTTCTGGTGCCGCGGCTGTCGTTAATGATGTTTATGCAGTTCTTTATCTGGGGCAGCTGGTCGGTGACCCTGGGACTGGTGATGACCCGCTATGAGATGTCATTGCTGATCGGCGATGCGTTCTCCGCCGGGCCAATCGCCTCCATCCTGTCCCCCTTTGTGCTGGGAATGCTGGTGGATCGCTTTTTCGCCTCGCAGAAGGTGATGGCGGTGATGCACCTCGCCGGGGCGGCGATCCTGTGGTTTGTCCCCCAGGCACTGGTGGCGCAGAACGGCGCCCTGCTGATTGGCCTGCTGTTCGGCTATACGCTGTGCTATATGCCGACCCTGGCGCTGACCAACAATATTGCGTTCCACAGCCTGGCCAATGTCGATAAAACCTTCCCGGTGGTCCGCGTGTTCGGCACCATCGGCTGGATTATCGCCGGGATCTGCATCGGGGTGACCGGTATCTCTGATACCACCGGCATCTTCACGCTGGCGGCACTCTGTTCGGTCGCGCTGGCGATTTACAGCCTGACGCTGCCCCATACCCCGGCGCCGGCCAAAGGCATGCCGGTTCAGTTTCGCGATCTGCTGTGTGCGGACGCCTTCGCGCTGCTGAAAACCCGTCACTTCCTGATTTTTTCTCTCTGCGCCACCTTAATTTCCGTGCCGTTAGGCACCTATTACGCCTATACCGCGTCGTATCTGGCGGATGCCGGCGTCAAGGATGTCAGCACCGCGATGTCGTTTGGCCAGATGTCAGAGATCGTCTTTATGCTGATCATTCCGTTGCTGTTCCGCCGCCTCGGGGTGAAATACATGCTGCTCATCGGCATGGTGGCGTGGTTTGTCCGCTACGCCTTTTTTGCCCTCGGGGTCAGCGAAGAGGGGCGTTTCCTGCTTTATCTGGGCATTTTGCTGCACGGCGTGTGCTATGACTTTTTCTTTGTCGTCGGCTTTATCTACACCGACCGCGTGGCGGGCGAGAAGGTCAAAGGCCAGGCGCAGAGCATGATTGTGATGTTCACCTACGGGATCGGCATGCTGCTGGGCTCGCAGATCTCCGGCACGCTGTATAACCATCTGGTGGCTGGCCAGAGCGTGCCGCAGGCCTGGGTGACCTTCTGGTGGATCCCGGCGGTGGCCGCCGCGGTTATCGCCCTGATTTTCCTTTTCTCTTTCCAGTACAACGAGAAAGAGCCGCACTAATTTTACAGGAGGGGGGTATGAAAACGATTAAGGGACCGGGCATTTTTCTGGCGCAGTTTATCGGCCCGCAGGCGCCGTTTAACACCCTGGCGGGGGTGGCGCAGTGGGCCGCCGGCCTGGGATACCGGGCATTGCAGATCCCCTGCAACCACCCGGCGATTTTTGATGTCGAGCGAGCGGCGGCGAGCCAGACCTACTGCGACGAGGTCCGCGGCACCCTGGCGGAGCATGGGCTGGTCATCAGCGAGCTGTCCACTCATCTTGAAGGGCAACTGGTGGCGGTGCATCCGGCGTATGACGCGGCGTTTGACGCCTTCGCCCCAGCGGCGCTGCATGGCGATCCGCAGGCGCGCCAGCGCTGGGCGGTGGAGAAAGTGCGCCAGGCGGCAGTGGCCTCCAGCCGCCTGGGGCTGAAGGCGCATGCGACCTTTTCCGGGGCGCTGGCATGGCCCTTTTTTTATCCGTGGCCGCCGCACAATCAGCCGCTTCTGGATGAGGCCTTTGCCGAGCTGGCCCGGCGCTGGCGCCCGCTGCTGGACCACTTCGACGAACAGGGCGTCGATGTCTGCTATGAGATCCACCCCGGCGAAGATCTGCACGATGGCGTGACCTTTGAGCGTTTTCTCGCGCTGGTGGATAACCATCCGCGCTGCAATATGCTCTATGACCCGAGCCACCTGCATCTGCAGCAGATGGACTATCTGACCTATATCGATATCTATCACTCGCGTATTAAAGCCTTTCACGTCAAGGACGCCGAATTTCGCCGCAACGGGCGCAATGGCGTCTACGGCGGATACCAGCCCTGGCAGCAGCGGGCCGGGCGTTTCCGCTCTCCCGGCGACGGGCAGATCGACTTCAAAGGGGTGTTCAGTAAGCTGACCGAATATGATTTTGACGGCTGGGCGGTGCTGGAGTGGGAGTGCTGCCTGAAGGACGCCGAGACCGGCGCGCGCGAGGGCAGCGAGTTTATCCGCCGCCATATCATTCCCGTTGCCGGACGGGCCTTCGATGACTTTGCCGCCGGCGGGAGGGAATAATATGATTCAGGTCGCGATTATCGGGGCAGGGTTTATTGGTCCGGCACATCTGGAGGCGCTGCGGCGTCTGGGAGATGTCGAGGTCGTGGCGCTGTGCGACAGCCGCCTTGAGGCGGCGCAGCGCAAGGCGCGAGCGCTGAACATTGCCCATGCCTACGACAGCGTGGAGGCACTGCTGGCCCATCCGGGGCTGCAGGTGGTGCATAACTGTACCCCGAACCATCTGCATGCCCAGATTAACCGGCAGATCCTCGCCGCCGGGCTGCACGTCTTCTCCGAAAAGCCGCTGTGTATGACGGCGGAGGAGGCGCGGGAGCTGGTGGCGCTTGCCGCCCGGGCCGGCGTGGTGCATGGCGTCAGCTTTGTCTATCGCCAGTTCGCCATGGTCCAGCAGGCGGCGGCGATGATCCGCCATGGCGATGTTGGAAGGGTGTTTGCGGCGCACGGCAGCTATCTGCAGGACTGGATGCTGCTGGAGACCGACTACAACTGGCGGGTCGATTCGGCGCAGGGCGGCGCGTCGCGGACGGTGGCCGACATCGGCTCCCACTGGTGCGATACCGTGCAGTTTATGTCCGGTCGGCGGATTGTCGAGGTGATGGCGGATCTGTCTATCGTCTGGCCGACGCGTAAAGCGCCAGTCAATGGCAAAGCGACCTTCAGCGGCGTTCACGAGGCGCAGGCATATGAAACCCGGCCTGTCGATACTGAGGACTTTGGCTCGGTGCTGTTGCGTTTTGACGATGGCAGCAAGGGCAGCTTTATGGTCTCCCAGGTGAGCGCCGGGCGGAAAAACCGTCTGGCGGTGGAGATTAACGGCAGCCTCTGTTCTCTGGCCTGGGATCAGGAGGTGCCCCAGCGGCTGTGGATCGGCCACCGCGAGCAGCCGGATAGCCTGCTCAGCGACGACCCGAGCCTGCTGCGGCCGGAGGCCGCCGCCAGCGCTCATTATCCCGGCGGCCATATTGAGGGCTGGCCCGATGCCTTCAAGAATATGATGGGGCAATTTTATCAGGCGGTACGTGCCGGAAGGATGCCGGAGGCCGGGGCCCGGCGCTTCGCCGCGTTCGACGACGGCGCCGATGTGATGTACATCATCGAGGCGATCGTCAAAAGCCATCAGGAACAGCGCTGGGTCAGCGTCGAACGCTGAGCGCAGGCGGGGCGCAGGATTATTTCACCCCAAGATAGCCGTCGAGATAGGCACCGGAGAGCTCGTTGCCGAACAGGACGGAATCTTTATTTTCCATCGCATTATCCCATTTGTCGCTGGCGTTGCCGGTAAAGGCGTGCTCGGTGCGGGTGCCCTGCGCCGCCTGTTGTTTGATGGCCTCGGCGGTGCGGCGGGCGTCGCTTTCGCTCATGCCAGCGGCTTTATCCTGCTGGCCGCGGGCGTACATTGCCGTGAAGGTCGGCAGGTTTAAACGGTAATTTTCCTGGCGGTTGACGGTGAAATTACCGCCGACAAAATCGGAGCGGTGGGCGACAAACGCGTAAGCGTGGCGTTCCGGTGACGATTTTGACGAGGTGCAGCCGGTGATTGTTGCCAGGGCACAGCTGAGGGCGAGAACCGCGGTGGAGAGCCTCATGGAGATATCATCCTTAATCATAAACGAAGAAATAGGGCGCCAGGGGGCTGTCGCCAGAGCGCGAACCGGGTGGAACGGCAAAAGGATGCGCGTTAACGGCGTGGGAGAGAAGCCCTGATTTTTAATAGTTTTCTCGCGCGTTCCCGCGCTTTCGCGCCAGGCTGGCAGGCTGACCAGAGGTCATTTATGATAGCCTGCAGGATCCACCTCTATCGCAGGAAGTGCAGGGTTTATGTCTATTCAGAAAATTGCTCGTCTGGCCGGCGTCTCGGTGGCCACGGTGTCGCGGGTGTTGAACAACAGCGATACGGTAAAAGCCAAAAACCGTGAGCGCGTGCTGCAGGCGATCAAAGAGAGCAACTATCAGCCGAACCTGCTGGCGCGTCAGCTGCGAACCGCCCGCAGCAATATGATCCTGGTGATGGTCTCCAATATCGCTAATCCCTTTTGCGCCGAGGTGGTGAAGGGGATAGAAGAAGAGGCGGAGAAGAACGGCTACCGCATTCTGCTGTGTAACTCCGGGTCGGATCTGGCCCGCTCGACCTCGGGCCTGCAGCTGCTCTCCGGCAAAATGGTCGACGGCATTATTACCATGAACGCGCTCTCCAGCCTGCCGGAGCTGACCACCATGATTGGCGATGCGCCCTGGGTGCAGTGCGCGGAGTATGCCGACACCGGCAGCATCTCCTGCGTCGGGATTAACGACGTCGAGGCGGCTCAGGGGGCGGTGTCCAGGCTGGCCGATAGCGGCCGCCGCCGCATTGCGCTCATTAATCACGACCTGAGCTATCGCTATGCTCGCCTGCGCGAGCGCGGCTATAAAAGCGTGCTGCACGTGCACGGTCTGGCGTATCAGCAGGTGACCTACGCGCAGGATCTTAGCGCGGCGGCCGGTAAACGGGCGATGGAGCAGCTGCTGTCGCAAGACGAGCAGCCCGACGCGGTGTTTGCCGTTTCGGACTCTCTCGCCGCCGGGGCGTTGCGGGCGATTGACCAGGCCGGACTGCGGGTGCCGGAGGATATCGCGGTGATCGGCTTCGACGGCACCGAGCTGGCGGAAGTGGTCTCCCCGCAGCTGACCACCGTCGAACAGCCCTCCCGGGCGATCGGCCGCACGGCGGTGGCCTTGCTGATGAAACGCATCGACGATCCCGACGCTGCCGTCGAGCGGGTGATGATGGACTGGCGCGTGATAGACCGCGCCAGCGCCTGAGGATCAGCGGGAGAAGGCGCCCGCCAGCGCGCGAATGTCGTTGCCGGTGGGCGTTTGATGAATGCGTAAGCCAAACTCTTCCACCACGGCGAAGACATGGTCGAAAATATCCGCCTGGATCCCCTCATATTCCGCCCACACCACGGTGTTGGTGAAGCAGTAGATCTCGATGGGCAACCCGTTGGCATCCGGCGCCAGCTGGCGCACCATCAGAGTCATATCCTGGCGGATGCGTGGATGATGGCGTAAATACTCCTGCAGATAGGCGCGGAAGGTGCCGACATTGGTCATCCGCCGCTCGTTAAGAACCGATTGCTCCCCGGCGTACTGCTGGTTCCAGGCGCTAATCTCCTCGTGGCGCGAATCCATATAGGGTTTGAGTAATTTCGCCCGGATCAGGCGCTGCTGCTCCTGTTCATCAAGAAAATGAATGCTGGTGGTGTCGATGTTAAGGCTGCGTTTGATGCGGCGGCCGCCGGAGGCTGACATGCCGCTCCAGTTTTTAAACGAGTCGGAGACCAGCGACCAGGTCGGAATGGTGGTGATGGTGTTGTCCCAGTTGCGCACCTTGACCGTGGTGAGGCCGATATCGATCACCGCGCCGTCGGCGCCGTACTTCGGCATCTCCAGCCAGTCGCCAAGCTTGAGCATATCGTTGGCAGAGAGCTGAATACCGGCCACCAGGCCGAGGATCGGATCTTTAAACACCAGCATCAGCACCGCGGCCATCGCGCCGAGCCCGCTAATCAGGATCGCCGGCGACTGACCTATCAGCAGCGAAATAATCAGGATGCCGATAATAATCGCCGTCACCAGCTTAATCCCCTGGAATATACCCTTCAGCGGCAGCTGTGAGGCGGCGGGAAATTTCTGCGCCAGCTTTAAAATGACATCCAGCAGCGAGAAGAAGGACAGCATGGCATATATCATCACCCATAGCTGAGCCACGGTGGTTAATATTTCCGCCGCCTCGCTGCCTTTTTGCAGCCACAGCACCGCCTGCACGTTGACGATGATCCCCTGCAGGGTAAAAGCCAGTCGGTGAAAGAGTTTATTCTGCGTGATGATTTGCAGCCACAGGTGGCTGCTGGCCAACGCCCGTTTTTCGAACGCGCGCAGGACCACTTTGTGCAATATCAGATGCACGACCACGGCGGTGAATAAGATAATGCCGAAGATAATCATCAGCGAGCGGGTGGGGGTTATTTCGATACCTAAGGCGGCAATTTGCGATATTAATTCCTGCATAACGTCTCCTGAATATCCAGCGGGTATGATGACCGCTGGATAGCTATTATGCAAATCACCGCCGCCGGTATTACGACGCTACCGTCGCCGGCTGTCGGTTGAGATGATGGCGCAGCCACAGCGCGATGGCCCCCAGCAACAGCATCATGACCACCTCGACCAGCAGAAAATCAATCAGCGCCTGCGGATAGTTTCCGCCGCCGCGACGGGCCAGCGCGAGGAACAGCGAACCGAGGATAGCCGGTCCGAGACCGAGGGTCGCCTGCTGCAGGGTGCTGAGGATGGCGCTCCCGGCCCCGGCATCGCTGGCGCTGATATCGCGCATGCCAATCCGGTAAAAGCTGTTGACGATCAGCGCCTGGCCGTAGCCGATCAGCGCCGTGGCGGGGACCAACGTCAGGGCGGTGGTGGCGATGCCGAAGCGGGAGAAGGTGGCGCACAGCAGCAGGAGTCCGGCGATCTGCACCGCCAGACCGGTCAACAGGATCCGCCCCATGCTGTGGCGGGCGATAAGCCGCGGGGCATACAGCGCCGAAATAAAATAAGCCACGCCGAGGGCGATAAAGCTATTGCCGGACTGCCACGGCGCCATCCCCAGCCCCTCCTGCATGGTCAGCGCCATGCAGAACATAAAGCCGGACCAGGCGCTGAAAAACAGCAGGGCGATGGCCATGCCGAAGCGGATGCTGGTCAACTGCAGCAGACGCGGCGGTAGCAGGGGATGGTCGCCGCGCTGCTGCTGGCGCAGGGCGCTCTGACGCATGGCGAACATGAGCGGCAGGACCGCCACCAGCATCAGCTGCAGCCACAGCGGCCAGTGCAGCTCCGGACCGAGGGCCATCGGGAACAGCAGGCAGCAGAGGATCAGCGCGAGGTACAGCGTGCCCAGCCAGTCAATACGCGACGGCGTCTCGCGACGGGTTTCCGGCACATAGCGGCGGCTCAGGGCCAACACCAGCAGGCAGATCGGCACATTGATAAAAAAGGCGTTGCGCCAGCCCAGTCCGGCGATATCCGCCGACACCAGCCAGCCGCCGCCCATCTGACCGACGATAAAGGCGATGCCGCCGATGCCGCCATACAGGCTGATGGCCCGGGCGTGGGCGGGGCCTTTGAGGGTCACGTGCAGGGTCGCGAGGATCTGCGGCACAATCAGCGCCGCCCCGGCGCCCTGCAGGGTGCGGGCCGCCAGCAGGGCGCCGATGCTGTTCGCCATCCCGCACAGCAGGGAAGCGATGCCAAAGAGGGCGACGCCCCACATAAACAGGCGCCGGCGGCCGTAGTTATCGCCAAGCTTACTGCCCATCGCCAGGCAGACGGCAAATGCGACGCCGTAAAGCGCGACGATAAGCTCCAGCTGCGTGGCGCTGGCCGCCAGGGTGTGGGTGATGGCATCCAGCGCCACATTGGTGATCGAGGTATCAATAAGCGGCAGCATCTGGCCGCCCAGCAGCAGCAACAGACCGGCGCGGCCGGGTGAAACAGCAGACGTATTCATGGGATTCTCCATTGCGTCATTCAGCAGACCGACGTAGCATTACCGATAAATTAAACGGGTACCAGTTCCTGTCTATACTGGTACTGGCACTACTATGCTGGAGGGGTGATGACCACGATGCCGCAACGGGAGTTGACGATCGCCGTGCCGGACGATCGACGCAAACAGCTGGGGGCATTTTTGCGCGCCCGCCGTGAAAGCCTCGATCCGCAGCGCCTGGGGTTGCCCCGCGTGGGCCGTCGGCGCACGCCGGGCCTGCGTCGGGAAGAGGTGGCGATGCTCGCCGACGTCGGCGTCACCTGGTACACCTGGCTGGAGCAGGGGCGGGAGGTGAATCCGTCGGAGGCGGTGCTGGTGGGGGTCGCGAATGCTTTACAGTGCAGTCCGCTGGAGACCCGGCACCTGTTCGTACTGGCCGGGCTGACCCCGCCGGAAGCGACCCAGGTGACGGTGTGCGAAGGCATCAGCCCCGGTACCCGCCGGATGCTGGACAGCCTGATGCCGCAGCCAGCCAGTATTCAGAAACCGAACTTTGATATTGTGGCCTGGAACGACAGCTTCTGCCGCCTGATGGGCATCGATTTCGCCACCCTCCCGGAAGAAGATCGCAACTGCATTTATCTCTATCTGACCCATGAGACCTGGCGCAGCCGGATCGAAAATCGCGATGTGCTGCCGACCTTCGTCTCTTATTTTCGCGCCGCGATGGCCGAGCACCGTGGCGAGCCGGCGTGGGAAAACAAGCTGGCGCGCTTTTTCGCCGCCTCGTCGGAGTTTGAAACGCTGTGGCATCAGCGCTACGAGGTGCGCGGTGTGGAAAACCAGATTAAACATTTTAACCACCCGCAGCTCGGGCGATTCAGTCTGCAGCAGATGTACTGGTATTCGGCGCCGCGCAACGGTTCGCGCCTGCTGGTCTATCTGCCGATGGACGAGGCGGGCGAGCAGGCGCTGGCGTGGCTGGATCAACATTAATCACAAGGACTCAGATGGTTGAGAATGTGCCATCTTCGGGTATTGCCCGGCCGGGCTGCTGGACGGTTCCCTCTCCCTCCGGGAGAGGGCCAGGGTGAGGGAAAGCACTGCAGGGAAGTCTTTTATGTTATCTGCGACTTCAGCGCACATTGCGCTCCCGGTTAGTCTTCTGCGTTATATCTCTCATGGCGCAGGGAGCGCACAGGGGGCGGCCAGTCGCCGCCGCCCCCTGTACCCCCGGGCTCCGGCCAGCATCGGCAGTTTCAGCAGCCCCAGGACCCGCGGTGATTTGGGTTTGTAGGCCGGGTAAGGCGTACGCCGCCACCCGGCAAAAAGGCGAGCACATTAGCGAAAACAGGTTTGTCATCAGTCTCAAGGAATGCCTATGAACGTAACCCGAAAAGAACAGCGCATTATTCAGCGCGCGCTGAACGCCTGGCAGGCCAGCGGGGAGTTAACCCCGGCGGACAGCCAGCGGCTGGCGCAAACGCTGCGCGTCTCCCCCTTCGACTGGCGGCGCCTGAGCCGCTACGCCTTCTGGACCGCGCTGGCCTGCGTGCTGATTGCTCTGGGCAGCCTGTTCGCCGACAGCGAGCTGGTGGCGTGGCTGCTGAGCCTGTTCAGCCACTCGGCGCTGACGCGGATCCTGCTGCCTGCGCTGCTGGCAGTCGCCTGTTACGGCTGGGGTTTTCGCCGCCAGCGGCGGGAGACGCAGTGGCACTACAGCACCGAGGCGATTTTGTTTCTGGGCGTCGTCTTTACCGCCGTGGCGCTATGGCAGCTTGGCGAACGGCTGGATAACGGCAGCGGCCATATCGCACCGCTGTTTCTGGCCGGATGCGTGATTTACGGCGCCATCGGCTATATTGCCCGCTCCGGGCTGGTGTGGCTCTTTTTTCTGCTGGCGCTGGGCAACTGGTTTGGCGCGGAAACCGGCTATGTCTCGGGGTGGGGCGCCTACTGGCTGGGCATGAACTACCCGATTCGCTTCGTCCTGTTCGGCGGCGCGCTGCTGGCGCTCTGCTACGGCGCGCAATCCCTGCTTCGCCAGCGGCAGCTGTTTACCGTCAGCAAGGCGATGGGCCTCACGTACCTGTTTATTGCGCTGTGGATCCTGTCGATTTTCGGCAATTACGACGCTGACAGCTGGTACAAAGTGAGTCAGGCGCGACTCTTGCCGTGGGGGCTGCTGTTTGCCGCGGCGGCCGGCGTCTGCATTTTTATCAGCCTGAAAACCGATGACGGAATGCTGCGCGGCTTCGGGCTAACCTTCCTGGCGATCAATCTCTATACCCGCTTCTTTGAGTTTTTCTGGAACGGGATGCACAAGGTGCTGTTTTTCCTGATCCTTGCCGTCTCGCTGGCGGTGATTGGCCGCTATGCCGAGCGCATCTGGCACGCGGGCGAAGGGCAGGTGGAGAAAAAATAAGTTCGCGTTGAGAACGCTAACCACTCAGGCCGCGCTCAGTCGCGGCCTTTTTTCGTCCCTGATTCCAGTTTCAGCGCATTTTTCTGCGATTGGCTGCAAATGAGCATAGGCTTGCCGGGTATCTCAAAAATTAGCCTTTAAGGCAATTTTTCTTATATGCTAACATCCAGAGGAAGGGAGTCTGATGTTCAGATTGGTTGTGCATGTGGACGTTAAAAAGGAACTGCAGGCGCTTCCGCCCATTGTCCAGGCGAAGATGATCCGGCAAATAGACAAGTTACGCTAAAATCCCACCGCGCTGAGAGAACCTGACAGTAAACCGCTGGGGCAGGGGTTATTTGAAATTCGTGCGTTAGGTTCGGTACAGGGGCGAGGGATCTACGTTTTTCAGCAAGGCAAGACGCTCTTTCTGCTACGGGTTTTTGTCAAGAAAACGCAAAAAACCCCGTCATCGGAAATTCGCCTGGCGCTGAAGCGATTAGAGGAGATGCGCAATGAGTAAAAAGATCATTGACTGGGATACGTTAAAAACAGAACTGCTTAGCCAGCCTGAGGTTCAGGCTGCGTTCGATGCGCAAGAACGTCAACAGCGATTACGTACTATGCTGGCGCAATGGCGCGAGCAGGCGGGGCTGACCCGAGCCCAGGTGGCGCAGAGGATGGGGGTGAGTGCGCCGACGGTCTCCAGAATGGAAGCCAATGTCACCCGCGCCAGTCTGGATACCTTAACGCGATACGCGTTAGCCTGCGGTATAAAGCACCCACAAATTTTACTTTACTAACGCCCTCGGTGGCGATTCACTTACCGGCTCAAATTAACGACAGGTCGCACGGGCCGTAGGTCGGGTAAGCGAAGCGCCACCCGACAAAACAACGGCGCATCGGGCTACGGTTCCGGGGAACAGTGAATGGGTGCGCTCTGCTGCCCTCACCCCGGCCCTCTCCCACAGGGAGATGGAGGAACCGGCAGTTTCAGTCGCGCAAGTGGGTAAATCACCAACAGGTCGCACGAACCCCAGAACGGACAAGGCGTGAGCCGCCGCCCGGCATAAAAGCCGCTCCGCGCCCGCAGCCCCTGCCCGGCGGCGCTGCGCTTGCGCGGGCCTACGGTGAGAGGTAACTATATGATATACATTGTTATGTAGGCCGGGTCAGGCGTAGCCGCCACCCGGCACTGACAAGTGGCACCAGAGGCGCCCGGTGAAAGGCGCCTGGTGAGAGATTAAATCTCGGTGATGGTCGTCGACTGCGGCAGACGCGACTTCGGCAGGGTGGCGTTGAAATCTTCCACGCTATGGTGGCCGACCGGGACCACCACCAGGCTGGTGTAGCCCTGGGCTTTCAGGTCAAATTCCTCATCGAGGATCGCAAAATCGACCCCTTCGATCGGCACGGCATCGAGGCCCATCGCCGCCACGCCCAGCAGGAAATTGCCGACGTTGAGATACACCTGCTTCGCCATCCACTGATCGTCATCTTTCAGCTCTTTGCGGTGCATATCGGCAAAGAACGTACGACCCTTGTGGTTAGCGGCTTTTGCGTCCGGGGTGGCGAAACGGCCATCGGCCTCTTCCTGATCCACCACGCGCTGCAGCCAGGCGTCGTCCATCGCGGTTTTCGCGCAGAACACCACCACGTGCGAGGCGTCGAGAATTTTACGTTCGTTGAACACGTAGGTGCCGCTGGCGGCTTTGGCTACGCGAGCTTTCCCTTCATCGGTGCTGGCGACGATAAAGTGCCACGGCTGGGAGTTGGTGCTAGACGGGCTGTACTGCAGCAGCGTTTTCAGCTGTTCCGCTTCCCCGGCAGTCAGCTTTTTCGTGGCGTCAAAGGCCTTGGTGGAATAGCGCTTCAAAGCGACCGATACGATATCCATAACTCTTCCTCACAGTTTACAGCACCTTACCGGTGCGTTAAGGAGAGGAAGAGTACAGCGAAGATCGCAAAATGATAAGGGTGAAAAATGCGATAACACTTATCGCGTTTGGCTGAAAATCAGCGCGGACGCAGCCGCTGCTGGGCCTTTTTGCTCAGCTTATTCACCACCTGATGCCACGAATCGTCAATCAGCTCGGCCAGCAGATCCTCGCTGATATCCTCTCCCGGCACCACCGTGATCCAGTGTTTCTTGTTCATATGGTAGCCCGGTTCGATACTGCGATAAATTTCCTGATTCAGCAGCGACTTCTGCGGCTCAGCCTTCAGGTTGACCAGCGCCCGGCCGCGAATGGTCATGGTGATCATAAAGATACGGCCATCGACCTTAAACACATCATACTCTGGCCCAAAAGGCCAGCAGTGCTCGGTAAACGGGTAGGTCAGGGCGATACGATGAGCGCAGGGATGCAGCATCTCGGGGGTCATTTGGCGTCAACCTCATGCAGGGCGTTCCACATGGCTTCAAAGCCGAGGGCGATAATCTCCCGGGCGCGCTGCGGATCGTGGCTGGCGAATTCGATGGTGGTCTCCGCCAGCGACAGAAACAGGGCATCGCCAAAGGCGCGGTACGCCTCGCTGAGAAAAATCTCTTTCACCGACAGCTGGCACATTTCGTTGAGCTCCGGGAAGCTCTCTTTTACCTGGCGACGGGTTTCGTCGGTGATGCGCTCGCTGAGCGCCATCCGGCGGATCGCCTTGTGCTCCATCGGGTTGCGCACCCCCCAGTCGATATAGCTGTTCCAGATATTGCGCGCATTCTCTTTCGGGCGCTTTTCGTCCGGATCCAGCCCGGCGATCATCATCCGTACCAGACGCAGCTTAATGGCGAGGTACAGCTCGTTGAGCAACTCATCCTTGGTGGCGAAATAGCGAAACAGCGTCCCCTCGGCCACACCGGCGCTGCGGGCAATGGCCGACGTTGAGGCGGCGATGCCGGACTGGGCGAAAGCCGTGGTGGCAGCTTCCAGTAACGCTTGCTTTTTATCTTCACTCTTTGGACGAGCCACTACTTTTTTCCTCACGCAGGTTTAAACAAACCGCCGATCTTTGCACGTCTGACCAGGTCGCTGCAACGGCGGAACGCAAAAATTGAAAATCGTCTTGACGACTTTCATCACTTTCCTAATAATGAGTGCGTACTCACTCATAATCAAGTTATATCACAAAGCCTCCGGGATGGGGGCTTTTGTCTGGTCAGGATATGAACCGTGTCACTTTTAGCGTGGTCGCCATCATGTTACTCGCAGCAGCAACGACATTGCCGTTTGTCCTCAATGCCGGTTTTGGTAAGGCGCCGCAGGGAGCACAGCTTAGCCAGGTGGAAGCGTCCCCCCACTACCGGGACGGCCAGTTCCATAACCAATTGCCCACGCCAGGGTTCACCGGGCAGAAAAATATGCTGGCGGCGTGGTGGGATTTCCTGATGACCAAACGGGAAAACGCCCGTCCCGCTCAGCCGCTGCCGCTGGTGAAGACCGACCTGGCGACGCTGCCCCTGGGGCAGGATGTGATGGTCTGGCTCGGCCACTCCTCCTGGTACCTGCAGCTGGCGGGAAAACGCATCCTGATCGACCCGGTGTTCAGCGATTACGCGGCGCCGTTCTCCTTTATCAATAAAGCCTTTCCCGGCGACTATCCGTGGCGGGCAGAAGGGATGCCGGATATCGATCTACTGATCATCTCCCACGATCACTACGACCATCTGGATTACGCCACCATCCGCGCCTTGCTGCCGAAAATTAAGCGGGTCATTACGCCGCTGGGTGTCGGATCGCATCTGCGCTACTGGGGGATGGACGGGGCGCTGATTACCGAAGCGGACTGGCAGCAGGCGATACCGGTCAGCGATGAATTCACCGTTCACGTTCTGCCGGCGCGGCACTTTTCCGGCCGTGGGCTGAAGCGTAACCAGACGCTGTGGGCCAGTTTTCTGTTCGTCACCCCGCAGCAAAAAATTTATTACAGCGGCGACAGCGGCTACGGGCCGCACTTCAAAGCGATTGGTGATGAATTTGGTCCGGTTGATCTGGCGATCATGGAGAACGGGCAGTATGACCAGGACTGGAAATATATCCACATGATGCCGGATGAAACGGCTCAGGCTGCCGACGACCTGCGCGCCCGCGCGGTGCTGCCTGGTCATGCAGGACGGTTTGTTCTGGCGAAACACAGCTGGGATGAACCGTATCAACGGCTGGCGGCTGCCAGCGAAGGAAGGGCCTGGCGTCTGCTGACGCCTATGCAGGGCGAGCCGCTGTGGGTCGCCGATAAGACGCAATCATTTAACGCCTGGTGGCGCTAAGCGCCAGTGCAGTTTCAGAGGAGAGAGCATATGACGATTTCCGCTCAGGTGATTGACACTATCGTCGAGTGGATTGATGACAACCTGCATCAACCGCTGCGTATTGATGATATCGCTCGCCATGCCGGGTATTCGAAATGGCATCTGCAACGGCTGTTTTTACAGTACAAGGGAGAGAGCCTCGGGCGCTATATTCGTGAAAGGAAGCTGCTGCTGGCCGCCCGCGATCTGCGCGACACCGATCAGCGGGTCTACGATATCTGCCTGAAGTATGGCTTTGATTCGCAACAGACCTTTACCCGCGTCTTCACCCGGACCTTCAATCAGCCGCCGGGCGCCTACCGTAAAGAAAACCACAGCCGCGCCCACTGAGGCGCGCTCTCCTGGTTTACCGTTCGAGGGAGAACCAGCGACGCCACACCCAGCGCAGCACCAGAAATTCAAGGGTGCCCAGCGCTAAGAACCACAGACAAAACAACACCGTATAGAGCTGGTTGAGATCCATCATATGGAATGTCTCAACCAGCTTTTGCGCCAGCGTCAGGCCCAGCGAAGGCGCGGGCAACAGCAGACAGGAGAGCAGGGCCAGCAGTAAGATCCCGGCGGCGGAGAGAAGCGTTTCCAGCGGATGTTTCATGTCATGTTAATCATCAGTTAAAAAACATATTGTCCGGTAAAATAATGCTTAACGCAATATGCTTTGTTTTTTTACTCTCTATAACACGGCTGTTTTAAATATTATTGCCTGCCTTTCGCTCTCATGTTAATTAATCTGAAATAATTTGTAATTAAGTTAATTGCAGCTGGGTGTAAATTAACGTCATTATTATGCCAGCGCTTTTACAAAACTATAAGTGCTATATCCCACCAGCGTGGCAACAATGATGGCCAGCAGGATGTACAGCGCCAGACGGCGTCCGCGGTAGATTCCAAACATATTTAACCTCGTTTAGTTTTGGTTTATTAATATTCTGTAATATTTAACTTGTGAATTAACTTATCACACATTTTGTATTTTTCGAAAAATTTAGGCGGATATTTGATCACATTTTTACCGGCTTTTTAGCCACGTTTTACTTCATTGGCCAGGAATGATTTCAGGCTTTCCGACTCACGGAATTTATAAGGAAAATGTAATTTGACCAAGATGAATAACCCAAAGTTTACGACGCCCTCGGGCGACACCGCGCCACGGCAGGTCTGGCAGCAGACCGTTGACGCAGTGCTGGCGCAGACAAAAAGCCAGGCCGCTGGGTTAAATTCCGCAGACGCCGCCGAGCGCCTGAATACCTTTGGTCCGAATGCCCTGCCGGAAAAGAAGGGTAAACCGGGCTGGCTGCGCTTTCTCGCCCACTTTAACGACGTACTGATTTACGTGCTGCTGGCTGCCGCAGCGCTGACCGCCATCATGGGTCACTGGGTCGATACTCTGGTGATCCTCGGCGTGACGGTGATTAACGCCCTGATCGGCCATATCCAGGAGAGCAACGCCGAAAAATCCCTGCAGGGGATCCGCAACATGCTCTCCAGCGATGCCCGCGTCCAGCGTAACGGCAAACATGAGACTATCCCGACGCGCGACCTGGTTCCGGGGGACATCGTTATCCTGCGCGCCGGCGACCGCGTACCGGCGGACATGCGCCTGATTGAAACGCACAACCTGCGGGTGGAAGAGGCGATCCTCACCGGCGAGTCGACGGTGGTGGATAAAATCACCGACGCGCTGGAGGGCGAACTGCCGCTGGGCGACCGGGTGAACATGGTTTTCTCCGGGACGACCATCAGCGCTGGCGGCGGCGTCGGCGTGGTGACCGCCACCGGCGCACAGACCGAACTCGGCCATATCAACCAGATGATGGCGGGTATTGAGAAGCACCGTACCCCGCTGCTGGTGCAGATGGATAAGCTCGGCAAAGCGATTTTTGTCATTATCCTCGCCATGATGGTGGCGCTGTTTATCTTTAGCCTCGCGCTGCGGGATATTCCGGTGGGCGAGCTGCTGCTGTCGCTGATTAGCCTGGCGGTGGCCGCGGTACCGGAGGGGCTGCCGGCGATCATCTCGATTATTCTGTCGCTGGGCGTGCAGACGATGGCGCGCAAGCGGGCGATTATTCGTAAGCTGCCGACCGTGGAAACTCTCGGCGCCATGACCGTGGTCTGCTCGGATAAAACCGGCACCCTGACGATGAACGAAATGACCGTCAAAGCGATCATCACTGCAGACTGCTGCTACCGGGTGGAAGGCGACAGCTATGAGCCGCAGGGGCGGATCTTCCTTGAGGGGAGCGACGAGCCCGTGCAGGTTCAGCCCGGCACCGTGCTGGAGACCTGGCTGCGCGCCATCGACCTGTGTAACGACAGCCAGCTTACCCAGGATGAGCGCGGTCTGTGGGGGATCACCGGCGGGCCGACCGAAGGGGCGCTGAAGGTGCTGGCGGCGAAAGCGCAGCTCCCGGCGGTGGAGGCCCGTCTGGTGGCCAAGATCCCCTTTGACTCACAGTACAAATATATGTCGACCCTGCAGCACATCGATGGCGAGGCCCGGGTGCTGATCACCGGTGCGCCGGACGTTATCTTCGCCATGTGCCGCGAGCAGATGAGCCGCCACGGCGCGGTGCCGTTCGAGGCGCACTACTGGGAAGAGGAGATGGCGCGCTTCGCCCGTCAGGGACTGCGCATGGTGGCGGCGGCCTGTAAGCCTGCCAGCCTTGATGCCACCACCCTTAACCATGAGGACCTGCAGGAGGGGCTGATTTTCCTCGGCATCGCCGGGATGATGGATCCCCCGCGTCCGGAAGCCATTGACGCCATCCACGCCTGCCAGACCGCCGGGATCCGCGTGAAGATGATCACTGGCGACCACCCGCAGACGGCGATGAGCATCGGCCAGATGCTGGGGATCACCAACAGCAGCCAGGCCATGACCGGCTACCAGCTGGAGCACATGGACGATGCGGCGCTGGCGAAGGCGGCGGTGGAGTACGACATCTTTGCCCGTACCAGCCCGGAGCATAAGCTGCGCCTGGTGAAAGCCCTGCAGGATAACGGCGAAGTGGTCGGCATGACCGGAGACGGCGTCAACGACGCGCCGGCGCTGCGCCAGGCCGACGTGGGTATCGCCATGGGTATCAAAGGTACCGAAGTCACCAAAGAGGCGGCTGACATGGTGTTGACCGATGATAACTTCGCGACCATCGCCAGCTCGGTAAAAGAGGGCCGTCGGGTCTATGACAACCTGAAGAAGACCATCCTCTTCATCATGCCGACCAACCTGGCGCAGGGGCTGCTGATCATCATCGCCCTGCTGGCGGGGAACATTATTCCGCTGACCCCGGTGCTGATCCTGTGGATGAACATGGCGACGTCGGCGACGCTCTCCTTCGGCCTTGCCTTTGAAGCCGCAGAGCGCAACGTGATGAACCGCCCGCCGCGTAAAACCGGCCAGCACGTGATGGATGGCTTCGCCGTGTGGCGAGTGGCTTTTGTCGGGTCTATGATTGCTATTGCCGCCTTTATCCTTGAGGCCTGGCTGGCGCCGCGCGGCCACAGTCCGGAGTTTATCCGCACCGTGCTGCTGCAGATGCTGGTGACGGCGCAGTGGGTCTACATGATCAACTGCCGCAGCAGCGACAGCTTCTCCTTGAGCATGGGTCTGCTACGCAACAAAGGCATCTGGCTGGTGACCGGTGTCCTGCTGCTGATGCAGCTGGTCATTATCTATGTCCCGCTGATGCAGAGCATGTTTGGTACGGAAGCGCTGCCGCTGCGCTACTGGTTTATCACCCTGGTCATCGGCGTCGCCATGTTCCTGGTGGTGGAAGTTGAGAAGCGCCTGACGCGCCGGTTCCGCAAAACGGCTTGATTGATCTCGCGCGCCTCGCTGTAGGCGCGCGTTACTTTCGCAAGGATCCCCCTATGATTAAAACCTTCCGCTTTGCTCTGCTGGCCTGCGGTCTGGCCGGCGGCGCCCTGACGGCGACCGCTGCGCCGGCGGTGCCGGTCCGCGTCGCCACGGTTGAACTGGCGCCTCATGCTGAAGAACGCGCTATCCCCGGGCGGGTCGAGGCGATCCGCGCCGTCGACATTCGCGCGCGCACCGAAGGGGTGATTGTTCAGCGCCACTTCCAGGATGGCCAGTATGTTACCGAGGGCGACCTGCTGTTTACCCTCGACGACGCGCAGCCCCGCGCGGCACTGGCTCTGGCGCAGGCCGAGCTGAAAAGCGCCGAAGCCTCATTACGTCAGTCGCAGCAACTGCTCACTCGCTACGAGCGGCTCATTAACAACCACTCCATCAGCCGCAACGACGTCGACACGGCCCGGATGCAGCGCGACGTCGCCGCCGCCGCTGTGCAGCAGGCGAAAGCCCGCGTCGAGGCCCAGCAGATTGTGCTCAGCTACACCCGGATTGCAGCGCCGGTGACTGGTCGCGTGGGCCACAGCGCCTTTCACGTCGGGACGCTGATCAATCCATCCAGCGGCGTGCTGGTGGACATCGTGCAGCTGGATCCGGTGCGGGTGTCGTTCGCTCTCGACGAAGCCGCATTTTTCAGCAAAACCGGCCAGCATGCCGACATCCACGCCCTGAAGCAGGCGTGGCTGGCGCAGATTGACGTGGATGGCAAACGGCGCGATGGGGTGTTGACCTCCATCGATAACCGGATTGACGCCCGCACCGGCAGCGTGGCAGTGCGGGCGGAGTTCGCCAATCCGCAGCACCGTCTGCTGCCGGGCGGCAGCGTAACGATCCTGTTCCGTCCGCAGGAACTGCAGTCGCGGGTGATGATCCCGGCCGCCGCCGTGCAGCAGGATCCGCAGGGCTTTTTCAGCTGGGTGCTGAAGCCGGACCAGACCGCCGGGCAGCGTCGTCTGACCCTCGCGGGGCAGCAGGGGCAGCAGTTTGCGGTTGAGAAAGGGCTGCAGGCGGGCGAGCAGGTGATCACCGACGGCGCACAGCGTTTACGCGAAGGCGCCACGGTACAGGTGCTGAACTAAGTAAGGAGAAGGGATGCTGACCTTTTTTATCCGTCGTCCGCGATTTGCCATGGTGATCGCGCTGCTGCTGACCTTTGTCGGCGCGGTGTCGCTGAAGCTGATCCCGGTGGAGCAGTACCCGGCGATCACCCCGCCGGTGGTGAACGTCAGCGCCAGCTGGCCGGGCGCCAGCGCGTCAGATGTGGCGGAAGCCATCGCCGCCCCGCTGGAGACCCAGCTCAACGGCGTCGATCATATGCTGTATATGGAGTCCACCAGCTCGGATGAGGGAACGTACCGCCTGAGCATTACCTTCGCGGCGGGCACCGATGCCGACCTGGCGGCGATCGACGTGCAAAACCGGGTGGCGCAGGCGCTGGCGCAGCTCCCGGCGGAGGTACAGCAGAATGGCGTCCAGGTCCGCAAGCGCGCCAGCAACCTGCTGATGGGGGTGAGCCTCTACTCGCCGCTGGGCACGCTGTCGCCGCTGTTTGTCAGTAACTACGCCAGCACCCAGGTGCGCGAGGCGCTGGCCCGCCTGCCCGGCGTCGGTGAGGTGCAGATGTTTGGCGCCCGGGATTACAGTATGCGCATTTGGCTGCGCCCGGACCGCATGAACGCGCTCAACATCACCACGGATGACGTTGCCCAGGCGCTGCGCGAGCAGAATGTGCAGGGCGCGGCGGGGCAGGTGGGCACCCCGCCGGTATTCAACGGCCAGCAGCAGACGCTGACCATCAACGGGCTGGGGCGTCTGAACGAGGCGGCCAGCTTTGGCGAGATTATCCTCCGCCGCGGCGCGCAGGGGCAGCTGGTTCGCCTTGCCGACGTGGCAACCATTGAGCTGGGCGCCCGCAGCTACAGCTCCGGCGCGCAGCTGAACGGTAAAGCGTCGGCCTATCTGGGGATCTACCCGACGCCCACCGCCAATGCCCTGCAGGTCGCCAGCGCAGTGCGTGCGGAGCTTAACCGCCTGCACACTCGCTTTCCGGCGGATCTCACCTGGGAGGTGAAGTTCGATACCACCCGCTTTGTGGCGGCGACGATCAAAGAGATCGGCGTCTCGCTGGCGCTGACCCTGCTGGCGGTGGTCGTGGTGGTGTCGCTGTTTCTGCAGAGCTGGAGAGCGACGCTGATCGTGGTGCTGGCGATCCCGGTGTCACTGATCGGCACCTTTGCGGTGCTCTATCTGCTGGGCTACAGCGCCAACACCCTCAGCCTGTTCGCGATCATTCTCGCCCTGACGATGGTGGTGGATGACGCCATTGTGGTGGTGGAGAATGTGGAAACCAAAATGGCGGAAGGGCTGGATCGCCTGCAGGCCACCGCCCAGGCGCTGCAGCAGATCGCCGGGCCGGTGATCGCCACGACCCTGGTGCTGCTGGCGGTATTTGTGCCGGTGGCGCTGCTCCCGGGGATCGTCGGCGAGCTGTACCGGCAGTTTGCCGTGACGCTCTCCACCGCGGTGGCCCTGTCGAGCCTGGTGGCGCTAACCCTGACGCCGGCCCTCTGCGCACTGCTGCTGCGCCCGCGTCCCGCCCAGCCAGCGGCGGTGTGGCGGGCATTTAACCGTCTTCTCGACGGTACCCGCGACGGCTATGGCCGGCTGGTGGGCTGGATGAACCGCCGCCCCTGGCTGGCGCTGGCGGCGACGGTGGCGGCAGGCGCGCTGGTGGCGTTCAGCTTCACCTCGATGCCGAAAGGCTTCCTGCCGCAGGAAGATCAGGGTTACCTGTTTGCCAGCGTGCAGCTGCCGGAGGCGGCGTCGCTGGAGCGTACCGAAGCGGTGATGGCCCAGGCGCGCAAGCTGCTGATGGCTAACCCGGCGGTGGAGGATGTGATTCAGGTGTCCGGGTTCAACATTCTCAACGGCACCAGCGCCTCTAACGGCGGGTTTATCTCGGTGATGCTCAAGGACTGGCATCAGCGGCCGCCGCTGGATGCGGTGATGGCGGATATCCAGCGCCAGCTGCTGTCGCTGCCGGAGGCGACGATCATGACCTTCGCGCCGCCGACCCTGCCGGGCCTGGGCAATGCCTCGGGGTTTGACCTGCGCATCCTGGCGCAGGCCGGTCAGTCGTCGGCGGAGCTGGAGCAGGTGACGCGGGAGATCCTCCAGCTGGCGAACCAGCATCCTCAGCTGAGCCGGGTGTTTACCACCTGGAGCAGCAACGTGCCGCAGCTGACCCTGACGGTCGACCGCGACCGGGCGGCGCTGCTGGATGTGCCGGTGGCGCAGATTTTCAGCAGCCTGCAGACGGCGTTCGGCGGCACGCGCGCCGGCGATTTCAGCCGTAACAATCGTGTCTATCATGTGGTGATGCAAAATGAGATGCAGTGGCGCGAGCGGGCAGAGCAGATTAGCGAGCTGTACGTCCGCAGCCGCGACGGCGAGCGGGTGCGGCTGAGCAATCTGGTCACCATTACGCCGACGGTGGGGGCGCCGTTTATTCAGCAGTACAATCAGTTCCCGTCCGTTTCAGTGAGCGGTTCAGCGGCCGAGGGGGTCAGCAGCCGCACGGCGATGGCGGCCATGGAGCAGATTTTGCAGGCCCATCTGCCGCCGGGATATGACTACGCCTGGAGCGGGATCTCCTGGCAGGAGCAGCAGACCGGCAATCAGGCGGTGTGGATCGTGCTGGCGGCGGTAGCGATGGCGTGGCTGTTCCTGGTGGCGCAGTATGAGAGCTGGACGCTGCCGGCGAGCGTCATGCTCTCGGTGCTGTTCGCCATCGGCGGAGCGCTGCTCTGGCTGTGGACCGCGGGCTATGCCAACGATGTGTATGTTCAGATAGGGCTGGTGCTGCTGATTGCCCTGGCGGCGAAGAACGCGATTCTGATTGTTGAATTCGCCCGCAGCCGGCGCGAGGAGGGGCTGTCGATTGTTGACGCCGCGCGCGAGGGAGCCACCCGCCGCTTCCGCGCGGTGATGATGACCGCGGTGTCGTTTATTATCGGCATCATGCCGATGATGCTCGCCACCGGCGCCGGGGCGCAGAGCCGGCGGATCATCGGCACCACGGTATTCAGCGGTATGCTGGTGGCAACGATGATCGGCATCCTGTTTATCCCGTCGCTGTATGTGCTGTTTCAGCGTATGCGTGAGTGGGCACATCGGCGGGGGTAAGCGCGGCGCTACCGGTCGGTAACGGGGATACCCCAGGCTGCAACGACTACCGGGCGGTCCCCTCTCCCTTGGGAGAGGGTTAGGGTGAGGGGGATTTTCCGTTCACGTCGCGTTTGGCCTTATCTGCCGGAGCAACAGCGTCTGCCGGGCGGTCCCCTCTCCCTGTGGGAGAGGGTTAGGGTGAGGGGGAATTTTCCGTTCACGTTGCGTTTGGCAGAAAAGGGTAGTCCTTCGCTGGTGAACGGGTAAGGACGGCGGGCACGGCGCCGCTTTTGTGCCGGGCGCCCGCTACTTCCTCTCCACCGTTATCATGGTCACGAACGGATGATACTGCCACGGCACGCTGGCGCCTTTGCGGTACATCTTCGACAGCGTGCCGTCGAGATAGAGCATCTGCCGTATCCCGAGCTTTGACTGCGCATAGCAGGCAAAATCATAGAAGTTGGTCTCGCGCTCGCTGAGCATAAACACCACCCGGCCCTGCTTATCGATACCCACCCCGTTACGCAGCTTGCGCGAACTGGCGGAGGGCTTCAGCCGCCAGTTGATAGCGCCATTTTCAATCAGCATTGGGCCGGACTGCACCGCATAGCGGATGGCGGGAGAGGGTTTGTACGCCGGCAGCGGCACGATTTTCGCCCGGTTGTTCGCCACCAGGAACACGCCGCCGGGGCGGATAAAGAAGTTCCCGCCGCCGGCGGAACGGTTTACCGGCGTCAGCCGTTTGCCGTCTTCGATATACAGCCCCAGCGGCGCGTAGGCTTTATCGTAAATGCCGCCGTTCATCGCCATCTGTACCCGGCCATCGCCATCAATACCCGCCAGCAGCGAACGCAGGGAACCCCAGGCTTTGCCGTGCCGATCCTGCCAGTACATCGCAATGCGCTCTTTCTGCGCATCCACCCGATAGCTCTGCAGGGTCAGCGTCGGGTCGGTGAGGGTACAGGCGGCGCTGGCGACGGCGGCCAGGGGCAGCAGCGCCAGGGGGAGCAGGCAACGTAATAACATGGGCAGTCCTTTCTATGGTCTGCGCCGAGTATACCCGCCTCGCTGCCTTATGCCGCCCAAATCTCACAGTGTTTTTGCACCAGGCCGGAAAGCGAACCGCCGTTGGCGATAAAGTCGCGCATCTGTTGCGCTTCGCTGTGCGGCGATTTCGCCTGGCGGACCACCGCTTCCAGCGCCGCCGTCGCCTTCAGCTGATGGGCGAAGGGGGCCAGCCGGTCGGCGAGCTGCAGGATCTCCTGGCGGATGCTGCGCTGCTCTCCGCTGTGCACGTCGGTGAGGGTCCCGTCCAGCCCATAGCGGCACGCCTGATAGCGGTTAAAGGGGTACAGCAGATAATCGTCAGGCTGGTGCTTAAAAGGGCGCTCCGTCAACAACCAGCAGGCCAGGGTCTGAATAAAGCCGGCGATATGGATCGCCTGGGCGAGGGTCAGGGGGGTATCCATCACCCGCACCTCAACGGTACCAAACTGCGGGCTGGGGCGAATATCCCAGTGCAGATCCTTCATGCTGTCGATCATGCTGGTGTAGCTCAGCTGGCGGAACAGGCGACGAAACCCCTGCCAGTCTGCCACCCACGGCATCGGACCGTTGTCGGGATAGGAGGAGAAGCGGTTCAGGCGTGAACAGGCGAAGCGGCTGTCGGTACTGTCAAACCACGGCGAGGCGGCGTTAAGGGCGATGAAGTGCGGCACAAAGCGCGACAGGCCGTGCAGCAGATAGAGGGCGTCGTCGCCGCTCTGGCAGCCGACGTGCACATGCTGGCCAAAGACCGTGGCCTGCTGCGCCAGATAGCCAAAATGCTCGACGGTTTTGACATAGCGCGGATTGTCGCTGATTTGCTGGCGCTGCCAGGCATGAAAGGGGTGCGAACCGCCGCCGCAGATCTGCAGATGATGGCGCAGCGCCGCGCGCTGAACCGCCTGCTGGATGGCGCTGAGCTGGGTTTGGGCATGGCTGATGTCGCGGCACACCCCGGTGGCGATCTCCAGCATGCTCTCGGTGATGTCATGTTTGGCTTCTCCCACGGTCAACTGATGCTGAACGTCGGCAATCAGCGTCGAGGCATCCTGGCTGAGGTCGTAACCCGGCGGGTTCACCACCTGCAGCTCCAGTTCGATACCGAGGGTAAAAGGATCGGAGCGGTGAAAATCGGCTAAAGGCATAGTCTCTCCCGGTCGATGTGTTCCCTGAAGTATAGAAGGGATTGATCCCGACGGATAATACGCGGCGGCGGAGGACGGGGATGAATAAAAAGTGACGCAGCGTGATTATTTGAAATTTGCCATATAGCGGCTGGTGCAATTCTGCAACATATTTCCCGCTGGCGGTGCGGCGGAATAAGGCGCAATTATTTTCCCATAATTATCATGGTGATAATATAAGTCCTTCTTATTTTACCGGTCGGTTTTGGCCTATTTTCGTCCGCGTAAGAGCTGGTACGCATTTTGCCTGTTAATCCGTGACACTTTATTTAACAGGGATCATGTGATGCACAAAAAGACGTTATTTTCGCGTGCCGGTCGTCTCGCCGTGGCGGTGAGCGGCGCACTGGCCCTGGCGGGCGCCGCCTTACCTGCCAACGCCTCCACGCTGCGGATCGCCATGACCGCCGCGGATATTCCGTTAACCCTTGGCCAGCCGGATCAAGGCTATGAGGGCAACCGCTTTACCGGCATCCCGCTGTACGACGCGCTGGTGGAGTGGGATCTGTCGCAAGGTGAAAAGCCCAGCGGTCTGGTGCCGGGGCTGGCGACCGAGTGGCACATCGATCCGCAGAACACCAGCCGCTGGATTTTCACCCTGCGTCCGGGCGTCAGGTTCCATGATGGGACGGAGGTGAACGCCGACGCCATCGTCTGGAACGTGGATAAGGTGCTGAATAAAGCGGCGCCGCAGTACGCCCCGGGCCAGATCGGCAACACCCTGTCGCGCATGCCGACTCTCACCGGCGCAGAGAAAATTGACGACCACACTGTGGCGCTGACCACCTCGGAACCAGACGCGCTGCTGCCGTACAACATCACCAACCTGTTTATCGTCTCGCCGACGGCGTGGCAGAAGCAATATGATGCGGTGCCGGCCAGCGCGGGAGATAGCGCCGCGCGCAGCAAACAGGCGTGGACCGCCTTCGCCGCCCACGCGGTGGGCAGCGGCCCGTTCAAACTGGAGAAACTGGTGCCGCGTCAGCAGCTGATCCTCGATAAAAACCCCGACTACTGGAACAAAGATCGCATTCCCCGGGTGGATAAAGTGGTGCTGATCCCCTTGCCGGAGGCCAACGCCCGTACCGCGGCGCTGCTGTCGAAGCAGGTGGACTGGATTGAAGCCCCGGCGCCGGACGCCATCGATCAGATCAAGTCTCAGGGTTTTCACCTCTACGCCAATACCCAGCCGCACCTGTGGCCCTGGCAGTTCTCCTTTGAAAAAGGATCGCCGTGGCAGGACATCCGCGTGCGCAAAGCGGCCAACCTGTGTCTGAACCGCGCCGAGCTGAAGAGCTACCTCGGCGGCTACATGACCGAGGCCACCGGGGTCTACGAGGCTGACAGCCCGTGGCATGGCAAACCCACCTTCCAGATCAAATATGACCCGGACACCGCCCGCCAGCTAATGACCGAGGCCGGATACAGCGCCAGCAAGCCGCTGCACGTCACGGTGGCCACCTCGGCCTCCGGCTCCGGGCAGATGCAGCCCTTGCCGATGAACGAGTATATCCAGCAGAGCCTGAAGAGCTGCTTCTTCAATGTGGATATCAAAGTGGTCGAATGGAACACCCTGTTTACCAACTGGCGCCTGGGTGCCCGGGATCCCTCGGCGAAAGGGATCGATGCGATCAACGTCAGCGCCGCGGTTAACGATCCTTACTTTGGCCTGATCCGCTTCTCGACCGCCAAAGCGTTTCCGCCGGTGGCGACCAACTGGGGTTACTTCTCCACTCCGGAGACAGAGAAGCTGGCTGCCGCCGTCAAGCACGCCTTTACCCCGGCGGAGATGAACAAAGCGGCCGGTGAGCTGCACGCCGCGTTGGTGGATCAGGTGCCGTTCCTGTTTGTCGCCCACGACGTCGGGCCGCGCGCGATTTCCCCTGCGGTGACCGGGGTGGTGCAACCGCAGAGCTGGTTTATCGACCTCAGCCTGGTGAGCAAAAAAGAGTAATCGTGAAAGGGGCGACCGATGATCAATACGCTGCTATACCGCATTCTGCTGGCTATCCCCACCATGCTTGGGGTGGCGGTGATCTGTTTCATGCTGGTGCAGATCGCTCCGGGCGACCCGTTGGTGTCGGTGATGCCGCCGGACGCCTCGGAGGCGCTGCGTCAGACATTAATGCAGGCTTACGGCTTTGATAAGCCGCTGCCCCTGCAGTTTATCCACTGGCTGTGGCGGGCGCTGCATGGCGACCTTGGTATGTCGGTCGCCACCGGCCGCCCGGTGATAGACGAAGTGATGACCGCGGTGGCGTACTCCCTGCGCCTGGCGCTGCTGGCGACGGCGATCGGCTTCGTCCTCGGCAGCCTGTTCGGCTTTGTCGCCGGCTATTTTCGCAACAGCGTCATTGACCGTCTGGCCTCGGTGTTGTCGGTATTTGGCGTCAGCGTGCCGCACTACTGGCTGGGGATGCTGCTGGTGATCCTCTGCAGCGTTAAGTTCGCGCTGCTGCCGGCCACCGGCGGCGGGCCGATAGGCGAGGTGGGCTGGCAATGGGACTGGGCGCACCTGCAGTTCATGCTGCTGCCAGCCCTCACCTTGTCGGTGATCCCCACCGGGATTATCGCCCGCACCGTGCGCTCGCAGGTGGCCGATATCCTCAGCCAGGAGTTTATCGTTGGCCTGCGCGCTCGCGGGCTCAACGAGTCGCGCATCTTTGTCCACGTCATGAAAAATGCCGCGCCCACCGCGCTGGCGGTGATGGGGCTGCAGGTGGGCTATCTGATGGGCGGATCGATCCTTGTGGAGACCGTTTTCTCCTGGCCGGGAACCGGATTGCTGCTCAATACCGCCATTTTTCAGCGCGACCTGCCCCTGCTGCAGGGCACCATCTGGGTGCTGGCGCTGTTTTTCGTGCTGCTCAACCTGCTGGTGGATATTCTGCAGACCACCCTCGACCCGCGTATTAAGAGGAGCTGACCATGGTGGATACGGCAACGACGAAAGCGGTCCCGGCCGCAGCGGCCCACGCTTCCCGGCAAGGTTACTGGCGCGGCGTGCTGCGCCGCTTACTGCGCGACCCCGGCGGGGTGGTGGTGGGCGTGGTGATCCTCCTGCTGCTGGCCCTGGCGCTGTTCGGTCCGTGGCTTATCGTCAAAGATCCTTATCAAACGTCGATGTTCCTGCGCCTGAAACCCATCGGCAGCGACGGCTTCCCGCTGGGCTCGGATGAGCTGGGACGCGACATGCTGTCGCGGCTGATCCTTGGCACCCGACTGTCGCTGTTTATGGGAATTGTCCCGGTGGTGTTCGCCTTTTTTATCGGCGGGGCCATCGGGATTATCGCCGGCTATACGGGCGGCAAAACCAATACCGTGATTATGCGCACCGTGGATGTGTTCTATGCCTTTCCCTCCGTCCTGCTGGCGATTGCGCTGTCGGGAGCGCTGGGGGCGGGCATCGGCAATGCGCTGTTGTCGCTGACCCTCGTGTTTGTCCCGCAGGTGGCGCGGATTGCCGAGAGCGTGACCGCCCAGGTGCGACATATGGACTATATCGACGCCGCCCGGGCCACTGGCGCCAGCGCGTTGACCATTATCCGCGTCCAGGTGTTGGGCAACGTGCTCGGGCCGATCTTCGTCTTCTCCACCGGGCTGATTTCGGTGTGCATGATCCTCGCCTCCGGCCTGTCGTTTCTCGGCCTCGGCGTGCGGCCGCCGGAGCCCGAGTGGGGGCTGATGCTCAATACGCTGCGCACGGCAATCTATACCCAGCCGTGGGTGGCCGCCCTGCCGGGCCTGATGATTTTTATCACCTCCATTTCGTTCAATATCCTCGCGGACCGCTTGCGTGCGGCAATGGCGATCAAGGAGTAAGCGATGCAACCCTTTATCAATATCGACCTTGGCGGGCCGGCGCAGCCGCTGCTGAAGGTTAATCACCTGCTGAAGTACTTTCGCGGCGGCAAAGGCCGGGAGGTGGTGCAGGCGGTGGACGATATCAGCTTCACGGTGATGAAAGGCGAAACCCTGGGGGTGGTCGGCGAGTCGGGCTGCGGCAAATCGACCACCGCCCGGCTGCTGATGCAGTTGCTCACCCAGGACAGCGGCGAACTGATCTTCGACGGACAGGGGGTCGGCTCGTCGCGTCTGCCGCTGAAAGCCTACCGTCGCCAGGTGCAGATGGTCTTTCAGGATAGCTATGCTTCGCTCAATCCGCGCCTGACCATGGAGGAGAGCATCGCCTTCGGCCAGCGCGTCCACGGCGTCAGCGCCAGAGAGGCCAGCGAATATGCCCGCTATCTGCTGGCGCACGTTGGCCTTGAACCGGCGCGCTTTGCCGACCGCTACCCGCATGCGCTCTCCGGCGGCCAGCGGCAGCGGGTGAATATCGCCCGCGCGCTGGCGATGAAGCCGCGACTGGTGATCCTCGATGAGGCGGTGTCAGCGCTGGATAAATCGGTGGAGGCCCAGGTGCTGCAGCTGCTGCAGGAGCTGAAACGCACCCTCGAGCTGACCTACGTGTTCATCAGCCACGATCTGCACGTGGTGCGCTGGCTGTCGGATCGGATCCTCGTCATGTACCTTGGCGAAGTGGTGGAGATTGGCCCGGCGGAGCAGCTGTTTACCGCCTCCGCCCACCCCTATACCCGGGCGCTGTTAAGCTCGATGCCCTCCATGGACCCGGAAAACCGCACCCTGACCTCACCGCTGAGCGGCGATCCCCCCAGCCCCATCGCGCCGCCGAGCGGCTGCCGCTTTCACACCCGCTGCCCGCATGCGAAGGCGGTCTGCGCCGAGGTAAAACCGCGGCTGGAGGCGGTCGGGGAGGGGCACCAGAGCGCCTGCCTGATGGCGCAGCCGGCCTCGCCATGGCATCAAAGCATTCCCCTTAAGGAGGTCAGCCATGTCGGATAACGCCTTTGTCCATGTGCGCGACCTGCGGGTCGTCTTTCGCCGCGACGGACAGACCATCAACGCGGTCAACGGGGTCTCCTTTGACGTACAAAAGGGGGAGGTGATGGCGCTGATTGGCGAGTCGGGTTCCGGCAAGAGCGTGACCCTGCGGGCGCTGATGCGCCTGCACCCGCCGGGGAGCAGTGAGCTCTCCGGCACCCTGCAGGTGGGGGACGACGAGGTGCTGACGATGAGCGCCAGCCAGCTGCGGCGTTACCGCGGCGGACGCTGCGCGATGATTTTTCAGGAGCCGCTGCTGGCCTTCGATCCGGTCTACACCGTCGGGCAACAGATTATTGAAGGGCTGCGCCGCCATGAAGGGCTGTCGCGCCAGGCGGCCCGGGATAGGGCGCTGGAGGCCCTGCGCCAGGTGCGCATTCCCAGCCCCGAGCGGCGGCTGGATGCTTACCCGCACGAGATGTCCGGCGGGATGCGCCAGCGGGCGATGATCGCCCTTGCGCTCTCCTGTAACCCGCAGCTGCTGCTGGCGGATGAGCCGACCACCGCCCTCGACGCCACGGTGCAAATCCAGATCCTGATCCTGCTGCGCGAGCAGCAAAAGCAGCGTGGGCTGTCGATCGTGTTTGTGACCCACGATATCGGCGCCGCGGTGGAGATCGCCGACCGGGTGGCGGTGATGTACGCCGGGCGGATCGTCGAGGAAGCGTCGATGAGCGAGATCCTGCGCCACCCGCGTCATCCTTATACTCAGGTGCTGCTGGGCAGTCGGCCGAAAGAGGGGCTTAAGAAAGGTGATGCCCTGCACTGCATTCCCGGCGCGCCGCCGGATCTGGCGCGCTTGCCGCCCGGCTGCGCTTTTGCCGAGCGCTGCCCGCACCGTCGCCCGGTCTGTGAGCAGAGTCTGCCGCCGACGGAATCCGTCGCGGAACGCCACGCGGTGAGTTGCCACCGCTGGCGCGAGCTGGCGATTGACGCTAACGCCCAGGCCCTGGCCGTCTGATCGGCGGCAAAAAACCATACAGGATGAAGACCAGGCGTTGATAGCGCATTCCCACCGCCGGTTACGCTGGCGGCGACCTTGATGTCAGGAGACCACCATGAGCAGTGATGTACTTTTTACCCCCGCGACCGACACCACCGGCTGGCGCATCAATGGCGACCGCCTGTGGGCGTCGTTAATGGATCTCGCGCAGATCGGCGCCACGCCGAAGGGCGGCTGCCGCCGTCTGACCCTCACCGACCTCGACCGTCAGGGTCGGGACAAGGTAATAGGCTGGGCGCGGGAGGCCGGGATGAGCGTCACCATCGATAAAATCGGCAATGTGTTTATGCGCCGGGAAGGCCGCAACCCCAGCCTGCCGCCCATCGTCTCCGGCAGCCATATTGACACCCAGCCCACCGGCGGCAAATTTGACGGCAACTACGGCGTGCTGGCGGCACTGGAGGTGGTGCGCACGCTCAACGATCTGCAGATTGACACCGACGCGCCGATTGAGGTGGTGTTCTGGACCAACGAAGAGGGGTCGCGCTTTGTGCCGGTGATGATGGGCTCCGGGGTCTTTGCCGGCGTCTTCCCGCTGGAAGAGACGTGGGCCGTCACGGATAAAGAGGGCGTCAGCGTCGGCGAGGCGCTGGCGCAGATCGGCTATATCGGTGAGCAGATCCCAGGGGAGCATCCCATCGGCGCCTATTTTGAGGCGCACATTGAGCAGGGGCCGATTCTCGAAGATGAAGCGAAAACCATCGGTATCGTGCAGGGCGTGCTGGGGATCCGCTGGTACGACTGCGTGGTGACCGGCCAGGCCTCGCACGCCGGGCCTACGCCGATGCGCCTGCGTCAGGATGCCCTGCAGGTGGCGACGCGCATTATGCAGGAAGTGGTGGCCATTTCCGGGCGCAGCGAAGAGGGACGCGGCACCGTCGGTAGCGTGCAGGTGTGGCCCAACAGCCGCAACGTGGTGCCCGGGGAGGTCACCTTCTCCATTGATATGCGCAATCTCAGCGATGCGCTGGTGGACGAGATGGATCGCCAGCTGCGGGCCTTTATCGCGGAGGTTGAGCGGGAAAGCGGTCTGCAGGTGGCCCTGAAGCAGGTAAGCCACTATCCGGCGGCGCCGTTCGATGCCGAATGCCGGCAGGCCATTGCCGATGCCGCGCAGCGGCTGGGCTATCCGGCGCGGCCGATCGTCTCCGGCGCCGGGCATGACGCAGTGTATATGAGCTATCTGGCGCCCACCGGGATGATTTTTATCCCCTGCAAGGACGGGATCAGCCATAACGAAATTGAGTATGCCTCGCCGGAGCACGTCGCCGCCGGCGCCAACGTGCTGTTGCAGGTGATGCTTCAGTACGCGCGGCCGGTGTAGACGGTCGTCCTCCCCGGCGACGTGTCCTCCAGCCGTTTATCATGCTGTCGCCCGGGTAAGGCGGTTACGCCGCCGCGACCCGGGACGGCGGATGACGGGGCGGTCAATCACGGCTCCCGCTCCCTGTGACAACCCGCTGGCGGCCAAATTTGCGCGAGCCCACCACGCACAGCACCACGCCCAGCGTAACCGCCAGCATCAAGGGGCTGACGGTTTCGTGCAACAGCGCCGCCGACAGGCCAAGCCCGAAGAATGGCTGCAATAGCTGGAGCTGGCCGACGGCGGCGATCCCGCCCGCGGCCAGCCCTTTGTACCAGAAGATGAAACCGATCAGCATGCTGAACAGCGACACATAGCCGAGCGCCGCCCAGGAGGAGGCCGATATGGCATGCCAGGACGCGGGCTGAACCATCAGCGAGGCGGGGAGCATCAACGGCAGGGCTATCACCAGCGCCCAGCAGATCACCTGCCAGCCGCCGAGCTCCCGCGTCAGCTTTGCCCCTTCCGCATAGCCGAGGCCGCAGGCGATAACCGCCGCCAGCATCAGCAGATCGCCGCTGAGTGAGGCCGCCGCACTTTGCGTCAGGGCGAATCCCACCACCAGCAGGCTGCCCAGCAGCGAAAAGATCCAGAAAGCCCGCCGCGGGCGTTCGCCGCCGCGCAGTACGCCGAAGAGGGCGGTCATCAGCGGCAGCAGGCCAATGAACACAATTGAATGCGCCGAGGTAATGTGCTGCAGGGCCAGCGCCGTGAGCAGGGGAAAGCCGATCACCACCCCTGATGAGACGATGATCAAGGGCACAAGCTGCGCCAGGCGCGGGCGTTTCTGGCGAAAGCCGACCAGCAGCGCGACGGCAAGCAGCCCGGCGATGGAGGCGCGCAGAAAGGTCAATAAGAACGGATCCATATCCTGCACCGCCAGCCGCGTCGCGGGCAGCGAACCGCTAAAAATAATCACCCCCAGTAAACCATGAAGCCATCCGGACCAGGGACCGGGCACCGATTTATCCATTGTTGAATCTACCACGTTAACCTCGCGTTATCAGATGTGCTGTGCCCGCTTGAGCATCGTCTGTGGCGATGGTAATGTGCTCAATCTAATACAATCAAATTATTGTCATAGATACATTTCACGATGAAAGCCCGATATAAAGCCGTTGTCGACCAATATGCCCAGGCGATCCGCAGCGGGCAGCTGCCCGCAGGCACCCGTCTGCCGACGCACCGTACCCTTGCCGCCGGGGAGCGCATCTCGCTGGCCACCGCCACGCGCGTCTACCGTGAACTGGAAGAGATGGGGTTGGTCAGCGGCGAAACCGGCCGCGGCACCTTCGTGCGCGACCTCTCGCTGCCGCCGGGGCATGGGGTCGATCAGCAGGTGGTGGCCGCCGATGTCGTGGATCTCAATTTCAACTACCCTTCGCTGCCGGAGCAGGGCGATGCGCTGCGCGAGGCGCTCAGGCAGCTGGCGATGGCGGGCGATATTGACTCGCATCTGCGCTATCAGCCTCATGCCGGACGGCTCGCCGAGCGCGAAATTATCGCCCGCCATTTGAGCTGCCAGCACTTTGCGCCGGACGCGGAAAATGTCCTGATCGTCAACGGCGCACAGCACGGGCTGGCAGTGACCGTCATGGGGCTGTTACGTCCGGGCGATGTGGTGGCGGTGGATGCGCTGACCTATTCGGGCTTCAAGGTTCTGGCGGCGCTGTATCATCTGGAGCTGGCGGCGATCCCCTGTCGGCCGGAGGGACCGGACCTGCAGGCGCTTCATACGCTGTGCCAGCAGCGGCGGGTGCGGGCGGTGTATACCATGCCGACGCTGCACAATCCGCTGGGCTGGGTGCTCAACACCGGGCAGCGGCAGGCGCTGGCCGATCTCGCGCGCCAGCACGATCTGCTGATTATTGAAGATGCCGCCTACGCCCGGCTGGTGAGCCATCCGCCGCCGCCGGTGGTCAGCTATGCGCCGGAAAGAACGGTGTATGTCACCGGATTTTCAAAAAATATCGCCACCGGGCTGCGCGTGGGCGTGGTGATTTCTCCGCCGCGCTATCGCCCGGAGATCGAGCGCGCCATCCGGGCCACGACGTGGAATACGCCGACGCTGATAAGTTCGCTGATCTGCGCCTGGATTGAAGATGGCACGGTGGCACGCTTTGAAACGCAGAAACGACAGGATGCGCGACAGCGGCAGCAGGTGGCCCGCGAGGTGCTTTGTGGGCTTCCCGTCGTGACTCATCCCGATTCGTACTTCGTCTGGCTGCCTCTGGGTGAAGAGAGCCGGGCCGATCGACTGGCGAATGCGCTGATGGAACGCCGTATTTCGGTGTCGACCGCCGAGCCGTTCTGCGTCTCCGCCACGATCCCGCAGGCGCTGCGCATCGCGCTCGGATCGGTGCCTTTCGACAGCCTGCGCCCGGCGCTGCTCAGCGTGCGCGACGCCGTTGAGTATGAACAATACCGCTAACCCATCTGCTCCAGCTGGCCGCGCAGGACTTCCACCCCCTGGGCGATGGCGTCAGGGTTAATGGCGTGGAATCCCATGCGAAAATAGTTATCCGGCGGCGCGGCGCTGAGAAAATGGCGCGCCCCGGGCTCAATCAGCACGCCGGCGTGGGCGGCGCGCCAGGTGAGCTGCTGGGTGTTGATCTGCGCCGGGGTCTGCAGCCAGAAGGCGTTAGCATGTTCGCTCCCCGCCAGCGCGCGACACGACGGCAGATAGCGCTGCAGGGCGGCATGTAGGCGCTCCCAGCGCTGGGCGGAGTCGTAGTGGTAGCGCCGCAGATGGGTTTCATAATGGCCCTGGGCAAGGAAGTGGGCCATCTGGTACTGAATGTTGGTCGGCGGATGGCGATAGACCAGCCGGCGCAGGGCGCGCGCCTCGTCGATCAGGTCCGGGTCGGCGACCATAAACCCCAGCCGCAGCCCCGGCGACAGCGCTTTTGACAGGCTGCTGACATACACCACCCGGCCGCTGCGATCGCTGGCCTTCAGCGCCGGCAGCGGGTTGAGGGTAAAGTTACTCTCCGAGTCATAATCATCTTCAATAATGATCGCGTCATGGCGGGCGGCATGCTCCAGCAGCTGGCGACGCCGCGCACTGCTCATGGTCACTCCGGTGGGCACCTGATGACCTGGAGTGACATAGTAGTAATCGCAGGAACGCTCATTAAGCACGATCCCCTCTTCATCCACCGGGTGCGGCACCACCTCGGCGTCGGCGAGCAGAAAGGTGTTGATGGCTTCGCGAAAGCAGGGGTTTTCGACGCCAATGCGGGTGGTGGAAGAGAGCAGCAGTCGGGTCAGCAGGTAGAGCGCATTTTGCGAGCCAAGGGTGATGAGAATTTCATCCGGCGCGGCGACAATGCCGCGCTTGGGCAGCACCCGGGTACGGATCTGCTCGATCAGCATCGGCACATCCTGGTCAATATGGTCGATGACCCATGCCGGGTCGCGCACTCCGCCGTGCAGCCAGTTCGCCGCCGAGCGCCAGGTGGCCAGCGGGAACTGCCGGGTATCGGGCTGGCCGTAGATAAACGGGTAGCGGTAGTGCATCCAGCCCGCCGGTTTGAGGATCGACTCCTGCTGGCTGGGGGTCATCTGCAGCCGGTCGCCCCAGCGTGGTGCAGCGGCTTCGCGCTGCGGTGCACTCTCGACGGCGGCAGGTGAAGCTTCATGATAGTCGGGATGCAGGTAGTAACCGCTTCGTGGGCGGCTAATCAGGTAGCCCTCGTTGACCAGACTTTCAAACACCAGCGCGGTGGTGTTGCGCGAGACGCGAAGCTGGCTGGCCAGCTGGCGACAGGAGGGCAGCGGGGTGTCGGCGGCGAAGATCCCGCTGAGAATGGCATTCACCAGCGTCTCTCGCACCTGCTCCTGCAAACCGCGGCCAGGCTGAAAATCAACGTGTAACAGGTGACGGATCATACGGAGCTCCTCTGGCAATAACGCATAGCGACCACCCGTTACACTCAGCAAATTCCATACCACCCTGCCGCCATCTGACACAGCGATGTAGCCCATCTGGCTCTATACGGAATTGAAAAACGCTCCCACATTAAAAACGTATTCAGCCGCCGTGGACCGGAACGTCTCCGGCCACTATTTTGCAGAAACCTTTTCGCGTTCTGGAATGAACCCGTCTGGCCAATCCATCAGGGGTGAAAATAATGAAAAAATCATTGGCATCAATGTGTCTGAGCGCTGTATTAACGGTCGCTTTTTCTTATCACGCCGTCGCGGCCGATCTTCCGGAAATAGAAAAATCCGGCACCCTGAAAGTGGCGACGGAAGATGATTATGCGCCGTTTAACTTTATGAATAATGGCCAGGCCGATGGCTTTAACAAAGATATGCTTGAGGAATTACGTAAGTACGCCAAATTCCATGTCGACCAGAGCATATTACCGTGGACCGGATTATTAGCGGCCGTCTCCACCGGGCAATACGATATGGCCTTAACCGGGGCGGTGATTACCGATGAGCGGCTGAAGGTTTTTGATTTCACCCCACCGTGGGCCTCCGCGCAGCACTATTTCGTCAAACGCGCTGGCGATACTTCGTTAAATACGATAGCCGATCTCAGCGGCAAAAAAGTGGGGTTACAGGCCGGGAGCGCGCTGCTGGCGCGTTTGCCGGAGCTGAAGGCGATGCTGGAGAAGACCGGCGGCAAGCTGGGACCGGTGGTGGAGTATCCCTCCTATCCGGAAGCCTACGCCGACCTGGCGAATAAGCGACTGGATTACGTGATTAACGTGGTGATCTCGGTAAACGACCTGGCGAAAGCCAAACCGAAGGTCTTCGCCAAAGGGCTGGCCGTCTCCGGACCGGGGTATATGGCGTGGCCGATCCCGAAAAATTCGCCGCAGCTGCTGGCCTATATGACCAAGTTTATGAACCACATGAAGGAGACCGGCAAGCTCGCCGAGCTGCAGAAAAAATGGTTTGGCGAAACCTATGACAACCTGCCGACCGAGGCGATCACCAGCCCGGAACAGTTTCACAAACTCGCCGGACTGTAATATTCCGCGGCGGGCGACCGCCGCCTGTTGCTGAGAAGGAGGGCCTCATGGATGCAATTTCCTGGCAGTTATTAATCGAAGGCGCATGGACGACCCTCTGGATTTCGGCCATCGCTATCGCCTTCGGGGTGGTGGCGGGCCTGCTGATCGCCCTGGTGCGGATGCTGCGCCTGCCGGTGATCGACCAGCTGCTGGTGGTCTATATCAGTCTGGCCCGCGCGACGCCGCTGGTGACGCTGGTGCTGTTTCTGTTTCTTTCGCTGCCCACGATGGGCATTAACCTCGACAAGAACGTGGCCGCGATTGTGGCGCTGACGCTTAACACCTCGGCGTTTAACGCTGAGATCTGGCGCAACGCTTTCCGCACCTTTCCGCGCGAACAGCGGGAGGCGGCGGAGTCGGTGGGAATGCGCCGCTGGACCTACTTCCGCTACATCATGCTGCCGCAGATGTGGATCGAGAGCCTGCCGGCGCTGGTCAATGAGATGTCCTTTTTGATCAAAGGTAGCCCGGCCATCGCCGTGATTGGCGTGGTGGATCTCACCCGGGTCACCAACCGTATCTCCTCGGTCACCTACGAGCCGCTGTCGCCGATCCTCGCCGCCGGCCTGCTGTATGTGGTGATCATCGGCTGTTTGTTGAAGCTGCAGGGTATCGCGGAACGTAAAGCCAGGCGTCTGGCGCGCTAGGAACGGGAGGCATTATGAATCAGTGGGGCGTTATCTGGTCGGTTCGCGATAGCTTTATTGCCGGGTTATTCGCGACCCTCGAACTGTTTATTACCGCCGCCCTGGCGGCGCTGATTATCGGTATTGCGCTGTGTTATTTTAGCGAATATCAAAAGAAAGTGATTAACCGGATTATTATTGCTTTCGTCAGCCTGATGCGTGCGATCCCTTTTTTGATCCTCGCTTATCTTCTGTATTACGGGCTGCCGCAGCTCGGTATTAGCATGGAGCCGTGGACCGCCGGTTTACTGGCCCTGATTATTTATCATGGCGCCTATTTTTTTGAAATATTGCGCAGCCAGCGGCGGGTATTTTCCGGCGGATATATTGAAGCGGCGATTGCTCAGGGCTTTTCGCGCTATGCCATTTTTCGGCGGATTATTTTACCCAATATCATCTCTTCCGCCTTACCGCTGATCGGCAATCAGCTGATTATTTGCCTGAAGGACACCGCTTTCCTGAGCATTATTACCGTTCAGGAGATCACCGCCGCCGCCAACAGCGTCCAGGCGACCTATTTTATTCCGTTTAACGCCTTTATCGTCGCCATTGGGCTTTACTGGGCGATCAGCATTCTGCTGGAGCTGCTGATTAAGCGCCTGACCGCCTGGGGAGCCAAAAGAGGAATGAGCCATGCCTGAGTCTATTGCCGTAAGCGTCAAAAACGTCTCCAAACAGTTCGATAATGTGGAAGTCCTGCGGGATATTAACCTGACGGTGGAGAAGGGGACCGTGGTGAGTATTCTCGGCTCGTCCGGGTCGGGAAAATCCACACTGCTGCGCTGTATGAACTGGCTGGAACAGCCGGACCGCGGTGAAATTCATATCGGCGGTCAGCGACTGGGGATTGATGAGCAGCGCGGCCGGGCGATGTCGCACCGCCAGCTGGCCAAAATCCGCGAGCGGGTGGGGATGGTCTTTCAGAGTTTTAACCTGTGGCCGCATCTGACCGTTCAGCAAAACGTCAGCGAGGCGCTGCTGCACGTTAAGGGCATGAAACGAGACGAGGCGAAGGCCATTGCCATGCAGCAACTGGAGAAGGTTGGCATGGCGCACAAAGCCGATGTTTACCCGATCACCCTCTCCGGCGGGCAGAAGCAGCGGGTGGCGATCGCTCGTTCACTGGCGATGTCGCCCGAAGTTATTCTCTTCGATGAACCGACGTCGGCGCTGGATCCGGAGCTGGTTAATGAGGTGTTGGGGGTAATGAAAGCCCTCGCCGCCGAGGGCTACACTATGGTGGTGGTGACGCACGAGATGGATTTTGCCCGCCAGGTGTCCAACGAGGTGGTGTTTCTGGAGAAGGGGCTGCTGATTGAGAAGGCGCCGCCGGAGAAGTTCTTCACTCAGCCTGACTCCGAACGCGTCAGGCAGTTTCTGCAAAGCAGCCGTTAGTCCGGCTTGCATCCCCTGCCGGTATCGCCGGCAGGGGAAAAACCACGCGCCCGCCTAATCCCGGTCAATGGCGAACGGCTGCCACGCCTGACGGACCGGCATCACCTCCACCCGGTTAATGTTCATATGCGCCGGTAACGTGGCGATATAAAACATCTGCTCGGCGATATCGCGCGCGCTCAGCGGCGTGGTGCCGCGATAGAGCTTATCCGATGCCGCCTGGTCGCCTTTGGTACGCACCAGGGTAAATTCGGTCTCGGCAATCCCCGGCGCCAGATCGGTGACCCGCACGCCGGTGCCAAGCAGATCGCAGCGCAGGTTATAGCTGAACTGCTTCACAAACGCCTTGCTGGCGCCATACACATGGCTGCCGGGATAGGGCCACTGTCCGGCAATCGAGCCGATATTGATAATACTCGCCCCGGCGCCATGGCGGATCAGCGTCGGCAGCAGGGCGTGGGTCATCGTCACCAGACCGGTGACGTTGGTGTCGATCATCGTTTTCCAGTCCTCCAGCGCCACCTCCTGCGCCGGCAGCGGCGACAGCGCCAGCCCGGCGTTGTTGATCAGGGTGGTGACATCGGCGAAGGGGGCGGGGAGCGACGCCACGGCGGCAGCCACCGCCTCGCTGTCACGAACGTCAAGCTCAATAATATGCACCGGCACCTGAGCGGCGAGTCTGTCCTGCAAGGCCTTCAGTCGCGGATAGCGGCGCCCGCTCAGCACCAGCGACCAGCCCGCGTCGGCAAACACCTGCGCTGCCGCTTCGCCAAAACCCGAGGTCGCCCCGGTGATAAACACTACGTTGCTCGTTGCCATGTCATTCTCCTGTGCGGTTGTCCCTCCACTATAAAAACGCCGGACGGCAAGGCACAGGGCCAGACGGCGGATGCGGATGTGACACCGTGTCACATCGTTTTTCACGCACTGGCTCTATCCGTTTTGCGCTGCCGCGGCCAATGATGAAGCCAATCACAACGACATGAGAGAGGGCAGGGTATGAAGCTGGCACTACAGAACGAGGTCGCGGTAAGCAATGATGAAGTTCGGCAGCTGGATCGCGCTTATGTGTTTCATTCATGGTCGATGCAGGGCAATCTCCATCCGCTGGTGATTGCCGGGGCGCAAGGCTGCGAGCTATGGGATTACGAGGGGAATACCTGGCTCGATTTCAGCAGCCAGCTGGTGAACGTCAACATTGGTTATCAGCACCCCCGGGTACTGGCGGCCATGAAGGCGCAGCTGGAGACCCTGGTCACCATCGCGCCCGCCACCGCCAACCTTGCCCGCGGCGAAGCAGCGAAGCGCATCGTCGACCTGGCGCCGGCGGGCTTCAGCAAGGTGTTCTTCACCAACGCCGGGGCGGATGCCAATGAGAACGCGATTCGCATGGCGCGGCTCTATACCGGGCGCGACAAGGTGCTGTCGGCCTATCGTTCCTACCATGGCAACACCGGCAGCGCGATCGCCGCTACCGGCGACTGGCGCCGGGTGCCGAATGAGTTCTCCCGCGGCCATGTTCACTTCTTCAACCCCTACCTTTACCGCAGCGAGTTCAACGCCGCGACTGAGGAAGAGGAGTGCCAGCGCGCGCTGGCGCATCTGCGGCGGATCATTGAATGCGAGGGGCCGACGGCCATCGCGGCGATCCTGCTGGAGTCCATCCCCGGCACCGCCGGGATCCTCGTGCCGCCGGCAGGCTATATGCAGGGTGTGCGCGCCCTGGCCGACGAGTTTGGCATCGTGCTGATCCTCGATGAGGTGATGGCCGGCTTTGGCCGTACCGGCAGCTGGTTCGCCTTCGAACAGGATGGCGTGGTGCCGGATCTGGTGACCTTTGCCAAAGGGGTTAACGCGGGCTACGTGCCGGCGGGCGGGGTACTGATTAGCGAACCGATTGCCCGCTATTTTGACGACCACTTTTTTGCCGGGGGGCTGACCTACTCCGGCCATCCGCTGGCGATGGCGGCGATTGTCGCCACCATCGACGCGATGAAAGAGGAGAAGGTGGTTGAGAACGCGGCCTATATCGGCAACGAGGTGCTGCGCCCCGGTCTCGAGGCGCTGGCGGAGAAGCACGCCATTATCGGCGAGGTGCGTGGTCGCGGCCTGTTCCAGGCGCTGGAGCTGGTGAGCAGCCGTGAACAAAAAACGCCGCTGACCGCCGCCGACATGGCCGCGATCAAAGGGGCCTTAACCGAGGCCGGGCTGTTGGCCTTTGTGGTGGAGAACCGCATTCACGTGGTGCCGCCGTGCACCATTACTGCTGAGCAGGTGGCGCAAGGGCTGGCGATTTTTGATGCGGTCTTTGCTCGCTTTGCCAGCCTGGCGAAGTAGGGGAGTAGCAACGGATAACGTTACCTGGCAGTACGCTTGCCGGGCCTAAACGCCAGCTGGACAGTTCCCTCTCCCTCTGGGAGAGGGCCAGGGTGAGGGAAAGCACCGCCGGGGAGCCCCTTATGTTATCTGTGGCTTCAGCGCACATTGCGCTCCCGGTTAATCGTCTGCGTTATGTCACTCATGGCGCAGGGAGCGCACAGGGGGCGGCCAGTCGCCGCCGCCCCCTGTACCCCCGGGCTCCGGCCAGCAACATCGCCACTGCGTGGTGCCTTCGACTTATCCCTGCAGGCTTCGGGTCGGGCCGGGGCAGCGTCCGTGCAAAACACGGCCCTCAGCCCGCATCCATGCGGGCTGCCCCGGCCTGCCGGGAACGTCTCAGCGATGTTGAGGCCGCAACACCGGCAGTTTCAGCAAGACTGGTGAATAAATTAACGGCAGGCCGCACGGACCGTAGGTCGGGTAAGCGAAGCGCCACCCGACAAAACAACGGCGCATCGGGCTAAGGCGCCGGGCAGCGGGGATAGGGTGCGCTCTATTGCCCTCACCCCGG
>NZ_PIBL01000015.1:0-106539 GCF_002806645.1 Klebsiella sp. H-Nf2
TGAGACTTTAAGTCTCCTGAAGGAACGTTGAAGACGACGACGTTGATAGGCCGGGTGTGTAAGCGCAGCGATGCGTTGAGCTAACCGGTACTAATGAACCGTGAGGCTTAACCTTACAACGCCGAAGATGTTTTGGCGATTTGAGAGAAGATTTTCAGCGTGATACAGATTAATCGATGCGTCCGGGTGGCGTGTTGATAAAACAGAATTTGCCTGGCGGCAATAGCGCGGTGGTCCCACCTGACCCCATGCCGAACTCAGAAGTGAAACGCCGTAGCGCCGATGGTAGTGTGGGGTCTCCCCATGTGAGAGTAGGGAACTGCCAGGCATCAAATAAAGCAGAAAGCTCAGTCGAAAGACTGAGCTTTTTGTTTTGCGTTAAAAAAGAACCCCGTGCCGAAAGGTGCGGGGTTTTTTGCTGTGTGGGGTATATCTCCCCGGTGGCGCTGCGCTGACCTGGGCTACAAACCGGGGCTGACTGGTAGCCCGGATAAGGTGCGCAGCACCGCCTCCGGGGAGGCCCCTGTCTGCCGATGCCATTCATTAAAGTCTGTGTTAAGAAGCAATCCCTACCGATAAACTGCTAATGCCTCTCTAACCAACTTGCAATAAATGTCGCGATCTGTGGAACATCATTTAAATCCAACTGCGGAAGTGATGTCGCGATCGGCACATCGCTGGCCACGGCGATGGTATGCTCATCAATCACCAACTCTTCTACACAATGGCCGCTGTTTTGCCGAAAAAGTAGGATCTTCGGCACGGGTTCATGTTTAAACCCCTCCACTAAAACCAGGTCCAGTTTGCTGGCATCCATTCGACTGACAAGCCACGTGAGATCTAATTCCGGCGTCTCTGGCGTCTCCGTCATCAACGCCCAACGCTGTTCGCTGGCGACAATGGTCTGCGCAGCGCCCGCCTTACGTAATTCATAGCTATCTTTGCCGGGTTTATCGACGTCCATATCATGATGGGTATGTTTTATCAGCCCGGGACGCAGACCTCTGACGCACAGCTCAGGGATAAGACGCTTTAATAATGTTGTTTTTCCGGTACCGCTCCATGCGGCGATCGCCAGTAATGGGATCATGATGGCTCCTGCATCTGCTGCAAATCATCAAGCGTATTTACATTGATGAACGCTGATTTCACATCGCTGAAATTCACCGGGCGCCCACCCACTTGACGCATAAAGACCATTACCCGGCGTTCTCCACTGGTAAGGTAGGCCTCGAGGTCCGGGATGATTTGTCGATGCACGAGCGCAACGGCGGGATGATCCCGTTCGCCGTCATGGGCCCAAACGACCGGCGCAGCATCTTTCTGCTGTGCAAAGCGCTCCACCAAAAAGGACGGAATGAACGGCGTGTCGCAGGGGCAAAAAACAAACCATGGACTTGTAACCTGCTGCATCACAGCAAGCATTCCGGCCAGTGGTCCCTGATAATCCTCCTGTATATCTCTAAAGACCGGATATCCACTGGCACGCCACTGTTCAAGATGACGGTTGGCGCTAATGACTAACGCATCAACCTGCGGGGCTAATGCCTCTGCGACGTGACGCCAGAGAGGGCGTCCATTGAGCAGCTGTAATCCTTTATCAATGCCGCCCATTCGCGTGGCTCTGCCGCCCGCCAGCACGACGCCGGTTATCGCCTCGCTTTGCATATGAATATCGCCTCTTTCATTGTGGGATTGACCCTGTTAACTTGTCCCTATCAAGAGTAAGGAGCATGACCATGAAATGTAAACGTCTGAATGAAGTAATTGAACTCCTCCAGCCTGCCTGGCAGAAAGAGCCTGAACTGAATCTGATGCAATTTTTGCAGAAACTGGCGAAAGAGGCTGGCTATGATGGCGAACTGAGCGATCTTTCCGACGATATTCTGATCTATCACCTGAAGATGCGTGACTCTTCTAAAGATGCCATCATCCCAGGTATTCAGAAGGATTATGAAGAGGACTTTAAAACCGCACTGCTGCGCGCCCGCGGGGTAATAAAAGAGTAAAAGGTTGTAAGCGCTGCCGCGTAAAGTGCAATGAGATGATATCCTGAACTATTCGTACGATTATCGGATGTCAGGATGCACGGTAAGGCTTTTACTTTTCAGACGCTTCGCCCGGATACCATTATCGATGGGTTATTCGATCTGGGTATGCGGGTGGATTCCGGTCTCACTCCGCTAAACAGCTATGAGAACCGCGTTTATCAGTTCCAGGACGAAGAGCGCCATCGCTATGTGGTAAAGTTCTATCGTCCTGAGCGCTGGTCCGCAGAACAGATCCTTGAAGAACACCAGTTTGCGCTTCAGCTTGTAGAAGATGAAGTGCCTGTTGCTGCGCCGCTCTTATTTAACGACAGCACGCTTCATCAGCATCAGGGATTCTACTTTGCCGTTTTCCCAAGCCTTGGCGGTCGTCAGTTCGAAGCGGATAACCTTGATCAGATGGAATGGGTTGGCCGCTATCTGGGGCGCCTGCACCAGACTGGCCGCAAACAGCGCTTTACTGCCCGCCCGGAAATTGGCGTGCAGGAGTACCTGCTGGAACCGCGCCAGGTGTTTGAACAGGCGACGCTTATCCCCTCTGGCCTGAAGGCCGATTTTCTGAAGGCGACCGATAAACTCATTGCTGCCGTCATGGAGCAATGGCACGGCTGTGGGAACACGTTACGCCTGCACGGTGACTGCCATGCGGGTAATATCCTCTGGCGCGACGGGCCACTGTTTGTCGACTTAGACGATGCGCGAACCGGCCCGGCGATTCAGGATCTGTGGATGCTGCTTATCGGCGATAAGGCTGAACAGCGTATGCAGCTAGAGACCATCGTCGAGGCCTATGAGGAATTCAGCCCCTTTAACAGCGATGAAATCGCGCTAATTGAACCTTTACGCGCTATGCGGCTGGTTTATTATCTGGCGTGGTTGCTCAGACGCTGGGACGATCCCGCTTTCCCGGTCAATTTCCCCTGGTTAACCGGGGAGGATTACTGGCGGGGGCAGACGTCGACTTTTCTTGAGCAGGTGAAGGTTCTACAGGAACCCCCGCTTCAGTTAACGCCAATGTATTAATGTGATATATCCAGGAGAGAGTAAATCATGAAAAAAGTTTGGCTGGCGCTGGCTGGTATGATTCTGGCTTTTAGTGCATCCGCTGCCCAGATCACCGATGGCAAGCAGTACATCACCCTTGATAAGCCGATTGCTGGCGAGCCGCAGGTGCTCGAGTTCTTTTCATTCTATTGCCCGCACTGCTACCAGTTTGAAGAAGTGCTGCATGTTTCTGACAATGTGCGTCAGAAACTGCCGGAAGGCACCAAAATGACCAAATACCACGTTGAGTTCCTGGGCCCTCTGGGCAAGGATCTGACGCAGGCATGGGCGGTGGCCATCGCTCTGGGCGTTGAAGATAAAATTACTGCGCCGATGTTCGAAGCCGTGCAGAAAACCCAGACCGTGCAGAGCGTGGCTGACATTCGTAAGGTGTTCGTCGATGCTGGCGTGAAAGGGGAAGACTACGATGCCGCTTGGAATAGCTTCGTGGTGAAATCTCTGGTCGCTCAGCAAGAGAAAGCGGCAGCCGATCTGCAGTTGCAGGGGGTACCGGCTATGTATGTTAATGGTAAATACCAGCTGAACCCGCAGGGGATGGACACCAGCAATATGGATGTCTTCGTCGCTCAGTATGCGGATACCGTGAAGCAACTGGTAGAGAAGAAATAAAAAAAACGCCGGTCACTGACCGGCGTTACTTTAGCTGTTCTGGCAGTGACTACCTTTCTTTGTCCCGCATGATGTCAGTCAACTGACGGTCTTTCTCTTCCCATAGCCCATTCAGCCAGCGCTGGAAGCCGCGCTTAAAGTTCTTATCGTTAACGTAATCACCGTGCAGCTCTTCACCAATAGGGACCAGATTGATTCGTACTACAATGCGCGTCAGGCGGCCGCTCAGCATGTCGTAAAATGGCCTTGTATTGTTCTCCGGGTAGCACAGCGTGACATTCAGTAGTTTATCGAACTGCGAACCGAGTACGTTGAGCGCCATGGCGATGCCTGCCGCTTTAGGTGGTAGCAGGTTATCGTAAGGCGAGCGCGTCTCGCGTTTTTTGGCTTCGGTAAAACGCGAGCCTTCCACGAAATTGACGATAGTCGTCGGATGCGCGCGGAATTTTTCACACGAACGGCGGGTGGTTTCGACATCTTTACCGCGGCGTTCTGGATGTCTAATAAGGTAACTGCGCGAATAGCGGCGCATAAAGGGCATATCCAGCGCCCAGCAGGCGAGGCCGATGAAGGGTACCCATGCCAGCTGCTGTTTAAGGAAGTACTTATTCATCGGAATATGCTTGCGGAACAGCACGCACAACACCACGATGTCTGCCCAGCTATGGTGGTTACTGATCAGCAGATACCAGTTCTTTTTATTTAAGCCTTCCAGACCCTCGACGTCCCATTTAAGCCAGGGATTGAGATACAACAGCAGCGCCAGCCCTTCGCACCAGCAATACATCATAAAATTGCAAAAAACAGATATAGATCGCCATACCGCTGGAATGGGAACCAGCAGTTTAATCAGCCCGGCGACGATGATCGGTACAGAGCAGATAATGGTGACTAAGATGGTTAAGGCGATACTCAGCGGAAGTGTTATCGCAGCGAGTAATCTCGACATAGTTAGTTTATTCAGAAAGTTAGGCTGACAAAGAGCGCCTTTAAGCTGCGCAAGAGGCTGATTTTACCAGAAAACGCGGTAAATAACGGATCTTACGAGAACAGAAAAAAACAAGGATCTTCTATCCACATGGAACATTGGGTCATCAAATTGATGCCATGATCACCGATATGTTTTTAATTGTCTGATATATAAAGAGTAATACTATTTATTCGTTTTTTTTCAGGGGCGGATAAGCTGACGTTGTAAAACTATGCACAAAGTTATCCACAAACAAAGTTGTCCGGCGATCGCGACGATCGTCGAATCTTTTCCACGAAATGTGGGAAAAATTCAGGATTTCATGCCCGTCTGTGGCATCCTTTATCCATAATCTGATAAACAGGCACGGAAATTATGGTTCAGATCCCAGAAAACCCTCTCATCCTCGTTGACGGCTCCTCCTATCTTTATCGGGCGTATCATGCGTTTCCGCCGCTGACTAACAGCGCAGGGGAGCCGACCGGGGCTATGTACGGCGTACTGAATATGCTGCGCAGTTTGATCCTGCAGTATCAGCCGTCTCATGCCGTCGTGGTCTTTGATGCGAAAGGGAAAACCTTCCGTGATGAATTGTTCGAACACTACAAGTCCCACCGCCCGCCGATGCCGGACGATCTGCGTGCGCAGATCGAGCCTTTGCATAAGATGGTGAAAGCGATGGGGCTGCCGCTGATGGCGGTTCCGGGCGTCGAAGCCGACGATGTGATAGGCACCCTGGCACGGGAAGCAGAAAGGGCGGGCCGTCCGGTGCTGATCAGCACCGGTGATAAAGACATGGCTCAGCTGGTGACGCCGGGGATCACCCTGATCAATACTATGACTAACACTATCCTCGGACCGGATGAGGTCGTCACCAAGTATGGCGTCCCGCCGGAGCTGATTATCGATTTCCTGGCACTGATGGGCGATTCCTCGGATAACATTCCCGGCGTGCCGGGCGTGGGTGAGAAGACCGCCCAGGCGCTGCTGCAAGGCCTTGGCGGCCTTGATACGCTGTATGCGGAACCGGAGAAAATTGCTGAACTGAGCTTCCGCGGCGCGAAAACGATGGCGGCGAAGCTGGAACAGAACAAGGACGTGGCTTATCTCTCTTATCAGCTGGCGACCATTAAAACCGACGTCGAGCTGGAGCTCACGTGCGAAGAGCTGGAGGTGCAGCCGCCGGCGGCTGATGATCTGCTGGCGCTGTTCAGGCAGTACGAATTTAAGCGCTGGACAACCGACGTTGAGGCCGGGAAATGGCTGCAGGCCAAGGGCGGCAAACCGGCCGCGAAACCTGCAGAGCCTGCGGCAGCGGCACAAGCAGAAGCAGAGGATGAACCGGCCTCCGCCCTTTCAGCAGAGCACTATGTCACTATCCTTGATGAGGCCACGCTGGTCACCTGGATCGATAAGCTGAAGCAGGCGCCGCTCTTTGCCTTTGATACGGAAACCGACAGCCTGGATAACATCTCCGCCAATATGGTCGGTCTTTCATTCGCGGTTGAGCCGGGCGTGGCCGCCTATGTTCCCGTGGCGCATGATTATCTTGATGCACCGGATCAGATCCCCCGCGAGCGCGTACTGGCGTTGCTTAAACCGCTGTTGGAGGATGAGAAGCTGCTCAAGGTCGGGCAAAATCTCAAATACGATCGTGGTATTTTGGCCAACTACGACATTGAGCTGCGCGGGATTGCGTTCGATACCATGCTGGAATCCTACATTCTCGACAGCGTGGCGGGCCGTCACGATATGGACAGTCTTTCCGACCGCTGGCTGAAGCATAAAACCATTACCTTTGAAGAGATCGCCGGTAAAGGTAAGAACCAGCTCACCTTTAACCAGATTGCACTGGAGGAGGCTGGCCGCTACGCGGCGGAAGATGCCGACGTCACGCTCCAGCTGCATCTGAAGATGTGGCCGAAGCTGCAGCAGCATGAAGGTCCGCTGAATATCTTTAAGCATATCGAAATGCCGCTGGTGCCGGTGCTGTCACGTGTTGAACGCAATGGCGTGAAAATCGATCCCGCTGTGCTGCATGCGCATTCGCAGGAGATCGCTCTGCGTCTGGTAGAGCTGGAGCAGCGCGCGCATGATATTGCCGGGGAAGTGTTCAATCTCTCTTCCACCAAGCAGTTGCAAACGATTCTGTTTGAGAAACAGGGCATCAAGCCGCTGAAGAAGACGCCGGGCGGCGCGCCGTCCACGTCTGAAGAGGTCCTGGAAGAGCTGGCGCTGGATTATCCGTTGCCGAAAGTGATTCTGGAATATCGCGGGCTGGCGAAACTGAAATCGACCTATACCGATAAACTGCCGCTGATGATTAACCCCAAAACGGGGCGCGTGCATACCTCCTATCATCAGGCGGTCACTGCTACCGGCCGTTTATCGTCTACCGATCCAAACCTGCAAAATATCCCAGTGCGTAACGAAGAAGGACGGCGTATTCGCCAGGCGTTTATCGCGCCGGAAGATTACGTCATTGTCTCAGCGGACTACTCGCAAATCGAACTGCGTATTATGGCGCACCTGTCGCGGGATAAAGGCCTGCTGACCGCTTTCGCAGAAGGGAAGGATATTCACCGGGCGACGGCGGCTGAAGTGTTTGGCTTACCACTGGACAGCGTCAGCAGCGAACAACGCCGCAGTGCGAAAGCCATCAACTTCGGTCTCATCTATGGTATGAGCGCCTTCGGCCTGGCCCGCCAGCTGAACATCCCGCGTAAAGAAGCACAGAAGTATATGGATCTTTATTTCGAGCGTTATCCGGGCGTCCTGGAGTATATGGAGCGCACCCGCGCTCAGGCGAAAGAGCAAGGGTACGTTGAAACGCTGGATGGCCGTCGACTCTATCTGCCGGATATCAAATCCAGCAATGGTGCCCGTCGCGCCGGCGCGGAACGTGCGGCGATCAACGCCCCGATGCAGGGGACGGCGGCGGACATTATCAAGCGGGCGATGATTGCTGTTGATGAATGGCTGCGGAAGGAGCAACCTCGCGTGCGGATGATCATGCAGGTTCACGATGAACTGGTCTTTGAAGTGCATAAAGATGAGCTCGATGCCGTGTCGAAAAAGATCCATGAACTGATGGAGAACAGCACTACGCTGGCGGTACCGCTGCTGGTGGAAGTCGGTAGTGGTGAAAACTGGGATCAAGCGCACTAAGTATACAAAGTGCAAAGCGATTTTCTGTAAGTAAGCAACATAACTTATAGCGTTTTGTGAGGATCATTTGAATTTGCTATGTAAATAGTGAAAAAAAACTACAAAAAATGCTTTATCCGTGAGCGAAAGAAGAGTAGAGTTAATCGCGTAGGGTACAGAGGTAAGATGTTCTATCTTTCAGACCTTTTACTTCACGTAATCGGATTTGGCTGAATATTTTAGCCGCCCCGGTCATTTATGACCGGGGCGTTTTTTATTGCGCGAAAGAAAAGTTTGATGCAGTTAAAACCGCGTAATATGAACGTCCGGATAGGGCGCTACGCGCCGTTATCCGGAAAAAGCGGGGGTTACTCGGCGTCTTCGACGGCTTCTTGCGGCGGGATTTCGTTAAACCAGCTATCCAGCTTCTGTCGCAGCTTATCCACGCCAGATTTTTTCAGCGAGGAGAAGGGTTCAACCTGGACATCGCCATTGAAGGCCAGTACCGCTTCTCGCACCATATTCACTTGCGCTTTACGCGCGCCGCTGGCGAGCTTATCGGCTTTGGTCAGCAGGACCAGAACCTGAATATCACTTTCTACCGCCCATTCGATCATTTGTTGATCGAGATCTTTAAGGGGGTGGCGAATATCCATCAGCACCACCAGGCCTTTCAGGCACAGACGTTTTTCCAGGTACTCTCCCAGCGCACGCTGCCACTTGATCTTCATCTCTTCGGGTACTTGCGCATAACCATAGCCGGGCAGGTCAACCAGGCGTTTGCCATCGGCGACTTCGAACAGGTTAATCAGCTGCGTACGTCCAGGAGTCTTGGAGGTCCGCGCCAGGCTCTTCTGGTTGGTCAGCGTATTCAGCGCGCTGGATTTTCCCGCGTTGGAGCGGCCGGCGAACGCCACTTCAATACCGGTATCGGCAGGAAGATGGCGGATATCTGGCGCGCTAGTGACAAAGTGCGTCAGTTGATAATTCCAGTTGGTCAAGACGGTCGTCTCCGTTAAAACAGGCTATGGCAGGGATTATACCTGAACAGCAGAAAAAGGCTGTTTTTACCGCACGCCGTTCCTGTAAGTAAAAACCATATGGTTTGTGAGACATTGACTATTCTTCGTATAGGACATACCTGAGAATAATAAGACGATAAAGATATAATTCATTGAAAATAAAAGAGTTATAAAAATAGAGAAATCTGAAAATGTTTTTTTAACGGCCTGGCTGGTTGTCGATTTTTGTCAACAGGGTAAAGTAATACACAACGGCGGGGATGCTGAAAGGATTAAGACTCAGGACGAGGGGTCAGGAAGCGCCAGGAGGCGAAGACCACAGGATAGTCAGGATGACGCGCGTCTTGGAGACGTTTCAAAGGGAAAAGGAAGAAACAGGGACCGTTGGACGCTAAGGGAAAGACAGGGTAAGTCGTTAGCGAACAGGGAAAGAAGAAGCCCGTTAAGGGTGGTCAGTGAGGAAAAAGGCGACAGAGTAATCTGTCGCCTTTTTTCTTTGCTTGCTTTCTGCTAGATTCCGCCTCAATTCTATACTGAATAATACTGTCTGAAGATTACATACCATGAAAAAACCGACATCCGCCACCCGTGGCAAATCCGGCCGCAAGTCGCGTGAAGAAATAAATCAGGAAGCTCGCGATCGCAAACGGCAAAAGAAACATCGTGGCCACGCGGCGGGAAGTCGCGCGAACGGCGGCGATGCGGCTTCAGCGGGCAAAAAACAGAGCCAGACGCAAGACCCACGCGTCGGTAGTAAAAAACCGATCCCGCTGGGCGTGAGCGAAAGCAGCACCCCGGCCCCCAAGCAGCATAAACCAAAGAGCGAGAAACCTATGCTTTCACCGCAGGCTGAGCTGGAGTTGCTGGAGAATGATGAGCGCCTGGATGCGCTGCTGGAACGTCTGGAAGAGGGCGGCACCCTGAATGCTGAAGAGCAGAGCTGGGTGGACGCCAAACTGGATCGCATTGATGAGCTGATGCAGCAGCTCGGCCTCTCTTACGATGACGAAGATGAAGAAGAGGAAGAACGTCAGGAAGATATGATGCGTCTGCTGAAGGGTGGAAACTAACATTTGCATCCCATCGGATTCCCGGTACTGCTTATAACCCTTCTGGTTATATGTTATCTGCTGTGGTTATTCGTTAAACTACGACGGTTGTCGCGGCGTCAGAAATGGCTGCGCAACCGGCTCATGACCCGCGGTGCGGTGAGGCCGGGACGGCGTACCCGTCGGCGGCACCATCGGAAGGAGTGAGCATGTCTGAGCAGATAATCGACTGGGATCTGGCCCTGATCCAGAAATATAACTATTCCGGGCCGCGCTATACCTCGTATCCCACCGCGCTGGAGTTTTCACCGCAATTCGGCGCGGCGGAATTCGAAGCCGCTGTGGCCCGTTATCCACAGCGGCCCCTGTCGCTGTACGTGCATATCCCTTTTTGCCATAAGCTGTGTTATTTCTGCGGCTGCAATAAGATAGTCACCCGCCAGCAGCATAAGGCCGATCAATATCTCGATGTCCTTGAACAGGAGATCATCCGCCGCGCGCCGCTGTTTGCCTGTCGCCAGGTTAAACAACTGCACTGGGGTGGCGGCACGCCAACCTATCTCAATAAGGCGCAAATCAGTCGCCTGATGAATCTGTTGCGCAGCCACTTCCATTTCAGCGCGGAAGCCGAGATCTCCATTGAGGTCGATCCACGTGAGATCGAGCTGGATGTCCTCGATCATTTACGCACCGAGGGTTTCAACCGCCTGAGTATGGGCGTGCAGGACTTCAATAAAGAGGTTCAGCGTCTGGTTAACCGTGAGCAGGATGAAGCGTTCATCTTTGATTTGCTCAACCATGCGCGGGAGATTGGTTTTACCTCGACCAATATCGACCTCATCTACGGCCTGCCGAAGCAAACGCCTGAGAGCTTTGCCTTTACCCTGCAAAAGGTCGCTGAGCTCAATCCTGACCGCCTGAGCGTGTTTAACTATGCGCATCTGCCCACGCTCTTTGCCGCACAGCGGAAAATTAAAGATGCCGATCTGCCCTCCGCTGAACAGAAGCTGGAGATCCTGCAGGAGACCATCGGTTCACTGACGGCGGCAGGCTATCAGTTTATCGGCATGGACCACTTTGCTCGCCCAGACGATGAATTAGCGGTCGCGCAACGTCACGGCATACTGCACCGCAATTTCCAGGGCTACACCACCCAGGGGGATACCGATCTGCTGGGAATGGGCGTTTCGGCGATCAGCATGATTGGCGACAGCTACGCTCAGAACCAAAAAGAGCTGAAGCAATACTACCAGCAGGTGGCAGAGCAAGGGGACGCCCTGTGGCGCGGGATCGCGTTAACCCGTGATGACTGTTTACGTCGTGACGTGATTAAGGCGTTGATCTGTAATTTCCGTCTGGATATTGAGGCAGTAGAGGCGCAGTGGGATGTGGATTTTCAGTCTTATTTTGCGGAAGACCTGAAGCTACTGGCGCCGTTGGCACATGACGGGCTGGTGGCTGTGGATGATAAGGCCATTCAGGTGACGGCGAAAGGCCGCCTGCTGATCCGCAATATCTGTATGTGCTTTGACGCGTATCTACGGCAAAAGGCTCGGATGCAGCAGTTCTCACGGGTCATTTAATGTTTTCCCCCTCTCCGACGGAAGAGGGGGAACAATTAGCTGAACAGCCCGACCAGCGCAGCGCACAGAACGGCTGCGACTGCCGTCTGTGGCGTGTGACTCGCAGCGGCGCCGCTCGATATCATACTCACCAGTGATTCAAACATGATGCTCTCCCGTAATGCCGGGCACGATCATACTCAACTCATCGGAACAGTAAAGTACAAAATAGCAGCACTTTGCGCTGAACGGCTAATTTTCATCATGCCGTTAATCACTACTCCATTCCCAGCTCTTTTAGCTTACGCGTCAGGGTATTACGACCCCATCCCAGCAGGCGTGCGGCTTCCTGCTTGTGACCTTGCGTGTGGCGCAGGGCGGTTGTCAGCAGCGTGCGTTCCATTTCAGGTTGCGCTTCTGAGAGCAGGTTTTGATGACCGGAGCGCAGCGCCCGATCGGCCCACTGACCCAGCAGCGTCGCCCAGCTATCGGGCTGCATCTGCGTCGGGCTGTCCGGAACCGTGGTCTCAAACAGTTCGCTCGGCAGATCCTGCGTCAGCACTTCCTGGCCGGCGGCCATCACGGTGAGCCAGCGACAGGTATTTTCCAGCTGACGGACGTTGCCAGGCCACGCCAGGCGAGTCAGCGCTGTCTCCGTTTCCGGATGCAGCTGTTTGGCTTCAACGCCGAGCTCGCGGGCGGCTATCTGCAGAAAATGGCGAGCCAGACGTGGAATATCTTCCCGGCGCTCGCGCAGCGGCGGTAAATGTACCCGGATCACGTTCAGGCGGTGGAATAAATCTTCACGGAATTTCCCCTCCTGCACGCGCTGTTCCAGGTTCTGGTGGGTGGCGGCGATAATCCGCACATCAACCTTCACCGGCGCGTAGCCGCCCACGCGATAAAACTGGCCATCCGCCAGCACGCGCAGCAGACGAGTCTGCACATCAAGCGGCATATCGCCAATTTCATCCAGGAATAGCGTGCCGCCGTCAGCCTGTTCGAAGCGTCCCTGGCGGACGGTATTGGCGCCGGTAAAGGCCCCTTTTTCATGACCGAACAGCTCGGACTCAATCAGGTCCTTGGGGATTGCTGCCATATTGAGCGCGATAAACGGCGCTTTTGAACGTGGACTATGACGATGCAGGGCGTGAGCGACGAGCTCTTTACCGGTACCGGATTCGCCATTGATCAGCACGCTGATGGATGAGCGCGACAAGCGGCCAATAATGCGAAAGACATCCTGCATTGCCGGCGCTTCGCCGATGATGTCCGCAGTTGGGCTGCTTATCGGCGCATTTCGCGGCTGTTGCTGCTCCTGGTAGTGGCTTATCGCCCGATCGACCAGGGCGACGGCTTCATCAATATCAAAAGGTTTGGGCAGATAATCAAACGCGCCTTGCTGATAGGCGCTAACCGCAGCGTCCAGATCGGAATGTGCGGTCATTATGATGACCGGAAGCATTGGATGACGCTGCTTAATCTGTTTGAGCAGCGCCAGACCATCCATTCCCGGCATACGGATATCTGACAGCAGTACATCCGGGGTTTTGGTGGTGAGGGCATCTAGCACCTCATTGCCGCTTTCGAACGTTGTGCAGCTCAAGCCGGCTCCGGTGAGCGCGCGTTCAAGCACCCAGCGGATGGAGCTATCGTCATCAACGATCCAGGCTATCCCTCGTTGCATAAACACCTCTACTTCCGAATAGGCAGGTATACCGAAAATTCGGTATGACCCGGCCAGCTGGTGAATTCAATTTTGCCGGAGTGCTGATCGATAAGGCTGCGGGCAATAGATAAGCCCAGGCCGGTACCGCCTTCGCGGCCGCTGACCATCGGATAAAACAGCGTATCCTGGAGATGGGGCGGAATACCCGGGCCATTATCTTCAACGTCAATACGTGCGGCGAGGCGATAACGCACCCCGTGCAGCGTCAGCTGGAAAGCGGTGCGGGTGCGGAGAACAATTTCGCCCCCTTCCGGCCCCAGCGCCTGCAGCGCATTACGGACGATGTTCAGCAACACCTGTTCAATTTGATCCGGGTCGTGGGGCAGCTCTGGTAGGCTGGGGTCGTAATCACGGATTAACTTCACGTTGTCCGGTAACTCCATGGAGACCAGTTTCACTACCCGCTCGGCGACTTTATGGATACTTTCAGTAACGTGCATGCCCGGATGCTGTGGCCCAAGCAGGCGATCGACCAGATTTCTCAGCCGGTCAGCCTGCTCGATGATCACTTTGGTATATTCCGTTAGCGCCGGGTCGGGCAGGGCTTTGCTGAGCAGCTGTGCCGCGCCGCGCAGGCCACCTAACGGGTTTTTTATCTCATGTGCCAGGCCGCGGACCAGATCGCGGGCGGCGACCTGCTGTGCGTGCTGCAGTTGCTCCTGGCTCAGGCGGCGCTGGTTATCCATTGGCGCCATTTCCAGCAAAATAAAGCCTTCCGGTAGCCGCTGGGCGGTCAGAGACAGGATGTGTGAGCGGCCATCGATAACCAGCGTGACTTCGTTATCGGTAAAACCCTGGCCCGCCTGCAGACTCTCCTGCATCAGCCCAATATTCAATGAGAAATAGCTCAACAGCTCAGGTAACGGGGTGCCAAACAGCTTGCGTGAACTCTGCGCCAGCAGCTGCTGCGCCGCAGGGTTGGCAAAGTGCACCGCCAGGTCATCATCGACCAGTAAAATACTGTTGATTAGAGAGTTAAGGATCTGCCCAGCATCGGGCAGTGTGCCTGTTGCCATTCGACAGTCTCCTGAAAATGAGTGCACCAATTTAGTGCAGTATAGCTTTTTATCGGTAAAAAGCTCGCGAGATCAGCGTGTTGGTGGAGAAAAAAGCCCATCCTGAGATGGGCTGAAAGTTTCCACGGCAACAAAATATCCCGGGCATCCCGCGCCACAACACGACATACCCTGGATTTACAGCAAAATTAGACGCTGTAGTACAGTTCGAACTCAACCGGATGCGGAGTCATGCGTACGCGGTCGTTCTCTTCCAGACGCAGGGCGATGTAAGCATCGATAGCGTCATTGGTGAACACGCCGCCAGCCGTCAGGAACTCGCGGTCAGCATCCAGGGCCTGCAGGGCTTCTTCCAGAGAACCAGCAACCTGCGGGATCTCTTTCGCTTCTTCCGGCGGCAGGTCGTACAGGTTTTTGTCCATTGCTTCGCCCGGATGGATTTTGTTCTTGATACCATCAAGGCCAGCCATCAGCAGCGCTGCAAAGCACAGGTACGGGTTGGCAGCCGGGTCCGGGAAGCGCACTTCGATACGACGCGCTTTCGGAGAGGTCACCACCGGAATACGGATGGAGGCAGAGCGGTTACGCGCAGAGTAAGCCAGCATAACCGGCGCTTCGTAACCCGGGACCAGACGCTTGTAGGAGTTGGTGGTCGGGTTCGCCAGGGCGTTAATCGCTTTAGCGTGTTTGATTACGCCGCCGATGTAGAACAGCGCCTGCTCAGACAGACCTGCGTATTTGTCGCCGGAGAACAGGTTAGTCCCGTTTTTCGCCAGAGACATATGGCAGTGCATGCCGGAGCCGTTGTCGCCGAACATTGGTTTCGGCATAAAGGTCGCGGTTTTACCGAAGCGGTGAGCGACGTTGTGAACAACGTATTTGTAAATCTGAATTTCATCCGCTTTTTTGGTCATGGTGTTGAAGCGAGTTGCCACTTCGTTCTGACCTGCGGTTGCCACTTCGTGGTGGTGAGCTTCAACAACCAGACCCATCTCTTCCATGATCATACACATGGTGGAGCGGATATCCTGTGAAGAGTCTACTGGCGGAACCGGGAAGTAACCCCCTTTCACGCCCGGACGGTGACCTTTGTTACCGCCTTCGTATTTGGTGGAGGAGTTCCACGCACCTTCGATGTCATCGATCGCGACATGGGAGCCAGAGATAGAGGCGCCGAAGCGGACGTCGTCGAACAGGAAGAATTCTGGTTCTGGCCCGAACAGGACGGTATCAGCGATGCCGGTGGCGCGCAGGTACTCTTCAGCGCGTTTCGCGATGGAGCGCGGGTCGCGGTCATAGCCCTGCAGGGTGCCTGGTTCGAGGATATCGCAGCGGATGATCAGCGTCGGTTCTTCGAAGAACGGGTCAATGACCGCGGTGGAGGCGTCTGGCATCAGGACCATGTCAGATTCGTTGATACCTTTCCAGCCACCAATCGAGGAGCCATCAAACATTTTGCCTTCTTCGAAGAATTCGGCATTTACCTGATGAGACGGAATCGTGACGTGCTGTTCTTTACCTTTGGTATCGGTGAAGCGCAGATCGACAAACTTCACTTCGTGCTCGTTCAGCATCGTCAAAACGTGTTCAGCGGACATACTTAAACTCTCCCGGATTGGTCATTGTCGTCGTGGTAACGAAAACTTCATACTGCTTAAAAGTGGCGTTGTTGCCTTAAAAAATATAAAGCGAAATCTGTGCCAACTTTTAAATGCCCTATAAAACGCTGTATCATGCGCACCATAGTGCAAAAGGACTGCACCATGATGGAGATAATGCACCAAAATAGTGCCTCGGTGTGAACATTGAGCACCATTTTGGTGCAGTTTTTGTTACGGTGCCCTTTTATCGCTCCGTGAAAGCGGTCACAAAGAAACTCTGCAATACTTGTTTGCGGAGGATGTTTGTGATCCTGTTCAGTCCTTCGCTTAATACGTGTACAATAACGCGCTATTTCTAATGCCTGAGGCAAAGTTGTGATCGAAAATCTGCGTAATATCGCCATCATCGCGCACGTTGACCATGGTAAAACTACCCTGGTTGACAAGCTGCTACAGCAATCCGGTACGTTCGACGCACGTACTGAAGCACAAGAACGTGTGATGGACTCCAACGATTTGGAGAAAGAGCGTGGGATTACCATCCTCGCTAAAAACACCGCAATCAAATGGAATGATTACCGTATCAACATCGTTGATACCCCAGGGCACGCCGACTTCGGAGGTGAGGTTGAGCGTGTTATGTCCATGGTTGACTCTGTGCTGCTGGTGGTCGATGCCTTTGATGGCCCGATGCCGCAAACGCGCTTCGTGACCAAAAAAGCTTTTGCCCACGGCCTGAAGCCGATCGTGGTCATCAACAAAGTTGACCGCCCGGGCGCCCGTCCGGACTGGGTTGTCGATCAGGTGTTCGACCTGTTCGTTAACCTTGATGCGACCGACGAACAGCTGGACTTCCCGATCGTTTACGCGTCCGCGCTGAACGGTATCGCGGGTCTGGACCACGAAGACATGGCTGACGACATGACCCCGCTGTATCAGGCGATTGTTGATCGCGTGCCGGCGCCGGACGTTGACCTTGACGGTCCGCTGCAGATGCAGATTTCCCAGCTGGACTACAACAACTATGTTGGCGTCATCGGTATCGGCCGCATCAAACGCGGTAAAGTGAAGCCGAACCAGCAGGTCACTATCATCGATAGCGAAGGCAAAACCCGTAACGGTAAAGTCGGTAAAGTTCTGACTCACCTGGGTCTGGAGCGTATCGAGAGCGACGTAGCCGAAGCTGGCGACATCATCGCGATCACCGGTCTGGGCGAGCTGAACATCTCCGACACCATCTGCGATCCGCAGAATGTTGAAGCGCTGCCGGCACTGTCCGTTGATGAACCGACCGTAACCATGTTCTTCAACGTCAACACCTCTCCGTTCTGTGGTAAAGAAGGTAAGTTCGTTACCTCTCGCCAGATTCTGGACCGTCTGAACAAAGAGCTGGTGCACAACGTGGCGCTGCGCGTCGAAGAGACTCAGGACGCTGATGCATTCCGCGTTTCTGGTCGTGGCGAACTGCACCTGTCCGTTCTGATTGAAAACATGCGTCGTGAAGGTTTCGAGATGGCGGTTTCCCGTCCGAAAGTTATCTTCCGCGAAATCGACGGCCGTAAACAAGAGCCGTTCGAAAACGTGACGCTGGACGTCGAAGAGCAGCACCAGGGTTCTGTCATGCAGGCGCTGGGCGAGCGTAAAGGCGACCTGAAAAACATGAATCCAGACGGTAAAGGCCGCGTACGTCTCGACTACGTGATCCCAAGCCGTGGTCTGATCGGCTTCCGTTCAGAGTTCATGACCATGACTTCTGGTACCGGTCTGCTGTACTCCACCTTCAGCCACTACGACGACGTTCGTCCGGGCGAAGTGGGCCAGCGTAACAACGGCGTACTGATCTCTAACGGTCAGGGTAAAGCGGTTGCGTTCGCCCTGTTCGGTCTGCAGGATCGCGGTAAGCTGTTCCTCGGCCACGGTGCTGAAGTTTACGAAGGCCAGATCATCGGTATTCACAGTCGTTCTAACGACCTGACGGTAAACTGCCTGACCGGTAAGAAACTGACCAACATGCGTGCGTCCGGTACTGACGAAGCAACGGTTCTGGTTCCGCCGATTAAGATGACCCTGGAGCAGGCTCTGGAGTTCATCGATGACGACGAACTGGTAGAAGTGACCCCTACGTCTATCCGTATCCGTAAACGTCACCTGACTGAGAACGACCGTAAACGCGCGATGCGCGGTGCAAAAGAAGAGTAATTTTTCTTCTTGTTGTTCGCTAAACCCCGCCTCTTCGGCGGGGTTTTTTTATGGGCGGTCTCTGCCTGTCGTCGCGCTATTTCCGAGTTGCCGAGAGAGATCGGTCACATTTATACCTAAAGTTTGTGTGAGGAATTGCTTTCTTTTTTTGCGGAAGAGTAAGATGAGTTATCTGGTTTAAACCAAATGGATTAAACAATGACTGAAAATATCTCCACTGTTGAAAATGCGAAAGAGAAACTGGATCTGTGGCTTAAGCAAGGGCTGACGGCTGCGGGGGGAAAACTCCCTTCAGAAAGAGAGCTTGGTGAGCTACTGGGCATCAAACGGATGACGCTGCGTCAGGCGCTGCTTAGCCTGGAAGCGGAATCGAGGATTTTTCGTAAAGACCGTAAAGGATGGTTTGTCGCCCAGTCGCGTTTTAACTATAGCCCAGAGCTCTCAGCGAGCTTTCAGCGAGCCGCCATTGAGCAGGGCAGAGAACCCTCATGGGGCTTTAATGAAAAACAGCGAACCCGAGACTATCCCGACGTTGCTAAACCCCTGCTGGATGTTATTCCGTCTGATGATTTATATCTGGTAACCGGCTGGGGAGCGCTTGAAGGGCATAAAGTTTTCTACCACGAGACCTTTATCAACCCTAACGTCGCGCCAGATTTTATTGACCGGTTGAAGAACCAGTCTTTTTCCTCCGTCTGGGAGCGTGAATATCATAAGCCAGTGGTGATTAAAAAACTGGCTTTTAGACCCGTCAGAATGTCGGGCGATGTGAGCAAATTCATCGGCGGCTCTGCAGGTCTGCCGGCTATTCTGATAGAAAAACACCGTGCCGATAGTGCAGGTAATATTGTGCAGATAGATCTCGAATACTGGCGATTTGAGGCTGTGGATCTCTTTATTAACTTGTAGGTATTTTATGGTCACTAAAGATAACGCCGGGAAGATCCTTTCCCGTATTGATAACATACCACTCTACCTTCATGCCTATGCCTATCATTTGAATATGCGGCTTGAACGTATTTTACCTAATGATTTGCTGGTCATCGCAGATAGCCTGCATTTAAAAGGGGTAAAAATACATGTTCTTGATGGCGAGCGCTACTCGCTGAGCAATATGAATGATATCCAGTTAGCCGAGTTTGGAGATAAAGCAAAATCGTTGCAACTGGATATTCATATCGAGACCAGCGCCTCCGATAAACAAACAATCGATCAGGCCGTCACTATCGCTTTAAAAACAGGCGCATCATCCGTTCGCTTTTATCCTCGTTATGAAGGACATTTGCACGACGTTATTGAAAAAATTTCCACCGACATTCAATACATTAAACAAGCATATAGCCATACTGGCCTGACGTTTACCCTTGAGCAACATGAAGATCTGAAAAGCGTTGAACTGGTAAATTTAATTAAACACAGCGAAATGCCAACGCTATCGCTTCTTTTTGACTTCGCCAATATGATCAACGCCAATGAACGACCTCTTGAGGCGTTAGCGTTGATGTCACCTTACATTACGCAGGTTCATATTAAAGACGCCTGTATTATTGCTGAGAACGGTGGACTTGGGCATCGGGCCTGTAACTCAGGCCAGGGCGATATGCCATTTAAGGCGCTGCTGACGAAATTAATTTGTCTCGGCGATGACCAGCCGCAGGTCATGGCGTACGGCCTGGAAGAGGAGGTGGATTACTATGCACCCCCGTTCCGTTTTGCAACGGAAGGTGACAACCCGTGGATCCCGTGGCGGCAAATGAGCGAAACTCCGCTACCTGATGCTGACCAGCTTGAAGAGCGGCTGCTGAAAGAAAAGCAGGATGCGATTGCGCAACTGAAACATGTCGAAGATACATTGCAAATAATAAAAAACGAAGCGCTTACCGTGCTGGCACACTAAATTTATCGATAATTCGTTATACCGGGTCATCATTTTTAATAAATGATGATGGTCTGTTATCTTCCTTAAACCAAATGATGTTAAATCATTAGGGGATCCTATGCTCACAAAAAAGAAATGGGCTATATTCAGTTTATTAACCTTGTGCGGCGGCACCATTTATAAACTGCCCTCACTGAAAGATGCCTTTTATATTCCAATGCAGGACTATTTTCATCTGACTAATGGCCAGATAGGTAATGCCATGTCGGTGAACTCAGTGGTGACCACGATTGGTTTTTTCCTGTCAATTTACTTTGCCGATAAGCTTCCTCGCCGTTACACCATGTCGTTGTCACTGATTGCAACAGGCTTATTAGGGATCTATCTGACGACGATGCCTGGATATTGGGGAATTCTCTTCGTTTGGGCCTTATTTGGCGTTACCTGCGATATGATGAACTGGCCGGTGCTATTAAAGTCGGTAAGTCGGCTGGGCAACAGCGAACAACAGGGGCGGTTATTTGGCTTCTTTGAAACCGGGCGGGGGGTTGTCGACACGATTATTGCCTTCTCTGCTTTAGCTATTTTTACCTGGTTTGGTAGCGGTTTGCTGGGTTTTAAAGCCGGGATCTGGTTCTATGCTCTCATCGTGATTGTTGTCGGGATCATGCTGTTTTTTATGTTGAAAGAAAAGGATGAGGATGCGCCTGAGAAAGCTATCACCGAGAGCGCCACAGAGAAAAGTAGCATCTCTTCGGTATTAAAAGATAAAACCATCTGGCTCATCGCATTTAACGTCTTCTTCGTTTACGCCGTTTACTGCGGACTCACTTTCTTTATCCCCTTCCTGAAAAATATCTACCTGTTGCCAGTAGCGCTGGTGGGCGCCTACGGCATCATTAATCAGTATTGTTTAAAAATGGTTGGCGGACCGATTGGTGGCCTGATAGCCGATAAAATTCTTAAGTCGCCAAGCAAATATCTCTTTTATACCTTCTGTGTGAGTACCCTGGCCTTAGTGGCGTTAATATTGCTGCCCCATGAAAGTATGCCGGTCTATCTGGGTATGATCTGCACTCTGGGATTTGGTGCAATTGTGTTTACGCAGCGAGCGGTATTCTTTGCCCCGATCGGTGAAGCAAAAATCGCTGAAAACCGGACCGGCGCAGCCATGGCGCTGGGGAGCTTTATCGGTTATGCGCCGGCCATGTTCTGCTACAGCCTGTATGGCTACATTCTTGACCTCAACCCAGGTCTGGCAGGCTACAAGATAGTCTTTGGCATCATGGCGGGCTTTGCGCTCTGTGGCGCGTTCGTCTCGGTCATGTTAGTGAAACGAATTAGCGGTGGCAGGAAAATGCTGCGCGCTGCGACGGAATAACCTCCCGTCTCATTCTGTTTATTCAAAGCCGCGTTATGCGGCTTTGTTCGTCAGTGGCTGGCGGCCCACGCGGTTGTTTCAGGTTTATACATAGTCAAACCTCATCTTTCCCGCTAAAGTTAATTTTCCACGGCGCGGAAGGAGACAAAAATGCTCTATATCTTTGATTTAGGTAATGTGATTGTCGACATTGACTTCAACCGGGTATTGGGAACCTGGAGTGATTTAACCCGCATCCCGCTGGCGACGCTAAAGCAGCATTTCACCATGGGAGAGGCTTTCCACCAGCATGAGCGTGGCGAGATCAGTGATGAAGACTTTGCCACCGCCATGTGCCATGAAATGAATATGTCCCTCAGCTATGAGCAGTTTGCTCACGGCTGGCAGGCAGTATTCGTCGCGCTACGCCCGGAGGTGATTACCATCATGCATAAACTTCGTGCCCAGGGGCATCGGGTGGTGGTGCTCTCCAATACCAACCGTCTTCACACCACGTTCTGGCCTGATGAATACCCGGAAGTGCGCGCTGCCGCCGATCGCATCTATCTGTCACAAGAGATGGGAATGCGTAAGCCTGAAGCGCAAATTTACCAGCGAGTATTGGAAGAAGAGGGATTTTCCGCCGCAGATACGGTCTTTTTTGATGATAACGTCGATAATATAGCAGGGGCTAACCGGTTGGGGATCACCAGTATTCTGGTGACCGGGAAGAAGACCATCCCTGATTATTTTGCGAATCAGCTATGCTAAAAACCGTTCATCAAAAATTACACCACCATACCCGGCCGCTGCTGGCGTGGCTTAAGCTGCTGTGGCGGCGCATTGATGAAGACCATATGACCACCCTGGCGGGAAACCTCGCCTATGTGTCATTACTTTCCCTGGTGCCGCTGATAGCCGTCGTGTTCGCGCTGTTTGCGGCCTTTCCCATGTTTTCCGAAGTCAGTGTGCAGATTCGCCATTTTATCTTCGCCAATTTCATTCCGGCGACGGGCGATGTGATTCAGGGGTATATCGAGCAGTTCGTGGCCAATTCCAGCCGCATGACCGCGGTAGGCGCGTTTGGCCTGATCGTCACTTCGCTGCTGCTGATGTACTCGATCGACAGCGCGCTAAACACCATCTGGCGCAGCACACGCAGCCGTCCCAAAGTTTACTCCTTTGCCGTCTACTGGATGATCCTGACTCTTGGCCCGCTGCTGGCGGGTGCCAGCCTGGCGATCAGTTCGTATCTGCTGTCGCTGCGCTGGGCGAGCGATCTGGACGGCGTGATTGATAATCTGCTCCGCCTTTTCCCGCTGATCCTTTCCTGGGCGGCATTCTGGCTACTCTACAGTATTGTGCCGACCACCCAGGTGCGTAACCGCGATGCAGTGATCGGAGCGCTGGTGGCGGCGCTGCTGTTCGAGGCTGGTAAGAAAGCCTTTGCCCTCTATATCACCACCTTTCCGTCCTATCAGTTAATTTATGGCGTGATTTCGGTGGTACCGATTTTGTTCGTCTGGGTGTACTGGACCTGGTGTATCGTCTTGCTTGGCGCTGAAATTACTGTCACTCTCGATGAATACCGCAAACTTAAAACAGAAGAAACAGAACAACCATGATTGCATTAATTCAACGCGTATCCCGTGCAAGCGTTACCGTGGAGGATGAAGTGACGGGCGAAATTGGTCCGGGACTTCTGGTGCTGCTGGGGGTCGAAAAAGACGATGATGAACAAAAAGCGAATCGCCTCTGCGAACGCGTGTTGGGCTACCGCATCTTCAGCGATGCGGAGGGGAAAATGAACCTGAATGTTCAGCAGGCGGGCGGCAGCGTGCTGGTGGTTTCGCAATTTACGCTGGCGGCCGATACCGAGCGGGGGATGCGACCGAGTTTCTCGAAAGGCGCTGCCCCTGACCGCGCTGAGGCGCTGTATGAGTATTTCGTCGCCCGCTGTCGCCAGCAGGAAATGAACACCCAGACCGGAAGATTCGCTGCGGATATGCAGGTTTCTTTGGTCAATGATGGTCCCGTGACCTTTTGGTTGCAGGTATGACCCAGCTTCCGGGCAGGCTGCGGGTAACAAAAGAGAGTACGACTATGTATCACCTTCGTGTACCGCAAACAGCAGAAGAGTTAGAGAGCTACTATCAGTTCCGCTGGGAGATGCTGCGTAAGCCGCTGCATCAGCCAAAAGGATCGGAACGTGACGCCTGGGATGCGATGGCGCATCACCAGATGGTGGTGGATGAAGAAGGCAATCTGGTGGCCATCGGCCGGCTATATATCAATGCGGAAAATGAAGCCTCCATTCGCTTTATGGCCGTTCATCCCTCCGTGCAGGATAAAGGGCTGGGGACGCTGATGGCGATGACCCTGGAGTCGGTAGCGCGTCAGGAAGGGGTTAAGCGGGTCACCTGTAGCGCCCGCGAAGATGCGGTGGAGTTTTTCGCCAAGCTGGGCTTTGTGAATCAGGGTGAGATCACTACCCCGACCACCACGCCGATCCGTCATTTTCTGATGATTAAACCGATCGCGTCGCTGGACGATATTTTGCACCGCGGCGACTGGTGCGCACAGCTTCAGCAGGCGTGGTATCAGCATATCCCGCTGAGTGAAAAAATGGGCGTGCGTATTCAGCAGTACACCGGGCAGAAATTTATTACCACCATGCCCGAAGCAGGGAATCAGAATCCGCACCATACGCTGTTTGCCGGTAGCCTGTTTTCGTTAGCGACCCTGACCGGATGGGGGCTTATCTGGCTGATGTTGCGCGAGCGGCATCTGGGGGGCACCATCATTCTGGCGGATGCGCATATTCGTTACAGTCAGCCCATTAGCGGCCGCCCCAGCGCCATTGCCGACCTGGGTTCGCTGAGCGGCGATCTCGACCGTCTGGCGCGTGGGCGTAAGGCCCGCGTGCAAATGCAGGTAGAGCTTTTTGGCGACGAAAAGCAGGGCGCGGTTTTCGAGGGGATCTACATCGTGCTGCCGGCGAAGCCCTTTGGCTCGTATGAAGAGGGCGGTAACGAGGAAGAGTAAGCGCCCTCTGGCCGTTATCGTCCTGGCGATGCCACACGCCAGGCGATATCCCGCATAGCATCACGCGCGGCGTGGCTGACGCCCCCCAGCTGAAAGAAGCCGTGGATCACCCCCAGATAACGCTGACAGGAACTCTCCACCCCTTGCTCCGTCAGCCTTCGGTACAGCACTTCACCCTCATCGCGTAAAGGATCGAACTCAGCTGTCAGAATATGCACCGGTGGCAGCCCGTTAAAATCTTCTCGCCAGAGTGGACTGGCATCCGGATGGTTTGCCGGCGTCGAGGCGAGGTACATTTCGTAGCCGCTCAGTAGCGTGTCCCGGGTAATCACATAGTCATCGCCATTGCTGAGGTAGCTCGCCATGCTGGCAGTGGGGTCAAGCATCGGATAAATCAGAATCAGTTGTGCAGGATGCCACGCCGCTTTCGCTTTCAGGCGCAGAGCCGTGACCAGGGCGAGATGACCTCCGGCGCTGTCGCCGGCCAGCGTGATGCGCGAGGCATCAACGCCAAGCTGCTTTGCGTGCTGGTGAATAATCGTAGCACCTCGTTCTGCATCATCGTGCGCCGCCGGAAAGGTATACTCCGGCGCCAGGCGGTACTGCACAGCGATCACCCGGCAACCGCTGAACATGGCTAACTGACGGAGTTGGTTATCGTGGGTGGTAAAGCCGCCGCTGACAAAACAGCCGCCGTGGTAGTAGATAAGCGTGGGTAGCAGGCCGTCGGCAGTGGGCGGCGAAACGACGCGGAAGTGCATACCCTCCAGAGTGATATCCTCCACCCGCACTCGCGTTTCCGTCTCCCCGGCGAGTACCGCACTGGCGATATAGCCGGCCCTCCGATCATCAATATGTTGCTCGCGTGATGACGGACGACCTGCCGCAATAAATGCCTCAACCAGCGAAGCAATCCCTTTTTCCAGCGCCATATGAAGTTCCTTATACTGTTTTAATATCCAGTGTTATAACCTGGATTATGGCGAAAAGACAGGCCTGTTGAGGTCGCCTGTGCATTATGGAAAGCGGCTCGCAAAAAAGCGTTTACCTGGCAAAATCCTTTTTGTTTCCGATTTCAAAAGCTGTAGATTGCTCATAACTTCATCACTGGTGATATACTTGAGGTATATATGAGCATGATGGCTGAAAGGGATATGGGCAGAATTCTTCTCGATTTATCAGACGATGTCATTCAACGTCTCGATGACCTCAAAGTGCAGCGTAACATTCCGCGAGCGGAACTGTTACGTGAAGCGGTTGAACAATATCTGGAGAAACAAGATCGAGCTAAAGATACCATCTCCAGTGCGCTGGGTCTGTGGCAAGACTGCGAAGAAGACGGCATGGAATATCAACGTCAGCTACGCAAGGAGTGGTAAAGACCTCCGGATCTGCGCTTTTTGATACCAATATTCTTATTGATTTATTTAGCGGGCGTCGCGAAGCCAAACAGGCGCTGGAGGCCTGGCCACCGCAGAATGCGATCAGTCTGATTACCTGGATGGAGGTGATGGTTGGCGCTAAAAAATATCACCAGGAGCAGCGCACGCGAATGGCGCTAAGCTCCTTTAATATCATTAACATCTCACAGGATATTGCAGAGCGAAGCGTTGCGCTGCGGCAGGAGTATAAGCTTAAGCTGCCGGATGCCATCATTCTGGCGACGGCGCAACTCCATCGTCTGGAACTGATTACGCGGAATACGAAGGATTTTGCCGGTATTCCTGGCGTAGTCACGCCGTACGAACTACACCCTGAATAATTCGAGTGGCAGGAGGACGACAAGTGAGCGACAAACTCGTCTGAAACGAGTGCGTCCAGCCAAAGGCTGACCTCTGATGACAGTCAGTGGCTCGGGTAGTCATCCTTGCCTACGCTCGTATCGCAAGAAGGAAAACGGGCGACTAGAGCCGCCCGAAATCACACTGCAGAACTTACTCCCCTTCGCCGGGGAACATGAACGGGTTAATTGAGCTTCTGGCGAAGCCTTCCTGTTCCATGCGGGCGTCGAGCACCAGGGACGCCAAATCGTCGGCGACGGCTTCGACTTTCGGATCCTTCTCCTGATACATAATCTTCAGGTAGGTTCCACAGTCGCCACAGCTTTCGGCTTTCACCGCTGCCTGCTCGTTGTCCAGCGACCAGTAGTGCAGGTCGCGGCTCTGTTCACAGTTGCTGCACTTGACGCGCACCACGTGCCACTCGGTTTCACACAGGTTGCAGTGCAGATAGCGCAGCCCCTGAGTGGTGCCGATTTGCACGATGCTGGAGACCGGCATCGAGCCGCATACCGGGCAGAACTGACGCTGTTCACCGTATTCGGCGCGCGCTTTACCCGGGATCAGGCTGGCCATCTGCGCCCAGTAGAGCGACAGCGCGGCCCAGATGAACGGCGCTTTATCACTGCTGACGGAGGCGAAGTCGGAAACAAACAGCGCGCTGGCCATCTGCTCCAGCTCCTGCTCAGAGGCTTTTTCCAGATTCTCAATGACCGCCAGCGCCGGGCCGCTCATTTCCGGCTTCAGCTCGGCAATCATCGAGTGCAGCAGCTTGTGCCAGTGCTTGTCGCGCGGCAGGACGTGGATATCCAGCGGCGGTTTACCCTGTTCGCTGGCCGCTTTAATACGGGCCGTCAGATCCATTTGCAACGGATGGTCGTACAGCACCACTTCCTGGGCATGGGCGATCAGCGCGGCAAAGCGCAGGTAATCACCCAGGGGGTTGTTGGCGGCCAGCTCACGCAGGCGTTCAGCGCGGCGGTTGTACAGATTTTTCAGCCTGGGGAACAGTAGCGGCGGAATTGCTTCCGCCGTGCGTTTCTCGCTCGAACCCAGCTCGTCTTGCGGGATTATGCGAATACTCATTCAGATGACTTTTCCTGTTTCTGGCGGACCTCTCGGTACCAGCGCGGGTGATGTTTCTTCGCCCACGTTTTGGTAACCCAGCCTTCCACCATCGCGGTAATGGTGCCTTTCACCCAGAGGGCGGCGTAGATATGCACCATGATAACCACAATTAACGCCACTGCGGCAAATGAATGCAGCATCAGCGCAAATCGGATCACCGGGATTGAGAAAGCCGGCGCAAAATACGGACGCCAGATGATCACACCGCTCACCAGCAGCAGTACCAGCAAAATAATCGCCGCCCAGAACACGCATTTCTGGCCGAAGTTATAGCGCCCGGTATCGCCTACCTCCTCGTTGACGACGATCTTACGAATATTCTTCGCCCAAAAGATATCATCCCGATTGATTAGGTTGTGGTGCCAGTAACGGAAAAACATGATGATAAACGACGCGAACATCACCACCCCGACGAACGGGTGGAGAATACGCGCCAGCTGCGGCGTACCGAGAATATGCATCAGCCAGTTAAAGGACGGGAAGAAAAAGCCTAACCCGCTTACCGCCGCCAGGATGAAGCAGAAGGCGGTGACCCAGTGGTTGATGCGTTCCGGCGCCGTGTAGCGCACGATGGTGTCACGTCTTTTCATTTGCGCACCTCGTCTTTCTCTTCATGCAGGTTGTCCTCTTCCTCTTCCGCGCGGTTCGGACCGACGCCGACGTAGTGGAAGATACTGGCTGCGAAGGTCGCGGCGAAGCCGACGGCCGCCAGCGGTTTCCAGATGCCTTTCCAGAACTTCACGGTCTGGCTGATCTCCGGGTTTTCCGGCAGGCCATGGTACAGATTCGGCTTGTCGGCATGGTGCAGCACGTACATGACGTGGGTGCCGCCGACGCCGGCCGGATCGTACAGGCCCGCATTGTCATAACCGCGGGTTTTCAGCTCAGCCACGCGTTCGCCGGCCAGCGTTTTCATATCCTCTTTGGAGCCAAAGTGGATTGCGCCGGTCGGGCAGGTTTTCACGCAGGCCGGCTCCTGGCCGACGGTCACGCGGTCTACGCACAGGGTACATTTGTAGACGCGGTTGTCTTCCGGGTTCAGACGCGGTACATCGAACGGACAGCCGGCAATACAGTAGCCGCAGCCGATACACTGCTCGGACTGGAAGTCGACGATACCGTTGGCGTACTGAATGATCGCGCCTTCTGACGGGCAGGCCTTCAGGCAGCCCGGGTCCGCGCAGTGCATGCAGCCATCCTTACGGATGAGCCATTCCAGCTTGTCGTTTTGCTCCACTTCCGAGAAGCGCATCACCGTCCATGACTTGGCGGTCAGGTCCGCCGGGTTGTCATACACCCCGACGTTGTGACCGACTTCATCACGAATATCGTTCCATTCGGAGCAGGCCACCTGACAGGCTTTGCAGCCGATACAGGTGGTGACGTCGATAAGCTTCGCCACCTCCTGCTGGTGGTCCCGCGCCTGAGGCGCGGGGGTGAAACCGTTAGTCGCGGAACGACGAATAATATCTTGCGATTGATAAGCCATAAGTCGTCTCCGTTACACCTTTTCCACGTTCACGAGGAAAGCTTTGAACTCCGGTGTCTGCGTATTCGCATCACCGACGAACGGCGTCAGGGTATTGGCAATAAAGCCTTTTTTCGCCACGCCCTCATAGCCCCAGTGAATAGGAATGCCGATGGTATCGATGTCCTTACCGTCAACTTTCAGCGTGCGAATACGTTTAGTCACCACCGCCTTGGCTTTGATATAGCCGCGGTTGGAGGAGACCTTGACGGTATCGCCGTGGCCGATGCCAAGCTTATTCGCCAGTTTTTCACCAATCTCCACAAACTGCTCCGGCTGCGCGATGGCGTTAAGCAGCGCGTGTTTGGTCCAGTAGTGGAAGTGCTCGGTCAGGCGGTAAGTGGTGCCGACGTAAGGGAACTTATCGGCCTTACCCATCTGCTCGAGATCGCCTTTGAAGACGCGAGCGGCCGGGTTAGAGACCACGTTTGGATGCAGCGGGTTAGTCCCCAGCGGCGTTTCAAACGGTTCGTAGTGTTCCGGGAACGGTCCTTCCGCCATCTTATCGATAGCGAACAGACGGCCCATCCCTTCAGGCTGCATGATAAACGGACCGACGTCGCTGCCAGGCGCGGCGGCGCTGTAGTCCGGAATATCCACGCCGCCCCATTTCGCGCCGTCCCACTTCAGCAACTGACGTTTAGGATCCCACGGTTTACCCTGCGGGTCCGCGGAGGCGCGGTTATACAGGATGCGGCGGTTAAGTGGCCATGCCCAGGCCCAGCCCAGCGTGTTGCCGAGGCCTGACGGGTCGGCGTTATCGCGGCGCGCCATCTGGTTGCCGTCCGGCGTCCAGCTACCGGCGAAGATCCAGCAGCCGCTGGAGGTGGTGCCATCATCGCGCAGCTGTGCAAAGGAGCTCAACTGCTGCCCTTTCTTAACGATCACCGCGCCGGTCGCCGGGTCGGTGATATCCGCCAGCGCTTTACCGTTGCTTTCCATCGCCACTTCTTCCGACGCCGGCTCATGCGGCGTGGAGTAGTTCCACGTCATGTTGAGCACCGGCTCCGGCGCTGGTCCGCCCTCTTCGGCATACATCTTACGCAGGCGGGTGAAGATACCGGCGAGTATTTCACCATCGGTAGCCGCGATCCCTGGGGCATCCGCGCCTTTCCAGTGCCACTGCAGCCAGCGGCCGGAGTTGACGATCGACCCGTTTTCTTCGGCGAAGCAGGTGGACGGCAGACGGAACACTTCGGTCTGGATTTTCGACGGGTCAACATCGTTCGACTCACCGTGGTTTTGCCAGAAGGTGGACGTTTCGGTGTTCAACGGGTCGATGGTCACAAGGAATTTCAGCTTCGACAGAGAAGCCACCACCTTGTTTTTGTTCGGGAACGAGGCGACCGGGTTAAAGCCCTGGCAAATATAGCCATTCACTTTGCCCTGATTCATCATCTCGAAATACTGCAGAACGTCGTAGCTCTTATCCCATTTCGGCAGCCAGTCAAAGCCCCAGCTGTTTTCTGCAGTGGCTTTGTCGCCGAAGAAGGCTTTCATCATGGAGACGAAGAACTTCGGATAGTTGCCCCAGTAGTTAACCTGATCTTTCAGCAGCGGCTTCGGCGTGTTAGCCGTCAGGTAGGTCTGCAGGTCGGCCTGTTTTTCATTCGGCAGCGACATGTAGCCCGGCAGGCTGGTGGAGAGCAGGCCGAGGTCGGTCAGACCCTGGATATTGGAGTGACCGCGCAGGGCGTTGACGCCACCGCCTGCCATCCCCATGTTGCCGAGCAGCAGCTGAATCATCGCCATGGTACGGATGTTCTGCGCGCCGATGGAGTGCTGAGTCCAGCCGAGAGCGTACAGGAACGACGCGGTCTTATCCGGCGCGCTGGTTTCGGCAATGTATTCACAGACTTTGAGGAAGTCGGCTTTCGGCGTACCACAGATGTTTTCGACTACATCCGGGGTATAACGAGAAACGTGCTGCTTCAGCAGGTTCCAGACGCAGCGCGGATGTTGCAGCGTGGTATCGCATTTGGCGAAGCCGTTCTCATCCAGCTCATAGTTCCAGCTGGTTTTGTCGTACTGGCGTTTTTCTGCGTTATAGCCGCTGAACAGCCCGTCGTCGAAGCTATAGTCCTCACGCACGATCAGGCTGGCGTTGGTGTAGGCTTCGGTGTATTCGCGGTTGAATTTTTCGTTATTCAGCAGGTACAGGATCACGCCCGACAGGAAGGTAATGTCGGTACCGGAACGAATCGGGGTATAGAAATCTGCCACCGACGCCGTACGCGTAAAGCGCGGATCGATAACGATGAGCTTGGCGCCGTTATGAATTTTGGCTTCCATCGCCCAGCGGAACCCCACCGGATGCGCTTCTGCGGCGTTACCACCCATCACCACGATCAGGTTGGCGTTCTTAATATCCACCCAGTGGTTGGTCATCGCACCGCGACCAAATGTTGGAGCAAGACTTGCTACCGTTGGTCCGTGTCAGACACGCGCCTGGTTATCCACCGCCAGCATCCCGAGGGCGCGGGTGAATTTCTGCGTTAAATAGCCGGTTTCGTTACTGGAGGCGGAGGCGCACAGCATCCCGGTGGTCAACCAGCGGTTGACGGTGGTGCCGGCGTCGTTTTGCGCGATAAAGTTGGCGTCGCGGTCTTCTTTCATCAGCTTGGCGATGCGATCAAACGCTTCGTCCCAGCTGATTTGCTGCCATTTATCGGAACCTGGCGCGCGATATTCCGGGAATTTCAGGCGGCTTTCAGAATGGATAAAGTCCACCAGACCGGCCCCTTTCGGGCAGAGCGCACCACGGTTAACCGGATGATCCGGATCGCCTTCGATATGGAAAATGGATGCTTTGGCGTTTTTTGCGCCGTCGCCGAGGCTATACATCAACAGCCCACAGCCGACAGAACAGTATGTACAGGTGTTACGGGTTTCGCGCGTGCGCAGCAATTTGTACTGCCGTGTCTCCGCGAGCGCAGTTGCCGGGGCAAAGCCCAGCGCTGCTGCCGTGGTTCCCGCCATACCGCCAGCGCAGATCTTAAAGAACTGCCTTCTGCTGACCTGCATGGTTCGCTCCTTGTTTCGACATTGTCACATGTAGTTATTTACTTTGCGGTGAAGGCCGCAAAGGTTCAGAATTAGGGCTAATTTCCCTCATTCCAGAAGGGATAAAAACAGAATACCACATTGTGTGTATGCCTGTTCCAATACGGTTAAAGCAAAGTGAATAAGAAGCCTCTCGAACAAATCAAAAATGTGACGAATGTCACGGGATATCGCCAGGTCTCACTCTGGAAGCGCGAGGATCTGCAACACCCTCAGCCAGACGAGTTAGCCGAAGAAATTCCCGTCGCGCTGGTCTACAACGGTATCTCCCATGTGGTGATGATGGCTACGCCGAAAGACCTGGAGCAATTCGCCGTCGGCTTTTCCTTATCCGAAGGGATTATCGAGCATCGCCGGGAGATTTTCGGCATGGACGTGGTTTCAGTATGCAATGGCCTTGAGGTACAGATTGAGCTCTCCAGCCGACGTTTTATGGGGCTCAAAGCCCGGCGTCGCGCGCTGGCCGGGCGTACCGGCTGCGGTGTGTGTGGCGTCGAGCAGCTCAACGATATTGGTAAGCCGGTACAACCGCTGCCGTTCACCCAGACGTTCGATCTAGCCAACCTCGACCACGCCATGGCGCATCTTAACGACTTTCAACCGGTTGGCCGGCTCACCGGCTGCACCCATGCAGCCGCCTGGGTCCGGACGACTGGCGAGCTGGCGGGCGGTTTTGAAGACGTTGGCCGGCATGTCGCCCTGGATAAATTGCTGGGCCAGCGTGCGGAAATCGGCGAGGACTGGCAGCATGGCGCCGCGCTGGTCTCCAGCCGCGCCAGCTATGAAATGGTGCAGAAGGCCGCGATGTGCGGCGTCGAGATCCTGTTCGCGGTCTCGGCGGCCACCACCTTAGCGGTGGAAGTGGCCGAGCGCTGCAATCTGACGCTGGTGGGCTTTTGCAAGCCGGGCAGGGCGACAGTCTACACCCATCCGCAGCGTTTAATTGCGGGCTAAATATCAATCAATAAATTTGAACAATGACAGCAAATCCTTCCGCTTTTTGTTTAGCGATGTGCGGACTACTATTTAACACATCAAGGCACGGCGCCTTATCTAAACAACTAAATGAAAGGGTTTATATCATGAAAAGCATCAAAACTTTTGTCGCAGTAATCGCACTGGCCGCTTCTTTTGGTTCCTTCGCTGCTGAAACCGTGACCGCAACCGCCGCAACGATGGATGGTGCGGAAGCGAAAATCGCTGCTCAGGCGCAGGCTGCTGGCGCTTCGTCTTACAAAATTACCGAAGCCTTTACCGGCAACCGCGTGCATATGACTGCGGAACTGAACAAATAAGCATAAAGTTACTGTCGAAAGAGCGCCTTAGGGCGCTTTTTTTGTTTCGCTTCCCGCATCTGCGATATTACCGATATTTCCCTCTGCTACGAAAAAAATGTGGTAGTAATCACGTTTCCGCTCTTTTCTTAAATCCCCATATTTATGGCAAAGGAACGGTCTGCGCGCCTGAATATCTCGATATTTTAACGCTATGAAATATAAAGATATTAAAAACAGAAAGCGATGGAGATCACCTTCTTTAAATGAGATGTTTATCACAAAAATAAGCATGTCGCCGCTACTGTCAACTATTCACTGACGTAATTTAATACGCATTATGTGATCTTCATTGCAAATAGAAGGCTTGTACTCAGGGAAAAATGTTGTCAGGCAAATGAGCGAGGAAGCGTCATGAAAATTGGCATCGTTATTAGCGGCGGGGATGTTTCGGGAATGAATAATTTTATATTCCAGATAGCCAGGCAGGCTAATGCCGATATCACGCTGTTTAATGGCGGTATTCCAGGGCTACTGGAGAAAAGTCATCAGGATATGGCGTGGCGCGATCTGGTTGATTTCTCCATTACCGCAGTGCCGATCATTACCTCGGGGCGAACCAGTCGCAAACTGCAGCGCAGTGAATATGAAAGCATTGCTAAAAAACTTAAATCGCTGCGTATTGATGTGCTCATTATGGCCGGGGGTGATGGCAGCCTGCAGTTTCTGAATACCCTTAGTGAATTTGAGATTAATTGCTTTGGCGTGGGGATGACGATCGATAATGATGTGTATGGCAGTGATTATACGATTGGTTTTTCCACGGCCTGTGAGCAAATTATTAAAGAAGTCTCCCGTTTAAGAAATACCGGAAGAGCGCTGCCGGGTCGGGTTTTTATGGTTGAGATATTAGGAGGCTATTGTGGAGAACTAACGTTACAGTCCGCCATTAAATGTAATGCTGATATTGCCCTGATCCCGGAGGCACAAATGCCGCTGGCCATACTCGCGGAACGGATTACCCGGAAGCTGAGCACGCAAAATAGCGTCGTGATCCTCTGCTCAGAAGGCTATACCAAAGAGTACTCTCCCGGCTTTCAGGGGGCGATTGATACCATGATTAAACAGCTGGAACCACAAATAGGTGTCCGTATCCGTAAAACGATCGTCGGCTATGGCTTACGCAGCGGTGATCCAACCTGTGAAGAGATTTATCAGGGCACCATTATGGCCAGTGAAGTGGTTCGCTGTATTCAGTCAGGTATGAAAAATAAAGCCATAATAATTAATTCCAGTAACAAACCTATTCCGATTGATTTAGTCAGTATGAAAAAACGTCTGGTCGATACTGAAGGACATCATTATAAACTTGCCAAGCAACTCAATATTATTTGAGGAGACCCTCCATGCTGAAAATTTTATGCGTATGTGGCTGCGGCCTCGGTTCAAGCTTTGCCATTGAAATGACGGCGAAGGCAGTTTTAAAGAAGCTAGAAATTCCCGCTCATATTGAACACACCACCGTGTCCGAAGCCGGAGCCTTTAAATCGGATATGATTCTGACGCAAAAAACTTTTGCCGACATCTTAACCGCCGATGCCAGTGAAGAAGATATTAAACGTGTCGTGGTGTTGAATAAGCTTACTGATAAAGAGGAGATTGAAACCAAGATCGTCGCATTCTTAAAAGAACGTCATCTGAAGGTGGCTGATTATGAATAGCTTCGTTGCGTTTATCGTTAAGGATTTACTCGGTCAGGCATCCATCCTTATTGCTTTTATTGCCATGCTTGGCCTGATCCTGCAAAAGAAATCGCCAGGCAAAACCGCGGAAGGAACATTTAAAACGCTACTCGGTTTCTTAATTATGATGGCCGGGATAAACATCATTGTCGCCACACTAACCTTCCTGAACGATATCTTCACCCAGGGGTTTGGCATGAAAGGCTACATTACCGATGTGGCCGCCATCGCCGGGTTAGCGAATCGGGAATTAGGTTCGGAGGTGGCGCTGACGCTGCTGGTGATCTTTGCCGTCAATATTATTATCGCCCGTCTGACGCCGCTAAAATATATTTTCCTGACCGGCCAGGCGCTGCTGTGGATGGCGACAATTGGGGCTGTCATTGGCTATAAGTCCGGGCTCACCGGCGTACCGCTGATTTTAACCGGGGGCATCTTCGGCGGGGTGATGGCGGTCTTGATGCCGGCCCTGGCGCAGCCGGTGGTCAGGCGCATTACCGGGTCTGACGACGTGGCCCTGGGGCACTTCTGTACCATTGGTTATCTGGTGCAGGCTGCGGTCGCTAAGGTCGTCGGTAAAGGTTCCCGTTCCACGGAAGATCTTGAGCTGCCTGATAACTTTAAGTTTCTGCAGGATACCTATCTGGCCATGGCGGTGGTGATGGTACCGATGTATCTCATCCCGGCTATCGCGGCGGGCCCGCAGTATATCGCGCAGTTCTCCGGTGGCATTAATTACCTGATGTATGCCTTCATGCAGTCCATTCAGTTTGTCGCCGGGGTCTTTGTCCTCTATAGCGGCGTGCGTTTATTACTCAATGAGCTAGTGCCGGCTTTTCGCGGTATCGCGATGCGTATTGTCCCGGATGCAAAGCCGGCTCTCGATTGCCCGGTGCTGTTTCCCTATGCGCCAAATGCGGTGATTGTCGGATTTCTGGCGACGACTGTCGGCTCGATTATCGGCATGCTGGTTTTCCCGATGTTCGGCCTGGCGATGATCCTCCCCGGGCTGTTAACCAACTTTTTCGCCGGCGGCACGGCAGGGGTATTTGGCAATGCGCTGGGCGGACGTCGCGGGGCGATGATCGGCGGGGTTATCCACGGTCTGTTTATCACTTTTCTGCCGGCCATTCTGGTGCCCATGCTGGAGAGCTACGGCTTTACGGGCGTCACCTTCAGCGATTCTGACGTCATCAGTTCCGGTCTGGTATTAGGCCACGCCTTCCAGAATAACTGGCTCTTTGTCGCCTTGTTTATTGTGTTTGTCGCCGCACTGGCATGGTTTGTAAACGGTAAATCCGCTAAGCCGAAAGGGGAAAATGTTCATGAGTCTGTATAATTTTAATGAGATTTTAAACATCGCTCAGGAAAGAAATTTTAAAGCGATTGGTTCGTTTAACTTGCACTGTATTGAGATGTTACCGGCTTTTTTCAAAGCCGCGCAAAACAGCCACAGTCCGTTAATGATCCAAATTTCAACCGGTACCGCAGAGTATCTGGGGTATCGGTTATTGGTCGATGCCGTGTGTTCATTAGCAGACAGTGAAAATATCCCGACCTGCCTGCATCTCGATCATTGCTCCGATATTAAGGCCATCGAGACGGCAATCAATGCAGGTTTTTCGTCGGTGATGTACGACGGCTCTCACTTAAGCCTCGAGGAAAATATCGGCAATACGCGAATTGTGGTGGAGATGGCCCGCCCGCGCAATATTACGGTAGAAGGCGAGCTGGGGGCGATCGGCGGGTCAGAGGATGGAAAAGCGGTGGCTGCCGAAGATATCTGTTTTACTACCGTCGACGACGCGAAACGTTTTGTGGAGGAGACGCAGGTCGATATGTTGGCCGTCTCCGTGGGCACTGTGCATGGTCTGTACACCGGTAAAGCGCAGATACAGCATGCGCGGCTGAAGGCGATAAGCGAAGCGACTGGCGTGCCGCTGGTGCTGCATGGCGGCACAGGCGTCAGTGACGAAGATATGCGGCTGGCCGTCACTGAAGGGATTAATAAAGTGAACGTCGGAACGGAAATGAACGTACAGTGGGTCGACCGCTGTAAATCAACGTTCGAGAAAGGAAAAGTAAATGACAGCGTACGGAAATTTTTAATTCCCGCCAACCAGGCAGTGACTGCCGTATTAATGGAAAAAATGGCGCTATTTAAATAGCGTTTTTACCAACACTTATCTTTTGTTGCCCTGTCTTCCGCCAGGGAGGGAGCTTGCTATGTTTGAATCATTGAAAACACTGTGGAAAAAAGAGAAAAACCCGCTGCAGGATTATGATCAACAGTCCCGTCAGCTGGCGGAAGAGATCGCCAGACTGGAAGGCGAATTACAGCGCCAGCCCGATAATAGCGACGTGCAAAAAACATTGATGTTGACTTACAACCGGGCACTATCGGTATATGCCAAAAGTAAGAGCCACCGGCAGGATATCGATGCGCTGTTTCTGCAGATTGATAATTTACGCAATATTATTCGCCGCAATATTTAGGAACAGAGAATGACCATAAAAGAACTGCTTATTGAGGCCGATGCTATTCAGGTTGGCGTAGTGGAGTCCGACTGGCAGCGGGTAATAAAGTTGGCTGCCCGCCCGCTGGAGGCGAAAGGGTTTATTTCGGCGGAATATAGCCAGGCGGTGATCGACAATACCTTAAGTCATGGCGCTTATTACGTTTTTGATGAAGGGATTGCCATCCCCCATGCCCGCCCCGAGTGCGGCGTCAGACGAAACTGCTTTAGCCTGGTGGTGCTGGAAAAGCCCATCCCGTTTGCGGACAGTGAAAAGGCGGACATTGTCATTATGTTTGGCGCCCAGGACAGCAATGCGCATATCGAGGAGGGCATTCGTTCCATCGTCGCGCTGCTGGATAACAATGACACCATGGCCAAACTGCGGACGGCCCGCAGCCGGGAGGAGGTCGTCGCATTACTATGAACAGACATCTGACCCCCGGCTGCAAAACGGCCATTTTAATCAACGGCATTCCGGCGTCGGGGAAGAGCACCATCACCCGTTTGCTGGCGGAGACCTTTAGCCTGCCGGTGTTGACGATCGACGGCATCAAAGAGCCGTTTATGGCGCGCCTGGCCCCCGTCGACCGGCCACTGAATCGCGAGCTGGGCTGTGCGGCCTATGAGGTGATCTGGTCGATTGTCGGCGCGTCGCCTGCCAGCATGGTCTGGTTGATCGACGCCTGGTTCGGTTTTCAGCCCCGTGAAACTTTGCAGCAACTGTTACAGCTGGCGGGCGTGGAGCAGGTGCTTGAGATCTGGAACCATATCTCTCCGGAGATGGCCGTCGAGCGCTATGCCTCGCGGCTGGCGATGCGGCCGCCGGGCCACCCCGGAGAAGAGTATCTGCCGGAGCTGGCCCAGTTGGCCGGGCGTGCGCAGCCCATGGCTTTAGGGCCCGTACTGACGATAGACCAGCGGTACCCGCTGGAGATAAAACCGGTTATTCACTGGCTTGAAGGCGCGATCGCTGGAAAGCACGCCGGTTTGGCGGATTACGCTTACCCGTCCTAGGACATACCCGCCAGACGCAGCAGCGCCGTCACCACGGCGGCGGCGATAATCACGCCGATCAGCGGGACCTTGCGCCAGGCGAGGAACACGGCGAAAGCAACGCCCAGAACGCGCGCCATGCCGGCGAAATGAGCGCCTTCATAGAAGGTGGTGGCCAGGGCGACGGAAAAAAGCAGCACCGTCGCCGCATCGGAAAGCAGCGCCTGCGAGCGCTCGGAAAATGCCAGCCGATTGCCGAGCTTCGCGCCGCCGAGACGCATCAGATAGGTTCCCAGCGACAGGATGGCGATACCGGCGATAAACAGCGTCATATTGCCCATTATTTTTTCCTCGACAGTAAACCAAACAGCGAAAGCAGCACCGGCAGCCCGGTGGGCACAAACGGCACGGTGGCAAGCGCCAGCGCGGCGCCGCTGGCGGCGCGGATCAGCGTAGTGCGGTTTTTAAAGGCAGGTATCACCAGCGCCAGCAGGATCGCCGGGAAGACCGCATCAAGCCCGATGGTTTCCGGCGCCGGCAGCAGTTTTCCGACGGCCGCGCCGGTTAGCGTGCCGAGGGGCCAGATCAGCGCGACGCCGGCGCCGCACAGCCAATAGGCCGCTTTGCGCTGCGCGGGGGTGGGCTGTGACAAGCCAAAGACCACGCTCTCGTCGTTCATAATGTGGCACCCGATAAAGCTTAAGGCGCGCCGACCAACCAGTTCGCGTACGGTCACCCCGAACGGGATATGGCGCGCGTTGACTAACAGGCCGGCGGCGGCGGCAGCCAGTGGGCTACCGCCGCTGGCGACAATGCCGATAAACATAAACTCAGAGGCGCCCGCCAGCACGGACACCGAAAGCAAGAGCGGCACCCATAAGGGGAAGCCGTAAGCCACCGCCAGTGACCCATAGGACATGCCCACCACCCCGACGGCAAGGCAGACCAAAACGATCGCTTTTATCGTGTCTCCGCTGAGACTGGAGAGAGTTTGTTTCATATCACTTAGCCATATCGAACGAATTTCCATTATAATGAACACATAATAATCGTTTTTCAAGATGAACGAATCGTTCGATATAAAAAACAAGGGGCGGGTATGACACAGCCAATCAGCGTTATTGCCAAAAGCCTGGTGCGGGAGCGGGCGCGGACCGGTCTCTCGCTGGCGGAAGTCGCGCGTCGGGCGGGTATCGCAAAATCCACGCTATCGCAACTGGAGTCCGGCAACGGCAATCCGAGTCTGGAAACGCTGTGGTCGCTCTGCGTGGCGCTGGATATCCCGTTTGCCCGCCTGCTTGAGCCACAGGTGAACAAAACGCAGGTGATCCGCCGCGGAGAGGGGACAAAAGTGGTGGCGGAGCAGGCGAACTATCAGGCCATTTTGCTGGCCGCTTGTCCACCCGGCGCGCGTCGGGACATCTATTTACTGTTAACCCAGCCCGGCGCCGATCGTATTTCGCATCCGCATCCGCCGGGCTCGGTGGAACATATTATCGTTACCCAGGGGCGGGCGCGGGTAGGGCTGACGTCGGCGCCGGAAGAACTGGGCGAGGGCGACTATATCTGCTACCCGGCGGATCAGGAGCATGTTTTTCAGGCGCTGGAGCCGGATACGCAGGCCCTGCTGATCGCTGAGCAAAACTGACATCGCGCCGGCTGGCCGTCGCGCTCTCGCTGGACGCCATAGCCGTATTGCGGGAAACTAGCTTTTCCTATGCGAAAACAGGGATTTTTATGTCGCTGAAAGCCATTGCCAAACAACTTGGGATCTCCGTCACGACCGTCAGCCGGGCGTTGAACGGCTATGATGATGTGTCACAGGAGACCCGCGCCCGGGTTGAGGCTGAAGCGCAGCGCCGGGGCTATCGCCCCAACACTTTCGCCCGCCGTCTGAAAATGGGCACCATTGATGCCGTTGGTCTTGTCTTTCCTGTCCGCCCCGCGCCGCTCAACAATAACGTTTTTCTCGAGATGGTCGGGGAGATCAGCCATGAGCTGGCGCGCCATGACATTGATTTGTTGCTGATCGCCGATGATGAACAGGCGGATAAACATGGCTATATGCGCATGGTGCAGGGCCGTCGCGTCGACGCTTTAATCGTAGCCCATACCCTGGATGACGATCCGCGGTTGGCGCAGCTGCAGGCCTCTGGCTTTCCGTTTCTGGCGCTCGGTCGTAGCCGCCTGGCGCAGCCCTACGCCTGGTTTGATTTCGATAACTATGCCGGCACCTGCCGCGCCACCCGCCATCTGATTCAACAGGGCCACCAGCGTATCGCTCTGCTGGGTGAGAACAACAATCAGGCGTTTATTTCGCAACGGCGTAACGGCTACCTTGATGCCCTGCGCGAGGCGGGGTTATCCGATGCATGGCTGCGTAGCGTGCCGGCGACGCGCCGCGGCGGCTATCAGGCCACGCTGGAGCTGCTGCGCCTGCCGGAGCCGCCTACCGCGATTATCACCGACTGCAACACCCATGGCGATGGCGCCGCCATGGCGCTCGCCCATCTGGGCCGTTTAACCGGCGATAACCGCGTCGCCCTGGTGGTGTATGACGGGCTGCCTCAGGACAGCATCATAGAGACCGATGTCGCCGCGGTGATCCAGTCCACGCGCCAGGGCGTGGGGCGGCAGATTGCCGATATGGTGCGCCGCTTAATCGCCGGGGAAGATCTCGCCACGCTGCAGGTGCTATGGCAGCCGGAATTTTTCCCGGGTGAAACCGCCTGACCTGACCCTTTTTAACCCGTAATTCTGAAGCCGATCACGGATCCGAAACGTTTTGGTTGGCATCCGAAACGTTTCGGATCAACAGTAAGACATTCCTTGTTATGGAGATGTCTGATGTCTGATTCGCTGATTCACCTGCAAAGCGCCGGTGCCGATGTTGTCATTAAAACTCGCCCTTTCGCCGAAATTGTCTACTGGGGACCGCATTTAAGCCACTTTTCGCCGCAGGATGCCGACAGCCTGACGCGCCCGGTCGCCAACGGCAGACTGGATGTCGATTCGCCAGTGACCTTAATGGCGGAGCTGGGCCATGGCTTGTTTGGCGCGCCGGGCATTGAAGGCCATCGTCAGGGGCTGGATGCCTCTCCGCTGTTCACCACCAGCGAAGTGCGGCACGAGGGCCAGACGCTGACCCTGGTCAGCGAAGATCCGCAGGCCGGCTTGCGTCTGCACAGCGAGATCGCGCTGGATGCCAGCGGCGTGCTCAGCGTGCGCCATGGCGTGACCAATCTGCGCGCCAGCCCATGGCAGGTGGATCGCCTGGCGGTCACATTGCCGGTCGCCGAACGCGCTCGCGAGGTGATGGCTTTCCATGGCCGCTGGATCCGCGAGTTTCAGCCCCATCGTCTGGTCCTGGAACACGACAGCTTTATGCTGGAGAACCGCCGCGGGCGCACCTCTCACGAACATTTCCCGGCCCTGATCACCGGCAGCCGCACCTTTAGCGAGATGCAGGGTGAAGTCTGGGGCGTGCATCTGGCCTGGAGCGGTAACCATCGCCTGCGGGCAGAGGTGAAAACCGATGGCCGCCGCTATCTGCAGGCCGAGGCGCTCTATCTGCCGGGTGAAATGGCGCTGGCGGAAGGGGAAACCTTGTGGACACCGTACCTGTATGCCAGCTACTCGGCGAACGGGCTGAACGGTATGAGCCAGCAGTTCCATCGTTATCTGCGCGAACGGATTATTCGCTTCCCGGACAACAAGCCGCGCCCGGTGCATCTCAACACCTGGGAAGGGATCTATTTCGACCACGATCCGGACTACATCATGCGTATGGCTGACGAGGCGGCGGCGCTGGGCGTCGAGCGCTTTATTATCGATGACGGCTGGTTTAAAGGTCGTCACGACGACTGGGCGGCGCTTGGGGACTGGTATCTCGATGAGAAAAAATACCCCCACGGCCTGACGCCGGTTATCGATCACGTGAAATCGCTGGGGATGGAATTCGGTATTTGGGTGGAGCCGGAAATGATTAACCCGGATTCCGATCTGTACCGGGCGCACCCGGACTGGGTGCTGGCGCTGCCGGGCTATACCCCGCTGACCGGCCGCCATCAGTTTGTCCTGAACCTCAACATTCCGGAAGCGTTTGATTATCTGCTGGAGCGGATGAGCTGGCTGCTGGGCGAGCATGCGGTGGACTACGTGAAGTGGGATATGAACCGCGAGCTGGTGCAACCTGGGCATCAGGGACGCGCCGCCGCGGACGCGCAAACGCGCCAGTTCTACCGCCTGCTGGATACGCTGGTGGCCCGTTTCCCGCACATTGAATTTGAATCCTGCTCCTCCGGGGGCGGACGGATCGATTATGAAGTCCTCAAGCGCAGCCATCGCTTCTGGGCGTCTGACAACAATGACGCCCTTGAGCGCAACACTATCCAGCGCGGCATGAGCTACTTCTTCCCGCCGGAGGTGATGGGCGCGCATATTGGCAATCGCCACTGTCATGCCACTTTCCGCCAGCACAGTATCGCCTTCCGCGGCCTGACGGCGCTGTTTGGTCATATGGGACTTGAGCTGGATCCGGTGAGCGCTGATGAAGAAGAGCGCGCCGGATACCGGAAATATGCGGCCTTGCATAAACAGTGGCGCGACGTGATCCATCACGGCGTGCAGTGGCGGATGGATATGCCGGATGCCACCACCCTTGCCCATGGCGTCGTCAGTCCGGATAAAGCGCAGGCAATTTTCCTCGTCAGCCAGCTGGCGATGCCGGACTACACCCTGATGGCGCCGCTGCGCCTGGCGGGGCTGGAGGCGAGCGCCCGCTATCAGGTGACGCTCCTCGATCATCCGAACATTCAGATCACCGGCGAGGGCGGCCATACCATGCGGAAGCTGCCGGCATGGATGACGACGCCGCAGACGGTGAGCGGTGAGTGGCTACAGCAGGCGGGGCTGGCGCTGCCCATCCTCGACCCGGAAAGCGCCATTCTGATTGGCCTGCAACGCGTGTGATGGTATCGGGCCGCGTCGCGGCCCTTCTTGAGGAAAATATAATGAACCCGACCGTCTGTACCCACAAAAACAACCCCAACTTCTGGATTTTCGGGCTGTTCTTCTTTCTCTACTTCTTCATCATGGCCACCTGCTTTCCGTTTCTGCCGATCTGGCTGTCGGACGTCATCGGCCTGAATAAAACCGAAACCGGCCTCGTTTTCTCCAGCCTGTCGCTGTTTGCCATCTGTTTCCAGCCGGTCCTCGGGGTGATCTCTGACAAGCTGGGGCTGAAAAAACACCTGATGTGGATCGTGACCGTTCTGCTGGTGCTGATTGCTCCCTTCTTCCTCTATGTTTTCGCTCCGCTGCTGAAAACCAACATCTGGCTCGGGGCGCTGAGCGGCGGCGCCTATATCGGCTTTGTATTCTCCGCAGGCGCCGGCGCGATGGAGGCCTATATCGAACGGGTAAGCCGCAACAGCGGGTTTGAATACGGCAAGGCGCGCACCTTTGGCTGTCTGGGATGGGCGCTGTGCGCGACTACTGCCGGAATGCTGTTCAGCATTAATCCCGAATGGGTGTTCTGGATGGGGTCAGCCGCCGCGCTGCTGTTGGTGGTGCTGGTGGCCATCGCCAAACCGCAGGCCAGTCAGTCCGCGCAGGTAATGGACTCGCTCGGCGCCAATCGCCCGGCGATCGATTTAAAAACGGCGGTGCGCATGTTCCGCCAGCGTAAGATGTGGATGTTTATTCTGTATGTCATCGGCGTGGCCTGTGTGTATGACGTTTTCGATCAGCAGTTCGCCACCTTTTTTAAATCGTTCTTCGCGACCCCGGAAGCGGGCACCCGCGCCTTTGGTTTCGCCACCACCGCGGGAGAAATATGTAACGCCATCATTATGTTCAGCTCGCCGTGGATTATTAACCGCATCGGGGCGAAGAATACCCTGCTGATCGCCGGGATGGTGATGGCGGCAAGGATGATTGGCTCTTCCTTCGCCACCACCGCCGCGGAAGTGGTGGCGTTGAAAATGCTCCATGCGCTGGAGGTGCCGTTCCTGCTGGTGGGTGCCTTTAAATACATTACCGGCGTGTTTGATGTCCGGCTGTCGGCGACGATTTATCTGGTGGGATTCCAGTTCGCCAAGCAGGTGGCGGCGATCTTTCTCTCCGCCTTCGCCGGCAATATGTATGATCGGATCGGCTTCCAGGAAACCTATATGATCCTCGGCGGTATTGCGCTGACCGTCACCTTAATATCCGCGTTTACGTTAGCGGGTAAGGCGAAAACCGAGCCGCTTCGCGATAATGCGATGATTGTTTAATCTCCGAAATTTCATGACACAGGGATGTGCATGAAAGATAAGAAAATTGATATGTTAAATATGAGAAACACATGAAAGGGCTATGGATTATTTTTCTTCAGTAAAGAAGTATTAATACTTGAATAGTTAATCCCCTCATCCCCGTAATGAGTGGTAATGATATAATCACACCTCTGTTTTTCCTGCCTAAAAATATTGATATCTTTTGAGTTCATTAATTTCTCTCAAGGAGCGTAAATGAATAACGATGGCCAGTAAAATAAAAATGCGAGGCCAGAGTATGGATCTATGTAACGCAGCAACATGTGAACTGGATTACATTCTTGGCAGAGATCACAATTTATAGTGAACACCATTGTTAGAGGGTATGTTCAATCATCATGGCATCTATTAAAGACGTAGCGAAAAAAGCTGGGGTCTCGACGGCAACCGTATCGCGAGTGCTCAACAATCATCCCAGCGTCGTGCCGGAAACGCGGCAGGCGGTGCGTGATGCGATGGATTATCTCTGCTATGTCCCCAGCAAAAGTTCGTTTCAGCTTAGCGGTAAATGTTCAGGGCTGATTGGTGTGGTTTTGCCTAACCTGGTGAATCCTCACTTCTGTGAACTGTTGGCGACGGTGGAAGAAGAGGCCCGGTATATCGGCAAATCGGTGATCGTTAAAACGCATCAGAACCAGCCGCAGCAGGATAAACACATTATTCAGACCTTGGTGGGGATGGGTATTGACAGCTTGCTATGGGTGCCGACAGAAGCAGAAGTCGAACTTTCAGAATGGTTAAGTATTACCCGGATCCCGGTCGCCGTCGTCACCCAGGTGTCCCGGTTCTTTAACTCCGTATCGATTAACCAGGACCGGGGGGCAGAAAGTATTGCGGAACATTTTATTCATACAGGTCATCTTTCGTTTGGCTTTGTTGCCCAGGAAGGGGTTGATAATCGTAGGGTTTCATCGTATACCAAAAAAATAGCGAGTCATGGTTTAAAACTTGCTAAAGATAATTCGTTCTGGATAGCCAAAGGTGAGGGGGAAAAGATATCAGGCCATATTAGCATTCTTGATGATATTATTGCGAAACTCAGCGATCCGAAGCGAATCTGTACATGTCTGCTAGTGTATAACGATATTGCGGCAAACTATATTATCGATGGGCTAAAAGAAAAAGGTATCTCCATTCCTGAAGATGTTGCGATTGCCAGTTTTGACAATACCTTGCTGGCACAAACTAAAAAAATCACCAGCGTTGCACAGCCGGTAAATGAAATTGCTCACCTCGCGTTTCAGATGGTGAAGCATCAACAGCAGCCGGACAGTATTGAAATGCACGAAATTGTCTCTCGGTTAATTGTTCGTGAGAGCAGCGTAAAAATTAATATTACTTCCCTGTAAGGGATATATGTTTAGAAATGGCGCGACAATTTGCGCCATGGGCTCCTTTTAACAAAAAATAGGTATATTTATGTCTGCTACCGCAATGGAAAAGCCAAGTGCTTATGAAAAGCTGGGGTTGAGGGAGAAGATCGGCTACGGGATGGGGGACGCTGGTTCAGGAATGATATGGAGTGTACTGGCGCTCTATCTGACGTGGTTTTATACCGATGTCTATGGCCTCAATGCCGGGGTGGTGGGCACATTATTCCTCGTTATTCGCATCTTTGACGCTTTTAGCGATCCGCTGATGGGGGCAATCTGCGACCGCACCGTGTCACGCTGGGGAAAATTCCGTCCATGGCTATTATGGATGGCGCTTCCGTTTGGTCTGGGCGCGGTACTGATGTTCACGACCCCAGAACTCAGCATGAACGGTAAGATTATCTATGCCTGGGTTACCTATCTGGTCATGTCGCTGATTTATACCGCGATTAATATTCCCTATTGCTCCGTCGGCGGCGTCATTACCCTCAATCAAAAAGAGCGCATGGGTTGTCTGTCATGGCGATTTTTCCTTAATGGCCTGGCAACATTGATTATCTCCTCCTCTATTCTGCCGTTAACCGACTGGCTGGGTAACGGTGACCGTGCTTCCGGTTTCCAGCTGACCATGATCATTATGGGCGGGGCGGCAACGCTGATGTTCCTGTTCTGCTTTTCCAGCATTAAAGAGCGGGTGGTATCGGTTAAGCAAAACGAGTCGTTGAAGAAAGACCTACGGGATATTATCAAAAACGATCAGTGGCTCTTAATGATCTCTATTACCTTCCTGAACGTTTTCCCGGCATTTATCCGTGGTGGCGTAACTATCTATTATGCGACTTATGTCATGAAGGCGTCTGTCGGATTTATTACCTTCTTTATGGCGCTGGGTGTAGCCTGTAATATGCTGGGTAGTGTGCTTGCCAAACCGCTTACCGATCGCTTTGATAAGCTGGCGCTGTTCCGCATTATTAATATTATTCTCGGCATTCTGTCATTTGCGCTGTGGTTTATCGATCCGCAATCGTTGACCCCGCTGATGGCGCTATTTATCGTAATTAACGTTCTGCATTTAATTCAATCTGGCCCCATTCTGTGGGCGATGATGTCCGATGTCGATGACTACGGTGACTGGAAGTTCGGTAAGCGCCTGACCGGTATCTCTTTCGCGGGTAACCTTTTTATGCTCAAAATGGGGCTGGCGGTGGCTGGGGCAATCGTCGCCTGGATTCTGGCGTTTACCGGTTATGTCGCGAATGAGCCTCAGCAAAATAGTAAGACCATTCAAGGCATTATCATGATGTTCTCACTGTTGCCGATGGTGAGTTATTTCATCAGCGCGTATCTGGTGCGCTACTTCAAGCTGAATAACGCGTTCCTTGAAAAAATTAAAGCCGATCTTGCAAAACGTGAACTGGAAAAAGGACGTGGTTAATAGGTAGGGGGGTAGGGCATCAGTATTATTTATCATTCAATATCAGTCTTAATCAAATTAGAATATTTAAGTGATTTTCTGTTCATATCAGAGGAGGTTCTTTATGACGCATAATAATTATTATGACGTGACGCAGTGGCATATCGGTAATCCTTATAAGGATATTGGGGAAGTTATCAACAGTATTATCCTCGATATTAAAAAGCGGCAAACCGCAACCGATATTAATAACGGCGGAAAACCTGGCGCCGTTATCTATATTCCGCCCGGCGATTATCATCTGAAGACGCAGGTTTTTATCGATATCAGTTATTTAAAAATTATGGGGGCTGGACACGGTTTTGTCTCCTCAAGTATTCGTTTCAATACACCGGCTGACGAGTGGGCGAATTTGCATGATATTTGGCCGGGCGGGAGCCGTATTCTGGTCGATATTTGTGTGCATCCCGGCGATGAAGAACATGCTGGCGCTGCATTTTACGTGAAACGCAGCGGAGCGCCGCGAATTAGTTCGGTGGCGTTTGAAAACTTCTGTATTGATGGCCTGCACTTTATTGATGATGGGCTGGGAAACAACGATCCGGAAAATAGCTATATTAACGGCAAAACCGGGATTTATATCGCCAGCGCTCAGGATGCTTTCCGGATTACAGACATGGGATTTATCTATCTTGAGCATGGTCTCACGGCGTACAATAGTGATGCTATGGCGATCCATAATAACTTTATCGCCGAATGCGGCAACTGTATCGAGCTTCGTGGCGCCGGACAGGCTTCTAAAATAACCGATAACCTGATTGGCGCAGGCTATAGAGGCTATTCGATTTATGCCCAAAACTTCGGTGGGTTATTAATTTCTGGCAACAATATCTTTCCGCGTGGCGCCAGCAGCGTTCATTTCTCTGGCGTTGTTCGTTCTACCGTTACTGGTAATCGGTTGCACTCATTTTATCCAGGAATGTTGGTTCTGGAGAATAACTGTGCGGAGAATCTCATCGCTGCAAATCATTTTTTCCGCGATCGCGAACCCTGGCCGCCGATGCAGACCTATGACAACGGCCTGGATGATGCCTATGGTCTGCTGCATATCAATGGTAGTAATAACTCGGTTATTGCCAATCATATTTCCGAAACTATTGATATCCAGTATCTTCGGCCACAGGGAATAAAGCCGGTCATCATCCGGCTGGTTGCCGGTAAAGGAAATTACCTTGCGAATAATCATATTGTTGCGACCACGGAAGCGTCAGTGCAGCAGGCGCACCCTTCCGAAGAGGACGCTTGCTTTGCGGCGCAGGTCAGCGCTTTGCTGACGACGGATAGATTGAAAACCCTTGATGTGGTCGCGGTGCTGGTAGAAAAAGCGTCGTCTCAAAACACGATACTTGATTGCGGCAATAACAAACAGTTGATGATGGACAGAACGATGAATGCCATCAGGGCTACGCCATCTCCCGGCAATGTGGAAATGGAATAATCCGGCTGTAGACGCGACGGCGCAGAATAAGTCGTCCTACTCAGCGCTGAAAACGGCTGCCCCACTCAGCACAGCGAGGCAGCCATGATTTCACGCCAGATAAAACACTTCTTTGAGCTCCGCGCTCAGCGGGCTGTTATCCGGGTTGCTGGGCATCACCTCGCGCATGTATTTCCACCAGCGCTGGCACACTTCCGTGCTGGCGACCGCCTCCCAGCGGGCTTCCGACTCAATCTCCACCGTCGCGAACAACAGATGGCGTTCTTTATCGAGATAAATGGCGTAATGGTGCGCGCCGTGGTCCTTCAGCACTGCCTCCAGCTCCGGCCAGATGGGATTATGGCGGCGCTGGTACTCCTCGTGCGCGTCGGGGTTCACCTGCATGACGAAGGCTTTACGGATCATAAGGCCTCCAGATAGAGCTCGCGAACCTCATCGCGGCTGGCGGGGCGCGGGTTACACGGCGCGCACGGGTCGGCCAGCGCTTTATCCAGCCAGCCTTCGATATCGGCTTTGCTGACGCCAAGCTGGCTGAAGCCCTGGGGGATCCCCACACGTTTGCTCAGTGCGCGGATGGCGTTGATGGCCTCCATGCTGGCAGCTTCATCGCTCATGCCGCGGGTATCGACGCCCATCGCCTGCGCCACGCGGGCGAAGCGCGCCACCGCGTTCGGGCGGTTAAAGTTTTCGATGATCGGCAGCAGGATGGCGTTGCACACCCCGTGCGGCAGGTTGTGGGTGGCGCCAGGCTGATGGGCCAGGGCGTGTACCAGCCCGAGACCGGCGCTATTGAACGCCATGCCCGCCAGGTATTGGCCAAACGCCATCTGCTCGCGGGCCTGCAGATCGTGACCATCGTCTACCGCTTTCGGCAGCCACAGGTTGATCAGGCGAATGGCCTCGAGGGCGTTGGCGTCGGTCAGCGGATGGGCACCAACGGAGACAAAGGCCTCGATGGCGTGGGTCAGGGCGTCCATGCCGGTGGCGGCGGTAACGGCTGGCGGGATGTCGAGCATCACGCTGGCGTCGTCGACGGCGATATCCGGGATCAGGTTCGGGTCGATAATCACCTCTTTCACCTGCCGCTCGCTATCGATAATCACTGCGTTGCTGGTCATCTCCGCCGCCGTGCCGGCGGTGGTGTTGATGGCCACCAGCGGCACGCCAGCGTTTTTCACTTTGCCGACGCCGGAGTAGGCTGTGGAGGGGCCAGGGTTGGCGGTGAGGATTTTTATCGCCTTGGCGGTATCAATCGGGCTGCCGCCGCCGAAGGCGATCAGGTAATCGCAGTGTGCCGCCTGGTACGCCGCGTAGCCTTGCTGCACCAGCGCTTCGGTGGGGTTGGGAAACACGTCGTCAAACAGCTGGTAAGCCATCTGCTGTTCATCCAGCGCGGAAAACAGGCTGTCCAGCAGGCCCAGCTTCACCAGCTGGCCGTCGGTAACGATCAGCGCTTTGCCCCACTGTTTACCGGCCACCAGCCTGACCATATCGCCGATAGCGCCTGCCCCGTGGAGGCTGATTTTTGGTAATGCCAACATAAAACTCATGATAATTCTCCTTAATGTTGATTTTGGGAAATCCGTTTCCCCTCACCCCGCCCCTCTCCCGCAGGGATAGGGGAAAACCGGTCCCGGACTGCAGGCTGTCTGCGTGCGCCGGGCAGTATCCTCTCCCTTGGGGAGAGGGCCAGGGTGAGGGGGAAATTAACATCGTCTTCGCTGCATCATCCGCCGGGTAATAATCGGCAGGGAGATCACCACGATCAGCATGGCGCCGATAATCACCGACATCACGATACCGGGGACGTTTAGCAGGCTCAGGCCGAAGGTCACCAGCCCCATTAGAAAAGCGGCAATGATCACCCCGGGCATGCTGCCGGAGCCGCCGAGAATATTGACGCCGCCGAGCACCGCCATGGTGACAACCGCCAGCTCCCAGCCCATCGCCAGGGTGGGGCGGGTACTGCCGAGCCGTGAGGTCAGCAGGACCGCCGCCAGCCCGGCCATCAGCCCGACCAGCGCGAACAGCACCAGGTTATGACGCTTAACATTGATCCCGGAGAACCAGGCGCCAGTCGGGTTATTGCCGATGGCGTAGGTCCGGCGGCCAAAGTTGGTTTTATGCAGCAGGAAGGTGAAGGCGGCGGCGAGGAGGATAAACAGCGCAAACTCAAAAGAGAGCGCCCCCCATACGTACCCCTGGCCGAACCAGGCAAAGCTCTCCGGGTAGTGGTTGAGTGCCTGATCGCCCAGCAGGATATAGGTGATGCCGCGATACAGGCTCATGGTGCCGATGGTGATCACAATGGACGACAGGTTAAAGCGAGTCACCAGCAAGCCGTTGAACAGGCCGCACAGCAGACCTACGCCCAGGCCGATGACCACCAGCAGCGGGGTATCCATCCCCGCCGCCGCGCAGAAGCCCATCACCGTTGAGCTGAGCGCCATCGTCGAGGCCACCGACAGATCGATTTCCCGGGCGATAATCAGCATCGCCATCGGCAGGACGACGATCGCCTTCTCGGTAAAGGTAAAGGTCGCGTCCGACAGGTTCCAGATATTGAGGAAGTACGGGGAAGCCATCGCGTTGCCGATAAATACCGCCAGGGTGACCGCCAGTAAAAACCCTTCCCAGCACAGCAGGCGGCGCAGCGGCGACGGCGCGACCGGAGTGTTTTTCATCTCTTCAGATACCATCATTTTGCTCATGATTTCACCGCCTGTTTCTGCCGGGCTAACGCCGCATTGCGCAGGATTAACCGCCCGTGACTGCGATTGCCGCGCTCGTTGAGCAGCACCGCCATGACGATCACCGCCCCGGAAATCGCCATTTGCCAGAAGGGCGAGATGCCGATCACCGGCAGGGCGTTATTGATGACCCCGAGGAACAGCGCGCCGCACAGGCAGCCCAGCACCCGTCCGCTTCCGCCCATGGTGCTGATACCGCCGATTACGCAGGCCGCTACCACCTGCAGCTCAAAGCCGTTCGCCACGTCGACATAGGCGACAGCGAAGCGCGAGATCCACAGATAGCCGCAGAAGCCGGCCAGCGCGCCGGAGAGGCAGAAGCTGACGAACTGCATTTTTCCGGCGTTAATGCCGGTGTAGTACGCCGCCGTCGCGTTGCCGCCCGCGGTGTACAAGGCCCGGCCAGTGCGGCTGTAGCGCAGGAAATAACCTACCAGCAGCAGCGCGGCGATGGCGCACCAGCTCAGAAGCGGCAATCCCATGAGCGTGCTGCGCGGCAGGCTGAGAAAATCAGCGCTCATCTGATGTGAGTTAACCCAGCCGCCGTCAGTCAGCAGGAAGATAATGCCGCGATAAATGCTCATGGTGCCGAGGGTTACCACGATGGCGGGAATGCCGAGGCGCCAGACCAGCAGGCCGTTAATCATCCCCATCAGCAGGCCCAGCAGGGTTGCCAGCGCCAGCAGCGCCACCACCGGAATACCCGGATAGTGGGCGTTAAGCAGGGCGACGATCATCCCGGTCAGCGCCAGGTTGGCGGCCATCGACAGATCGATGCCTTTGGTGAGCAACACCATCATCTGGCCGAGGGCGAGGATGATAAGGATGGCGGTATCGTTAAACATCTCCACCAGATTGGCCGGTGAAATGAACGACGGCGCCCGGCTGCCGATGGCGCCGATCATCAAAATGATGACCACCGCCAGCAGCGCTTCGCGATGTTTAAGCCATGCGTGTCCCATCATGCCGCCTCCTGGCCGATGCCGCTGGCGGCGCTAACGATAGTTTCCGCTGTCGCTTCACCGGCCTGGTATTCGGCGACCATCAGCCCTTCGTGCATCACGATAATCCGGTCGGCCATGCCCATCACTTCCGGCAGCTCTGACGACACCATAATCACTGCCAGTCCCTGGCTGACCAGCTCGGACATAAACTGATGCACGGCGGCTTTTGAGCCGATATCGATGCCTTTGGTCGGCTCATCGAGGATGATCACCTCGGGCTGGGTCGCCAGCCATTTGCCGATCACCACTTTCTGCTGGTTGCCGCCGGAGAGGGTCTCCACCGGCTGGCGCCAGCTGAAGGCTTTAACCTGCAGGCGCGAGGCGTACTCTTCGGCCAGCCGCCATTCCCGGGTGTCGTTCAGGACGCCGTTAGGATTGAGCTTGCTGAGCTGCGGTAGACTGATGTTCTGGGCAATAGGCAGGGCGATGATCGCCCCCTGTTTCTGCCGCTCTTCCGGCACGCAGACGATGCCCGCGCGGATGGCATCGGCGGGCTGGTGAAAGCGCATGGTTCTGCCGTTCAGGCGGATCTCGCCGGAGGAGGGACGCGACACGCCGGAGAGCGCCTGCATCAGCTCGGTGCGTCCGGCGCCCACCAGGCCGTAAAAGCCGAGAATTTCGCCCTTGCGCAGGCGGAAGCTGATATGAGCAAACTCGGTAGGATGACAGAGATCGGACACCTCCAGCACCGTTTCCCCGGGCGTGCAGTCGACTTTCGGGTAGGTTTGGGTGATCGCCCGGCCCACCATCATCGACACCATCCGCTCTTCGGTGATGTCGCTTATCGCCCCGGAGCTGACGTACACCCCATCACGCAGGATGGTGTAATAATCGGCCAGCTCGAAAATTTCATCGAACTTATGCGAGATAAACAGGATCGCTTTGCCGTCCTGCTTCAGACGCTCAACGATGTGATAAAACTCCAGGATTTCATGCTGGGAGAGGGCGGCGGTCGGCTCATCGAGGATCACCACCTGGGCGTCGAAAGCCAGCGCCCGGGCAATCGCCACCATGTGCCGCTGGGCGATGCTGAGGGTTTTCAGCGTGGCCCGCGGGTCGATCTGGACTTCCAGCCGGGCGAGGATCTCGCTGGCTCTGCGGTGCATCGCTGGCCAGTCGAGTGTTTTTAACAGTCCCTTATACAGATACTGGCCGACGAAAATATTTTCACTGACCGAGAGTTCGTCAAACAGCACGGTTTCCTGGTGAATGGCGGTGATCCCTACCTTATGCGCCGACTCCGGCGTTGGCAGATGAATGGGGATCGCTTTATAGAGGATCTCGCCCTCTTCGGGCTGATAAATACCGGTCATCACTTTGACCAGTGTGGATTTCCCCGCGCCGTTTTCGCCGATTAAGGCGGTCACTTTGCCGGGCCAGAGATCAAGCTGCACGTTCTCAAGGGCGCGCACACCGGGAAAAATCTTGGTGATCCCCTTCAGCGACAGCAGTGGCGTTGATGCTGACATGATAGTTCTCCACAAAAATCACCCCTCACCCTAACCCTCTCCCCAAAGGGGCGAGGGAACGGCCCGGCGTCCGCTGGCCACATCGTGCAGAGGGCCAGCCTTTCCCCCTCTCCCCAGAGGGGCGAGGGAACGGTCCGGTGTCCGCTGGCCACATCGTGCAGAGGGCCAGCCTTTCCCCCTCTCCCTCCGGGAGAGGGCCGGGGTGAGGGAACAAGGGTTAGAAAATTTTCGAGAACTTATCGATGTTGCTCGCATCGTAGACGAACGGCTCGGCCATCGCACCATTCCCCTCAGCATCCAGCTTCACTTTGCCCAGCTTGCCCATACTGGCTTCGGTTTTGGTCGCCGTGCCTTTGACTAAATCGTCGGCCAGATAGGTGGCGGCGTAGCCCAGGTCAATCGGGTTCCAGATGGCGAAGCTTTTGCTGGCGCCGGACTTGATCGCGCCGGCCATTTCCGACGGCAGCCCCAGCCCGGTGACATAGACTTTGCCGATTTTGCCCTGGTCCTTCACCGCCTGCGCGGCGGCAACAATGCCCACCGATGACGGCGAAACAATGACTTTCAGGTCCGGATATGATTTCAGCAGGCCCACCGCTTCGCGGTAGCTTTTATCCGACAGATCGTCACCGTAGGCGACAGTGACCAGCTGCACGGACGGATACTGCGGCAGCACCTTTTTCATCTCCTCAATCCAGATGTTCTGGTTAGTGGAGGTTGGGGTGGCGCTTAACACGGCCACTTCGCCTTTCTCAACGTTCAGCGCCTTCAGCGCATCGGCGGCGAGCTTGACGTTGGTTTCGCCAATTAAGGCGTTATTCGAGGGGTTAAGATGGATCTGGCGGCCTGCCGGCGCCACGCCGGAGTCCCACGAGACCACCTTGATGCCGCGCTGCATCGCTTTTTTCAGCACCGGCACCACCGCGTCCGGATCGTTGGCGGAAATGGCGATCGCATCCACCCCCTGGGCGATCAACCCGTTCAGCACGTCGATCTGCGCTTCGGCGGTGGTAGTGGTCGGGCCGGTGTAGATCACTTTGACATCACCTAACTCTTTGGCTGCCTGTTGGGCGCCAACGTTGGCGGCTTCGAAGAAACCATTTCCCAGCGATTTCGCCACAAGGGCGATTTTAACTTCTGCTAAGGTGGAACCGGACAACGCCAGGGCGGCAACGGTGAGGATCAAGCTTGTCTTTGTTTTCATTGCTTTTACTCCACATGAGTTAGTTTTGTAGGGTTTGCAGGTGATGTTTCGCCCCGTCTCGGTGAGCGGGGCGCGATGTTGTTATGGATAAAGATCTAAAGCGGACTGCAGCGGCTGCACGTTGAAGCGTTTGCCAAGGGCGATAAGCTCTTCGCGGGTGATGGTCTGCTTCATCCCTCCCATCGACAAGACTTTCACCAGCACTTCGGCGGACTTCTCGGCGGTGTCGATCAGGCCGAAGGTCTCATCCAGCGTGGGGCCGCTGCCGAAGACGCCGTGGAACGGCCACAGCACCAGCGAGTGCTTTTGCATGGTTTCGGCGGTCGCCTGGCCGATTTCATCGGTGCCCGGCACCATCCACGGCAGAATGCCGACGCCGTCCGGGAAGACCACCAGACATTCGGTGCTACCTTCCCACAGCTTGCGGGTGAACAGATCGCTGTGGTTCTCCAGAACATAGGTCAGGGCGATCAGGTTGGTGGCATGGCAGTGCATGATCACCCGGTCTTTGCCGCCGGTCAGTTTGATACGCTCGCTGTGCGACAGGAAGTGTGCCGGCAGCTCGGAGGTCGGTACGGCATCCTCGGTGAGGCCCCACAGGATATGGTATCCCGCGCCATCGCTGTCGACCTTTACCACGCCGAGGTTAGCGGCCGGGTCGAGCTGGACGTTACGGAAGAATTTGCCGGAGCCGGTGACGATAAATGGCTGGTTGGCCAGGATTGGCATCGGCTGGCTGAGGGCGATGTAACGCGGTTTGGCGTGGAAATCCGCCGCATAAGGTTCGATATCCGCTTCATCCAGACGCAGCGTCAGGTTGCCGCCGTTGCGTTCGTCCCAGCCTTTCAGCCAGGCGTCGGAGGTGGCTTTGATCATGCCCTGGACGAACCAGGCGTCGATAATGGTCTGCATAGTCTTGTCTTTCCTGTTGATTCGGTGCGGGGTTGACCCCCTCACCCTAAATATGTGCGTGCCCCCGGATTGCGCCGTAAGCGGCTTATCCGGGCTACCGGTTCGTAGCCCGGGTAAGGCGTCAGCCGCGACCCGGGGAAGCCCGTGCATTACCCGCGCTGGCTCAGAACCGCATTCTCATAAGCCCGCACGTTGTCCAGCCACTGACTGCCCGCCGGCGTGTCGTGACGCTGACAGTACATCTCCCAGATAGCCTGCCACGGCAGCGATTTTTGCTCTTCGAGCAGCGCCAGGCGGGCGGTGTAATCGCCGTCGTTCTCCAGCTGACGAAGCTGAGCGGTCGGTTCCAGCAGGGCACGCAGCAGCGCTTTTTTCATATTGCGGGTACCAATTACCCAGGCCGCGATGCGGTTGATGGAGGCATCGAAGAAGTCGAGCCCGATGTGCACGCGGTCAAACAGGTTGTGGCGAATGATTTCGCTGGCGATGGCCTGGGTTTCATCATCCAGCAGCACCACGTGGTCGCTGTCCCAGCGCACCGGGCGGCTGACGTGCAGCAGCAGGCGCGGAATGTAGAGCATGGCGGCAGAGATTTTGTCGGAGATCACTTCCGTCGGGTGGAAGTGGCCGGCATCGAGGCACAGCGCGGTCTGGCGGCTGGTGGCGTAGCCCATATAGAACTCGTTGGAGCCGACGGTGTAGCTTTCGGCGCCGATGCCGAACAGCTTGCTCTCCACGGCGTCGATATGATGCGCTGGATCGAATTTCTCGCTGATCACCTCATCAAGGGCATTCAGCAACCGCTGGCGCGGCGCGAAGCGGTCAACGGTAATATCTTTCATGCCGTCCGGCACCCAGATATTCATCACCGAGGGGGTGCCCAGCTGTTCGCCGAAATAAGCCGATACGCGGCGGCTGGCTTTGCAGTGGTCGATCCAGAACTGGCGGATCTCATCGTTGGCGTGCGACAGGGTAAAGCCGTCGGCGCTCAGCGGATGCGAGAAGCAGGAGGGGTTGAAATCCAGACCCAGTTTGTTGGCTTTCGCCCACGTAACCCAGTTTTTAAAATGCTCCGGCTTAATCTCATTGCGCGCTACCGGCGCGTCGGATTCCAGGTAAATAGCATGCAGGTTGAGACGCTTTGGCCCCGGGATCAGGCTCAGCGCCTGCTCAAGGTCGGCGCGTAGCTCTTCAGCATTGCGCGCTTTGCCCGGGTAGTTGCCGGTCGCCTGGATGCCGCCGGTCAGGCTTCCCGCCGGGTTTTCGAAACCGGCGACGTCGTCACCCTGCCAGCAGTGCATGGAGACGGGCAGACGGTCCAGCTGGCGCAGGGCCTCCTCGACATCCACGCCGACGGCGGCGTAGCGCTGCTTAGCAATTTCCCAGGCTTGTTCAAGTTGAGTGGTCATGCGCAAAGCTCCTTGGTCTGTTGTGGCTGAAACTGCGCCACGAAACGGGCAATTTCACTATCAGGATTGGGGGTAAAAGCGGTGAGCGCCGCGTTGCCGCGCACCACCTGACGAAACTCATCGACATTGGCCAGTTCGTCGAGGGTCATTAACTGGATGCCGATATTGCCGAGGGTGGAGGCCTCCACCGGGCCGGCCACGACGGCGATCCCGCAGGCGTCAGCGCACAGCTGGTTAAGCAGCGCGTTCTGGCAGCCGCCGCCGACGATATGCAGCTGGCTGAAGGGCTGGCCGCGCAGCGCCGCCAGCTCGTTAAGCACCCGGGCGTAGAGCAGCGCCAGGCTGTCGAAAATGCAGCGCGCCAGCTCGGCATCGCTTTCAGGAATGGGCTGCCCGGCGTCGCGACAGGCGGCCTGGATCTCGGCGCTCATACTGGCCGGATTGATAAAGCGGTCATCGTTGCAGTCAATCATGAAGCGGCACGCCGGTAGCGCGGCGGTGCGGGCGATCAGCCCCTGCAGGTCGCTGACGTTTTGTTCTTTCAGCACCCGCTGGAGCAGCCACAGGCCCATGATATTTTTCAGCACCCGGTAGCGGCCTTCGGCTCCGCCTTCGTTGGTGATATTGGCCTGCAGCGCCGCGTCGCAGGTGTATGGGGTCAGGCTTTCAAACCCCATCAGCGACCAGGTGCCGGAGGAGAGATAGGCGGCATGGCGGTCGGCCAGCGGGGAGGCGATCACCGCGCTGGCGGTGTCGTGGCTGGCGACAGCGACCACCGGAATACGGTTGCCCTGCGGGCAGATCCAGTGACCAATCACATTGCCGGGGTGGGTCGGCTTTCCGAACCACGCCAACGGCGCGCCGGTCCAGTTCAGCAGCGTCTCATCCCAGCTATCGCTATTGATGTTAACCAGCTGGGTGGTCGTGGCGTTGGTATATTCCCAGTTCAGATTGCCGGTCAGGCGGAAGCTGAAATAGTCGGGGATCAGCAGGGCATGCGCGGCCTGACTGACCAGCTCCGGCTGCTGCTCCACCAGGGCGCGCAGCTGGTAAAGGGTGTTAAACGGCAGAAATTGAATGCCGCTGCGGCGATAGATCTCCGCCCGGCCCAGCTGTTCTTCAGCGTGACGTAGCAGGCCCTGGGTGCGGTCGTCACGATAGGAGATCGGCAGTCCGACGCGCTGGCCCTGCTTATCCAGCAGGACATAATCCACCCCCCAGGTATCGATGCCGATACTGTCGATCAGGATGCCCTGCTCACACACTTTCTCCAGCCCGCGACGGATCTCGCCTTCCAGGCTATCCACATCCCAGCAGTCGAAGCCATCCACCTTCTGCAGGCTGTTGGTGAAGCGGTGCATTTCGCGCAGGGTCAGGGCACGCGGCCCGGACTGATAGCTGGCGAGCATCACCCGCCCGCTGGAGGCACCTAAATCGACGGCGACACAATGACGAATACTCATGGAAAGACCCTTCTTAAAATCATTGTCCGCAGTCTAAAAAAGGCCGCTCACTGACACCTTCTCGCTACGGACAGTCAAAACTGGCCGCTGGCAAGAAAGCAAAGGTGACCGTGAGGGAAATCACAATTTGTGGTTTTAGGGGGTGGCGAGGGGGATGTGATGGCGTCCGCAGTTCCGTATCTTTCCGGCTGATTCTTGAAAAAGCGGCAGGATTTACGAATTTCATGGTCAAAAATTGAAGGCCGGATAGCCAACCCTTCATTACTATCAGCCGGTGACTGATAATTTTTCTCATTACGAGGGTGGCATCATGACCATATTGCACAGTACGGATTTCTTTAAGGCCGGGATCTCGACGGTGGCTATTGAACCCCGCCTCCCTCAGTCGGCCTTTCCGGAACATCACCATGATTTCCATGAAATTGTCATCGTGGAGCAGGGCACGGGTATTCACGTCTTCAATGGTCAGCCCTATACCATCGGCGGCGGCTCAGTCTGCTTTATCCGCGATCATGACCGGCATCTTTACGAGCATACGGACAATCTGTGTCTGACCAATGTGCTCTATCGCGCGCCGGATGCGTTTCGTTTTCTCGCCGGGGTCAACCAGCTGCTGCCCCAGGAGCAGGAGGGGAACTACCCGTCGCACTGGCGGGTGAACCAGACGGTCCTGCAGCAGGTTCGGCATATCGTGGCGCAGATGGAGGCCATGGGGAGCGAAACGGATACCCATGCCGTCGCCAGCCGTGAGATCCTGTTTATGCAGCTGCTGGTGCTGTTACGTAAAAGCAGTCTTGCGGAAGAGGCTACCAACAATGATGCGCGGCTGAATCAGCTGCTGGCCTGGCTGGAAGATCATTTTGCCCAGGAGATCTGCTGGGAGGAGGTGGCGGCGCAGTTTTCGCTGTCGCTGCGTACCCTGCACCGCCAGCTGAAGCAGCAGACTGGCCTGACGCCGCAGCGCTATCTTAATCGGGTGCGCCTGATGAAGGCCCGGCACCTGCTGCGCCACAGCGATGAAAGTGTGACTGATATCGCTTTTCGCTGCGGCTTCGGCGACAGTAACCACTTTTCGACGCTTTTTCGCCGCGAATTTGACTGGTCGCCGCGCGATATCCGCCAGGGCCGCGACGCCATTCTTCAGTAACGCGAGAAGAGTCAACGTATTGCGGGTTAAAAACGCGAATAATGCGCCGTTATCCGCGTTTGGAGTGTGAGCCGTGGCCGGTCTGATTCTACGTAAAGAGGAGTTTTTCCCTTCCGCCACACAGGCAGTGGCAGTGGCCGACCGCTACCCGCAAAACGTTTTTGCCGAACATACCCATGAGTTCTGCGAGCTGGTGCTGGTGTGGCGGGGCAACGGGCTGCACGTCCTTAACGATCGCCCCTGGCGCATTACCCGCGGCGATCTGTTCTATATTCGCGCCGAAGATAAACACTCCTATGCTTCGGTCAATGATTTAGTTCTGCAGAACATCATCTATTGCCCGGAGCGGCTGCAACTTAATTTTGACTGGGCGGGAGCGATCCCTGGCCTCTTTGGCACGCCGTGGAAGCCCCACTGGCGCATGGGTAGCACAGGTATGGCTCAGGCGCGCCAGGTGATTAGCCAGCTTGAGCATGAGTGCGCCCGGCGCGACGCGCAGGGAAATGCGATGGCCGAACTGCTGTTTGCCCAGCTGGCGCTGACGTTGCAGCGCCATCGCTACGCGACGGATGATCCCGCGGCGACGCAGCGCGAAGCGCTGCTGGACAAACTGCTGGCCGCGTTGGCGGCCAGCCTCAGCCGCCCCTTTGTTCTGGAGCGTTTCTGCGAGCAGGAGGGCGGCAGCGAGCGGGCGCTACGCCAGCAGTTTCGCCAGCAAACCGGGATGACCATCAATCACTATTTACGCCAGCTGCGGATCTGCCACGCGCAGTACCTGCTGCAGCATACCGAGCGCTTAATCGGCGATATCGCCATGCAGTGCGGCTTTGAGGACAGTAACTACTTTTCGGTGGTTTTTAGCCGGGAAATCGGCATGTCGCCGGGGCAATGGCGGCAGCGCAGTCGCGCCGCCGCCTGAAAACAGTCGTTGTCTGGCTGATGAGCCGGTGGTTAACTGGCCATCCCCAGACCGACGATATTGGCGGCGATGATGATCACCACGCAGCCGAGGCTCAGGACGCTCACCGGACGACGGCCGGCGTTGTTCCACTCCTTCAGCACCAGACCCACCAGACCGCCACACAGCACGTAGAAACTCATGTGCAGCATCCAGCTCATATAGTCATACTGCGCCGGAATGCTGGCATGGCCCCAGGCATAGAAGAAGAACTGGAGATACCACATCAGGCCGCCGAGGGCGGAGAGCAACAGGTTGCTGATGATGAGCGGTTTAGCCAGCGAAAAATCGGCTTTGACTGACAGACTCTTCACTTTCGCCAGACGAATAAAGCAGAAGCCGAGATTGACCAGCGCCCCGCCGCCCATAATGACTACGTAGCTTGGCAGCGCCGCGTACAGCGGGTCGACGCCGAGCGCCGCGGCAGCGTCATGCATCGGTTTGGCGGCGTTCATCGCGAACGACATCCCTGCCGAGAAGATGCCGCACATCACCGCCAGCAGAAGCCCTTTCTTCAGATTGAACTCTTCGGCTTTGATGCCCATTTTGCGCTCTTTCAGCTGGCCCGCGCGGGTGACGATACTGACGCCAACCACCGCCACCAGCACGCCAAGCAGCGTCATTTGACCGCCCTGGGTGTGCATCAGCACCGAAAACTGACCATTAATAATCGGCGTCATCAGCGTGCCGACAATCAGCGTGATGCCAATGGCGATGCCTATTCCCATCGACATGCCGAGATAGCGCATGGTCAAGCCATAGTTGATATTACCGATACCCCACATGGCGCCGAACAGAAAGACCGGCAGCAGCGTGGAGGCGTTAAAGGAGCGGTAGTAGGCCCAGAAATCGGGTAACAGCGTGGCGCTGATGGCCCAGGGCAGGATCAGCCAGGAGACGATCCCCCCAACCGACCACATGGTTTCCCACGACCAGTGTTTTACTTTTTTGAACGGGGCATAGAAACAGGCGGCACTGGCGGCCCCTATCAAATGCCAAAAAATACCCATCGTAATCGCGTGGTTCATTGATTTTATCCTCATCTTTTTTTATCGGAGACGGCGGCTTCCGATGTGATGAGTGTAAAAATTAGCCGCTTTGGCCGCCTTCAAGCCGTTGCCACAGGATGGCGAACCCTGGCAACCATGGGCTTAATTAGTTGTTCTACATCACAAAATGACGGGTATTTCTTCTGGTTATATCCATATGAAAAATACGGCATTGATAAGCATTTTCAATACCATTTAATTAACTATAATGGACAAACTGCTTACGCGGCGTTAACACTTGAGCCGCTCGACAATAATGGAGATGATTATGAGCTATACCCTGCCATCCCTGCCGTACGCTTACGATGCTCTGGAACCGCACTTCGACAAGCAGACGATGGAGATCCATCACACTAAACACCATCAGACATACGTGAACAATGCTAACGCCGCGCTGGAAAGCCTGCCGGAGTTCGCTAACCTGTCCGCTGAAGAGCTGATCACCAAGCTGGATCAACTGCCGGCTGACAAAAAAACCGTACTGCGTAACAACGCGGGCGGCCACGCTAACCACAGCCTGTTCTGGAAAGGCCTGAAAACCGGCACCACCCTGCAGGGCGACCTGAAAGCGGCGATCGAGCGCGATTTCGGCTCTGTAGACAATTTCAAAGCGGAATTCGAAAAAGCCGCTGCGACCCGTTTCGGCTCCGGCTGGGCGTGGCTGGTACTGAAAGGTGACAAACTGGCCGTTGTCTCCACCGCCAACCAGGATTCCCCGCTGATGGGCGAAGCCATTTCCGGCGCTTCCGGCTTCCCGATCCTGGGTCTGGACGTGTGGGAACACGCTTACTACCTGAAATTCCAGAACCGTCGCCCGGACTACATCAAAGCCTTCTGGGACGTAGTGAACTGGGACGAAGCTGCAGCGCGTTTTGCCGCTAAAAAATAAGGTTGCATTGCGCTAAGAGAGAAGCGAGTCTGATGACTCGCTTTTTTTATATCTGTAGCAAGGAGAGCAGCCATGCATTATCCGGTGAATGTCTTTGTCGGCAAAATCAGGGACTACGCGGGCAGTCGCCCCAGCGCGATCGGCAAAATCCAGGTTGATGGCGAATTGCAGCTCGGCGATATCGGCCTCGATGGGGACGAGCAGGCGGAGAAGAAAATTCACGGCGGGCCGGACCGCGCGCTGTGCCACTATCCGCGCGAACACTATGCCGACTGGATCCGTGAATTCCCCCAGCAGGCCGAGCGGTTCTGCGCTCCGGCGTTCGGCGAAAACCTCTCCACCACCGGGCTCACCGAGCAAAATGTTTATATCGGCGATATCTTTCGCTGGGGCGAGGCGCTGATCCAGGTCACCCAGCCGCGATCGCCGTGCTTCAAGCTCAATTTTCATTTTGCGATCGGCGATATGGCGCAACTGGTGCAAAACAGCGGGAAGACCGGCTGGTTGTACCGGGTGATTGCCGGGGGGCAAGTCTCCAGCGATGCGCCGCTCGAGCTGGTTTCCCGGCTGAGCGATATCAGCGTCCATGAGGCCGGGGCGATTGCCTGGCAGATGCCGTTTGATGATGATCAGTACCACCGCTTATTGTCGGCTGCAGGCCTGTCGGTGAGCTGGAGCCGAACGATGCAGAAGCGGCGTTTAAGCGGCAAGATCGAGGATAGTTCGCGGAGATTGTGGGGGAACTAATCCCCCCTATTGAGTATTTCCGGGGATGCTCCCGGCTTAGCGCAGCGCAAGCCGGGATAGCATCAGGTGCGTTTATACAGCGGTAGCCAAAGGGTTAAGCGCAAACCACCCAGCGGGCTGTCGTCGGCCTTCACCCAGCCGCGGTGCTGCTGAATAGCGGTTTCGACAATCGCCAGACCCAGGCCGGTGCCGCCGGACTCGCGGTCGCGCGCCTCGTCGGTCCGGTAGAATGGCCGGAAAATCTGTTCGCGATCTTCCGGGCTGACGCCCGGGCCGTCGTCGTCGACGTTAACCGTAATCCCGTCTTTATCCACCGAGAAGCTGACGGAAATCTTCGTGTGCGAGTAGCGCAGAGCGTTGCGGACGATATTCTCCAGCGCGCTTTCCAGCGCATTGGGGTTACCGTACAGCGGCCACGGGCCCGGCGGATACTCAACGGTGAAAGATTTACCCATCTGCTCGGCTTCAAACGCCGCGTTGTCCAGCACTTCGCCCCACAGCTGATTGGCTTTCACCGTCTCGCTGACCAGGGCATTTTTTGCCTGATTACGCGACATCACCAGCAGGTCGTTGATCATGCTGTCCAGCCGGTGCGCCTCGGTTTCGATACGCTCCAGCTCCTTGCTCTCACCGCTGCGGCGACGCAGCAGGGCGGTACCCAGCTGCAGGCGCGTGAGCGGCGTGCGCAGCTCGTGCGAGATATCAGACAGCAACCGCTGTTGGCTGGTCATCATCCGCTCCAGCGCGGTGACCATCTGGTTAAAGCTGGCGCCAGCGGCTAAGAACTCCTGCGGCCCGGCTTCCAGTTCCGGATGCTGACGCAGGTTGCCCTGGGCGACTTCGTCGGCGGCGTTTTTCAGCTTACGCGCCGGTTTCGCCAGGCTCCACGCCAGCCACAGCAGCAGCGGAGCGCTGACCAGCATCGTGACGATCAGTAGCAGCAGGGGGCGGTCAAACAGCAGGTTGATAAAGTCAGATTGTGAGGTGCTGGCGGGACGAATGAGATAGAGCTGATAGTTATCCTCCCCGTCCCTGACGGAAAACGGCCCCACCATTTCCAGGCGGCCATAGCGTTTTTTCTGCGGATGATCGGCATTATCGGCCTGGCCGATAAAGTTACGAATGATCTGCATCTCGTTGCGTTCTGCGCCGATCACGCGGCCTTCGCTGGTCACCAGCAGCAGGCGTTGTCCCGGAGGCGCCCATTTATCGATGGCGCGAAACAGACGACGCCACCACATCAGATCGTTTGGCGGGTCGGTCGCCAGCTCGGCCTCGACGTGCTGTTCGATCATAATGCCCTGACGCTGCTCGCTTTCCAGCAGCTCGGTCATCTGCCGGGAGTCCAGTTTGGGCAACATCAGCACTAGCATCAACACCAGCGCCAGCGTGAGCCAGAAGATGGCGAAGATGCGTGCAGTCAAACTTCCTATCATGAAGCGGAAACCATCAGATACCCGCGACCACGCAGCGTTTTAAACCATGGATGACCATCTTTGCGCTCCGGCAGCTTACGCCGCAGGTTGGAAATATGCATATCGATGGCGCGGTCGAACGGCGTCAGGCGCTTGCCTAACACTTCCTGGCTTAAATGTTCACGCGACACTACCTGGCCGAGATGCTGCGCTAACAGATAGAGCAGGGTGAACTCGGTACCGGTGAGCTCCAGCGTCTGACCATCGAAATTGGCTTCCTGGCGGCCCGGATTCAGGCTTAAGGCATCCACTTCCAGCGTTGGCGATCCGGCTTCGGTCGTCTGCTGCTGCTCGCTCCAGTGGGAACGGCGCAGAATCGCGCGTATACGGGCCACCAGTTCGCGATCGTTGAACGGCTTAGGCAAATAGTCATCCGCGCCCAGCTCAAGGCCGAGAACGCGATCCAGCTCGCTCCCGCGCGCTGTTAGCATGATAACCGGGGTCTGGTGTGTCTGACGCAGCTCTTTCAGCGTATCGATACCGTTTTTCTTCGGCATCATCACGTCGAGCAGCAATAAATCAACGCTGTCGTCCAGAAGGGCCAGCGCCTGTTCCCCATCATGGGCCACCAGCACGTTAAAACCTTCCATATCGAGCAGCTCTTTTAACAGGGAGGTGAGCTCCCGGTCATCATCAACTAACAGGATTTTATTCATCTTTTAAATACCTCCGAGGCAGAAATTACGTCATCAAGGCCCGCTAATCCATGACTTTACGTTGTTTTACACCCCCTGACGCATGTTTGCAGCCTGAATCGTAGACTGTCTCTCGTTGAATCGCGACACAAACGTTTTGGGAGTATGTGATGCGCAATGTTATCGCTGCCGTCATGGCCTCAACGCTGGCGCTAAGTGCATATAGCCAGGCCGCTGAAGTCGTTACCAGCGTTAACTGGCTCCCCGGAGACGAAGGGGGACAGCGCGGTAGCCAGAGCCATATGTTTGACGGCATAAGTTTAACCGAGCAGCAACGTCAGCAGTTACGGGATCTTATGCAACGGGCACGCCATGATAGGCTCCCCGTTAATGTTAGCGAAATGGAGACAATGCATCGCCTTGTCACCGCAGAAAATTTTGATGAAAACGCTGTGCGCGCTCAGGCAGAAAAGATGGCGCAGGAACAGGTTGCTCGCCAGGTTGAAATGGCTAAGGTCCGCAACCAGATGTACCACCTGCTTACGCCAGAGCAGCAAGCGGTTTTAAATGCTAAGCACCAGCAACGTATGGATCAGTTGCGTGAGGTTGCAAGGATGCAGAAAGGCTCAGCAATGATGCTTTCGAGTAGTAGCAACACCCTGCAACCCCAGTAACAAACCCTGTTTTCCTTGCCATAGACACCATCCCTGTCTTCCCCCACATGATGTGGGGGTTTTTTTTGCCCTTTTTTCGGCAAATCAACTTCTTCGCGTATCCCGTGAGCGTCACAAGTTCAGGTTATACTAAGCGCATTGCAGGAGAAGGAGCCTATATGAATCAATCTTATGGCCGGTTGGTCAGCCGCGCCGCTATCGCCGCGACGGCCATGGCCTCCGCGTTACTTTTGATCAAAATTTTTGCGTGGTGGTATACCGGTTCAGTCAGTATTCTGGCTGCGCTGGTGGATTCACTGGTGGATATTGCCGCCTCGCTGACCAACCTGCTGGTGGTTCGCTATTCGCTGCAACCTGCTGATGAAGAACATACCTTTGGCCACGGCAAAGCGGAATCGCTGGCGGCGCTGGCGCAAAGCATGTTTATCTCCGGCTCGGCGCTGTTTCTGTTTCTCACCGGCATTCAGCACCTGGTGCGTCCGGAGCCGCTGCAGGCCGCCGGCGTCGGGGTCGTCGTCACGTTGATCGCCTTGTTCAGCACGCTGGCGCTGGTGACCTTCCAGCGTTGGGTGGTGCGAAAAACCCAGAGCCAGGCGGTGCGGGCAGATATGCTTCATTATCAGTCTGATGTTATGATGAACGGCGCTATTCTGGTGGCGCTGGGCCTTTCCTGGTATGGCTGGCATCGCGCCGATGCGTTGTTTGCATTAGGAATTGGCATCTATATTTTATATAGCGCGCTGCGGATGGGCTATGAGGCGGTTCAGTCACTACTCGACCGCGCCTTGCCTGACGAGGAGCGTCAGGACATTATCACCATCGTGACCGCATGGCCCGGCATCCGCGGGGCGCACGATCTACGAACGCGGCAGTCAGGGCCGACCCGCTTTATTCAGATTCATTTGGAAATGGAAGATAACCTCCCGCTGGTGCAAGCCCACGTGATTGCAGACCAGGTGGAGCAGGCGATTCTGCGCCGTTTCCCGGGTTCCGATGTCATTATCCATCAGGATCCCAGTTCTGTAGTGCCAGCGGCGCAGCAGGGCTTTTTTGAGCGTTAGGTTATAGTCTGTAAACTCGATGTAAAAATGTGGGGCAGATCGGCATTTTTTGTATAAATTACCGCCGTTTGGTCTGACCTGAATCAATTCAGCTTGAGGCGTTTGATATACTATTGTCATTAGCGTCGTGCACTCCTGGTGAGGGAGCGCTTCAGGCAACAGAATTATTTTTTGCTTCCTAAGTTCAGAGGTAGTCATGATTAAGAAAATCGGTGTGTTGACAAGTGGCGGTGATGCGCCGGGCATGAACGCAGCAATTCGTGGCGTTGTGCGCGCGGCATTAACGGAAGGTCTGGAAGTTTTTGGAATCTATGACGGTTACCTCGGATTGTATGAAGACCGTATGGTTCAGCTCGACCGTTACAGCGTTTCCGACATGATCAACCGCGGCGGCACCTTCCTGGGCTCCGCTCGCTTCCCGGAATTCCGCGAAGAACACATTCGCGCTGTGGCTATCGAAAACATGAAGAAGCGCGGCCTGGACGCGCTGGTGGTTATCGGTGGTGACGGGTCCTATATGGGCGCAATGCGCCTGACCGAGATGGGCTTCCCGTGCATCGGCCTGCCTGGCACCATCGACAACGATATCAAAGGCACTGACTACACCATCGGCTTTTTCACCGCCCTGAGCACCGTGGTGGAAGCGATTGACCGTCTGCGCGACACCTCTTCTTCACACCAGCGTATCTCCGTGGTGGAAGTGATGGGCCGTTACTGCGGCGACCTGACCCTGGCGGCGGCGATTGCCGGCGGCTGTGAGTTCATCATGGTGCCGGAAGTGGAATACACCCGTGACGATCTGGTCGCTGAAATCAAAGCCGGTATCGCGAAAGGGAAAAAACACGCTATCGTGGCGATTACCGAGCACATGTGCGACGTTGACGAGCTGGCAAGCTACATCGAGAAAGAAACCGGCCGTGAAACTCGCGCTACCGTTCTTGGCCACATTCAGCGTGGCGGTTCCCCGGTTCCTTACGACCGTATCCTGGCTTCCCGTATGGGCGCTTATGCGATTGAACTGCTGCTGCAGGGACAAGGCGGTCGTTGCGTCGGCATCCAGAACGAGAAGCTGGTGCACCACGATATTATCGATGCCATCGAGAACATGAAGCGTCCGTTCAAGAACGACTGGCTGGATTGCGCGAAGAAACTGTACTAAGTTGCGCGTCGGATAAACAAAAGGCCTTCTCATGGAGAAGGCCTTTTTTATGGCGGAGGGTTTATTCGATATCCAGCGGGTCTTCCGACAGGATCATCCCGGTGTTATCGGCATACAGATGGTCGCCGGAGAAGAAGGTCACCCCGCCGAAATTGACGCGCACGTCGCTTTCGCCGATGCCTTCGCCAGCTGCGCCGACCGGAATTGCCGCCAGCGCCTGGATGCCGATGTCCAGTTCCTCAAGGTCGTCCACCTGGCGCACCGCGCCATAGACCACTAACCCTTCCCATTCATTCTGTACGGCGAGACGCGCCAGGTCGGCGTCAATTAACGCGCGTCGTACTGAGCCGCCGCCGTCGATCAGGAGAATATGACCACGGCCATTCTGCTCGAGCAGATCATAGAGCAACCCGTTATCCTCGAAACATTTTACCGTAATGATTTGTCCACCAAACGACGACCGTCCTCCAAAGTTAGAGAACAGCGGTTCCACGACGTTGACATCTTCCTGGTAGATGTCACAAAGCTCGGAAGTATCGTATTTCATAGGCTTAACGTTCAGTTGCTGCGAGAGTTTTTAGTATATCCCGCGAATCCCATTGTTGGCAAAATCATCAATTGTTAATTGATATTTGTCAGTTAAGCCATCAGCTTACTGGCAATAATTCCGATGACAAACAGCAGGTTGGTCAGTAAGGCCCCTTTAACCGTCTTTTCGAGCATCGGCCGCATCGCTACCGGATCAGGTTCGCGCAGGACGTAGCGCGCCTGTTTGACCAGCAGCGGCGTGGCGAGAATAAACAGCCAGCCCCACACAGAATGCAGCGCCAGCAGATTAAACAGCGCCAGGCACAGCAGGGAGCCGAACAGCAGGCAAGCATGATAGCGACGGGCATTGACCGGCCCCAGGCGCACGGCGAGGGTGTTTTTTCCGTTCTGGCGATCGCTATCAATATCCCGCAGATTATTGATGTTCAGCACGGCAGTCGCCAGCAAACCGCAGGCCGTCGCCGGCAGAAAAATGGCGGCTTCCACATTGTGCGCTTGCAGATACCAGCTGCCGAGGACGCTCAACCAGCCGAAGAAAATGAGTACCGAGATATCACCCAGGCCAATATATCCATACGGGCGGGTGCCCACCGTGTAGGTGATGGCGGCCACGATGGACAGGCCACCCAGCACAAGGAAGCCGATAAAATCGCCGACGCTCTGCCAGGCGGCGCACAGCAGCGCCAGACCAAACAGACAGATGAGTGCGACGGTGACGATGAGGGCGCGCTTCATCTGCTGGGGGGTAATCACCCCTTTCTGCATGCCGCGCAGCGGCCCGATGCGATCGGGTTTATCACTGCCCTTGACCGCGTCGCCGTAGTCATTGGCCAGATTAGAAAGAATTTGCAGCAAGCCGGCGGTGATCAGCGCCAGCAGAGCAACCCAGGGATCAAAATGGCCCTGCTGCCAGGCAAGGGTGGTGCCAACAATAATCGCGGCAAACGCCAGCGGTAACGTTTTAGGACGCAGGCTTTCCAGCCACGCCTGAGAACGGCTGATATCAGTCATAGTTATTTTAGCCAATAAAAATGGGGGCTATAGCCCCCATCAACAGTGATGAAAATGCATTGCACCGGATTATAGGATAAAACGGCTCAGATCTTCATCTGCCACCAGAACATCCAGGTGTTTACTCACATATTCGGCATCGATAATGACGGTCTGGCCGTTCATCTCGCTGGCATCATAGGAAATATCTTCCACCAGACGCTCCAGCACGGTGTGCAGGCGACGCGCACCGATGTTCTCGGTGGTTTCGTTTACCTGCCACGCGGCCTGGGCGATACGCTTGATACCGTCTTCGGTGAAATCGATGCTCACCCCTTCGGTCGCCATCAGCGCTTTGTACTGCACGGTGATGGAGGCGTTCGGCTCGGTCAGGATGCGCTCGAAGTCATGGGTGGTCAGCGCCTTCAGCTCAACGCGGATCGGCAGACGCCCCTGCAGCTCAGGGATCAGATCGGACGGACTGGCCACCTGGAACGCACCGGAGGCGATAAACAGGATGTGGTCGGTCTTAACCATCCCGTGTTTGGTGGAGACGGTGCAGCCTTCAACCAGCGGCAGCAGATCGCGCTGTACGCCTTCACGAGACACGTCCGGGCCGGAGGAGTTGCCGCCGCGCTTACAGATTTTGTCGATTTCGTCGATAAAGACGATACCGTGCTGCTCTACAGCGTCGATGGCTTCCTGCTTCAGCTCTTCCGGGTTGACCAGCTTGGCCGCTTCTTCTTCAATCAGCAGCTTCATCGCGTCTTTGATTTTCAGCTTACGCGGTTTCTGCTTCTGGCCGCCGAGGTTCTGGAACATGGACTGCAGCTGGCTGGTCATCTCTTCCATGCCCGGAGGGGACATGATTTCAACGCCCATCGGCGCCGCAGCGAGATCGATTTCAATCTCTTTATCGTCCAGCTGGCCTTCACGCAGTTTCTTGCGGAACGCCTGGCGCGCAGCAGAGGGTTCCTGCGGCTGTTCAGCCTGGCCCCAGTTGTTTTTCGCCGGTGGGATCAGCACGTCAAGTACGCGCTCTTCCGCCAGCTCTTCCGCGCGGTAACGGTTCTTATCGATGGACTGCATGCGAACCATTTTGATCGCCGCATCGGTCAGATCGCGGATGATCGAGTCCACTTCTTTACCAACATAGCCTACTTCGGTGAACTTGGTCGCTTCAACTTTAATGAACGGCGCGTTGGCCAGTTTCGCCAGACGACGGGCGATCTCGGTTTTACCGACGCCGGTTGGGCCGATCATCAGAATGTTTTTCGGCGTGACTTCATGACGCAGCTCTTCGTTAAGCTGCATCCGGCGCCAGCGGTTACGCAGGGCGATAGCAACAGAACGCTTGGCGGCGTCCTGGCCGATAATGTGTTTGTCCAGTTCGCTGACAATTTCGCGTGGGGTCATTTCAGACATGGGAGATCCTTACGCTTTAGAAGGTAATTCTTCGATGGTGTGGAAATGGTTGGTATAGATGCAGATATCACCTGCAATATCCAACGCTTTCTCGGCGATGTCGCGCGCGCCCATATCGGTGTTTTCCAACAGCGCGCGGGCCGCGGCCTGGGCGTAAGGACCGCCGGAGCCGATAGCAATCAAATCGTTTTCTGGCTGTACCACGTCGCCGTTACCGGTGATGATAAGCGACGCGTTTTCGTCCGCGACGGCCAGCAGCGCTTCCAGCTTGCGCAACATCCGATCGGTTCGCCAGTCTTTGGCCAGCTCAACGGCGGCCTTCACCAGATGGCCCTGGTGCATTTCCAGTTTACGTTCAAACAGTTCGAACAGCGTGAAGGCGTCAGCGGTGCCGCCAGCAAAACCGGCAATCACTTTGTCGTTATACAGACGACGCACTTTCTTCACGTTGCCCTTCATCACGGTGTTGCCCAGCGTGGCCTGGCCATCACCGGCAATAACAACATGGCCGTTACGGCGAACACTTACAATTGTAGTCACGAGCAGACCCCTTGGTTGCAAAAGCGGAACAGGGGCCCCGCGCTGTCCGCGGGGCCGAATGCAATTATAGATGGGGGGGATTTTGAGGGTTTCAACCCCTGGCGGCGAGACGAATGCAGTTCGCGTGTCCGGCCATCTTCAGACGGGTGATCATCTCGTTGGCGCTTTCTTTGCCTTTCAGCGGACCAATGACTACGCGGTTCCAGCCGTTATTAGTGGTGATGTGCGAAGCGAACCCTTCGAAAGCCAACTGAGCGCGGACGGTTTCGGCCTGCTCGGCACCTTTAAAGGAGCCGCACTGGATCATCCAGCTACGATCGTCTTTCTTCTCGGCGGCTGCGGCTTTCGGCGCTTCCTCCACGCGGGTCACCGGCGCAGCGGCCTGCGTACGTGGCTGCGTGGTATTGGTATGCGCCGGCGTCTGCAACAGATCCTGGTACGGCTGCTGGTTCGACGCGGTCTGCTTCGGCTGTTGCTGCTGCACTGGCTTCGGCTGCTGGACGCGCGGCTGCTGCTGCACGGTCTGCGGCTGAGTTTGCGCCCACTGCTGCTGCTGTGCCTGCTGCTGTTGCTGTTGCTGTGCTAAACGCTGACGCTGCAGCGTCTGCTGGCGCTGCGCCGGGGTTTGTTCGTTCCACGGCACTTCGGTCAGCTGGGTTGGCTGCTGGCGCATATCGGCCTGCATCTGAGCGAGCAGCTGGCGCTGCTCGTCGGTCAGCTGTTCCGGTTTCATCACCTCGCCACCGGCAGTCGGTTCGGTCGGCGCGCGAACGCCAGGCTGGCGACTTTCCAGCTCTTTGATATAGCGCCAGCGCTCTTCCGGTTTTGGCGGCAAGCCGTTACCGGCGGCCTGGCGATTTTGCATCGCTTCCGCTTCTTCTTTCTTATGGTGCGTAATGAAATAAAGTCCACCGATAAAGGCCACCAGCACAGCCGCCGCGATCGCCACCATAGCCGGTGAAATCGCCGGAAGGCTGCTTTGCTTATTCCTTGAGCTTCGGGTCGTGCTCTTTTTGCGCCGCGAAGAAGCCGGTTGGCTGCGGCGTACATAATCTCGTTGTGCCACTATCGTTTCGCTGTCTTATATTCGTTCGTCAGCCCGCCATGTTACTTAAGCGGCGGGCCTTTGACCAGAAGAGCAGGCCCGAAAGCCTGATGGTTATCGTCTGATTTTTTGCGTACTGCCGCGAACAATCAGTTCGCAGTCGAGCAGACGCGAGCCGCTGTTCACGTTATGACCCTGCATTTGCTCAAGTAATAGCAGCATTCCTTCACGGCCGATATCAAAACGCGGCTGTGAAACGGTGGTCAACGGCGGATCGCAAAATTCAGACAACGCGATGTTATCGAAGCCGACAATCGACAGGTCGTCCGGCACCTTCAGGCCGCGGCGTTTCGCCAGCGACAAGGCGCCCAGCGCCATCACATCACTATGGCAGAAGACCGCGGTGGGCGGTATCGGCTGTGACAGCAGCTGCTCCAGCGCATTGGCGCCGGCTTCGAAGGTAAAGTTGCCGCGAGCGATATAGTGCGGATCGACGGTGATACCGCTGCGGCGCAGCGCCTGCACATAACCCTGCAGGCGATAATGGCACAGCGGCATATCTTCCGGGCCGGCGATACAGCCGATACGCTGGTGTCCCAGCTCGTGGAGATAGTTCACCGCGTTAAAGGCCGCCGTCAGGTTATCGATATGGACGGTGGGCAGTTCCAGCTCCGGCGCGAATTCGTTCGACATAACCATCGGCGGCAAATTGCGCTGCTCTTCCACGCTGGCGTCGAACGGCAGGCGCGAGCTGAGCAGCACCATGCCGTCGATCTGCTTGGTGATGATAAGGTCGATAAAGGTTTTTTCTTTCTGGTTCTGGTGGGCGCAATCGCCGATTAACACCAGATAACCGTGCTCGGCGGCAGTGACTTCAATTCCGCGGATGACTTCACTAAAAAAGGGATCGCAGATATCCGGCACGATCACGAGGATCGTCCGCGATTCGTTGCGCTTCATATTTCGCCCGAGCGACTGCGGTAAATAGCCGACTTCCAGCGCCGCCTGTTCGACCCGGCTACGGGTGGCTTGCGACACCTTATCAGGGTTCATCAACGCTCGGGACACGGTTGCCGTGGAAACGTTTGCTTTGAGAGCGACGTCTTTCATGGTGGCGGCAACCACTTGTTTTTTGGGCTTCACCTGGTTTCTCCTCGCTGAATGGCGCTGACATTTCCCTTGCGCGCTAACTGCTGCATCATTTTTATCAGATAGTCGCGGCAGTGAGTTACAGAATTTTCATGAAAAACGTGATGCTTGTTGAATTTTTCGATCCGGCTCGCAAGAGAAGCCTTACCCTTCAATAGGATCGACATCCAGCACCCATTTCACTTTTCTCGCCTCCGGTAGCGTATTGATTAACGCCAGCGTACCGCTGACGATGTGCTGCAGGCGCACCCGCGAAGGATGCTGCAGTAATATTTGCCAGCGCCAGCGGCCGCCGCGCTTCGGCGCCAGCGCCGGAACCGGACCGAGCACCCACAGTTTATCGTCGGCCAGCGGGCTGGCCTGCAGTAGATTGCGCAATTGCTGTAAAAACAGCGGCGCCTGCTGGTTGTTATGGTCTTCAGCGCGAATCAACACGTGGCTGGTCCACGGCGGTAGCTGCATTGTCTGCCGCTCTGCCAGCGCCTGCTCGGCAAAAGCGTCGTAGCCTTTATACAGCAGGGTCTGCAGCAGAGGATGCTCCGGATGGTGGGTTTGCAGGATCACTTCGCCCTGTTTTCCTGCCCTGCCCGCTCGTCCGGAGACCTGGGTATAGAGCTGAGCGAAACGCTCTGCGGAGCGGAAATCAGCGGAAAACAGTGCCCCGTCGACGTCCAGCAGGGAGACGAGGGTCACGTCCGGGAAGTGGTGGCCTTTGGCCAGCATTTGGGTGCCGATCAAAATACGCGCGCCGCCGCGATGGACCGCGGCGAGATGTTCCTCAAGCGCCCCTTTACGGCTGGTGGTATCGCGGTCGATACGCGAGATAGGCACGCCAGGGAACAGCGGCGTCAGGGACTGCTCCAGTTGCTCGGTGCCGATACCCACCGGCACCAGATGTGTGGAACCGCAGGAAGGGCACTGGCGCGGGATAGGGCGCTGACTGTCGCAATGGTGGCAGCGCAGATGGTGCTGCGCCTGGTGCAACGTATAATAGCTGTCGCAGCGCGGGCACTCCGCGATCCAGCCGCAGTCGTGGCACAGCAGCGCCGGCGCAAAGCCGCGGCGGTTAAGGAACAGGATCACCTGGTTATCCGCCTGCAGATGCTGGCGCATGCGGTTGATCAGCGCGGGTGACAGACCCGCCTGCAGCACCTGTCCTTTCAGGTCGAGCACGTGCTGCTGGGCTGGACGCGCATTGCCCGCGCGTTTGCTTAAGGTTAACTGCCGATATTTGCCCTGGCGGACGTTGTGCAGGGTCTCCAGCGCCGGCGTCGCCGAGCCGAGAATAATCGGGATCTGTTCGCTGTGAGCGCGCCATACCGCCAGGTCGCGGGCGTGGTAGCGCCAGCCCTCCTGCTGTTTGTAGGAGCTGTCATGCTCTTCATCGATGACGATGACGCCGAGATCTTTAAACGGGGTAAACAGCGAGGAGCGAGTGCCTATCACAATGGCCGCTTCGCCGTTTTTCGCCTTCAGCCAGGCCGAGAGACGTTCGCTGTCATTGAGTCCGGAGTGCAGCACTTCCACCGGCGCATTAAAGCGCTGGCGAAAACGGGCGATAGTTTGCGGCGTCAGGCCGATCTCCGGCACCATCACCAGCGCCTGGCGCCCCTGCGCCAGTACATTCTCCAGCACGCTCAAGTAGACTTCCGTTTTCCCTGAGCCCGTGATGCCAGCCAGTAGCCAGGCGGAGAAGCGATCGGCAGCGCTGTGGATCGCCCCGACGGCGGTGGCCTGTTCGGTATTCAGACGCAGGCGCTCGCCGGCAACCGAATACGTGCTGCGCCAGTCGGTGAGGACGGGCGCTTCACAGGCCAGCTCCGCCAGCCCTTTGCCACGCAGCGCCTGCAGCGCCGCTTCATTAAATTCCAGTTCGCTAACCTGATGACGCCAGATCTTTCCCTGGCGCAGCGCCGCCAGCGCCTGCTGCTGCTTTGGGGAGCGTTTCAGAGCGTTGAGGTCGACAGCCTGCCCCTGCTCGGTGGCGAACCAGTACCACAGAGGCGTAGCGCTGGCGGGTTTGCCCTGGCGCAGCAGAATGGGCAGCGCATGGAACAGCACATCGCCAATCGGATGATGGTAATACTCAGCCGCCCACATCAGCAGTCGCCAGACGGTGCCGGAGAAGACCGGCTCGTCGTCCAGCGCTTCGGCGACCGGTTTGAGTTCATCCAGCGGCAGCTCGCTGCGCTCGCTCACCGCCGCGACAATGCCGATCCGCTCCTGTTTGCCGAACGGCACCCGCACCCGACAGCCCGCTTTGACCGCCATGCCATCAGGCAGCAGATAGTCAAAGGTGCGCGGTAGCGGAACGGGTAGGGCAACGTGGGCGACGGGCATGTCATCTTCCTGACTTGAAATCTGGCGGGATAGTATACACATTACGATAAGGCGGCGCGGATCAGTTTGCATATGCTGGTCAAATTCTGTATGATTCGCCGCCTTCAATGCACTTTATACCGCATTGGAGATTGACCATTACCGTACGCTTCGCGCTGTCAGCAGCGTGGAAGACGACGGGAAATTATTAATATCGCGTGGTGTCTGGCGTTAGGGCTGGAAGAGCGACGCGGCCTTAACTGAGGTTCTCCCATGAAAAAAGGTATTCACCCAAAATACGAAGAAATTACTGCTACCTGTTCTTGCGGTAATGTCATGAAAATCCGTTCCACCGTTGGTCACGACCTGAACCTCGACGTGTGCGGTAAATGCCACCCGTTCTTCACCGGCAAACAGCGTGATGTTGCTACCGGTGGCCGTGTTGACCGCTTCAACAAGCGCTTCAGCATCCCGGGCAGCAAGTAAGTTGCCAGAAGAAGCCGCCTCAGGGCGGCTTTTTTGTGCCTCTCGCCAGCCTGAGCGGGACACAAAAAAGGGCGGAAGATTGCTTCCGCCCTTTTTATCAACTCAGTATTCCCACGTATCCGGGTCGATCCCCAGTTCACGCATAATCTCTTTCGCCGCTTCCGGGATCTCATCGCTGCGCTCTTTACGCAGGTCTTCATCGTTAGGCAACGGTTGTCCGGTAAAGGCATGCAGGAACGCTTCGCACAGCAGCTCGCTGTTGGTCGCGTGACGCAGGTTGTTCACCTGACGACGCGTGCGTTCATCGGTGAGGATTTTTAACACCTTCAGAGGAATGGAAACCGTAATTTTCTTTACTTGCTCACTCTTCTTACCGTGCTCAGCGTATGGGCTGATATATTCGCCGCTCCATTCAGCCATGAGATACCTTAATCCTCTGTTTATTAGTGAAGGGCCAGAATATTCCGCCCGGGCTATAATTGCGCGTAGTTTACCGTATGAGCGCGCTTTCTAACATGAGATAAGCCGCTACCGACGTGCGCTAATGCATATAATTTTAACGGCTATTTGCACTTTGCTCAATCTATACGCAAAGAAGTTTAGATGTCCAGATGTATTGACGTCTATTGTGACAATGTTTACTCTGGAGCCTGACTTTTCACCGATTCAGCCCAGGAACTTCCCAACATGACGCGTAAACAGGCCACCATCGCAGTGCGTAGCGGTTTAAATGACGACGAGCAGTACGGTTGCGTTGTCCCGCCGATTCACCTTTCCAGTACTTATAACTTCACCGGCTTTAATGAACCTCGCGCTCACGACTACTCCCGCCGCGGCAACCCGACGCGTGATGTGGTGCAGCGCGCCTTAGCGGAGCTGGAAGGTGGCGCCGGCGCGGTGCTGACCAATACCGGTATGTCGGCGATCCTGCTGGTGACGACGGTGTTCCTTAAGCCGGGCGATCTGCTGGTGGCGCCGCACGACTGCTACGGCGGCAGCTACCGTCTGTTCGACAGCCTGGCGAAGCGCGGCTGTTATCGCGTCCAGTTCGTCGATCAAAATGATGAGCAGGCGCTGCGGGCGGCGTTGGCGGAAAAACCGAAGCTGGTGCTGGTCGAAAGCCCAAGTAATCCATTGCTGCGGGTGGTGGATATTGCGAAAATCTGTGGCCTGGCACGTGAGGCAGGCGCGGTGAGCGTGGTGGACAACACCTTCCTGAGCCCGGCGCTGCAAAACCCGCTGGCGCTGGGTGCCGATCTGGTGTTGCATTCCTGTACTAAATACCTGAATGGCCACTCCGATGTGGTTGCCGGGGTGGTGATTGCCAAAGATCCGGCGACTGTCACCGAACTGGCATGGTGGGCGAATAATATTGGCGTCACCGGCGGTGCCTTCGACAGCTATTTGTTGCTGCGCGGTCTGCGGACGCTGTCTCCGCGTATGGAAGTGGCGCAGCGCAATGCCCAGGCGATCGTTGAGTATCTGAAAACCCAGCCACTGGTGAAAAAGCTGTATCATCCGTCGCTGCCGGAAAACCAGGGGCATGAAATTGCGGCGCGTCAGCAAAAAGGTTTTGGCGCAATGTTAAGCTTCGAGCTGGACGGTGACGAGCAGACGCTGCGCCGTTTCCTGAGCGGGCTGTCGCTATTTACACTGGCGGAATCGCTGGGGGGCGTTGAAAGCCTGATTTCCCATGCGGCAACTATGACGCATGCCGGCATGGCGCCTGAAGCGCGTGCCGCCGCCGGAATTTCAGAAACGCTTCTGCGTATTTCAACCGGTATTGAAGATGGTGAAGATTTAATTGCCGACCTGGAAAATGGCTTCCGGGCAGCAAACGAGGAATAAAAATGAGTGTGATTGCGCAGGCAGGGGCGAAGGGTCGTCAGCTGCACAAATTTGGTGGGAGTAGTTTAGCGGATGCGAAATGTTACCTGCGCGTCGCGGGGATCATGAAGGAATATTCGCAGGCGGGCGACATGATGGTCGTCTCCGCCGCTGGTAGCACCACCAACCAGCTGATCAGCTGGCTTAAACTTAGCCAGAGCGATCGCCTTGCTGCGCATCAGGTTCAGCAGTCGCTTCGCCGTTATCAGACCGAGCTGATTGGCGGTCTGGTGGAGCCTGCGGCGGCGGATACGTTAATTGCCGCCTTCATCCATGACCTTGAGCGTCTGGCAGGATTGCTTGATGGCGGGGTTACCGAAGCGGTTTATGCGGAAGTGGTCGGCCATGGTGAAGTTTGGTCCGCGCGCCTGATGGCGGCGGTCCTTAACCAGCTGGGTATGGAAGCGGCCTGGCTGGACGCGCGCGCTTTCCTGCGTGCGGAACGCGCCGCGCAGCCGCAGGTGGATGAAGGTTTATCTTATCCACTGCTGCAACAGCTGATGGCGCAACATCCGAATAAACGTCTGGTGGTGACCGGCTTTATCTCCCGCAACCAGGCCGGGGAAACTGTCCTGCTGGGCCGTAACGGGTCTGACTATTCCGCCACGCAGATCGGCGCGCTGGCGGGTGCCTCCCGCGTCACCATCTGGAGTGATGTCGCCGGGGTGTACAGCGCGGATCCGCGTAAGGTCAAAGATGCCTGTCTGCTGCCGCTGCTGCGTCTGGATGAAGCCAGCGAGCTGGCGCGTCTGGCCGCTCCAGTACTCCACGCCCGAACGCTGCAGCCGGTGTCCGCCAGCGATATCGATCTGCAGTTACGTTGCAGCTATACGCCGGAACAGGGTTCTACGCGCATTGAGCGTGTGCTGGCCTCCGGTACCGGCGCGCGGATTGTCACCAGCCATGACGACGTCTGCCTGGTGGAGTTCCAGGTGCCGGCCAGCCACGATTTCAAACTGGCGCATAAAGAGCTGGACGCCTTGCTCAAACGCGCCCAGCTGCGTCCATTAGCCGTTGGCATCCATGCCGACCGCAAGCTGCTGCAGTTCTGTTATACCTCCGAGGTAGCCGACAGCGCGCTGAAGCTGCTCGATGAAGCGGGTCTGCCGGGCGAGCTGCGTCTGCGTCAGAAGCTGGCGCTGGTGGCGATGGTGGGCGCGGGTGTCACCCGTAACCCACTGCACTGCCATCGTTTCTGGCAGCAACTGAAAGGGCAACCGGTGGAGTTCACCTGGCAGTCCGAAGAGGGGATCAGCCTGGTGGCCGTGTTGCGCGCCGGGCCAACGGAAAGCCTGATCCAGGGTCTGCATCAGACCTTGTTTCGTGCAGAGAAGCGTATTGGCCTGATGCTGTTCGGCAAAGGGAACATTGGTTCCCGCTGGCTGGAGCTGTTTGCCCGCGAACAAACCACCTTGTCGGCGCGTACTGGCTTCGAGTTTGTTCTCGCCGGCGTAGTCGACAGTAAACGCAGCCTGCTGAACTACGACGGGCTGGATGCCAGCCGGGCGCTGGCCTTCTTCAACGATGAAGCGGTGGAGCAGGATGAAGAGTCGCTGTTCCTGTGGATGCGCGCGCATCCGTACGATGATTTAGTGGTGCTGGACGTCACCGCCAGCGAACAGCTGGCCGACCAGTACCTTGATTTCGCCAGCCATGGCTTCCACGTGATCAGTGCCAACAAGCTGGCAGGCGCCAGCAGCAGTGATAAATATCGCCAGATCCACGACGCGTTTGAGAAGACGGGTCGCCACTGGCTGTATAACGCTACCGTTGGCGCGGGTTTGCCGGTGAACCATACGGTGCGCGATCTGATCGACAGCGGCGACACCATCCTCGGCCTGAGCGGTATCTTCTCGGGAACGCTCTCCTGGCTGTTCCTGCAGTTTGATGGCACTGTGCCGTTCACCGACCTGGTGGATCAGGCCTGGCAGCAGGGGCTGACCGAGCCGGATCCGCGCGTCGATCTGTCCGGTAAGGATGTGATGCGTAAGCTGGTGATCCTCGCGCGGGAAGCGGGTTATGACATCGAACCGGATCAGGTCCGTGTGGAATCACTGGTCCCTGCACACTGCGAAGAAGGGTCGGTCGATCACTTCTTTGAAAATGGCGAAGAGCTGAACGAGCAAATGCTGCAGCGTCTGGAAGCGGCCCGCGAGATGGGGCTGGTGCTCCGCTACGTGGCGCGCTTTGATGCTAACGGCAAAGCACGCGTCGGCGTGGAAGCGGTACGCGAAGAGCACCCGCTGGCGGCGCTGCTGCCGTGCGATAACGTGTTCGCCATCGAAAGCCGCTGGTATCGCGATAACCCGCTGGTGATCCGCGGGCCCGGCGCCGGGCGCGATGTGACCGCCGGGGCGATCCAGTCGGATATTAACCGTCTGGCGCAGCTGCTGTAGTTCCGAGAAAAAGACCAGGCGCTGCCTGGTCTTTTTTGTTAGTGCGCCGCAAAAACCGCTTTAGCGGCAAACAGGCCGTTGAGTGCTGCCGGGAATCCGGCGTAGACCGCCATCTGCATGATCACTTCCGTAATCTCTTCTTGTGTCAGGCCGACATTTAATCCTGCGGCAATGTGTACTTTCAGCTGTGGCGCGGCGTTACCCAGCGCGGTGAGCGCGGCAATAGTGGCGATTTCCCGGCTGCGTAAATCGAGCCCCGGCCTGGCGTAAATATCGCCGAAGGGGAACTCAATCAGATAGCGGGCGAAATCGGGGGCGATATCCTGCAGGCTGTCGACGACGGCTTCCCCACCGCTGCCATCCACCCGCTGCAGCATTTCCTGACCGGTGATATAACGTTCGCTGGACATCGTTTTTTCCTCTCTGTGATGATGCGTAAGAGGAAGGGTAGGGAAGTTTGCCGGACTTGAGTAATACCCTTTTCGTGATACCTTTTCAGTATGACAACTTCGCGATTACATTCCCTGGATATTCGCCTGCTGCGCGCCTTTGCCGTGGTGGCGGAAGAAAATAACATCAGCCGGGCGGCGCAGCGGTTATTTATCTCGCAGCCGCCGCTGAGCCGTCATATGCGTCAACTGGAAGCTCAACTAGGGGTGACGCTGTTTCAGCGCCACAGCAAAGGCTTGATCCTTACCGACGCGGGAAGAGAAGTGCTGGAGATTATTCGACCGATGCTGGCGCTCCAGGCGCGCACGCTGGTGGCATTGAGTGAGCTCTCCGTTCACTCGCCGCAGCCCTTGCGTCTGGGATTGACCACCGCCTTTGAACAGGGCATTTTCGCCGCCGTTGAATCTACGCTGAGTAAACATACCCGCACGTTGCATATCACTCGCCACGCCTCGCCGGCGCTGGCTCAGCAGGTGCGCAAAGGAAAACTCGATGCGGCGCTGGTCGCGCTGCCGCTGAATACCGAAGGGCTGCACCTGCATCCTTTGCCGTATCAGGAGCCGCTCATCGCGGCATTGCCTGCCTCCTGGCCGGAAGCCGCCAGCCCAGCGTTAACGCTACGCGCGCTCAATCACCGACCGCTGTTCTGGTTTAAACGCGAGCGTAATCCCGATTTCTTTGACTACACGCGACGTATTTTCGACCGGGCTGGCTATTCCCCCGCTTACGTGGAGGAGCCTGCCGAACATGATGTACTGCTGGCGCGAATTGCGCGTGGCGAAGGCATGATCCTGCTGCCGGCGTCCTTTTCCGCGATCCAGCGTCAGGGGGTGGTGTTCTGTCCTGTCGCTGAAGGCGACAGCATGCCGTTAAGCCTTGGCGTGGTTTATGCGCCTCACCAGGCTGAATCCGTGCAGCAATGGCTTCCTCTGCTGGATGACCATCTGACGACTCGCTAGCCTCAGGCTGACTCTCGAGCCACCAGCTGTCCGGAAAGGGTAATGCGCTGGGTCGGCAGGGCAGGCTCTTTGATTTTGCGGATAATGAGCGAGGCAACCTGACGTCCTGTCTCTTCGCTGGCGGAAGAGACGTAAGTGAAGGATGGCGAGGTTAAATTCACGTGCATCATGTCTTCGAAACCCACCAGCGCCACCTGCTGAGTGAGAAAGACATCTTTTCCCACCGTGCGTCCAACCTGATGAATGCCGCTGAGGCAGCCAATCATTGCATCAGGCGAGTGGCACAGCAGGGCGGTAATGGCATTATTTTTTTCCAGCAACTGGCGGGTGGCGATACTGGCGGCCTGGGTGTTGTCGCTGCAGGCGGGGGCAAATTCTTCCCGCACCGTCATGCCGTTTTTCTCCAGTGTGCTGAATAAGCCAAGCAGCCGCTGCTGACGGATCAGGTCGTTATCCTGTCCGCCGATGTAGGCGATGTAGCGATGGCCGCGCTCAATCAGATAACGGGTGGCGATGCTGGCGGCCTGGCGGTTATCACGGACCACCTGATCATGGTGGCCGGTGAGCAGCGTTTGCGAGACCGCGACCAGCGGCAGCGGACATGCCTGTAAGGCCTCGGGCAACGCATTGCTGGTGGTGTCGGCATCAAGATATATCACGCCGGCGACGCCCTGCTGTTTAAACGACAGCAGGCAGCGGGCCAGATAGTCATGATCGTCGCGCGGCTGGCCGAGAATGACCATATAGCCCTGCTTTTCGAGCTCCTGGACGATATTCGCCATCACCTTGATGGAAAAGCTGTCGTTGAAGTCGCGCAGGATCAGGCCGATCAGGTTGGTAGTGTTGGCGCGGAGATTAGCGGCGGCAACGTTATGCACATAGCCAAGTTCCTGGATGGCCGCGTTGACTTTTTCGATGGTCGCGTCGGAGATCTTCCCTTTCTGACGTAATACCAGCGAGACCGTCGAAACGGAGACGCCGGCCAGTTTCGCCACATCTATAATGCTGACTTTCTTCAAAATCGCTCCATGACAACGCGTGTATAACCGTCAGATCGCAGACATAGGCTTACCCACGGCAAGCCTATTTCCACACCATAACACCTTCTTGTTATTTGCCAATCATCCCCGACATGGTTTGTGCGATAAACTGCGCTCTGGCGCCAAAAATAATCTGGATGCCGTTATCGCCGACGAAGACCACCCCGCGCGCGCCGATGCCGTTGAGGCCATCTTTATCAACCGCATCGCGCTCAGCCACTTCCAGGCGCAGGCGGGTGATGCAGGCCCCGACGGAATCGATATTTTGTGAACCGCCGAGAAGATTGACGATCTCGGTCGCCAGCTCCGCATCGGTTTTATCGTCGGCAGTGACCGTGATATCGGTGCGGCCCGGCGTTTTCACATCGAAACGGCGGATAACGAAGCGGAAGGTGAAATAATAAATCAGCCCCATCGGCACGCCAACAATCACCGCGTTGAGGAAGTGGGTTTGATAGCCGTTGAGCGACGGCAGAATACCGAAGGAGATATAGTCGATAAGCCCTGCGGAGAAAGATTTAGCGATATGCGCATGCAGGAGATACATCGTCATGTACGAAAGCCCCGCCATGATGGCGTTGAAGACGTACAGGATCGGCGCCACGAAGATAAAGGTAAATTCTACGGGCTCGGTAATGCCGGTCAGGAAACAGGTCAGCGCGGCGGAGAACAGGATACCGGCCGCGATTTTTTTATTCTTAGTATGCGCTTCGTGATACATCGCCAGACAGGCGGCCGGCAGCGCGAACAGCATCAGCGGGAATTCCCCCTGCATAAATTTACCGGCGTTTTGGTAGCTGTCGGAGCTAAAGGATTTCACCCCTTCTTCCAGCATCTTAAACCAGATGGTCTGGTCGCCGTGGATCACCTGGCCTGCCTGGGTGGTGTAATCGCCGAAAGAGTACCAGAAGGATGGATACCAGATGTGGTGCAGCCCCAGCGGGATCAGCGCCCGTTCAACGAGGCCGAAAATAAAGGTCGATGCGGCCTGGTTGTCGCCATTCACCACCATCGACAGTGAGTCGATACCGGCCTGGATATGTTGCCAGACATAAGGCAACAGCAGGCCGAGAATAAACGAGAGAAACGCCGTGGCGATCGCCACGAAGCGCTTACCGGAGAAGAAACCGAGGAATTCAGGCAACTGCATCGCATGGAAGCGGTTATAGCACCACGACGCGAGAATACCGCAGATAAGCCCGCCGAAAACCCCCATCTGCAGCGTCGGGATGCCAACGACCATGGCGTATTTTCCGCCCTGAGAGGCCATCTCCGGGGTAATGCCGAGCACAGTGCTGATGGTGATGTTGGTGATAAAGACGGAAACGGCTGCCGACAGCGCAGCGATGCCCGATTCTGATGCCAGCCCCACAGCGGAACCAATCGCGAACAGCATTGGCAGGTTATCAAAAATGATGCCGCCGGCGTTCATCATTAGCGGCATATGGAATTTATCCCCGAAGGCCAACAGTAAGCCGGCGGCCGGGAGAAGCGAAATCGGCAGCATCAAGGCGCGGCCGATCATCGACAGTTTTGATAATGATTTTATGAACCCTGACCACAGACTCATGGTGATATCCCCGAATAGATTTTATAAGCATTATTGCGTAAGTAGAACGTTCTAGTAGAACGTTCTACTTAATGTGAACCAAGCTATAAGCGGCTGCAATCACAATCGCTCTGGCAATCATGGGGAGATGTTGGTTTTTTGAACTGCTTCAAATTTCATCGGGTCGAATTCTTCCTGCACGGCATCAGTTCAGGTCGGAAGATGAATTTTTTTCATTTTAGAGGCCTATTCCTCACTCTTTACGCAGATTTTTCTATTGACGCCCGCGCGCTTTTCCGTCATTTTTACATCTGGACGTCTAAACGTATAGAAGTTCGCAATATAACAGCCATTACATGCGATTGATGAGGTAAGGTATGAGCTTTTTTCACGCCAATCAGCGGGAAGCCCTGAATCAGAGCCTGGCGGAAGTCCAGGGCCAGATTAATGTGTCTTTTGAATTCTTTCCGCCGCGCACCAGTGAAATGGAGCAAACCCTGTGGAAATCCATCGATCGCCTGAGCAGTCTGAAACCGAAATTTGTTTCGGTAACCTATGGCGCGAACTCTGGCGAGCGCGATCGCACCCACAGCATCATCAAAGGCATTAAAGAGCGAACCGGTCTGGAAGCAGCGCCGCACCTGACCTGTATCGATGCCTCTCGTGATGAGCTGCGTACTATCGCTCAGGATTACTGGAACAACGGTATTCGCCATATCGTCGCCCTGCGCGGCGACCTGCCGCCGGGCAGCGGTAAACCGGATATGTATGCCGCCGATCTGGTGACGCTGCTGAAAGAGGTGGGCGATTTCGATATCTCTGTCGCCGCGTATCCGGAAGTGCATCCGGAAGCGAAAAGCGCACAGGCGGATTTGCTGAACCTGAAGCGTAAAGTCGAGGCGGGCGCCAACCGCGCGATCACCCAGTTCTTCTTCGATGTGGAAAGCTACCTGCGTTTTCGCGATCGCTGCGTTTCGGCGGGCATCGACGTGGAAATCATTCCGGGTATCCTGCCGGTCTCCAACTTTAAACAGGCGAAAAAGTTTGCGGATATGACCAACGTCCGTATCCCGGTGTGGATGTCGAAAATGTTCGAAGGGCTGGATAACGACGCCGAAACCCGTCAGCTGGTGGGGGCGAATATCGCCATGGACATGGTGAAGATTTTAAGCCGGGAAGGGGTAAAAGACTTCCACTTCTATACCCTGAACCGCGCCGAGATGAGCTACGCCATCTGCCATACGCTGGGCGTGCGTCCGGCCTGAGTGCTTGCCGTTTCCGCGGTCAGTAGGCGGCGCGTTCGACAGATAGACATAAAAAAACACCCGGCTGATGCCGGGTGTTTTGCTCTGGGTTATTCCCATTCCTGCAGGAAGCGCTGACCGTATTGGTCGGCCACCAACAGCGCGGCGTAGACCTGGTCTGAGTCGACGCCGCCCGGCATATTGTGAATGGTTTCGCCTTCAGCGCAGGCGGCTTCCGCCACCAGGCGCATTTTGGTTGGGATGTCGCCTTTGATATCGAGCTGCGCCAGGGTGATCGGCAGCCCAACGCTGTGGCACAGCGCGGCGACGGTCTCTATTTCGTCCACCGGCGCATTTTCCAGCACCAGCTGCGTCAGGGTACCGAACGCCACTTTTTCCCCGTGATAATAGTGGTGGGCGTCAGGGATGGCCGTCATGCCGTTGTGAATCGCGTGCGCCGCCGCCAGGCCGCCGCTTTCAAAGCCGACGCCGCTCAGGTAGGTGTTGGCTTCCACCACTCGCTCCAGCGCCGGGGTGACCACGTGCTGTTCGGCGGCCAGCATCGCTTTTTCACCCTCTTCAAGTAAGGTGTTGTAGCACAGCTCGGCCAGCGCCAGCGCCGCCTGAGTGCATTTCCCACCCGCCATGGTGGTGGCGCCGCTACGGGAGCAGGCGCGGGCTTCGAACCAGGTGGCCAGCGCATCGCCAATCCCGGCGGCCAGCAGGCGCGCCGGTGCGCCGGCAACAATCTGCGTATCGACTATGACCATGTTGGGGTTGTGCGGCAGCATCAGGTAGCTGTCGAACTCCCCTTCGTCGGTGTAAATCACCGAGAGCGCGCTGCACGGCGCATCGGTGGAGGCGATGGTGGGGGCGATCGCCACCGGCACATTCATAAAGTGAGCCAATGCTTTTGCGGTATCCAGCGTTTTACCACCGCCGATCCCCAGCACGGCGGTGCACTTCGCACTGCCGGCGATATCGCGCAGGCGATTGATTTCATTATGCGAACACTCACCGCCAAACGGCGCGATTTCGGCCGCCAGGCCAGCGTCGGCCAGGCTTTTACGCAGCATCTCTTCCGCAAACCCCAGTACGAACTTATCGCCGACTACCAGCCAGCGTTCGGCCAGCGGCTTCAGATAGTCGCCGAGGCGCTTGATGGCGCCTGCGCCCTGAATGTATTTGCCTGGTGATTGAATAATGCGATCCATTTCGATTCCTCCTCGATGACCGTGCTGCCGCCCGCAGGCGGCTCGCGGGTCCGGTTACAGGTTTAGCGTGCCAAAGGCGTTATTCCAGTCCTGTTCAAACTTCTCTATGGCTGACTCTACCGCAGGGGTGCCGAGCATTTGTTGCGCTACATCTAGTGGAAGGGTGATGGCTTCGCAGCCGGCCAGCAGGCAATCCAGCGCCTGACGGGGCGTTTTGAAGCTCGCCGCCAGCACTTTGCTCTCGGGCGCATGCATTTCCAGCAGAGATTGCAGCTCCTGTACCATGCGGATGCCGTCTCCTCCCTGGGCGTCAACGCGGTTAACGTAAGGCGCGACGTACTTTGCGCCGGCTAGTGCGGCCAGCAGGCCTTGCGAAGCGCTGTAGACGGCGGTGCCAAGGGTCGGGATGCCTTCCTTCTTCAGCATTTTGATAGCGGCGAGGCCTTCGGCGGTCACCGGGATTTTAACCACGATGCCCGGCACGGCGTTGCTCAGGCGTTTAGCTTCTTCCACCATGCCCTGCGCATCGCGGCTCATGGTCTGCGCGAAGAGGGTGCCCTCCGGACCGATGGCTTTCTGCAGGCGTGGGAGCACGTCCCATACCGGGGTTTTACCGGCGGCGATAATGCTCGGGTTGGTGGTTACCCCGGCCAGCGGGTAGATGCGGGCCAGGCGTTCCACTTCGGCGACGTTGGCGGTATCCAGATAGAGTTCCATCGTGTTTTCCTCAATGCTTAATTCGATATTGTCGTTGAGGTAAGCATACGGCTTTCGTTCGAAGGACCGCCAGATGACAAATTTGCCAAAAACTGGATAAATGTACGCATCACGATTAAGGATGATTTAGATCACATTTATCGGCGATGGTGGGGTTGGGCAGCAATAAAAGCGCGCACAAAAGTCAGGTTTAACACACAAAAATCTAGTTTTTAGCCGGAGAAGATATTTCCGTTAACTGGCTATGATACTGACGGCGGTATTCAGACGGCGAGCGCTCGGTGGTTTTGCGAAACAGGCGGCAGAAATAATTGCTGTCGGCGAAGCCGCAGGCGTGGGCGATATCTTTCACTTTCATATCGTGGCCCTTCAGCAGCATACGGGCCTGTTCAAGACGAATATGGTTCAGATATTCATTGAAGCCCATTGGCCCGCATTTCTGGAACAGGTGAGAAAGATAGTTGGGGGAGAGATAGAACGCCTGGGCCACCGATTCCCGGCTCAGCGGCTCTGCATAATGGGCGTCCATGTACTGGCGGATTGCCTCAAACAGCGCCTGGCTGCGCGAGGAGGTTTGCGCCTGGCTGCCGAGAAGGTCATGGCAGTGGCTGAGCAGGCTGACGACAATGCTGCGGGCGGTTCGCTGCTCCTGCGGCTGCATCCGGAGCTCATTGAGCGCCTGCAGCAGAAATGAACCGACGCGCGGCCCGCGGCGCAGCGCCTGCCGCTTTTCGACAACGGTTATCGCCTTGCCATTCCAGTGCTGCAGCGAGCACTCCAGTCGCTGCTTATCGAACAGGATACTTAACAGCAGGCAGGGCGCCTGCCACTGCGGGCAGTTCCAGCTATCGCCAGGGATATAGAGCACGTCGTTCGCCTCAAGAGGGCTGGCGTTTTCGCCGAGTGCCCGGTCGGGCAACTGCCCATCGATGATGATGTTCAGACGGGGAAAATCAACCTGCACTACCGGCTCAGCAGGCGAGCGCATCTCGCCGGCAAAATAGACCCGGCCGATACCATTCTGCTTTTTTAGGAATGAATCAATAAGTTGATTGATATCGTTGTCCATCATTCTTCCGTTCAGCGCATCACCTCTTTCATCATACCGGACATTTTTCCAGCGGTAAAAGCGCTTGCCAGTCATGCTTGCTTCCCAGATAAGATATGTTATATCGTAACAATTTGTCGCCATTGATATCAAACTCAGGAGAGAGTAATGACCAGAAAGATCCCCCTGCTGGCCTTTGGATTCGGCATGGTGCTAGCCAGCGCCCAGGTGTTTGCCCACGGCAATCATAACCATGGCCCGGCGTTAACCGACGTCGAGCGTCAGGCCAGCGAAGGCATTTTTGCGGATAAAAATGTGCAGGACCGCGCGCTGAGCGACTGGGAGGGCGTCTGGCAGTCGGTAAACCCGTATCTGCTCAATGGCGACCTCGATCCGGTGCTGGAGCAGAAGGCGAAAAAGCCCGGCGGCAAGAGCGTCGAGGAGTATCGCGCCTATTATAAGAAGGGCTACGCCACCGATGTGGAGCAGATTGGCATTGAAAATGATGTGATTGAGTTCCACGTTGGCGATGTCGTCAACAGCTGCAAATACCGCTATTCAGGCTACAAAATTCTGCATTACGCCTCCGGCAAGAAGGGCGTACGTTACCTGTTTGAGTGCCAGCAGGGCGATGCCAACGCGCCGAAATTTGTGCAGTTCAGCGACCATATCATTGGCCCGCGTAAATCGCAGCATTTCCATATTTTCATGGGCAATGAATCACAGGAGGCGTTGCTGAAAGAGATGGATAACTGGCCGACCTATTATCCGTATGCGCTGCATAAAGAGCAGATTGTTGATGAGATGCTGCACCACTAGAACAGGTGAAAATCCCCCGACCGGGCGGCCGGGGGAGAGAGACTTCGATTAGCCGGTGTTACGCATACCGGCGGCAACGCCGGCGATAGTGACCATCAGCGCTTGTTCAACGCGCGGATCCGGGTCCTTGCCTGCTTCTTCGGCCTGGCGTGAACGGTGCAGCAGTTCCGCCTGCAGGACGTTCAGCGGGTCGGTATAGATATTACGCAGCTGGATAGACTCGGCGATCCACGGCAGGTCGGCCATCAGATGGGAGTCGTTGGCGATGGCCAACACGACGTTGATGTCGGCAGCCAGCAGCTTACGCAGCTCGGTACCCAGCGCCCACAGCTCCGGCTTCACCAGGCGCTGATCGTAGTACTCTGCCAGCCACAGGTCAGCCTTCGAGTAAACCATCTCCAGCATGCCGAGGCGGGTAGAGAAGAACGGCCAGTCGCGACACATCGCTTCCAGTTCACTCTGTTTTCCACCTTCGACCACCTTCTGCAGCGCGGCGCCAGCACCCAGCCAGGCTGGTAGCATCAGACGGTTCTGCGTCCAGGCGAAGATCCACGGAATAGCGCGCAGTGACTCGACGCCGCCGGTTGGGCGACGTTTTGCCGGACGCGAACCCAGCGGCAGTTTGCCCAGCTCCTGCTCCGGGGTCGCGGAGCGGAAATAAGGGACGAAATCTTTGTTTTCACGCACGTAGCCGCGGTACATCTTGCAGGAGACGTCGGAAAGCTCAGCCATGATCTCGCGCCATTCGGCTTTCGGTTCCGGCGGCGGCAGCAGGTTGGCTTCCAGAATGGCGCTGGTATACAGCGACAGACTGCTGATGGTCACTTCCGGCAGGCCGTACTTAAAGCGGATCATTTCGCCCTGCTCGGTGACGCGCAGACCGCCTTTCAGGCTTCCCGGCGGCTGTGAGAGGAGCGCAGCGTGGGCTGGCGCACCGCCGCGGCCGATGGAACCGCCGCGTCCGTGGAACAGCGTCAGTTCGATACCGGCTTTCTCACAGGTTTTGATCAGCGCGTCCTGCGCCTGGTACTGCGCCCAGGAGGCGGCCATCACGCCAGCATCTTTGGCGGAGTCAGAATAGCCAATCATGACCATCTGCTTGCCCTGGATAAAGCCGCGGTACCAGTCGATATTCAGCAGCTGAGTCATGACATCGTTGGCGTTGTTCAGGTCGTCCAGCGTTTCGAACAGCGGGGCCACCGGCAGAGCAAAACCAATCCCGGCCTCTTTCAGCAGCAGATGAACCGCCAGTACGTCGGACGGCGTTTTCGCCATCGAGATCACGTAGGCGGCGATCGATCCGCGCGGCGCCTCGGCGATCACTTTGCAGGTGTCGAGGACTTCACGGGTCTCTTCGCTTGGCTCCCACTGGCGCGGCAGCAGCGGACGTTTGGAATTCAGTTCGCGGATCAGGAAAGCCTGTTTGTCAGCTTCTGACCAGCTTTCGTAATCGCCGATCCCGAGGTAACGGGTCATTTCCCCCAGCGCTTCGGTATGGCGAGTGCTTTCCTGACGGATATCAATACGCACCAGCGGTACGCCGAAAGACTTCACGCGGCGCAGGGTATCGAGCAGCTCGCCGTTGGCGATAATGCCCATGCCGCAGGCCTGCAGCGACTTATAGCAGGCGTACAGCGGCTCCCACAGCTGCTCGTTCTGAGTGATCAGTCCCGCCGGTTTCGGCAGCTTCTGACCTTTCAGGCGCGCTTCCAGCCAGGCCTGGGTCTCCATCAGCTGAGTGCGCAGTTTCTTCATCAGATAACGGTACGGTTCCTGAGCGCCCTCGGCACCAGCCAGGGCGCGCAGCTCGTCGGTACACTCCACCATCGACAGCTCGGAGATCAGCACCTGCACGTCTTTGAGGAACAGGTCGGTCGCTTTCCAGCGGCTGAGCAGCAGCACGTGGCGGGTGATGTCGGCGGTCACGTTCGGGTTGCCGTCGCGGTCGCCGCCCATCCACGAGGTGAAGCGCACCGGGACGAAGTCCACCGGCAACTGATAGCCAAGGTTGGCTTCCAGCTGTTCGTTCAGCTCGCGCAGATAGTTAGGCACCCCTTCCCACAGGCTGTTTTCCACCACGGCAAAGCCCCATTTGGCTTCGTCGACCGGAGACGGGCGGTATTTACGGATCTCGTCGGTATGCCAGGACTGGGCGATCAGCTGGCGCAGACGGCGCATCAGCTGATGGTGTTCGTAGTCGGCGATGTCTTTATTGTCCAGTTGCTTGAGGCAGCTGTTCACTTCCACCATTTTGTGGATCAGCGTCCGGCGGGTGATCTCGGTCGGGTGGGCGGTTAATACCAGCTCCAGAGACAGAGATTCCACCGCTTTTTTGATGGTGTCTTCGTTGAGATTGGGTTGGTCTTTGAGCTTTCTCAGGGTACGCGCAATGACTTCCGGATTGCTGGCCGCTTCGCCATTCGGCGAAATGCTGTGGTACTGCTCAGCGGTGTTCGCCAGATTCAGAAACTGGCTGAAGGCACGGGCAACCGGCAGCAGTTCGTCGTTAGACAAATTCTGCAGCGTGGTCAGCAGCTCCTGGCGGTTGGCTTCGTTGCCGGCACGTGAAGACTTGGACAACTTACGGATAGTTTCGACACGATCAAGAATATTTTCTCCCAATGCATCCTTGATGGTATCGCCCAGCACCTTGCCGAGCATACTGACATTACTACGCAATGCGGAATATTGTTCGTTCATGTTACCCCAGACACCCCATCTCATTTTATTTTGTTATATCCGCTGCGCTGGAACGTGAGCAACGGATAAGCAACCCGTCTTTTATAAAGCCACGTAAATACCCCCACGTCAATTACTGCGAAATCGCTTCAGCAAACGAGTAAATCGCCGTAATTTGCGAAATTTAATTCAGGGGTCGCTGGATAAGCATCGCTTATGGAAATGTGACGATCGTCACCGTTCCGCCCCGGGAGAACGGGGCGGAAAAAGAGGGCGATTTTAGTGCCAGCAGAAGTGATGAACCACCTGGCTAATCAGCTCCCGGGTCGGTTTGATAAAGCGCGTCTCCAGATACTCGTCAGGCTGATGGGCCTGATTGATGGAACCCGGGCCGAGAACCAGCGTCGGACACAGCGTCTGGATAAACGGCGCTTCGGTGCAGTAGTTCACCACGTCGGTCTGCGCGCCGAGCAGTTTCTCAACCACCTGTACCAGCTTATGGTCCGGCGGGCATTCGTAGCCGGGGATCGGCGGGTGCAGCTCTGAGACCGTCAGGCGGCCCGGCCAGCGCTCACTGACGGGCGCCAGCGCTTCGTCCAACAGACCATTAAGATCGTTGAGGGTCATCCCCGGCAGCGGGCGGATATCCATATGCAGTTCGCAGCAGGCGCAGATACGGTTTGAGGCATCGCCGCCATGGATAGCGCCCAGGTTAAGGGTCGGGTAAGGGACTGTGAACGCCTCGAAGTGGTAGCGCTCTTTTAGCAGATCGCGCAGCTGCATAATGCGGCCGATGGCGTCGTGCATCAGCTCAATCGCGTTGACTCCGCGCGCCGGATCGCTGGAGTGGCCGGACTGGCCCTGAATACGGATCGCGTTGGACATATGTCCTTTGTGGGCGCGGATCGGCTGCAGGGAGGTGGGCTCGCCGATAATGGCGCAGTCCGGGCGCAGCTGGGTGGTTTCGGCAAAATAGCGCGCGCCAGCCATGCTGGTCTCTTCGTCGGCGGTGGCCAGAATATACAGCGGTTTTTTCAGCGTGGTGACGTCGACATCGCGCAGGGCGTCGAGAATAAAGGCGAAGAAGCCTTTCATGTCAGCCGTGCCGAGGCCGTAGAGCTTGTTATCGTGTTCGGTGAGGGTGAACGGATCCCGCGTCCAGCGGCCATCATCGAATGGCACGGTATCGGTATGCCCGGCGAGCAGCAGGCCGCCGGCGCCGTGTCCGGTGCTGGCCAGCAGGTTGAATTTATGGCGCGTATCCGGCACCGGCTGTACCTCAACATTGAAGCCGAGATCGCGGAACCAGCCTGCCAGCAAATTGATTAAAGACTCATTGCTTTGATCGAGAGCCTCTTCGGTCGCGCTGATGGACGGTGTGGCGATCAACGCGCGGTAAATCTCGATAAAGGGCGGTAAATTGTTTTTCATTGTTGACACACCTTGGGTCGTGATAGTATCAATATTCATGCATTTATTGTGAATAAAAATACAATATCGTTGAGCGTAAGAAAACCCATCGAATGTAAGGAGATGCGCTTCCAATGTTAAATACGCTGATTGTGGGTGCCAGTGGTTATGCCGGCGCAGAGCTGGTGACCTATATCAATCGTCATCCGCATATGAACATAACCGCTTTGACGGTCTCCGCGCAAAGCAATGATGCGGGAAAATTAATTTCCGACCTGCATCCGCAGCTCAAAGGCATTGTCGATATGCCGCTGCAGCCGATGTCCGATATCAGCGAATTCAGCGCTGGCGTGGACGTGGTGTTTCTCGCCACCGCGCACGAAGTGAGTCACGACCTGGCGCCGCAGTTTCTTGCCGCCGGCTGCGTGGTGTTCGATCTTTCCGGTGCCTTCCGCGTTAACGATGGGGCGTTCTACGAAAAATATTACGGTTTCACTCATCAACATCCTGACCTGCTCAAACAGGCGGTGTATGGTCTGGCGGAGTGGAGCGCGGATGCGCTTAAAGAAGCGCAGTTAATCGCGGTGCCTGGCTGCTATCCGACGGCGGCGCAGCTGTCGCTGAAGCCGCTGATTGAGGCCAATCTGCTGGATCTGAACCAGTGGCCGGTGATCAACGCCACCAGCGGGGTGAGCGGCGCGGGTCGTAAAGCCGCGATCGGCAATAGCTTCTGTGAAGTGAGCCTGCAGCCATACGGCATATTTAACCATCGCCATCAGCCGGAGATTGCCAGCCACCTCGGGGCAAAGGTGATTTTTACCCCGCACCTGGGTAATTTTAAGCGCGGCATCCTTGAAACCATTACCTGCCGCCTGAAGCCGGGCGTCGGCCACGCGCAGATCGCAGCGGTTTACCAGCAGGCTTACGCCGATAAACCGCTGGTACGTTTATATGATAAAGGCGTACCCGCATTGAAAAGCGTCGAGGGTCTGCCATTCTGTGATATCGGTTTTGCCGTGCAGGACGACCATCTCATCGTCGTCGCAGCAGAAGATAACCTGCTGAAAGGCGCCGCAGCGCAGGCAGTGCAGTGCGCGAATATTCGTTTCGGCTTCGCTGAGACGCAGTCTCTTATTTAAGGTGTGATGATGAACCCATTAATTATCAAACTCGGCGGCGTATTACTCGATAGCGAAGAAGCGCTGGAGCGCCTGTTTACCGCGCTGGTTAACTACCGTGAAGCGCACCAGCGTCCGCTGATTATTGTCCACGGCGGCGGCTGCGTGGTGGATGAGCTGATGAAACAGCTTAATCTGCCGGTGAAAAAGAAAAATGGCCTGCGGGTTACGCCTGCCGATCAGATTGACATTATTACTGGCGCGCTGGCGGGAACGGCCAACAAGACGCTGCTGGCATGGGCGAAAAAGCACGGTCTGGCCTCTGTCGGCCTGTTCCTCGGCGATGGCGATAGCGTGAAGGTCACGCAGCTGGATGCCGAGCTGGGCCATGTCGGGCTGGCGCAGCCGGGCTCCCCGGCGCTGATCAACACCCTGTTGGCGGGCGGTTACCTGCCAGTGGTGAGCTCTATCGGGGTGACCGATGAAGGCCAGCTGATGAACGTCAATGCTGACCAGGCGGCGACGGCGCTGGCGGCCACCCTGGGGGCGGATCTGATCCTGCTGTCTGATGTCAGCGGTATCCTCGACGGTAAAGGACAGCGCATTGCCGAGATGACCGCCGAGAAAGCGGAGCAGCTGATCGAGCAGGGCATTATCACTGACGGCATGATTGTCAAAGTGAATGCAGCCCTTGACGCCGCACGTGCCCTGGGCCGTCCGGTGGATATCGCCTCCTGGCGTCACGCCGAGCAGCTGCCAGCGTTATTTAACGGCACGCCGATCGGCACACGTATTCTGGCTTAAGATTTCATGCCCGGCGGCGCGTCGTCTGCCGGGCTTACAGACTGTAGGCCGGGCGGCACAATGCCGCCGGCAGAACTAACGAATAAAGGAAGCATGTTATGGCACTTTGGGGCGGGCGTTTTACACAGGCAGCAGATCAACGGTTCAAACAGTTCAACGACTCGTTGCGCTTCGACTATCGTCTGGCGGAGCAGGATATCGTTGGCTCTGTCGCCTGGTCGAAAGCGCTGGTAACGGTCGGCGTTCTGAGTGCCGCTGAACAGCAGCAGCTGGAAGAGGCGCTGAATGTGCTGCTGGAAGAGGTGCGCGCCAATCCGCAGCAAATCCTCGCCAGCGATGCCGAAGATATTCACAGCTGGGTGGAAGGCAAGCTGATCGATAAAGTGGGCCAGCTGGGCAAGAAACTGCACACCGGGCGCAGCCGTAACGACCAGGTCGCCACCGATCTTAAACTGTGGTGCAAAGATACCGTTGTCGAACTGCTGTCGGCGAATCGCCAGCTGCAGAGCGCGCTGGTGGAGACCGCCCAGCATAACCAGGACGCGGTGATGCCGGGGTACACTCACCTGCAGCGCGCGCAGCCAGTGACGTTCGCACACTGGTGTCTGGCCTACGTTGAAATGCTGGCGCGTGACGAAAGCCGCCTGCAGGACGCGCTGAAGCGCCTTGACGTCAGCCCGTTGGGCTGCGGCGCGCTGGCGGGGACGGCGTATGAAATCGACCGTGAGCAGCTGGCCGGCTGGCTGGGCTTTGCCTCTGCCACCCGCAACAGCCTCGACAGCGTTTCCGATCGCGACCATGTTCTGGAGCTGCTTTCCGATGCGTCTATCGGCATGGTGCATCTGTCGCGCTTTGCTGAAGATCTGATTTTCTTTAACTCCGGCGAGGCGAACTTCGTCGAGCTTTCTGATCGCGTGACCTCCGGCTCCTCCCTGATGCCGCAGAAGAAAAACCCGGACGCGCTGGAATTAATTCGTGGTAAATGCGGCCGCGTGCAGGGCGCGTTGACCGGCATGATGATGACGCTGAAAGGTCTGCCTCTGGCCTACAACAAAGACATGCAGGAAGATAAAGAGGGGCTTTTCGACGCCCTGGATACCTGGCTCGACTGCCTGCATATGGCGACCCTGGTGCTGGATGGCATCCAGGTGAAACGCCCGCGCTGTGCGGAAGCGGCGCAGCAGGGCTATGCCAACGCTACAGAGCTGGCAGATTATCTGGTGGCGAAAGGCGTTCCGTTCCGTGAAGCGCACCATATTGTTGGTGAGGCGGTAGTGGAAGCCATTGCGCAAGGGAAACCGCTGGAAGCGCTGCCCCTGGCCGATCTGCAGAAATTCAGTCCGGTCATCGCAGACGATGTTTATCCGATTCTGTCTCTGCAGTCCTGCCTCGATAAACGCGCAGCGAAAGGCGGCGTTTCGCCGCAGCAGGTGGCGCAGGCTATCAGCGACGCGAAAGCGCGCCTGAGCTAATTCACTGGCATCCACCTTTCTGAACCCGGCCGAGCCTGACGACGCCGGGTTTTTTATGCAAAAAAAAGCGGACACAAGGTCCGCAAAAGTTCACGTTGGCTTTAGTTGTTCGGGTAGAGAAACAGTGTGACGGGCCAATGATTTTCACAGGTTTACCGTCTCTATGGGCGTATTATTGAACAGAAAGCTTGATAGGGATAATCGTTCGTTGCTATGCTATCTATCGCCATGGACTATCGTGGCGATGGAGGATGAATAATGAATATTCGCGATCTTGAATACCTGGTAGCGCTCGCCGAACACCGCCACTTCCGGCGGGCGGCTGACTCATGCCACGTGAGCCAACCGACGCTCAGCGGACAGATCCGCAAGCTCGAGGATGAACTTGGCGTCATGCTGCTGGAGCGCACCAGCCGTAAGGTTCTGTTTACCCAGGCGGGGCTGTTGCTGGTGGATCAGGCGCGTACCGTGTTACGCGAAGTAAAAGTGCTCAAGGAGATGGCAAGCCAACAAGGGGAAACCATGTCCGGGCCGCTGCACATCGGCTTGATCCCGACAATTGGCCCGTATCTGCTGCCGCAAATCATTCCGATGCTGCACCAAACCTTTCCGAAACTGGAAATGTACCTGCACGAAGCGCAGACCCATCAGCTGCTGGCCCAGCTCGACAGCGGCAAGCTCGACTGCGCCATTCTGGCGCTGGTCAAAGAGAGCGAGGCCTTTATCGAGGTGCCGCTGTTTGATGAGCCGATGATGCTGGCTATCTATGAGGATCACCCGTGGGCGAACCGCGACCGCGTGCCGATGTCGGATCTGGCTGGTGAAAAGCTGCTGATGCTGGAGGATGGCCACTGTCTGCGCGATCAGGCGATGGGCTTTTGCTTTGAAGCGGGAGCGGATGAAGATACCCACTTCCGGGCGACCAGTCTGGAAACGCTACGCAATATGGTGGCGGCAGGCAGCGGCATTACCTTGCTGCCTGCGCTGGCGGTACCGCAGGAAAGAAAACGCGATGGCGTGGTCTATCTGCCATGCATTAAGCCAGAGCCAAGACGAACCATCGGCCTGGTTTACCGTCCGGGCTCACCGCTGCGCAGCCGCTATGAACATCTGGCGGAGGCCATCCGCGGTACGATGGATGGCCATTTCGACAAGGCGTTAAAACAGGCGGTTTAAGCCGTTCAGCGCGGCGACCCGATACGCTTCCGCCATGGTCGGGTAGTTAAAGGTGGTGTTGACGAAGTACTCAATGGTGTTACCACCACCTTTCTGCTCCATGATCGCCTGGCCGATGTGAATGATTTCGGCTGCGCGTTCGCCAAAGCAGTGAATGCCGAGGATCTCCTTGGTCTCCCGATGGAACAGGATCTTCAGGGTTCCCACGCTCATGCCAACGATTTGCGCCCGTGCCAGGTGTTTAAACTGGGCGCGACCCACCTCATACGGCACTTTCATTGCCGTCAGCTGCTGCTCGGTTTTCCCGACGGAGCTGATTTCCGGAATGGTGTAGATCCCGGTGGGGATATCTTCAATCAGATGCGCTGAAGCTTCGCCTTTCACCAGCGCCTGGGCGGCAATGCGCCCTTGATCGTAAGCGGCAGAAGCCAGGCTTGGATAGCCGATGACATCGCCAACCGCATAGACGTGCGGGAGGGCGGTCTGGTACATGCTGTTGACCTTCAGCTGGCCGCGGCTGTCAGTCTGCAGACCGATGTTTTCCAGCGCCAGGGTGTCGGTATTGCCGGTGCGCCCGTTGGCGTACAGCAGGCAATCGGCCTTCAGCTTTTTGCCGGACTTCAGGTGCATGATCACGCCGTCATCCACACCCTCAATTTTCTCATACTCCTCGTTGTGGCGAATGACCACGCCGCTGTTCCAGAAGTGATAAGAGAGCGAGTCTGACATCTCCTGATCGAGGAAGGCCAGCAGACGATCGCGGGTGTTGATCAGATCGACCTTCACCTCCATGCCGCGGAAGATCGACGCATATTCGCAACCGATCACCCCGGCGCCGTAAATGATCACGTGGCGCGGCTCATGCTGCAGGCTGAGAATTGAATCGCTGTCATAGATGCGCGGGTGGTGGAAATCGACATCGGCCGGATGGTAGGGACGTGACCCGCAGGCGATAACGAATTTCTCCGCGGTCACCGTCTCGACCGTGCCGTCATGGCATTCCAGCGCCAGAGTATGTTCATCAACGAAGTGCGCGTTGCCCTGCAGAATTTCACAGTGGTTGCGCTCATAGAATCCCTGGCGCATATGAGTCTGCTGGTTGATGACGCTGTCGGCATGGTTGAGGATGTCGGCGAAAGAAGAGCGAAGAAGGCGGGAGTGGTCGCTGTAGAGGGGGTTTTGGTTAAACTCGATAATACGGCTGACGGCATGGCGGAGGGCTTTCGACGGGATGGTGCCCCAGTGGGTGCAACCGCCGCCGACATTATGGTAGCGCTCAATGACGGCAACGCGTACTCCCTGTTTCACCAGCCCCATGGCGGCGCCTTCGCCGCCAGGACCGGAACCAATCACTATTGCATCATAATCCCAAGAGTGTGACATGGCATTACTCACCTGTTTTATACATAAAATAAACACGATGATAACATTCGCTGCGCTTTAACCCAATTATCGTTGTGCTTTTTTGCGGCATAAAAGCAGAAACGGCTCGTAAACAATCATTCACAATCCAGTGCAAACCGATTAGTTTTAATCTCTGGTATAGTGCGAGCAGGGCTATTGGAAGGATTCATACATCGTGATGGGCGTAAGAGCACAACAAAAAGAAAAAACCCGCCGTTCGCTGGTGGAAGCAGCATTCAGCCAACTTAGCGCTGAGCGGAGTTTCGCCAGCCTGAGCTTGCGCGAAGTGGCGCGGGAGGCTGGGATCGCGCCGACGTCCTTTTATCGTCATTTTCGCGATGTCGATGAGTTAGGCCTGACGATGGTCGATGAGAGCGGACTGATGCTGCGCCAACTGATGCGCCAGGCGCGCCAGAGAATTGCTAAAGGCGGCAGCGTGATCCGTACCTCGGTCTCCACCTTTATGGAGTTTATCGGTAACAACCCGAACGCCTTCCGCTTGCTGTTGCGAGAGCGCTCGGGAACCTCTGCGGCGTTTCGCGCCGCCGTCGCGCGCGAGATCCAGCACTTTATCGCGGAACTCGCCGACTATTTAGAACTCGAAAACCATATGCCGCGCGCCTTCACCGAAGCGCAGGCTGAAGCTATGGTCACCATCGTCTTTAGCGCTGGCGCGGAAGCGCTGGATGTCGGCCCTGAACAGCGCCGGCAGCTGGAAGAACGGTTGGTGCTGCAGCTCAGAATGATCTCGAAAGGCGCGTATTACTGGTATCGCCGTGAACAAGAAAAAATGTCACATCATTCCGAATAACGTGAAGGACGAGCAATGAAACACTCAGTTCAAGATAAAGGTACGCTGCTGCTGGCACTGATTGCCGGGTTATCCATTAATGGCGCCTTTGCGGCGCTGTTCAGTTCGATAGTTCCGTTTTCCGTCTTCCCGGTTTTATCCCTGCTGCTGACGGTCTACTGTCTGCATCAGCGCTATCAGAATCGCAGTATGCCCGTTGGGCTTCCGGGCCTGGCCGCCGCCTTTTTTATTCTCGGGGTGCTGTTGTACAGCACCGTCGTGCGTGCGGAGTATCCGGATATCGGCTCTAACTTCTTCCCGGCCGTCCTGTCCGTCGCGATGGTCTTCTGGATCGGTTACAAGATGCGTAACCGCAAAGATACGGCAGCCGAGTAAGCCGCCAACGGTAAAAAACCGGCAATATGACGTTGCCGGTTTTTTTGGCCTATTTCCGGGTCAGCAGGACGCCGCACTCCATGTGATGGGTGTACGGGAACTGATCGAACAGCGCCAGTCGGGTGACGTTGTGCGTCTGGCTTAACGTCTCCAGATTGCGGCACAGCGTTTCCGGGTTGCACGAAATGTACAGAATGCGCGGATAGGCCTGCACCATTTTTTCCGTTTCGCTGTCCAGTCCGCTGCGCGGCGGATCGACGAAAATGGTCTCGCACTGATAGCTCTGCAGATCGATACCCTGCAGCCGGTTGAACTCCCGCACGCCATTCATCGCCTGAGTAAACTCTTCCGCCGCCATGCGGATAATCTGCACGTTGTCGATATGGTTAGCGGCGATGTTGTACTGCGCCGCAGCCACCGACGGTTTGGCGATTTCGGTGGCCAGCACGCGATCAAAATTACGCGCCAGCGCCAGCGAGAAGTTACCGTTGCCGCAGTACAATTCCAGCAGGTCACCGGTCGCCTCTTTGGTGACATCCAGCGCCCACTCCAGCATCTGAATGTTCATGGCCGCGTTCGGCTGGGTAAAGCTGTTTTCCACCTGACGGTAGATCATCTCTCGCCCGCCAACCGGCAGGCGTTCATCTATATAGTCCTGATCGAGCTCGATTTTGGTTTTGGTCGCCCGTCCAATCAGATGCACATTGAGTCCCTGGGCTCGCAGGGCGTCACGCAGCGCCTCCGCTTGCTCACGCCAGGCGTCATCCAGCTTTTTATGATACAGCAGCGAGACGACCGCCTGGTTGCTGAGGGTGGTCAGATAGTCAATCTGGAATAGCTTATGGCGCAGCACGGGATTGTTGCGCACGCCCTCCAGCATGGCGGTCATCAGCTGATTGATAAGCGCGCTGGCTGCCGGAAAGCTGTCAACGCGAATCCGCGACCGGGTCTGCTGATCGAAAATAATATGGTACAGATCGTCGCCATCGTGCCACAGACGGAACTCGGCACGCATACGGTAGTGGCTGACCGGCGAACGAAACACTTCCGGAACCGGCGCGGCAAAAGGCGCCATCATGGTTTGCAAACGGACGACTTTTTCTGCCAGCTGCGCTTCGTATTGTTCGGTAGGAAGGTGTTCGGGGGTCATGATGCATCCTGAATAAAATAAGTACGCGGGGATTGTAGGGAAAGCGCCGGGGATGTCCAGCCTCGAATGTGGCGGGAAATATAATTAGCAGTCTGGACATCTATATGATTCTAATTGTAGCATTCGCCTACCGGTCCTGTGAGTTAAAAGGGAACCCAGTGGAAATCTGGGGCTGACGCGCAGCGGTAAGGAAGGTGAGAAATGAGCGCACTCGGTGCAGACACTGCGGTTAGCCGTGGGAAGTCATTATTTCTTGAAACAGCCTCCAAGCCCGAAGACCTGCCGGAATACGTCGCACTGGGTTTTATCGTCGCGAGCAACTGATAAAACCTGCGGCATCCTTTTTCTGTTTCGGATGCTTTTACAATGATTAAAAAAGCTTCGCTGATGACGGCTTTATCCGTCACGGCATTTTCCGGCTGGGCGCAGGATAGCAATTCAGATACGTTGGTGGTGACAGCAAACCGTTTTCAACAGCCGGTCAATACCGTGCTGGCGCCGACTGATATAGTGACGCGCGATGATATCGACCGCTGGCAGTCCAAAGATTTAAACGATGTCATGCGTCGTCTTCCCGGGGTCGATATTGCCCGCAACGGCGGCATGGGGCAGAGCGCTTCGCTGTATGTTCGGGGGACGGAGGCTCGCCACGTGCTGGTGCTGATCGACGGTGTACCGATGGCGCGTCCGGGGATCTCCAATGGCGTGGATATCAGTCAGATCCCTATCTCACTGGTCCAGCGGGTGGAATACATCCGTGGGCCGCGCTCCGCAGTCTACGGCTCCGGAGCGATCGGCGGGGTGGTGAACATTATCACCATGACCGACGCTGAGCGTTCGCAAATTAACGCCGGCGCGGGGACGAACGGCTATCAGTCCTACGATGGCGCCTTTAACAAGCGGTTTGGCGATACGCTGGTTACCGCTGCCGGCGCCTATCAGACCACCAAAGGGTTTAACGTTCAGCCAAACTCCTCTTATAGTGGCGACAGCGATCGCGACGGCTACCGCAATAAAATGCTGTGGGGCGGGGTACAGCATCAGTTCGATGACAACTTCTCAGGTTTTTTCCGCGGCTATGGTTATTCCGCCAACGCTGATTATGACCAGGGCAACTGGGGCTATGCAGGCGGAAACGATGAAGACCAGTCTTATACCCAGTCCTGGGATACCGGTCTGCACTACCACTCCGGGATTTACTCCTCTCAGCTGATTGCTAACTATCAGCGCATCAAAGATTACAACTACAGCAGCGACGCTGGCCGCTATGCCGCGGGCACCACCCTGGATGATATGGAACAGCGCTATATCCAGTGGGGAAATAATGTTGTGGTGGGCCATGGGGCAGTGAGCGGCGGCGTGGACTGGAAACAAGAGAAGCTGAAATCCAGCGGAACGACCAGTACCGACGTATATAAGCGTGATACCACCGGTCTCTATCTGACGGGCCAGCAGCAGATTGATAGCGTGACGCTGGAAGCTTCCGGCCGTGAGGATCATGACGAGCAGTTTGGCTGGCACGGAACCTGGCAGACGGCGGCAGGCTGGGAGTTTATCGACGGTTATCGGACAACGCTTTCGTACGGCACAGGATTCCTCGCCCCCTCCCTCGGGCAGCAGTATGGCGCAGAACGCTTTGGCATCGCCTCTAACCCGAACCTGAAACCCGAGGAGTCGAAGCAATGGGAAGTGGGCCTCGAAGGGTTAACGGGGCCGCTCGACTGGCGCCTCTCCGCGTATCGCTATGAGATTCAGAACCTCATCGATTACGACAACAACGCCTATTACAACGTCAAGTCTGCGACGATCAAGGGGCTGGAGTGGACGGGGAATGTCACCACCGGGCCGGTGGAGCACCATCTGACGCTGCAGTATGTTGACCCTCGCGATGATGAAACCAACAAGATCCTCTATCGCCGGGCGAAGCAGCAGGTGAAATACGAGCTGAACGGTCAGGTCTACGATCTGGGATGGGATGTGACGTATCACTACATCGGCAAGCGTTACGATTATGACTACGACAACTCGCGTACCGTCAATATGGGTGGGTTGAGTCTCTGGGATGTCGGTTTATCGTATCCCGTCACCTCACACCTGACAGTTCGTGGTAAAATAGCCAATCTGTTCGATAAAGATTACGAGACAGTTTATGGCTACCAATCTGCAGGACGGGAATACACCTTGTCTGGCAGCTACACCTTCTGATCCACGTCCCACCGTGCTGGTGTTTGATTCCGGCGTCGGTGGGTTGTCGGTTTATAATGAGATTCGGCAGCTTCTGCCGAATCTGCATTACATCTATGCTTTCGATAACGTCGCTTTCCCGTACGGTGAGAAGAGCGAGGAGTTTATCGTTGAGCGCGTTGTTGAAATCGTGACTGCCGTTCAGCAACGCTATCCACTGGCGCTGGCGGTGATCGCCTGCAACACCGCCAGTACCGTCTCGCTACCCGCCCTGCGTGAAAAGTTCGCCTTCCCTGTCGTTGGCGTGGTGCCGGCGATTAAGCCCGCCGCCCGCTTAACGGCGAACGGTATTGTTGGCCTGCTGGCGACCCGCGGTACCGTTAAGCGTCCTTATACCCGTGAGCTGATCGACCGCTTTGCCAATGAATGTCGGATTGAAATGCTGGGGTCGGCGGAGCTGGTGGAACTGGCGGAAGCGAAACTGCACGGCGAGCCTGTGCCGTTAGAAGAGCTGCGCCGTATCCTGCGCCCGTGGCTGCGGATGCAGGAGCCGCCGGATACGGTGGTGCTGGGCTGTACCCACTTTCCTCTTTTACAGGAGGAGCTGCAGCGCGTTCTGCCGGAAGGTACGCGACTGATCGATTCTGGCGCGGCGATTGCCCGCCGCACCGCCTGGCTGTTGGAGCATGAAGCACCGGATGCGAAGTCCAGTGACGAGAATAAGGCATTCTGCATGGCGCTGACGGCAGAAACGGAACAACTTTTACCCGTTCTGCATCGCTATGGTTTCCCAACGCTGGAAAAATTACCGCTTTAAGGGTGTTTTGCACAAAAAAGAGACGGTTGAATAATTTTTTGAAAACAGGGCTTGTCAACGTCTCAGAACTCCCTATAATGCGCCTCCACTGACACGGAACAACGGCAAGCAAGCCGCCGGGTCAGCAGGGTTTCGGCGGTGAAGTTCAACGCTGAAAACCGACAGAGAAAAGCAAAATAAGCGCTTGACTCTGCATGAGGAAAACGTATTATACGGGACCTCGCAACGGTGAGCTGAAAGCCGCGTTGCAACTGCTCTTTAACAATTTATCAGACAATCTGTGTGGGCACTCAAAGTGACATGGATTCTTAATGTCTTCGGACAATAAATGAATACCAAGTCTCTGAGTGAACATACGTAATTCATTACGAAGTTTA
>NZ_PIBL01000016.1:0-101757 GCF_002806645.1 Klebsiella sp. H-Nf2
GCTTCGGCTTCGCGGAGAATACTGATGATCTGTTCGTCGGAAAAACGCTTCTTCATGGGGATGTCCTCATGTGGCTTATGAAGACATTACTAACATCGGGGTGTACTAATCAACGGGGAGCAGGTCAGATACGGCCATTTGCTTTACTCCGGGCATTAAAAAACCCGCCGAAGCGGGTCTGTTTTATGTATTAGTAAAATCTAAGACGCAACTAATAGTTCTTTATTATTTTGGGCTTCTTCTGCTATCTCAAGAGAGCGGTAGTATTGCAATGCAGCGGGATCTGCAATGTATTCAACTTTACCGTGATGCTCCTCAACGCACTGAATTATTTTGTTTAAGTCCGTTTTAAAGAACTCTTTGCGAAGGTTAACCTTATTCATTCGCTCACTGCTTAGTTTGTTATGCAACGCATACTCAAGGGCTGGCGCATCGTCACAGCTAATCATTGCGTGCACATCGAATTCGAATGGCACGCTTGCTCCGCTTAGCTCACTTACTCGGTCGAGTGGCTCAAGGCGGCGCGTCATGCCTATTTTGAATACATTTTCACCAAATGAACCGATATTTGAAATGATATAAACATGGCCCTGTTTAGTCATCTGAGCCATTGATTTCGCTCGCTCATACTGCTTGTGAACGTCCTCAATCTCTTGCTCCAACTGACGGCGGGTTTCTTCTAGTTCCTGGCGGTGTTCTTCATCAGCAGCCAATAGCGCTTCTTCTACTGCTTTGCGCCGTGCTTCAAGCTCTTGCTCTTTGGCTTCAGCTTCTTGTTGCTGCCTTTCCAACTCTTCAGCACGCTGCCTTTCCTCTCGCATTTGACGTTTAATTTCATTCTGGGCGTCACGCTCATCCTGTGCAGCCTGCAGTTCCAGGACCTTATCCCTAAATTCTTTTTCTACCACCTTCCAGTCAGAATGGTCGCGTAGTTGGAAGAAATCATATTTAGCAATTAACGTCTGGTAAATTGCTTTTTCTCTTCTGATATCTTCGAGTTTTTTCTCGAAGTTTCTCAGAGTGACAGAAGCGAGAAGGGTCTTACGTTTGTATCGGTAGGTATCATCAAGAACCTTCTGTATCTCTTCTTGTGCTGAGTGGTGCTGTTCACGGAATATGGTTTCAAAATCAAACGCAAAATCGACAGCCTTACCGAGGATTTCCTTACTTTTTATCCTATTTATCTCGATAATCTGCCTGAGCTCGTTTTTCAGATTGTTATGCTCAACTTCACGAGCAATATCTTTATTCTTATACTTTTCAATTACTTCTTCTTTTTCTTCAATTTCAGCCGCCAGTGATTTTTGATTCCTTAGCTCAAGGTACTCAACAACCTTTTTATGTTTGCTTATCAAATACCTATAAGTTATATAAGCACCTATAGCAGCCCCCACTCCTAAGACTATCAATATTGGATACAGCGCTTCCATTTACAGTTACCCCAGAATTAACAATTAGAATCATCTGGAATATACAGGATCTAACCTTTGGAGCGCCATACCAAGTCGGCCTTATAGCTTAGCCAGGGACCTTTTTGCAGGGGAAGGAACCTATGATCTTCGGTGCATCCATGCTGTTTTGCAGTAGCTGGACGTTGAGGAATGCCTTTCCGTCGCGCTTTACAAACTCAAAGCCATAGTTGTTACCATCACGCGCAGGCATAAGGCCCATGTCCATTTTCATGTTCGCGTAGTCGCCACTCTTACCCAAAAATTTTATTTTCTGAGATGTGACTGTTTCTCCGTTGATAACGGTCATTCCATCACCTGTCATCACATAATTTCCACACTGAATTGCAGCCATTACTGGGGTTGAAATCACCGAGAACAACGCCAAACAGAATATTTTCATTAAAGCCCTCTTTCCCTCGCCGATGAGGAAACAAGATCCATCGCGCCACGCGCTTCACACATCATATCCATGTACCACGCCTGGCCCCTTGTGTCGCCAGTGTACATAATGCCACGCACAATATAAACGCCGTCAGTCGCAATACTGGCAGGCTGTGCGGTCGTTCCTTCAATGGTGATGTTTCCGTTGTTGTTTTGGTCAGTGATACGCCCTTGCGTCATGGAGATATCGTTATTCCCCAACACGGTACGGTACACAGAAGCCTGATTCAGCTCGATCAGGCCATTGACGCGGATGTTAGGGTTAATCAGGCAACGGACGTTAACGCCGCTACCAATGGTCTGCTGAGGCATACCCACAAGCCCGGTGGCGCTGTTCAGCTTAATGGCTTCGTGAACAACCTCATTTCTCGCCACCATTTCCCGTTTGCCGTCGACAAACATCCAGTCAGCCTTGCATTGCTCGGCGACGTTATCCATCAGATGCCGGGTCATGCCAAAAAGCACCCTGCCGCGAGGAAATACCGTTGCGGGCATGGCGGGCGTGTTCCCTTCCGTGGCTCCGTTAGCATTGAAGTCCTTCATCAGTGCTGCATTGACGTCAGAGACTGTATAGCCAGCCGCCAGCGTCTGCGCAGTGATCGAGGTAGCGAATGCCCGGTCAGAATCAGCCGCCTGAATGAGGACAAAGCTATCAACGGGGTTATCTTTCCCGGTGATGGTGTACCGGATTTCCCCATCGAAAATCAGCCCATAATTTCGACCATCCATCTGCCCGACTTCATCGGGGTTTACTGTCCTGGCGACGCCTACCTGGCTGGCGGGAACATCAGCTGCAATGCCATCGTAACCAGCAATAACCCTAATCCGGGAGAATTCCTCACCGACGATCCGGTTTACGGTATCAGCTGAAAGGTTATAGATTTTGAAAGTACCCACTCGCGTTTCGCTGCTGAGATTAAACCAGTCGATAGTAAAAGAGACCTTGAAGCTACCAAAATCAGTGGCGTTACCCTTCGAATCGACTAACTGCAATTCTAAGTGCCGCATCCAGTTCTGAGACATTTTTACTCCGTTACCGCATAAAGATGGCTATTAATCCCCAGATCGGCCTCAGTGGGATTTTCGCTGGACTGGTTGTCGCAGCCAACATAAAGCGAAAAGCCAAGCCCGAGATAGCGATATTGCGCTAGCAGGTCGGCGCCGGTGATAAGCGGGATCCCTTTTATCAGGTCTGCACCGCTGCTATCCATAATATCCAGACACCAGAAAGCAGCACGCCAGGTCACAGCCATTTGCAGACTTTGACCTGCCACAGATATGGAGAATCGCTGGTTTTCAGGGGAAAGAGGGATTTCACTGATTGGCATTTACCCTCCCGCTACAAAGCCGCTTAACCGGCTAAGAATGGATTCATTTTTTTGCACTGGCGTTTTCACCCCGGAGTTTTGCACCGCTGAGGTATTCGCCCCTAACTTCATATTGGACTTTGGGGCTACCTGTGTAGTGGTTGTGCTTGTGATAATCACTTCCCGGAGCGTCAGCACGGCAGAGAGAATATTTTCCGACGTCCTGTCGGTAGTAACCTCAAGCGCACGGATCAGCATATTGGTGTACATCCGCTTACCGGTCACCACATCTAAAGGCACCCTGCTGTTCTGCAGATCTAACAGCTCCTGATAAGTCTCCTTCGGGCCAATCCCCACGCTCAGCCCAAGAGAAGACGTATCTACGAAGTCAAGCAAGGAACCGCCACCAGCGAAACCGACCTGCATAACCACTTCCGAGGGACGTCGAAATGCATGGTCGGAAATTGCTGCGCCAACCTCTACGGGGTGCTCGGTGATTTCAAGCGAGTCATTATGTTTTTCTGAAATAACGACACTGGGGACTATCAGCCCGATCCGCCTGCTCTGCTGCTGAAACAGCGTTGAAAGGATATCCATTAGCCTGCCCCGCTCTGGTTAGTACGTAACACCCTTGCATTCGCGTCAAGCTGACGCTGGCCGACTTCCAGTCCGATCTCCTGGGCGTTCGAGCCCTGAATGTGGTATGTGTTGTTTTGCAGGATCTGTGCACCAGCAGCCTGATACGCCATCGGGCTGCTCCAGTTTGAATAGCCCTCCTTGCGGGCCATAGACTGCATTAGCGCCCCCATCGTATTCGGGTCGGACAGATTCAACGCTGCTGTAGGAGATACTCTCATCCACCCGGCGACCTGTCTGGCGTACTGCTGCGGGTCGTTATTGTCGCCCGCGGGCGCCCAGGTGCTGACGATATCCATGATCGTCTGCAGACGACGCCCGGTCGTTTTCCCTGTGAAGTACCGCATGAGCTGGTTTTTCATGGCCTCCCAGCCTTCCAGCGCAGAACCAAACGCACGAAAGCCACCACCGCCTACGGGCCGAATGTTCCCTGGATTGTTGTTGCGATCGGCAAGCGTGTTCTGCTCATGCTGATACCAGCCGCCATCACTGTAGCGGGATTTAACCTCCTCCCAAAATCCCAGAACTTTACCTCGCGCATTGACTGCGCTACTGGTTACGCCAGGAAGGGCATCTGGCTGATCACTACCTTGCTTGAGAAGAGCGCGGCCAATGCTTGCCGCATCCGACCAGCGACCGTCCTTGATAGCGTTAAGCAGGTCGCCGATCATGCTCAGCATCTTGCTAAACTCACCCATCTGGGTAATGAAGTTGCTGAAATCCCATTTCAAAGACCAGGATTTAGGATCGATATTGAGCAGCTTTGCCAGCGCTTTTCCGAGATCGAGGACAGTCTGTTTCAGGTCACCGACCATCTTCAGTGCTGCGTCTACTTCAGGCTTCCATTTCCCCCACTCAATGAGGCTTTTACCGCCCTCCTTCCAGGTCTGGTAATCCTCCCATAGCAAAACGATGGCAGCGGCAAGACCGAGAACCCACGTAATCGGCGATGCGAGCATAGCGCGGTTGAGCATCCACCAGGCAGCGGTAAGCGCCCCAATCAGTTCGATCAGCTCCTGCGACTGCTTATCAAGAGAGTCCCACCAGTCGCTGATACTCTGACCCAACTGGATGAGGCGGTAAATTACCCTGCCTACCATCTCGCCAGCCCAGAGAATGCCTTTCACGGTAGCGGTTATTGCGCCTTCAATTTTGGGGAAGTTGTCCAGTATCTGGCGACACAGCCTGTCAAGAGAACCAGCAAGGCCATCAGCGAGGCTGGAGCCTATTTTATCCCGCGCCATGCCTGCCATCAGCCCGAAGGAGCGCAGCGAGGTCATGAACTTATTAGAGCTGACGGCGGCCACATCGGCGTTATAGCCGATAGCCTTCGCCATCGCGGTGTATTCGTCACTAAATTGGCCGATACCGCGACGCATTGCCATCAGGGTGTTTTCATCCAGACCAAGCATTTGAGCGTACTGGTTAGCACGGTAATACGGCATGCTGCTAAGACGCTGGCCGACGCCAGTAAATATCGTCGCCATATCCCGCATGTTGCCGCTGGCATCACGCGTTTGAACCCCCAGCCGGTTCAGGAAACCCTCAGCGCCGGGATTGTTACGCATGAACCTGGCAAGATTTTCGAGAGAGCCGCGGGCCCCGTCGACACTTCCGCCAACCTGGCTTACCGCATACCCAATCTGCTTAATGCCCTCCACCGTCGCGCCTGTGCGCTGAGAGGCCCAATAAAGGTCGTCGAGGCCACTGGCAATTTTGGCGGTGAATGCCACGACGGAAAGCGCCGCCGCTTCAACTTTGACGCCCAGCTCAATCGCTTTAAGCGTTGTCCCGGCAACGACGGCATCGAATTTTCTGGCGCCAGCCTCATCAACTTTGAAACCGAGCGAGATCAGAAAGTCCTTGAGCGTTTCAGCATTCATTAGTCTCTCTCCATTTCGCTATACGGTTTTCGTTATCGGCTTTCAGGTCAAGCCAGTCATTCATACGGGCAATATCGGCCAGGTCTACCGATCCATCTTTCAGGGCGGTATAAGGGATGTACCCGGCGTCAACCGGGCGCATCAGAAAATCCTCACCTTCTGGCAAGGATTCCAGGGCTGGACCTATGGCTGGGTAGGCGTCCCGCTGCCGGGGATTTCTTTCAAAAAATTTCCCAGGCTGTCGGCGACCACCCGCGCCACTAGCTGCAGCATCGTGAACAGGTCGATATCGTCGAACATCAGGGCACCCTGATCGAAAATCTTCACCCACCCTTTTTCATGCTGGCGCATAACAACGCCCAGGCACGGATGAATCACCGCGTTAACGTCCTCTTCCGGCAGTGCCGCCAGCGTATCGGCAATCTTCGGCAAAACGATATCCAGAGCGTCGAACGCCCTTTTCTCACCGAAAACAAGCTTTCCCTCGCCGTCTCTTACCATCATGGATTTCAGCGAGCCAAAGTCTGAAACCAGACCAGCCAGCACCGGAAGCAGCTTGCGGCTCACCTTCAACTGCTGGAAAACATCCAGCTTAGCGGTGCGGTAATTAACGCCTTTGATTTCAAATTCCATCGGTTAAAACTCCCCAAGCAGCTGATCAATCTTGCCGCAATCAAATACCCATGCGACTGTTCCGGCGACTTTCGGGTTATTCCAGTCAGGCTGTTTCTGGAAAGCACAAGAACGAGCTGTACAGGTGTCGCCTGATGCTTTGTTGCGAATGACAATGACGTTATTGCCCCACGTTGCCGAAGACAGGCTCTGTGCGTTGTACATCAGCGAGAGCTTTTTGTTGACCGGGGAGGTTTTCAGCAAGGTTACCGTGATAGTGCCGCTCTTTCCGGCGTGCAGGCTGTGCATCACTTCGCCATCGGCGCCGATGGTCATGGTGTTTTTGGCCTCTGTCATTGTGACAGTAATGCCCTCTTCGGCGTTCGCTGAGCCGTAGCCAAGTTCAACTAACCCGGTAGGCCCTGCGAGAGAGGCCGAAACATCAAGAAACGAATACGTAGACATCTATGGCTCCTTAGCGCACGACCGTGATTGCGACGGTACCGTAATGAACGGCTCCGGCCAGTTTCCCGGCAACCTGAATTGGCACACCTTTTCGCGCTTCGCGATCGACCTGAAGCTGGTCATCAACGTTTTCTGCCCAGGTGTAATAGCCTTTAGTCAGCATGTCGCCGGTATTGAGCTGACCAAGTGGGCCACCAGTCCATTTACCCGGCGCAAAGAGACCGTTCTGCACAGCCTTATCGAGCACCAGCTCAATGTTAGCGATACGGGTTGTGGTCCCGGCGTCGGTCTGGGGAATTTTGGTTGTGCTGGTATAGAGCGTGTTGTAGTCAGCGGTCTGCACGGCGTTCTGCAACCAGTCGAGGCCATGGCGCTCGTCGAAGAAATCGCCGTTTGCCATAACGCCTTGCTCAAGAATCGCTGTATCGTTTTCGTAGTACACGTAAACGTTGCAGTTCTTCGCTTCCAGGTTGTTCGCCTGCGAGGTACCCAGGGTTTCGTAGGTGACGCCCGGCTGTTGTTTAAACTTGAGGGTGATCGTCGTGTTGCTTCCAGTGAAGTCCACAGTAAACGCACGCGCAAACGAGGACAGCGCAGCATAGCGGCTGCTGGTCGAGTACTGGATAAAGGTACGGCTGTATTTCGCTGCTTTCAGCTTGGAAGCCAGATCCGTCGTAGTGGCCGATTCAAGAATCGTTGAATCAGCCGAGGTAACGCCAAAGATGCGCGATACGCTCGCGGCTTCGATAGCCGCCGCCACACTGATAATATCGGTATCAGAAGGATAATCAGCAACCGGCACAGCAAGGTGAAGGCCGTACCATGAATTCCAGTCCAACAAGGCGTTAACGGCCTGCAGGAGGCTTTCTGCGCTGCCTGTTTCACCAGTAGCCAGTGTTTTCGCCCAGCGTCCGACATACACCAGAGTCGGTTGCGGTTGCTGGGAGAACCAGATAACAGCTGCTGCATATTCCTGGCTGTCTACACCAAAGTCATCGCCGATATCATTAGCGCTGGAGTAAAGTCGCAGGCGCTCAGAAATCGGAATAACAGTTGAGTCGCCCAGGATGAGCATTGAGCCAAAATTGCGCCCCTGCGCGGCCCGAGCAGAAAGCGTCACCGTCACGTTAGCGATACGGTTAAGGGGAAGCCCTTTTTCCATGTTAGTCTCCGGTAACTATCGTGACGTTAGGGTCAACGACAGATTTAACGTTGTAGGTACGGGTGTTTTTGCGGGAAAGGGTCACGGCAAGGTCATACCGGCGCACCCACTGGTTGTTGATCAATTCGGGGAGGTTTCGTATATCATCAGCGCTCACCAGCGACAAACCTGAGATTCGTCGCAATGTATCTGCGTTTTGATCTACAAACATTCCGTCGCGAAACCGCGTGGCCATCCCGGAACCGCCGGGGCCATAGAAACAGAAAAGCACCTGAATGCTTTCCCATGACCATTGTTCGCTCTGCTCTTCGCTTACCTGGACATTCGCAGGTGTTCCTGGACGTGAGAGCGTGGAGAAGTTAAAGCCGCACCATGTCTCGCCGTTCGGCGGTATTTTGGACTGGGGATCGGTAAACCGGGGCAATACCAGGTGAACCGCAATCCCCGTCACGCCCCTTACCCATCGGCTTAGTTGCTTTTCCAGCTCCTGATCGTAATCAGGGGCATCCCCGACGGGGGTTAGATATCCAGGTTCTGTGCTGTCGTTACTCAACGGGAATTCCTCCGTTAAACTCCAGCAGCTCGCAATGTGCCTGCACGAACCCGGCACCGTATCGGGTGTACGGATCGACAAAGGTCACTCGGTACAGTCTGCCGCTGTATAAAACGATATCAGCGTCGAGTTCTGGCGTTGAATCACTGGCAGGCATCCCCTGCGTTAGCCTGAACTGGGTAACGATGAGGATGGCGCCATTGATGTTTTGCCCGGCGGCCATTCGCTTAGCCTCAAGCGAGCGATCGACTGTTACGACACCAGAGAACGGAATAGCCTGCGCGGTATTGGTCGGGAAATTATCTTCATCCACTGTCTGCACCTGTCGATAGCACACCAGCGAAAGGTCGACAAAGTCCGGATCAAGCAGAACATCAGTCACATCGAGAAACGGCATTATTTTTTCCTCACGACATACTGAATCGCTCTGAAAAGGAATCCGCGGGCACGCAACGGCTTATCGCCAGGGATGGGCGGTTTCATTGATCTGCGCTTCTTGATGGTCTTTTCAGATAGCGGGGTCAGTCGATCGCCTGCCTCAATGACAGCCTTTGAGGCATCACGCGCAATCTGTCCTGCGGCTTCAAGATGCATCGCCGCCACATCCGCTTTACCTTCAAGCGCAGACTGAGCGGCCAGCTTTAAACGCTCGGTCGTTTTATCCCGCGAATCCTCAATACCCATGTCCAGAAATGGCCTTGGCGGCAGAGTGACGGTCTCGCCGTCTATCTCTACGGTTGCCCCGGTGGACTGGAGATACCCCAGCTCAGCGTTGCTCAGCGGCGCATCATCGCGCGGAGGGCCTGCCGGGATACCAACCAGCACATCAGTACCTGACAACTGCTTCAGCGCATCCAGAACGCTGCTGTAATTGTCTTCCCGAATCGTGAGCCCGCTTTTCATTCCGGCGTCCCCAACTGCACCGCTCCTGCACCGAACAACATCAGGTATTCCCAGAACTCCGATCCATAACGGGAGTTGTTCCAGAAACCGGCGTTAGGGTCCAGTGTCGCGCTGGCATCATAGCTGGCTGAAACCTTATCCACTGATTTCGCCGTCTGTATGCCGCTATTGACGCCACCAGCAGTACCCACGGCCACACCACGCATATCTGCGGCGTAAAGGTACATGTAGTGCGCAACATACAGCCCGACGATGTAGGGGAAGATATCCACGCCAAAGCGCGATTCACTCAGCAGGGCATCAGCAAAATTCAGTCGAGCCTGGATCATTGGCGTGGGGTACTTTGTTTCATCAGCGAATTGGGGGAAGATTGCCCTGAACTGCTCAGGCGTCGGCAGACTTTGATTTCTTGCCATTATCGGTAGTCTCCGGCAATTGCGCTTCGAGTTCAGCAATACGCGCATCTTTCTCGGCGATTTTTGCTTCCAGCTCAGCAATTCGCGGGTCTTCTGCGACCGCTGGCGCTTCGCCATCAGGCGAGCAGTGCGCTTTTACGAACCAGTGATCAGCAACCGTGTCATCGACGTCGTGGAAGCCAACCGGGAAATGCTTTTGCTCTTTGCCGTCGTTGAAGTTAAACGGGGAGAGTACGTAAATCTTTTTCATTGCAAGTCCTCATGAGCGGCCCTTTCGGGCCGCCGCAGGTTAGATGCCGTCGACGTAGGCCAGAGTTTCCGGATAAACCGGCTCTACTGCACCCAGCTTGCCGTAATAGGTTACGAGCTGATACAAGCCGCGATACTGGATCGGCACGCTCATCAGCGGAACCATCGGGAAGCGAACGTATTTCTTGTCGTTGGTGTAGAACATCATGCGATCAGAGTTCGACACGCCACGACCTTTCGCCCATTTCACCGGACGGATGTTCAGAGGACGCCCGTTCTGGTGGTATGCGATGGTGTTGGTTTCCAGATAGGTCAGCAGAGACTGGTTACCTGCGCTGGATACGATGGTGCTTGCCAGCAGAGAGAACTGCTCCGGCGGGATCAGCAGGTCCGTCGGAACCATGGAGTAAGCCGAGTTGGCCCACGCTGCACTCAACCCTGCATTAATGCTCGCTCGGATTTCGTCAGCGGTGGAGGTCGCCCAGGTCTTCGCGGCGTTGGTCGGCGTCACCTGCGTCAGGTTCAGCAGGCCTTTTACCGCCAGACCGGAATCGCCGATATAAACCTGCTCGTCCGTGTCCATGTTCCATTTCAGCTGCATGCCGTCGTACTTCTGCGTGTCGATCGGGCGACCAACCTGCGCAGCTGCCTGCAATTCGGGAACGGTCCAGCCCAGCTCCATACCCCACAGGGTAAGCGGGAAGCCAGTTTTTGCGATGTCGACGTTAAGTCCAGCCATCGCGGTCGCGGCTTTGCTAAGCCAGTTTTTGCCGTTGGCATTCGGCGTACCGGCAGCAGCAAAAGTGGTGTTAGTGAACGAGCTGATCTCATCAGCAATAGACACGTCTTCACGCAACTGGATATCGCGCGACCAGGTGTAATTCACCAGCGGCAGATTCAGTGTCTGATCGAGACGCTCCAGCTCATGGATAAGAAAGGCACCAGTGCCGTCGACTGTCGCCTGGTCAAATGTCATTGGCATTTGCGATTTCCTTAAATATTGAAGGCCAGTTCAATGTTGCCGCTGGTGTCGCCAGGGCCATTAAAGTAAGCATTGGTGATCTGGACGGTATTCGAGCCATCAGCGGCGGCAAGGAACGCGCCGAGAGGGCTTGAGGCGGATGGTGTGGCCACTCGCATATATACCGGGCCATGCAGCGCGACGCTGGATGCATCCGCGCCGATGTTTACCGTGACGTAGCCACGTACCAGGCAATCGCCGGTGAAGTTTTTACCGCTACCTACCTGCTGGACCTTATCCGGCTGGCTGGCGGTCGGATACGGACGAACGTAAATGCCCACCAGCACCGACGCTGTATCGCTCGCAGCGATTGGCACAAATTTCCCGGAGGAAATTTTACCGCCAAGGCCGTAAGCGGGGAAAAGGTTGGAGGAGTCCAGCAGTTGAGGTTCAACCGTCAGATCCTGCGGACGAGAAATTGCCCCGGCGATGCCCGCAGGCATCCGGTAAAGAAATGTATTACCCATTGGTTAGCCTCGTTTAGACCAGAATTCCTGCGCGGCCTGATTCATACCGGCAATGGTTTTAACAGTGGTGGCAGTCTGCGTTTGCAGGCTGTCGACGGTTTTGGTATTGCGGTTTTTCGCCAGCTCAGAAACAGCCGTGAAAGCCATATCCACCGTGGCTTTTTTCAGCTTGCTGATATCGGCATCACCGACAATAGAGCGCACCAGAGATTGATCTGCCGAGGCGAGCACCTGACGTTTGAATGCTGTCGGCTTCGCCTTTTCTGGCAACTGGATGCCTGGCTGAATCAGATCGGCACGATAAGCGGCATCGCCGGTTACTTTGCCCTCTTCTTCCTTTTTCTCCTCTTCGTCTTCGGCATCGCCGGTACCAGGAGCAGTTGCCGCAGGCGTAAGTTTGGCTACCGCCTCAATCAGTGCCTTCCCCCATTCCGGGATATCTTCGGCATCGCCGGTACCAGGCAATGCCGGACCGGGAAGCGGATTTTGCGGCGCAAGGTTAATGACCACTCCGCCGGGTGTCATAGCGGTCGATACATCGTTATCGCCAGTTACATCTTCAGGCGGGTTATCAATGAGACTTGCCATTTCGGCAGCGTCCCCGGTTTTACGGGCCTTCAGGAGCCGGGTAAACCAGTTTTTAGTAGTGCTTGGCATAGAATCCCCTATTGCACAACGGAAACCGGCCCGCCCGTTAGGGACAAGGGCCAGATGGTTAGCGGTAATCGCAGATTGCTTTGCGAGACCAGGTGAAATCTGTTCGTAATCAGCGTCGTACCCGCAACTGACCTCGTCATCACCATCATCAATGGCCTGCAGGGCTTCCGGGGTTTTGACGATGACATCAGCCAGCAGCAGATCGGTTTTATCGTCCGTGCCGCGCCGTACGTTCTGGATGTGACCATGAGCAAGCTGGCGCCAGTTATCAGGGGTAACAAAGATGATCTGCCCGTCAAAATCTCGCGGATGCCCGATAGTGACTGCCATTCCTTCGAATGACGCCATGGCTCGCTCGCTAAATACCTCTTCTGGCGTCCGGCGTACGATGACCTTCCCTCTATCATTTGGGACAAGCTCAGGCCGCTCTGTGGCGTCGTACTCCTGCTCACCAGTCCTTGCGATCGGGACGTCCTTAAACAGTACCGACCCATCAGCAAGTTGAAAGCGGGTATTACCCAGGCGGGTTTTAAAGAAATATTTCATGGGTTACCTGCTGAATGGCGGGCAAAGAAAAGGCCGCTGAATAGCGGCCTCGTTGTTAGTTACTATTTAATCTTTCTCGTAATATCTTGGCTTTCTCAAGCTTTACTTTTGCCGATTCGAGAGTATCTCTTGCTTGTTGCACCCTCCTGGCATCCTTGTTTGGATTATTTCCACGCCCTCCCCAGTCCGGACTAGATATCCTTTCCCAAGCTTGTTGTGCGGATAATAAATAGCGTTCAGCACCTTCCACATCAGAGGCATTTCTTAACCACTCTAAATAGAACTTGGTAGCTTCTTCACAATTTTTTAAGAAATTCTCAATATCAGATTTTCTTGTTTTCCCCGTTGGCAGCGAGAATGGGCACCATTCAGATTGCTCTAGGGGTCTAAAATACCAATAATATACCCATTGCCCGTTGATATAATCGCGTTCATGGGTGAATTCTAACCCGTTAAGCTTATGTATGTTTTGCTTCATTTGCTATCCCTATCGAGTTGTTACTAATGCATTATGCATTATTTTCTAAACTCAGGGATCTGCACTTCTGGCCAGCAATCGCAGTTCGGCAGGCATCCGGCGTGGCCGGTCATACCGTCAAGCGTTGGCGGGTTATCCCAGCGCACAAATTTATCTTTCATTCCTCGGTGCGATGGCCTGGTACCAGCCCCCTTGATGCGCCACCAGTACCCCTCAGAACCAACGGACAGGGCCCGAGCCTGAGTTAATGCGGTAGTGGCGCGGCCTATCTCAGTGCGGGCTATCATCCGCGCCCTGCTGGCCGCCACGTCACCGGATTGCATGATCATCTCGTAAAGCTGATCGGGGCGCTCACCATGGATGACAGCCTGTATCGCACGCTCCTGAATTTCTCTGACACGTCCGGCCGCCTCTAATGGCAGAGACTTCATGTAGCGAATCTGCCGGTAAACGATATCTTGCGCTACCAGGCCGACAGGAGTGTTATCAAGCACGTCACGCAGACCAGCGGAAATTTCTTCCGAAACAGAGCGCCACTGATTCCACTCTTCACGCTCTACCTGGGCAAACATCTTTCGACCGACCATTTCGGCCCAGTCGTCGATCACCCCGGAGTAGTCAACAAGCGATTTAGCAATGCTCTCAGCGCTTGCCTGTGAACCATCGTAGGAACCCGTGACGATTTGATTTATCTGGTCGACTATCGCCAGTAGGCTTTTCTGATACTGGACCTCCGATCGGCGGCGGAGGGCTGGTTTCAGATTCAGTCTCCTGCCACTGTTTCGCCGCATTCTGGATATCCTCATCGCTAATTGAAGCACCGATGCCGGTAACGTCAGACAGCTCGCGCAAATCGGTCAGCGCAGCAGCCGGGGACATGCCCAAATCACGAACCGCGGTTGCCAGAGCGGTAGTTGTGTTGGTCGCCACCGTAGAGCGATCGGTGTCGCTCATCTGCCACAGGGGGTTAAACTCAAAGGTGAAATCTTGCGGCAACGGGTCGCCAAACTCTGAGCGATGCAGTACATCGAATAACAGGCGGATGTGAGGCCGTAAATCTCGCTCCTGAAGCGTTCCCACGTCGTCGTAGTAGTTCGCGAGGTCAGCGTCACCGGTTGAAAAACCCTTCGGTGACTGGCGGAACAGACGGACAAGAGGAATGCCAACAGCACCCGCGATATCCTCTTTAAACTCACCCAGCAGGTCAGACAGCCCTGCGAAAGAATAGGAATGTGTTTCAAATTCGTCCTCCGAATCAAACAGGGACATACCCTCGTTCGTCTGGTACTGGCGGACCATTTCCATATTCTTGATAAGCGCTTCAAACGCCTTGCCGCCCGTGGCGATAATCTCACGCAGCTTTTTAATCTTTGCCGTTCGCAAATGCGCCTTGTAGGCAAGCTGGGCGGCGCCGACGCTGGTGCTATCGTAGGAAGTCAGGCGATCGAAGATGCGCTCAACAATGGACATCCCCCAATCGTTTTCGGTGATTTTCTGCTGGTACGGCAGTTTCACACCATCCATACGGATCAGGCGGCTGTGGTGAACAGTCCACGCAGGAAGCCCCTGCGCCGTTGTCACGATGTCATAGAATTCAGGCTTGCCGAGGTTAGGGCCAAGCGCCTTAATGCGCCTGGTGAGCTGCGGGTTAATCATCCAGCGGTCAAGTACAGCCAGACCTTTAAAACTGCCCTTACCTACCTTATCCAGCACCAGCGGCGTCAGCGGTGCCTGACCTTCAATCAGAATCAGTGCCACCGCCCCGCCATACAGCCGGGACCATTTCAGCGTCTCGTTGATGCAATCCCAAAGCTGAAGATCATCGAACCGTGATTCCAGAACGCCACGACGCTTCGGGTCTATCTCACTGGTGATCCGCACGCCCTTTTTGGTCATATCGTCCGCTTTCGAATCGACTGCGGCGCCAATAATCCAGGAGGAACGATAAGCCCACTCGATGAGCAGACGGTTGCGGCTGGTATAGTTCGCCCTGTAGGTCGATGCGGCATGCTGGTTAGGCTGCTGCATACCGACACGGGCAACAAAGTTATCGTACGAATCCGCCGTGGCGACTCGTCCTGTTTTCTTCGCCATGGTGACTATTCTCCGGCTATTTCGATACTCGTGGCGGATAGGATAATTTGTTAAAAAACGACCCGATTTAACATAATGACTGTTACCCGCACCAGCCGGATCCCTCCCGTGATGAAATGTCCGCCAAAGGATTATTTATCGGGGTTAAGTGGCTAAAAGCGCGTGAATAAAACATGCATAAACAGGGTCGAAAATTGAATAGCGTGGATTTTGCGTGAAACGGTTATTTCCAGGTATTTAGCTGTTTCCCAGCGCTTCCCAGATATCCATTGCCGTATCAGTAGGAGCGAACGCCATGATAAAAGCGTCGGCCACGTTCGGCGATGGCACATCACGCTTGGCAAGGTCTTTTTTGCTTTCCACCATCACACGCCCGTTTTTGTCAAAATCGCGGTGTGGGGTGGTAAGTTCCAGCTTGAGCTTTTCCAGCAGCGGGCAGGATGAGTCGATGCTTATCAGCTCATCTACCGGGTACTGCTCACCGTTCTTAACCGCGTTGAAGGTATTACGGAAGCGATCAGCTACCAGCCACCAGGCTTGCGCTTTGAGGTTGGCGAAAAAATCCTTGTTCGGGATGCCAATGTATTCGTAGTCCGGCTCATTCACACCAGCGCCTGCATTGAATCGCTGATAGTTGATGCGAGATGCGTTCATGTTTTCGCGCTTACGATCCTCATTAATTTCTGAGAATTTAGCGCCAGCTGATGCCCCAACGCCGATTGAGTCGTAGACGATATCAGCATCGCGCTCCAGTGCTGCCTGATACGTACGCTGGCAGCTCTTCAGCAATTCGTCTTCTTTCGCCTTCCACTCATCCGCCCAATAAACGACGGATCCGTGGCGATAGACGTTAGCGCACTTATCGGCGCCGCTATCGGCGACGTCGAAGCCAATACGCTTGCGCCCGCTTGGCTCGAAATTAAGGACTTTGTGGGCATCAACGGCCGCCTCAATCCATGACAGCTTGATAATGGCCGCATCATCATCCGACTCTGGCACGCCTTCGTAGACGTGCTTAAACCCATCCGGATCCCGGCGCTTAGCGGCTTCGATAACCTTCAGCATGGTGTCGGACAAAAAGGGGTTTTCATCGTAGTTGATTTTGCGTATCAGCGTATCTTCTGGCGGGTCGACCACAAAGTTACGCCACACGAAATCAGTCACCAGCCCGGGGTTAAAGATAAACCAGCACTCTGAGCCCTCTTTACGGATGGTAGGCTCCAGTATCTTCCACTGGTATTCCGTCAGCGCGTGGGCCTCTTCAAGCCACAGAACGCTGATACCTTCTAGAGACTTAATCTCTTCAATGTTTCGCCAGAGCCCATAAAACACGAATTCAGACCCGGTCACCCGGTTAATGATTTTGTTGTTCAGAATGCGGAAACGATGCCGCAGGCCAAAGCGGTCAATCTGAATTTTGAGCAGGGTATACACCGACTCTTCAATTTTGTTCTGGATCTGACGTGCACAACAAAAGCGCAGGCTGTATTTATTCGACAAAAATATGGCGATGCCAGCGGCATCCCATGATTTTGACGATGACCGGCCACCATAAAGCACTTTGTTACGCTTCTGCGTCGTCCAGAAGCTACGCAGAACCGGATTCAGCGTCGGTTTGGATGTCAGAGTAGAAGTCATTGAGGTCACGCTCTCCGTTGCCATCATTAATACCTGCATCACGGCGAAGACGATCAGCCTCCAGCGACACCTTATCAGTAGCAGCCTTGCGATAGTCTGTATCAGCAAATATTTTGCCTACCGTCGCAAGCGTGCCGACGATGGACTCAATACGAACGGTATTGCGCATCATCGCCTTCTCGGCGGCGCTGATATTTTCTATCAGCACCTTTCTTTCCTGGTCCCCTTCAGTATCTTCCAGCTTGGTCAACCACCGGCCAATATTCTCTGCAGCGACAAGGTTGTTAGCCCGAAGGCGAAATAATTCGTCTTCGAGTGTCAACGCTTTCGCGTCTTCAATGACCTCATCTTTAAGCAGAAGGCGGCGGGCGTAACCACCATGCTTTAACGCCTGCTGGTTGCCAGGTTGAAATGGGTTAGTCGGCGGATCGGTACGCACCCCGCGTATCGGTTTCGTATCTGGTGGAGGCTCGACTTTTGGTTGCGTACTTTTTTGCGTACGGCCAGCGCTGGCGGGCTTTTCGCTGGTACGCGCCTTATTCTTTTGCGTACCGCTTTGCGTACCACTTTTGCATACCTGCGTACCGGCCTTGCGTACCCAATCAAACTTCTTCGCTCTCTTCCTGATAGCACCTTCAGTAACGCCGTATTTATCGCCTATATCACGGAGACTAAGGACTCCGGCCCGGTATGCCGATTCGATGGCCTCCCAGTCCGGTGTTGCCATAATTTTGTCCTCGCCTTGACATTATCGAGCCACCTCTTGAAGTGGCTCTGTAATGCCTTACTTCAGGCACTGCGTGGTGATGTACTCTTGCAGCGCCCTCAGGGCTGTTTGGTCGCTGATGATTCCGGACCGGATACCGAGAACGTTTCGTCCAGCAACTGCAGAGAGTTCGACGGTGGCATCATCGCCCATGCTGGCGGCGCCGGGGGCTTGGGTTGCGGCTGACACTGGACACTTGCCTTTGACGAGCACCCGACCACCATTATCAAGCTTGCGCTGCAGAGCATCATTTTTAGCTTTTTCATCGGCTAATTCCTTCGTGTATTTGGCATCGAGCGCTGCGACGTCTCGCTGGCGGGTCTGCATGTCCGCGATGGTGTCGTTCGCCAGGCTGAGTTGCTCAGTCACTTTGTCCCGCTGCCTTTTGAACTCGGTGGCGTTGTCGTGGTAGTGACTGACCAGCCAGCCGAGGCTAACTACCAGGCAAATCACGATGGCGCTGATAATGGCGGTTAATCGGCTCATTTCACACCGTCCAGGCAGAGCTGTTTTTCTGCAGCGCGACGAGTCACCAGTCCGGGAAGGACTTTCCCACCACCGTACACCCAGCGAGGGAACTGGTTACATGCCTGCGTTACCTGCCCTTTTCCCAGTAGCGCAAATAGCGTCGATTTCTGCATATTGGCGCAGCCCGCATTAAAGGTGATCGACGTTACCGCCGAAAACGTGTTGTCACTGAGTCGTCGGCCATTGCCGTAGGTGTTCACGCAACGCTCGGCCTCAAGAATGTTTCTCTCCCAGTCAGCGGCGATCTGCTTGTCAGTTTTGCGTACACCGGGCTTAACTCCGTGCGTGTTTCCGATGCCATCGGAGAGCACAGCCGCCGGGCAGATATACGGATCACGCCGACAACCTTCAGCATTGCCAATCAATTCAAGGCCCCGTTCGTTGGTACGCACGTGACCGGCATTCAGCACTATTGCGATAATCGCTGCCACAGAACAAACCGCGCCGGTGGCACCAGCTCTTTTAGTCAGTTGCGCCATCGTCATTTATCCTGTTCATTGCCTGAGTTATCACCTCTGCTGATGAGGGGCGTTCACCTATTGGTTTTTTCTGGATGCCGTGAAGGTACTCATCAAGCAACTGTGTCCTTTTTCGGTCCTCTTTCTGTGCGTTCCTGGCATCAATTCTTCCAGACACATAAGAGGCGATCGAAACCATTACGCCGATAAGCCCAAACAGGATGTATGCGAGATCCTGAGTTGTTATTCCAAGTACTGCGGAAATAGACGCTAACCACGCAAAGAACTGCGTGATGATGGTTCCTTGCTGGTCATTCATTATTTCAACTTCCATCTATCTATACGTTACAAGTAAGGTCACAATGAAATAATTAGTCAGATCATGCTTACAATGGTTAATTTAAAAAATGAGAGGTTTTCCTCAAAACATATAGACGCCAACACTTTATTTTATCTTATTTATTCCTATAATGATCTCATTCCAATTTAAAAAGGAAGATCCAAAATGAGCGAGCCTTCAAAACTCCTTGAACTATTACCTTCGATACATGCAGGAATTCTGTCAATACTTAGTGCGACAGTAATTGCATGGTATGTCTATGCCCTTCCAAAAATATCATCAAAAAAGGAGAAATTAACATCTTTAATCAGAGATTCCTTATCGGAAATCAGCCCCTACAATAATATCGGAGGCTATATGATTAAAAGAGATAAAAACGGTGAAATTCATGGGAGCATTTTATTTGATATTTTCAACGAACTTAAAACAATGTCCGGAAGATTAATCGCCAATCCAAACGCAAGCAAAGATGAGCTAGAGAGGCATTTATCTTTAATTACGCAAATAATGAACGACATTATGACCTGCAAACCATTTTATGGAAACATTGATTATATTGATGGAGCACCTCATGAAAGTAAAATTCAACCACCCTCACACTCAGAATTTTTAAACGGAAGTTTAAATATCAATAGGCTTTTAAGATTTCTTCAATCTGAACTTGAAAACATCAAAGTCATACAAGATAGATATACTCAAAAGATGATTGATGCGGCACGCATAGAAGTCGCTCCTTTCGTCCAGGAACTAGAAAAAAAGGCAAATGAAAATGCAAAAAAAAAGAAAGAAGATGGCGTTACCGAAGAAGAAATTAATAATTTCCTAGGATGCGAATATTATTATATTCATGATCGTAAAAACGCTCAAATGGAAAAAAAAGCCAGGGAGATAATTGATTACATTGGTATCATAAGTGAGTATTACTCAAGAATCAAATATTTTTCCGAAAACAAAATGATAAATTTACTACAATCAGCAGACGAATATGAGATAGAGAAGGATAAATACAGCATCCCCCGTTCTTTCAATCAAGTAATTTACTTAATAATGTATATATTTGCATTAGGAGTGTGCTTGCCAATATTTTTCTTAGGGCCATGCTCAGATTTAATCCCATGGGAAAATATATTAGTTTCATTCCTAACTTATATTATTTTTATAGCTTCAGTTTTCCCATATTTTTTAGTGTTATGCATGGCGCTTGATTCAATTAGAAAACTTTAAATACAAAATAACCTGCGAACGCTAAAGCTTGTTGGTTTAATTTTTATGCAATACGACGATGTGACAGGGGTACTGATGCAATGCATCTCGCGAATACCCCTGTCGTATCGCCGGAAAGCAAAAACCCCGCAAGGGCGGGGCTTTCGTCATGTTCAAATTGTCGCTTCTCATCACTGCCATCGCGGCGCAGCTCTGCCAAGCATGAATGAATTATCTAAACTTCTGGGTGAAAGTCAATGTTAATTTCAATAAATAGCACAAAAAGCCAAAACGACTAACTTCTCAGGTTTTTGCGGGCGGCTAAAAACGCCTTCCCCTGAAATATCTTGAGGCACCATTTCACGCGCTCTCTCGACTGGTCCTCCGTCAGCCAGGGCGCCAGCTTCTGAAGCTCTCTGGTTATGTCCGATATTTTTTTTCTGGTTGTGTAGTAATTCATTCCGACGATGTAAATCGGGTCGGTAACCTCAAAAGCATCCAGTACGCACTTCTCAATAAAGTCGGCGTCATCGTTACTTATGGCGGTATCTATCACGCTGCTCTCATTCTTAGGCCAGAGAATTACCTGTGCACGCTTCAGAGCATTGGGCCCACGAAAGCCCTCTGCCCTTGCCTGCTCAATTGCCGCGGTAAAGCGCTCTAACGCTTTATCTGACCATCTTTCCCCCTTAACTGACCACCAGCAAGAGTGTGCTGTGGGCTTACGCGGGTATACTTCCCCTCTCTGGCTCTCTCCCCATACAGTAAGAAGTGACTTAATCCAGGCTGACTGGATACCGGTCAATAACTCAGGGCGCCCAAGGTAACGTTTGTGCGTGGCGATCGCGACCTCTGACATAGCGGTGTTTTGTCTGCGGCGTTGTAGTGGTGTCATGCAATATCTCCCTTACCAGCAGCAAACTGCGCCAGTGACATAAATGCGCGGCCCTTAGCTTCAAGCACCGCTCGATTGATGTAACTAAACCGCTCGGGCAGATCGAAACCAATTCGCCCACGAATAAAGCAGACGTGATCCGCATCTTCCGGCCACCATGTTTCGCTTGTGGCTGACTTCACCAGAAAGACATAGCGACTGCCCTTCTCTCGTTGCGCAGCTGCATAATTCATGATGTGCGTCATGCCAGTGATGGCTTGTTTTTCGTGGTACTGAGAGCGGCTGTAAGGTGGGTTGCCGTAGGCTGCGCCGCCGAGTTCAGCCAGACGCCCCGACCAGTCCTGCGTCAGCGCGTTATCTTCTGCGGTAAACCAGACAGGGCATTTTGCATTGCTGTCGTCTGCGAACAGGTCCAGCATCAGCGGGCCAAACATCGCGTTAATACCCCAGAACAGCAGATCCGGAGTCCGCCACTGGTCGCCGACTTCTTTTAAATAGTGATGGGGTGCTGAACGCAGCGCCGTAAGGGCTTCACAGTAAAAATTCATCATGCGCAGGCCTCCCCTAACTCCTGGAGTACCTGACTCAGTAACTCAGCCTCAGTACCGAACTTTTCTTCCCATGACTTACGGCCAGCATGAATAGCAACGCTGTAGCCACCAGTACGGTGATGGGCATGGCATAGCGGAATGACATGGAAGTTATCAGCGCGGACAGACAAGCCGGTACCAGAGCTGCAGTGATGGATTTCAGCAGGCGATTCGCCGTAATTGAGGTTCCGGCATACGATGCAGCCCAATGCAGCTACGCGGCTCAGATGGAGCTTTTCAGCCTTGGTTTTGGATTTGCTCATATCGCACCGCCCTGGTACGACAGACAAGCGAAAACACCGCGCACAAAGGCACGGCGTTGAATGGAATTACTGCGTTTTTGCGTCATCACTTTTCTCCGGTGATGGCGCGATAGGTTCGGTGTTCAGCCGAAGTGATTAGTATAAATCAGCTTTTCTTCTTCCGGAAGAAGCTTTTGCATTGCTTGTGAGATTCCTCGGTATTTATGATTTCCCCATCCTCTAATGGGGTAAGAACAAAAATCCCCCCTGGCAGACTATCAACGACATAACGGCCCAGAATGCGAATTGCTTCAATAATCTCTTTCTCACTCATTAGTTAGCACCTTGTGATTATTCCATAAATATTGGTTTTTGCTTTTCCTGTACAGGGATGGCTAAAAATGAACTCGCGACGTTCTGGAATACAATGACATATTTAAATCGCCCATCAAGCCCCTATTTTCACGGGAGGAGGTGAATGAAAACAAAAATACAAAAATTAATAAATTCAATATTTTAAATGAAGGCAATAAATATAAAAAAGTCATTCACATTTTTTCTCTGGCGCAACCCCCCATTTCACTCAGATAAAAGAATTTAGCCAATTTCAGGATTTAATTAATTGCATGAAAAATGGAGTAGCAGAAAACACTACCGCGACAAAGAATGCATATTTTGCGTTGTGCGCAATCCCCTGTTTCACCCAACTAAAGGTCCTCATCTAACTTCAGAGTTTAACGATTACAACTCGGAGTTATGCAGCATAAAAAACCATAAGAGTTGATGATGCATATTTTGTATAGTGTGCAACCCCCTATCTGCCAGAGCAGAATGGGTAATATTCATCGGTAGGCATCTGTAACACAAGCGCTGTAGTAGTTTAGTTAGTCTGATTACTACCTGGTTTTCGACTCAACCATTTTGATGTTTGACAGAGAAAATGCATGCGGGAACCGTATGCCCAAAGATAAAAAAGCACTCTCCGGGGATAAAAGCTAAATGAGCATTGTCGACTCCCCTCCTGGAATTGGGCATTGGTTAGCCTGTGACTTTATGATTTTCTGTGTTCTTCACTGAAGCTTGACGTGCATCAACCCCGATACTCGGATGAGAGTTATGTTGTAAAAATCATTTATTCGTCAATCAGTAAGGAGTAATGAAATGCAAGTTCAAGAGACTCACTGTATTGAAAGCGGTCTGGTTTTTAACGTTGGCGCCGTATCTTACCGGCGCAGAATAATGGTTCCGTTACTGCTAGCCCTTGCCCCAGGAGGTAAGTCAAAGGCCAAACATGAGCTTTTCTTCAATGGAAACTCAGTTGCTAAAGCATACGCAGAAGGAACAGTTATACCGAATGGAGTGAGCTTAGGCTGGTCAGAAACTAAAGGGTGGGAGGGGTACATCGAAGCTAACCAAACAGCAACCATTGAGGCGCGAATGAGCTCCTCAGAGGGTGGCTCCACTCCATCAAGCACGACAATTTATATTGGTGCGGCGTAACTCTTTTCGCGGGGATGACCTCCCCGCCTTATATTATTTTTTGAATTATCGCACCCGTGAACTGACGTGCTCGCTGCGCGGCTTTGCATTCTGCGAGGGTTACCGTTAAGCAGCCTCACGTGCCTGACACATCTCTGCTCACCAGAGCCTCAGCATGCCGCGGAGTTACCCACATGGTAGATATTTGACGACAAACGCCCTTTTTAAGGTTTTACCAGACTAAATTTTATTGTATCCCGATATACCCCTGGATGACCTGGCACAAACTTACACTTTTTAATAGCAACCTCAGTTTCCCTGAAGAAAACCTCATCGCCCGTTATGTCTACTGAGTACACATCGCCTTTATCATTAACCCACGCCGCATAATCGACACTCCCTTCAATTCTCAATGCCTGAGCCTTGACTGGCATCACTTGCGCAGGACAGCTTATGCGAACAGGTACTATTTCTTCTTTTTTTTCAATAGCAAGCGCCACGTTGGATACAAGGACAGCACAAACCAGAAGCAATGTTTTTTTCATAAACGATACCAATTGTTGTTTTCCTTGCGTCCAAAGTTCACTAATGCGCATTTTACATGTAAAGCCGCAGGGAGAGGCTCCACTTCGACACAAGCCCCCTCTGGTGTGGAGGTGATTATATATCACTGCGGCGGTTTTTCTGTGACCTTGTTGTGAATCTCCCAGAGGCTGATTCCGCAGCTCGCACAGAAGTTAGCAAGGTAGTCCAGCCCAGACCACTCGCGTATTCCTCCGCGAGCAGCCTCCACAAACACAGCTATATCCTTCCCCCGCCATAACCCAAACAATCGCCAGCCGCCGCCATCGGGACTTTTTACGGCGGCTATGCGAGTCAGTACGCCGGTCTGATACAGCTCAGTGAATGCCGGTTTCTTTCGCGTTATCATTCGCATAAATACAAACCTGTGATTTGTTGATAACAAATATCTTGTTTGCGTTTTATTGTTTTATCCCTTGCTCTGTGTTTTTCAGGTCGTTTTCCGCAAAGAGAATTGCGGTCCTGCGTTGATGTCTCTCCAGTTCGGTGATATCAGTCATGGCAGGTCTCCTTACTGCGACTAACAAACAAAGTTTTATTCACGATGGCATTCATCAGACGTGATGCACCTGCCTTTTGTGCAGATACATTTGCAATGACCGTTGGCCTGGTTTTCTCGCAGCTGACGCAAATGCCGTCCCATGATGAAATAAGGAAAAAGTCTTCACGTTCGGCAATGCCGGTATTCATAACCAGATCCTCAATCATCAGCGTGACCCCACGAACTCCCCGGCCTTCGCTTAGCCGCTGCACTGCGTAGCCGAAGGCGTTAATCATCACGGCATGGAACTGGATGTATTCGCGTTTGTACTCTGCCTGGTTAGTACCTTTGCGAATATCATCTAAACCAGTCAGCATTAGCCACGCATTCCATAACCCTTCAAGATCATCCTGTGAGCAGGAACCTGAAAATTTTGCCGTAGCATCACTAAGGGCCTTGAAGCTCACCCACTTATCGCTTTTCGCGGGAACCACGTTATGCTCAAAATCGGTGACTTCAGAAAAGACGGCGTGTGAACTGATAAAGCTGACCATCTCCTGAGCGTTCTTATCGCGCCCGTTATAGGCCATGTTGATAGCCGCAGATGGCTTCGATACATTGTTGTTAATGTCCGAGAAAAACTGCTGCCGCGTCTTCAGTGGTAACTGGAGAGTAAGCATCATCGGGACATGGATCGGTTCATAAATGGTGCGGCAATATTCCGCAATACCGGCTGCACGATGCTGACCATCAAACAATTTAATCTCTGCATCCATCGGGAAACGGGCCACCCCAACATTAGTGTTTCCGAACTCTTCGAATTCAACATACGAGTCGCAGTTACCTACAAGCGGCGGAATAATGAATGGTTCCTTGTTCTCGTATGCTTCAACGAGATACTGATAAAACTTTTTCGCCCTGGCGGGGTTCAGTTCTCGCTGAGATCGATCAAGGGTGTCCCCGTAGTTATCGCTGGCTAGGACTCGCGTTAGTGTCCGCGCAGGTACTGTCAGCATCAGGACAATTGAATCCCCCTGAGTTCCACGCGACGCCGGAAATTCAAAGAAATGATCGCCTATTTTGCTCATAATGATTCCTCCCCAAGCACCCAACGAAGTGCGCTTGCATACTCACCCTCGGCTGATTCCAGGGCTTTTGTGATTTCTTTGCGGGTTCTCAGGCGCGGCTTTGCCTCGCCGAGGATCTGACGCTGACGCCGGGCTTTTTCATGGCCGGTTGTGCCAGCAGTTGCCGCTTCGATTTCAGAGACCTTCTCCCGCTGTTCTTCGGGTTTAAGCGATGCCAGCTGACGCGCCTGGGTAACGGTGACCGTTCCGGACTCCACTGCATCGCGAACAGCCTGGGTGGCATCCAGCAGTGACAGCGTTGCGCGAACGGTCTGGACACTCACGCCAAACATCAGCGCTAAATCGTCCTCGTCGTGCCCGCGCTCCAGCGCATCAGCCATTTTCTTTGCTCGGCCCAGTGGCGTATCTGCCTGGCGGATTTCGTTAGCACTTACCATCGCCTGCGCCATGCGAATGGCGGAGCCACGTTTAGCGACTGCTGGAACCAGTAACGGTTCTTTACCCTCTTTCAACAGACGCTTGTTGGCTTCCAGTGTATGGCGCACACGCTGGCGACCATCAACCACACAAGACAGCCCTGTTTCCGGGTCTTTCCAGACGATAATCGGCTCAAGAACGCCCTGGTCCATGATGTTCAGCACCATTGCCTCGCTAATAGGCAGGTGGATGCGCTCATCGTAAATCGGGTGCGTTTTGTCGGTAACCAGATGCAGGTTTTCAGGTTCGAACGTCAAAACGTTCGTTTTGCCACTGGCGCCGTATACAAGCTTTGAGTCTTTAGCCATTTTTCACTTCACCTTTTTTCTGTTCTACCTGCTGAGACCATTTTTCAATCAGCCGGATTTTCGATTTGCTCTTGCCACCAGCCCAGTAACTATCCTGTACACGGAGATGTCCGTAAGGGCATCTCAGGGCCCCGGAACAGGCGCCAGCCTGGTAATCCCGAAAATAGAACTCCGCAGATGAACCACAGACTGGGCAATCAGGTATCTCTCGCATCACCGGGCCACCTCGCGGATTTTCTGGAATTTAGTGCCATGGTGCGGATTGTCAGGATTAGTCACCTTCGAATTCATAAACCCCGCGACCACCAGACGCTCGCAGCGGTAGCGAGGGCGATCAACGAAACCTGCCAGGGACTGCCACTCAAACCAGACGCCAACCGGCACCGACTGGAGCAACTTGATATCCAGCTCTGTGAGTTTGCTGGTTACCGCTACGGGTTCAGCACTTCCACCCGGCATCCAGTAGCCATTCAGGTTTTGCGCTTTGCCTTCGCGCTCAAGCACCAGCAGGCGGGCCAGCATTTCAGGTGCTGTCAGGTCGAAATAGACAGCCAGCTCACGACAGGTGATCTTCTCCAGCTCTTTCAGCACGTCAGTAATTTTTTCCATCAGAGATATCCTCACGGTTAAATTTGTTAGCCCCGGAAACCTTTCGGGATGTCGGTATCCAGTTTGCTGCTCACACCGAACGAGCTGCCGGTTGCCAGGTTTGCCGGGCATAACTTCAGAGCCAGCTCCTGCCATTTGCTGCGTAGGGTTTTCACGGATTGAACTCGGGAGCACCAGAACTGATCGCGCTGAATGCGCTCAATCATGGTGCGGATTTGGTCATGACTGCAGCCGTGCTCCTGGCGCAGCATGCAAATTTCTTGCGCCCAGACTGTGAAGTTCGGCTCTCTCGGTTTTGCCAGAGTGCCGTCGAACTCTGCTGCGCGTTCGTACAGCTCGATGATGGTCGACCAGAACCACGTAGCGAGGTCGAAGTCATCATCGGTAGCTAGGTTACTGGCTTCGGTAGCGTCAGGAATGACTGCTTCCGGGATGACGGTTTCACGCTCTGGCTCAGCAAAGTTATCCACAGGAGAAATCTCTCCCACGTGGTTTTTATGATCTGTATGTAATGATCTGTTTTTAAGATCTGTATAGAGATAGGATTCGGCTTGAGAGCCGATTCCAGGATTCGGCTCATGAGCCGTTTCCATTCGGCTCTTGAGACGAATGCATTCGGCTTGAGAGCCGATTCCATTATTTTCAGTAAATTGCTTCGATTCGGCTTTTGCGCCGATTGCATTCGGCTTATAAGCCGTTCCCATGACTTTCAATGACTTATTCCCATTCGACTCTTGAGCCGAATCCAGTATTTGCGGGAATATCCGGGAAATGAGCGCTTCCTGGTCAATTCGGTAATGCTTTTTGGGTGTTCCACCCACCTGGCGAAGCTCTTCTTCGATTACGCCAGAAAGGTACTGACCCGTAATTTTGAACATCGCTTTTCGGACAACATCCCCATCTTTAGCGCGAACCTCTTTCGCAAGCGCCGCATGCTCCTTGTAAAACCAACCATCATCCAGACTCGACTTACCAGACCAGAACACCAGCTGATTGAGAATCGCTGCCAGCAAATGCTGCTGCCTGTCTCCAGCAAATAAATCCAGATAGGGTCCAGGGATCGTTATGCAGTTCCCCTGCCCCGACATGGCCTGAACAATTTCAAAGACCTGATTGTTCATTCCGAAACCTCGTTGTGTAACCGTAAAAACTCGCGTAATCCCATCCAGCCAACGGTCCCGCAGACTTTTCGATAGGAGACGTCTTTCTCAGTTGCCGTGAGTACCGTCACCATGTGCCCCTTGTGTCTGTGCTGAAAGCGTGCTCCCGCCTTGGGTATCCCGTTACTTGCGCAATCCCCTTCGGATGGCACATACGCCGGATAAGCCTTTTTAAGGCGTGCAATCAATTCAGCAGCAGACTGGTTACACATAGTCACCTCCGGAATCAGTGGTACTTCGGCACTTCAACAGCTCCAGGCTGATAAGCCTTGCTGTAGACGGCTTCAATAGCGTCATCGTGAGCATCAATTGCCGTTCCAATAGCGTGCTGAGCCGCAAGCAGCGCCCGGCGCTCAATGGTGTCGTAGATGCTCAAGCGATGACGGATTTCACGCGGCAGAACACGCAGGATTGCCGGGAGCAGCAAACGGATTTTCTCGCGCTGTAGTTCGGTCTCACCTTTCAGCCAGCGGTGGAAAATGTTCTGCTGGTTACTCCAGGTTTTCCCCGGCACCAGGCGCAGCTGATCGCCACCAATACGTGCATATTCTTCAGCGATAGCATTTGCTGCGAACGCCTGACCAACTTCCGCAGCCCATGCCAGAAGGACCATTTCAACGTGCTCGTGTTTGATTTCCATCAATCAGACTCCTTCCGGCGCTTGGTGATAATTTCTTCTGTAAGCCCACTAATTGGCGTGGGGTGAAGATCTGGGCGAAGTTCATGAGGTGTGACTACCCAGCCCCCCATACGGCAGAGCGGGATAACGCGATCGCTGGGGACACAATTACGGTTAATCCAATTTGCTACTGACTGGCTCGACTTGAAGTTGAACATTCGGGCGACGTAGGACACGTTACCAATCGCTTTAACGGCCTTTTCCGTAATGTTTTTGTATGGTGTAAGCATTCTTACCTCCTGTTAGTTGGTAAGTAGAGAATGCTACACAAAGTAGAGAATTGCAACTACTTAAAATAGAAATGACTAAAAAGACGCTCTGCCTTAATCTTCTACCTATGGTAGAAAAAACGAATAAACATCAAGACTTCGCAGATCGACTTAACTTAGAGATGAGTAAAAAAAACTTGTCTGTTAAGCAGTTAAGTCTTGCGGGACAAGTAACTTACGAAATGGCTAGGCGGTATACGCTCGGCACGGCCAAGCCACGCGATGAAAAGCTGATAAGAATTGCGGAGTGGCTAAACGTACCTCCCGCATGGCTGGACTACGGGGCTACTGAGGCTACTACTGAATCCGACACTGTTCAGGAAATCGGCACAGATTTCCATTACGATAAGCCTGATGAATCAGAGTTCGCCAACCTTAGCGATGAGGAAAAACGCTTGCTCCGGGTATTTAGAAAATTCCCCGATGCAGAAGCTAACAACATGCTCCTAGCCTTTGAGATCCGCTATAAGAAGCTCCTAGAATTTTACAGCGAGTACGCTGATCCTGACAAAAAATAGCTAACATCCACCACTAACAAAACCCAGCCCTGCTGGGTTTTTTTGTGCCTACCCTCACGAATGCAACCCATAGTAGACATAAATTTCTACTTTAGGTGTTGACCAATCTACTTTATGTTGTATCCTTCTACTTATCGACACAACGGTGCGATAGGTTAAACGTTCGGTTGGCCGCCATAAGGCTAAATCAACAGGCTTTGCAAAGCGGTGAATGCGGCTATGCGCACGCGGCTTAGTTAATGAAGTACCGCCTTGTTATCCCGGGTGGGGTGGAAAAGAAGTGCCGGCAGTAGTTGTTAACTGGCTACTGTCACCGGGAGGCACCCGGCGCCGCATTGCAAAGTCTGTTCGTTACTCAAATTCATAAGAGGGTAAGAGAATGAGCGAGGTAATTTTTTGCTTTGATAGCTCCAGTGATGCAGCACGCGCCGGAATATTAATGAACAAGGCCGACCCATCACTTCGTTATACGCAGATGCGTGCAACCTTAGTTGTGCTCTGGCATGCAAATATTATTGCGGCCACGCAAGCTGTCTTTGACGCAAACATCCCCTGCACTTTTCAGTACTGGAATGACATTAAAAACAGCCATCGCAGAGGATGAAAAGATGATCCGCGAACATGAAGTCCCTGCATGGAACAGATTCAAGCTGTATGTAGCTCTGTTTTTGATTGCAGTTCTCGTTGTTAGCTTTCCGTTCTGGAGTGTGAAATGAGCAGAAACGGCATTCGTTCCCTAGTAATCGCGCTGGCCATCGGATTGGTTTTCTGGGGTGGGCTGGCTGTCGAAATTATGTATATCAAAGGGGTGTTCAATGGGTAATTTACTGCATGGCAACCCAGCTTTTAAAGCGGCACAAAGCAAGCTGGCCATTGCTCAATTTATTGGTAGTGGTGAAATGTGGTCAGAGGCTTTTTCCTCAATGAAAGATATTTATGAGGAAGCTAAGCACGCAGAAGATTTTATGTTTTGCGGTCGCGAAGAATCTCTCTCAGCCCTGAAATTCAATGATGTCATTTTGAATTATGACATGTATTGCGATTTGGTTTCTGTTAACGCAGACTCTGGCAATGTACGTTATAAAATAAATACCGAAGTATCTTACTAATACCATCATCTTTTATTTAATGCCTTAACTGGCAGGTATGAACACACATTAAATTCAACCGGAGATATGTAAATGGAAGAATTAAAGTTGCACTGTCATGGTTGCGGCGGTTCTTTTGCTCGCGATGAACTGCAATATCGCCCCTCTGGTAGGGGTGCTTATCGGAGAGACATTTATTTCTGCCCGGTATGCAATAAGAAAGAAAAGCAGAAAATCGCCCTCTCCGCTGCTGCTTCCTCGTTTCGTAAAACCTTGCCGTCACGACCTGGACACCTTGCCAACAAGCGCTGGTAGGTGAAGAAAGCGATAAAAGCGGAGGCATCACGATGAGAAAATCATTAAACGCGCGTTGTATCCGCCGTTGGGAAGTGGAATTCAAACCTTTCTGTGATTCAAAAGTTAACCCCTACTGGCGCAAGCGTGATCTGCGCGGGTATATCCGTGAAGCGGCGCTTACCACCGCCTACAGCATGGTCGAGAGCATGGCCGAACGTAACGCTAAGGTTGACTATGACGGTGAGCCGAACGGCTGGACGCCAGAATTTTCGGTCTGGTATCGGGAACGCCATGAACACTACCTGAAAGAGGCGCGTGACTACCTGAACGAAGACGCTACCAACAACGAAATCGACGAAGAGATCGAGAACGAACTTGAAGCATGGAACGACTGAAATATCGAGTATCAATACTAAACTGATTTCCAATAATCAACATTAAACCGGGGAACTGATTATAGTTTCCCGGCCATGAGGTTATTTATGGCCGATATTACTCAAGAAGATGAATGGGTGATGGAAAAGGGAATTGTAGCGAAGATGTATATGACTCCCCGGCAAATTAAATCCTACCGGGAGGGGAGATGGATTGAGGGGGTTCATTATAAGAAGCACTCACCTGACCCCGAAGCTTCAGAAGGAAGGGTAACTCTTCTCTACAACTACACCAGGATTAATAGGCTTGTCGGGGAAACATAATGAATATGCCAGCTGGCGTAGAGCTGCATGGGAAGGGAATAAGAATTAGCTTTCTATATCGCGGCATACGGTGCCGCGAAGTTTTGCGGGGCTGGACTGTATCAAATAGCAATATACGAAAGGCTGGTAACCTCCGTGCTTTAATAGTAAGTGAGATTCAGCAGGGGAAGTTTGACTATGCAGAGCATTTTCCTGAATCAAAAGCGATTAAAAAATTTACCACGACACAAAAAGTTAAAACCTTTGGTGAATTATGCAAAGTTTATCTTGATGCCAAAAAGCTTGAGGTTTCAGCTGCATCATACAGAGGTGCAGAATCACGAATAGCAACACTTTGCGCTATCGTCGGAAGTAATACGCATATTGCAGATATTCAGCATACCGATCTGTTGAATTACAGAAACTTGCTATTGACGGGAAACACCTTTAGCGATCATGCGCCCTGGTTAAAAAGAAAAGGTCGTGCTGTATCCACGGTCAACGGCCTGATGAACAACCTGACTGCGTTGCTCAAACTGGCTAACCTGAGCGGTTTTATCGAGCATACCCCGCACGAAGGTATAAAGATGCTCAAGCGCTCCAGGAGAGACCCGGATCCGCTTCTCCAGAGTGAGTTCGAAGGTTTTATAAAAGCGCTATCTCCTCGTTATGTTTTACTCTGGACTACAGCTGTCTTTACCGGCCTTCGGCATGGAGAGCTTACAGCTTTAGCCTGGGAAGATGTGGACCTTGATAAGGGTGAGCTTCACGTTAGGCGTAATCAGACCAATGAGGGACTGTTTGTGCCACCTAAAACCGAAGCGGGGATCAGAACTGTAACCCTGCTTGAGCCTGCGCTGAACGCTTTACGTGAGCAATTCAAGCTAACTGGCGCATTAAGCAAAACCGAAATCACCTTCCATCACCGCGAACATGGTTTAACTGAACAACAAAAACTGCGGTTCGTGTTTATCCCGCCCAAAAACTGGCGCGGGGAAACGAAGTATTACGGATCTCAGTCTCTGGGGTATAGTTGGGAGGCAGGATTAAAGAAGGCAGGAATCAGGAACAGGCGCCCTTACCAGTCGCGCCACACTTTTGCGTGCTGGTTATTAACTGCCGGTGCTAACCCGTCGTTTATCGCCGGACAGATGGGTCACGAAAACGCGAAGATGGTTTATGAGATTTACTCGAAGTGGATCGGAGAGATGGACCGCAACCAGGTGGAAATGCTGAATAGCAGTTTTTCTGACGTTGTGTCCCAAGGGTGCCCCAAACGCAAGGTAGTTGGTATAAAAAACGTTTGATTTCAGCAAAATAAAAATGCTTGCCGGAATATTAACTTTATCCCAACATGATCGCCGATCGCGCTGCAACGGCAGTGAAACAAACTCAGGAGCGAAAATGATTACACTGTGGGGACGTAATAACTCGACCAACGTGAAGAAAGTACGCTGGGTGCTGGAGGAGTTGGATCTTCCTTATGAGCAGATCCTCGCCGGGCTGGAGTTTGGTCTCAATCATGACCCGGAATATCTGGCGATGAACCCGAACGGGCTGGTGCCGCTGTTAAAAGACGATGCCACCGGGGTGGTGTTGTGGGAATCAAATACCATTATTCGCTACCTTGCCGCGCAGTACGGCGTCGATCGCCTGTGGCTGGCCACGCCGGCGCAGCGCGCGCAAGGGGAAAAGTGGATGGACTGGTCCAACGGCACGCTCTCTCCCGCCCATCGCCCGGTGTTAATGGGTCTGGTCAGGACGCCACCGGAGCAGCGCGACCCGGCGGCCATCGCCGCGGGGATCAGCGCCTGTGAATCGCTGTTTGCCATGCTTGATGACGAACTGGCGAAAACGCCATGGCTCTCTGGCGAGCACTTCGGCCTTGGCGATATTGCCGTTGCCCCCTTTGTCTACAATCTGCTGACGATCCTCGATACCTGGCAACCGCGGCCCCATCTGCAGCGCTGGTATCAGCAGATTAGCCAGCGCCCCGCCTGGCACGAGGTCGTGAAGATCCCGGTCACCTGAGGTTAACCCTCCGGGCTCAAACGCAACAGTTCGCCGTTAGACTCGTCGGTTAATACGTACAGATAGCCGTCGGGTCCCACGCGGACGTCGCGGATACGCTTCCCGCGCGCCTCCAGCAATCTCCCCTCCTCGCGGACCTGATTACCGTCCACCGATAAGACAATAAGCGACGTCTCCTTCAGCGCGCCGATAAACAGCTTATGCTGCCACTGGGGAAAAGTCTGCGCCGAGTAAAAGGCCATCCCACTCACCCCGGGGGAGACCGGCCAGACATACAGCGGGGGTTCGGTACCCGGGACCGTCTTGCCCTTGGCCTCCGGAATTGGCAGGCCGCTGTAGTTAATGCCGTGCGTCGCCAGCGGCCAGCCGTAGTTTTTCCCCGCCTGCGGGATGTTAATTTCATCCCCGCCGCGCGGGCCGTGCTCATTGAGCCACAGCGCGTCGCTCCATGGGTTCATCGCCATGCCCTGCGGATTGCGAATACCGTAGGCCCAGATCTCCGGCCTGGCGTCAGCCCGGCCGACAAAGGGGTTATCCGGCGGAACGTCCCCCGCGTCCGTCAGGCGGACCACTTTCCCCTGCAGCTTGCTGAGATCCTGGGCGGTGGCGCGCTGATTGTTCTCTCCCAGACCGATAAACAGATACCCTTTGCCGTCGAACACCAGCCGGCCACCGAAATGATTGCCAACGGAGAGCTTCGGCTGCTGGCGAAACACCACGGTAAAGTTCGTCAGTTGGGTGGCATCCTCGCTTAACCGTCCGTAGCCTACCGCGGTGCCCGCTTTGCCGCTGGCGTCGCTTTCCGCATAGCTCAGCCATACCCGTCGCGACTGCGCAAAATCCGGCGCCAGCGCCACATCCAGTAAGCCGCCCTGGCCGTTGGCCCACACCTGCGGCACGCCGGATATCGGCGCCGACAGGCCTTTACCTGGCTGCCAGCGCTTGAGCTCGCCGCCGCGCAGGGTAATCAACATGCCCTGATCGTCGGGGAGAAACGCCAGACCCCACGGATGGGCCAGCCGGTTTTGCAATACCTCCACCCGCACCGCAGCCTGGCTTAACGCCGGCAGCGCTAAGGCGCTCAATATCAACAGCAGCGGGATCGGACGCATGGCATTCTCCTTTAGTCAGCTCTGCGCTAAAGGGTAGCCAGCGGGGAAAGTTGCGCGGGGATTTTTACATAACCTTTAACAGGGGAAGCGTCTACTTCCCCTGGGTTTCAGCCGATCAGGCATGGGTGATTGGCGCCAATTCATTCAATTTATGAATATTTGAAGTCAATCCTGTCAGACAGCGTTCTAGCTTCTCTACGTTAACCGCAATGTACAGTGGGCAATCATGATGCCCGCTCATCAGGCATACTGCAGCGGCGGCGATGGACTCGCCCGCCAGGCGAAGGGCATCCCTCTCCTCCGGTGAAACGACATTCTGCAGGCGCGGGGCCTGCGCACGCATTTCACGGCACAGCTCAAACAAGTTATCACGCAGATGGTCATTTTCGCTGACTGACATGTAACCTTTGGCCTTTCGCAGCTGCAGATAGGCATCAATATCGATATTGGCATTGATGAGCTTCTGCAAAAGGTGGCGATATCGTCTGTCAACGGTCATCACAGTTCCTCCTCTGTCGTCCTTTACCCTTCTCATAATACGGTTATTTTTTGTGCAAAATGATGCGCCAGGTCAATTATTCCCAAGCCTTTAACACCCTTTACAATGTGACAACCTTACCGCTTTGTAAGGTATATAACAAAAACAATGTTATACGATCACAATTAATTTCAGAAAGAAACCAAATCGCAATTACTGCCATTAAAAGGCGAAAATAGTGCTGCCATGATCACAATATATTACAGACGCTATTGCGCGATCGCCAGTCAGAGTGCCATAACAAATTATTAATGTAATACGTATAACATTTCATAAAAACAGCGAACGCGCGCCGTGGATCGCTGATAATCTCTCTGCTCGTTTGCAAGGAACTGAAACATGACGCCCGGTAAAAGAAACTACCTCCTGTTGAGTCTTTTCGATTTCCTCTACCTGTTCGCCTGGTCGTCGACCATGGCTTTCTTCGTCATCTGGACCACCCAGCATCTTGGCATCAGCGCCACGAAGACTGGCCTGCTCTACTCGGTCAACGCCTTTATCGCCCTGCTGATGCAGCCTTTCTTCGGCTTTATCTCCGACAAGTTCGGCCTGAAAAAACGCCTTATCTGGCTGCTGGTCGCCTTGCTCCTGCCGGTGGGGCCCTTCTTTATCTACGTTTACGCGCCGCTGCTGGTGCACAACTTTTGGTTTGGCGCGCTGCTGGGGGGGATCTATCTGGGGATCATCTTTAACTCCGGCTGCGGGGTGATCGACTCTTACATCGATAAGATTTCACGCCGCTACCAGTTCGAATACGGTCGGGTACGGATGTGGGGCTCGTTAGGCTGGGCAGCGGCGGCCTGGATTGTGGGTAAATATATCGACAGCAATCCTAATCTGGCCTTCTGGCTCGCCAGCCTCGCCATCGTCATCGCCGCCATCTGCTTTATGCTGACCAAAATTGAATTAACCGACGCTGATGTGGCGCGAAGCGAATCGCTGAAGGTCTCCCATGCCCTTGAGCTGGCGAAGAATGGTCAGTTCTGGATGCTGCTGCTCTTTACCCTGTTCGTCACGCAGATTTATGACACCTACGATCAGCAGTTTGCCCAGTATTTCTCGCTGCAGTTCCCGACGCCGGAGGAAGGCAACCGCTGGTACGGTATCCTCGCATCCGTTCAGGTCTGCGGTGAAACCCTGTTCTTATGCCTGATGCCGTGGTTTGTTAACCGGACCGGCGCCAAATGGGCGCTGATCATCGCCGGGTTGATCATGTCGGTACGCATTGTCGGGTCAGCCATCCCCCTCGGTCCGGTATGGATTGGCGCGGTGAAAATGATGCATGCCCTGGAGAAACCATTAATTCTGGTATCGGTCTTTAAATTCATCGCCGCCAACTTCGACCACAAGCTCTCTTCGACGGTCTATTTGCTGGTGCTGTTTGTCGCCTCGATCGCCACCGCCATCTATTCCCCGCTGGCAGGCTACCTGTACGATACCATTGGCTTCGCCGACACCTATCTGATCCTCGGCGGTATCGCCGGGCTCTTTACGTTGATCTCCATTTTCACCCTGAAGGATAAGCGCGAGCCGAAAAAGCCCAGCGCCAGGCCTTCCGGGGCCGTTACGCCGGCGCAATAAGTCTTTGCCCGGTAGCCACGCCGGGCGCTACACGTTGCGCGCAACTAACGGCTTTTGCAGGAGCGTTTCCAGCACCCGCAGCGGCGAGAGCTGCGGGTGACTCATCGCCTTCACCGGCAACAGGAAGGTTTGCTCAAGCAGATACTGGCCGCGCATTGCGGCGTGCGGAGTCTGATCGGAAAAGCAGATCCAGGTGCTGCCGGCGGCAAAGTCGATCTCCTGCTGCACCCCCTGTTGTTGGTACTCAGGGGTGCTTTTCATCGCATCGTGCAGGGCCAACATCAGATGATCGTAATGGCTGCGCCGACTTTTGGTGATCTCCAGCGCTGCCAGCAGCCAGGCGCCTGGCGGCGACCAGGGTTTCAGCTGCGGCAGAAAGCGCGCCGCGAGGGTATCGAAATGCTCCCCCGTCCGCCAGGTTCGCGGTTCGCCGCCAGGGTGAATATTGCAAAAAATGCGCAGAATACGGTCACCATTGACCGGGCGCGACGGGAAAGCATCCACGTGCAGGCGCGAATCGTCTTTGCGCCAGGAGGTCGTTTCACGCCAGGCGGTAATGGGATGCAGACGCAGACTGGTTTGCGGATGGTGCAGCGCCTCGCCATAGCCTGGCAATAACGCGTCAATCAGCTGCAGCGACATCTGGTGGTAACGCGCCATCAGCCGGGCGACGGCGGCGGTTTTCTGCTTATCCGCCACGCCTCTGAGCGTTCGGGTGTCAGGTTGATAGCTGATATTCTTGCGCCGCGGCGCGACCAGCTCAGGGGTCAGCAACGCCTGCTCCGTGGCGGTTAATGAAAACGCCAGCTGCGGCAGATAGAGCACATTCCCCTGCTCAAGGGAGTGTTGGATCTGCGGCGGCTGCGGGGGGATCTCCAGATTACTGAATGGCAGGGTGGCAATCGCCACCGGTGCGCTTGTTGGTGTCATTTCCTTGCCTCTTCTCCTCGCGGTCACCGAGGTATTTAGTAAAGAAATTGTTATCAACTTGTAGATTACAACGTAAATGACGGGCGTTTTTATCAGGAATGGCGGTTTTGACCCGGCGCTGAAGCTCACGCGCCCTTCACCCGAGCGCTTTTTCACCATTAACCGCGATGGAGCTATACTCTTTTTCGCAAAGATCTGTAGAATTCCTGCCCTGACCATTCCAATAATTGAACACTTTTTAAGCTATGAGCAATGTCACGCACCAGCCGAAAATCGGCTTCGTCTCCCTGGGCTGCCCGAAAAATCTCGTGGACTCAGAGCGTATCCTGACCGAACTGCGCACCGAAGGTTATGACGTCGTCCCCACCTACGACAACGCCGATATGGTCATCGTTAACACCTGCGGCTTTATCGATAGCGCTGTGCAGGAATCGCTGGAAGCGATCGGCGAAGCGTTGAAAGAGAACGGCAAGGTGATCGTCACCGGCTGTCTCGGCGCGAAAGAGGATCAGATCCGCGAAGTTCACCCGAAGGTGCTGGAGATCACCGGTCCGCACAGCTATGAGCAGGTGCTGGAGCACGTCCACCACTACTCGCCGAAGCCGAAGCACAACCCGTTCCTCAGCCTGGTGCCGGAACAGGGTGTTAAGCTGACCCCGCGCCACTACGCCTACTTAAAAATTTCTGAAGGCTGCAACCATCGCTGTACCTTCTGCATCATCCCGTCCATGCGTGGCGATCTGGTAAGCCGTCCGATTGGCGAAGTGCTGGCGGAAGCCAAACGCCTCGCTGACGCCGGCGTGAAAGAGCTGCTGGTGATTTCTCAGGACACCTCCGCCTACGGCGTCGACGTCAAGCACCGTACCGGTTTCCACAACGGCATGCCGGTGAAGACCAGCATGGTCAGCCTGTGCGAAGAGCTGGCGAAGCTCGGCATCTGGGTGCGCCTGCACTATGTCTACCCGTACCCGCACGTCGACGATGTGATCCCGCTGATGTCGGAAGGCAAAATTCTGCCGTACCTCGATATTCCGCTGCAGCACGCCAGCCCGCGTATTCTGAAGCTGATGAAGCGTCCGGGCTCTGCAGACCGCCAGCTGGCGCGCATTAAGCAGTGGCGTGAAATTTGCCCGGATCTGACCCTGCGCTCTACCTTTATCGTGGGCTTCCCGGGCGAAACGGAAGAAGATTTCCAGATGCTGCTCGACTTCCTGAAAGAGGCGCGTCTCGACCGCGTCGGCTGCTTCAAATACAGCCCGGTAGAAGGCGCCACCGCCAACGAACTGGCGGATCAGGTACCGGAAGAAGTGAAAGAAGAGCGCTGGAACCGCTTTATGCAGCTGCAGCAGCAGATCTCTGCCGAGCGTCTGCAGGAGAAAGTGGGCCGCGAAATCATGGTGCTGGTGGATGAAGTTGACGAAGAAGGCGCCATTGGCCGCAGCATGGCCGATGCCCCGGAAATCGACGGCGCGGTCTACCTGAACGGCGAAACCCGCGTTAAGCCGGGCGACGTGGTGCGGGTGAAAGTCGAGCATGCCGACGAATACGACCTGTGGGGTACCCGGGTTTAGTCCAGCTTCCAGGATAGCGGCTTATCGCATTCCCCAGCCTACGGGGTCCTCCCGTAGGCTCACCCCCCCAGGCCCTCGCAAGCGCAGCGCCGCCGGGTAATCATTGATTACCTTCCAGGCAACCCTGTTGCGCCGTTATCTTGCCGGGTGGCGCTACGCTTACCCGGCCTACGGATGCCGCCTGTAAGCACAGATACGGTAGGCCCGCGCAAGCGCAGCGCCGCCGGGCAAGCATTGATTACCTTCCAGGCAGCCCTGTTGCGCGGTTATTTTGCCGGGTGGCGCTACGCTTACCCGGCCTACAAATGCCGCCTGTAAGCGCAGATACAGTAGGCCCGCGCAAGCGCAGCGCCGCCGGGCAAGCATTGATTACCTTCCAGGCAACCCTGTTGCGCCGTTATTTTGCCGGGTGGCGCTACGCTTACCCGGCCTACGGGGTCCAGTCCCAATATGTGAATCGCCGCCGGATATGGGGCCGCTGAAACTGCCGGTGCTGGCGGCCTCAACATCGCTGAGACGTTCCCGGAAGGCCGGGGCAGCCCGCATGGATGCGGGCTGAGGGCCGTGTTTTGCACGGACGCTGCCTCGGCCCGACCCGAAGCCTGCAGGGATAAGTCGAAGGCACCACGCAGTGGCGATGTTGCTGGCCGGAGCCCGGGGGTACAGGGGGCGGCGGCGACTGGCCGCCCCCTGTGCGCTCCCTGCGCTATGAGAGACATAACGCAGAAGATTAACCGGGAGCGCAATGTGCGCTGAAGCCACAAATAATATAAAGCACCGCACGGCGAAGATTTCCCTCACCCTAACCCTCTCCCGGAGGGAGAGGGAACCGTCCGGCAGTCGTTTCGCCCCACACCGCTCCCTGCGCTATGAGAGACATAACGCAGAAGATTAACCGGGAGCGCAATGTGCGTTGAAGCCACAAATAATATAAAGCACCGCACGACGGAGCTTTCTCTCACCCTACCCCTTTAACTTCGGATCCAGCGCATCGCGCAGGCCATCTCCCAGCAGATTAAACGCCAGCACGGTCACGAAAATCGCCACCGCCGGAAATAGCGCTACGTGCGGGGACATCACCATATCCGCCCGCGCCTCGTTGAGCATCGCGCCCCACTCCGGGGTGGGCGGCTGCGCGCCGAGGCCGAGAAACGACAGACTGGCCGCCGAAATAATCGATACCCCGATACGCATCGTGAAATAAACCACGATCGATGACACCGTCCCCGGCAGGATGTGGTTGAACAGAATGGTGGCGTCGCTGGCGCCGATGCTGCGCGCCGATTCAATAAAGGTCTGCTGCTTTAACACCAGCGTATTGCCGCGCACCAGACGAGCAAACGCCGGGATCGAGAAGATCGCCACGGCGATGATCACGTTGGCCATCCCGCTGCCCATGACGGCGACAACCGCAATCGCCAGCAGGATCCCCGGAAAGGCGAACAGCACGTCGCAAAGTCGCATAATGAGCCGGTCCCACCAGCCCTCATAGTACCCGGCCAGCAGCCCAAGCACCGTGCCGATGGCCGCGCCAATCAGCACCGCCAGTACCCCGGCAGCCAGCGAGATCTGCGCCCCGACCAGCACTCGGCTGAAAATATCGCGTCCCAGCGAGTCGACACCGAACCAGTGCACCAGCGAGGGCCCCTCATTAAGCCGGTCATAGTCGAAATAATTTTCCGCATCGTACGGCGCTATCCATGGGGCAACGATGGCTACCGCAATCAGCAACAGCACGAAAATACCAGCGCCCATCGCCACCGGCTGGCGACGAAATCGCCGCCAGAACTCATGCCATGGGGTATGGATCTCGCCGGGTCCGATACCCGGCATGGCGTTCAGCGCCGCCTGCCTTCTCCAGTTAAGCAATCGCACCTTACTTATACCTGATAGCCGGGTTAATGGCCGCGTACAGCACATCCACCACTAAATTGATAAGAATAAACTCCAGCGAAAAGAGCAGGACTTCCGCCTGAATCACCGGGTAATCGCGCATCTCTACCGAATCGACCAACAGGCGCCCAAGCCCCGGCCAGTTAAACACCTTTTCCACGACGATCGACCCACCGAGCAGAAAACCGAACTGCAGCCCCATCATGGTCACCACCGGGATCATCGCGTTGCGCAGGCCATGCTTGAGCACCACCCACGTTTCGCTCACCCCTTTCGCCCGCGCGGTACGCATATAGTCTTCATGCAACACATCGACGAACGACGCGCGGGTAAAGCGCGCCATGACCGCCGCCACCGCCGCGCCAAGGGTCAACGACGGCAAAATATAGTGCCGCCAGCTGTCGGCCCCCACCGTCGGCAGCCAGCCCAGCTCAACCGAAAAGACCTGCATCAGCAGCATGCCGAGAGCAAAAGCCGGAAACGAAATGCCGCTCACCGCCAACGCCATTCCCAGACGGTCAGGCCAGCGATTGCGCCACACTGCCGCCGCGATCCCCGCCGCCATCCCGAACAATACCGCCCAGCTCATGCTGGCCAGCGTCAGCCACAGCGTGGGCATAAAGCGGCTGGCTATCTCACTGGAAACGGGACGCCGCGAGGCCATGGAAATGCCAAAATCGCCGCGCAGTACGTTGGTGATGTAGTGCCAGAACTGGACATGCAGCGGCTGGTCAAGCCCCAGTTGCTGGCGCACCATCGCCACCACCTGGGCATCGGCCTCCGGTCCAGCAATCAGCCGCGCCGGGTCACCGGGCAGCATATGGACGAACAAAAACACCAGTACTGCGACGATAAGCAGGGTGGGGATCAGCCCCAGCAGGCGCTTAATCACATAGTTGAGCATCATACCTCCGCAACCCGCCCCGCGGAAAAACCGCCCCCCGCGCGCTGGCGCCTGAGGGCATCATCCCATCCTTCACGGTGTTAAATCTGCCTGTTCAAAACTAAAGCCAGTATCCGGCTGGATATAGAAACCGGTGAGGTTCTTACTGTGGGCGGAGACCAGTTTCTCGACCACCAACGGTACCCACGGCGACTCTTTCCAGATAATATCCTGCGCCTCTTTATAGAGTTTGGTTTTCTCTTGCGGGTCGGTGGTTTTCAGCGCCTCGCTCAGCGCTTTATCCACCTGCGGGTTGCTGTAAAATGCGGTGTTAAACAGCGTCGGCGGCCAGTTTTGCGAGGCGAACAGCGGCGACAGCGCCCAGTCGGCTTCACCGGTGGAGGCGGACCAGCCGGTATAGAACATCCGTACCCCGCTCTCTTTCTGCCCTTTACCTTCCACTTCCGCCGCCCGCTGACCAGCGTCCATCGCCGTCACCTGCGCCTTAATCCCCACCTGCGCCAGCTGCTGCTGGGTGAACTGCAGCACTTTCTGCGCGGTGCTGTGATTATGTGATGACCACAGCGTGGTACTGAAGCCGTTAGGGTAGCCGGCCTCTTTCAGCAACTGGCGAGCTTTCGCCGGATCGTAGGGCCAGGCGGTGTAGGTCTGGGCGTAGGCAATCGACGGCGGCACCACCCCGGTCGCCGGGGTGGCGTATCCGGCAAACGCCACCTTGACCAGCGCCTGACGGTTAATCGCATAGTTGATGGCTTCACGCACCTTCGGATTATCGAACGGCTTCTGTGTCACGTTCATGCTGATGTAGCGCTGCATGATCGACGGGCTGGCCACCAGCTCCAGTTTGCTGTTTTTTGCCAGCAGCGGCGCCTGTTCGTAAGGGATCGGGAAAGCAAACTGCGCTTCGCCGGTCTGCAGCATCGCCGCCCGGGTGTTGTTATCCACTACCGGACGCCAGGTGATGGAGTCCAGCTTCGGCAGGCCCGGCTGCCAGTAACCATCGAACTTGCTGACCTTCACGAAATCGGTCTGGTTCCAGGTGTCGAGCTTATACGGCCCGGTACCCACCGGATGGAAGCCAATATCCTTGCCATATTTTTTCAGCGCCGCCGGCGAAATCATCGCCGTTGCCGGATGGGCGAGAATGTTAATAAACGCCGAGAAGGGTTGCTTCAGGGTAATTTTGACCGTGGTCGGATCGACCGCCTCGGTGCTGGCGATATTTTTATACAGGTTATAGCGCTTGAGATGGTTATCCGGATTACTCGCGCGATCAAGGTTAGCCTTGACCGCCTCGGCGTTAAAGTCGGTGCCATCCTGGAATTTCACCCCGCTGTGCAGCTTGATGGTGTACACCAGGCCGTCCGGTGACACGGTATAGCTCTCGGCAAGAACATTTTGCAGCTTCATCTCTTTATCAAGGCCGAACAGGCCTTGATAAAAGGACTTCGCCACCGCCTGCGACAGCGTATCGTTGGCATCATAGGGATCGAGCGTCGTAAAGTTAGACCCGACCGCCACTACCACATCTTTGGCGGCAAAGGCGGGGGCGCTCGCCAGGGCCGCCGCGATACTCAGCGCCAGCCACCATTTGCGTGAAACAGGTTGTGTCATCGTGTTCTCCTGAAAAAGTGCGTTATGTGTTGTTATGCTCTGCCCAGCACATCGGCGGACTCGCGGGCGACAAAGTGGCCCGGCCCAACCTGCTGCAATGGCACGCTGGCGATCTCCTCGCCCCGCTTATAGATATTGCCCGGGACATCATCAGACAGCAGGACCCGCTGCGGATGACGGTAGGCCGGGTCGGCCACCGGTACGGCGGCCATTAGCTTACGGGTATAGGGGTGCTGCGGGTTTTCAAACACCGCGCGGCGCGGGCCTATTTCGACAATGCGACCGCGGTACATCACCGCCACGCGGTGGCTGATGCGCTCCACCACCGCCATATCATGGGAAATAAACAGAAACGCGATGCCCATCTCGCGCTGAAGATCGAGCATCAGATTGATAATCTGCGCCCGAATGGAGACATCCAGGGCCGACACCGACTCATCGGCTATCACCACCTTCGGATTCAGCGCCAGCGCGCGGGCAATGCAGATCCGCTGTCGTTGGCCGCCGGAAAAGGCATGAGGGTAGCGCCAGGCATGCTCCGGCTGAAGCCCCACGCGCTTCAGTAGCCAGGAAACCCGCTCACGGGCTGCTTCCCCGTGCAACAGGCCATGCACCCGCAGCGGTTCCATAATCGAGTCACCGACCGTCTGACGCGGGTCAAGCGAAGCGTAAGGATCCTGAAAAATAAACTGAATATTACGGCGCAAGGACTGCAGCTTGCTGCCGGAGAGCGTATCAATCCGTTGGCCGTCGAAGGTAATGGTGCCTCCCTGGGTCTCTACCAGTCTCAACAGCGCCCGGCCGGTGGTCGACTTGCCGCAGCCGGACTCGCCCACCAGCGACAGAGTTTCTCCCGGCCAGAGATCAAAACTGACCTTCTCCACCGCATGCACTTCGCGCGTCACGCGATTGAGCAGCCCGCCGCGCACCGGAAAACGGGCCACCAGGTCGCGCACCTGCAGGATAGGCTCCCCCGCCGCCACCGTGTCTGGCGTTTCTGTCTCCGCCTGTGGCTGACCGGGAAGCGAAAAACGACGCGGCAGATCCTGACCCCGCATCTCCCCCAGCCGCGGGACCGCCGCCAGCAGCGACTGAGTATAAGGGTGCTGCGGCGAACGAAAGATCTCCTCAACGCTGCCGGTCTCTACCGCCTCACCGCGATACATCACCAGCACCCGATCGGCGATATCGGCCACGACGCCCATATCGTGGGTAATAAAGATCACCCCCATCGCCATCTCCTTTTGCAGGACGGCAATGAGTTGCAAAATTTGCGCCTGGATGGTGACATCCAGCGCCGTGGTCGGCTCATCGGCTATCAACACCGCCGGCCGACAGGAGAGCGCCATGGCGATCATCACCCGCTGGCGCATGCCGCCGGAGAGCTGGTGCGGATAGCGTGAGAGCATCTCTTCCGCCTGGGGAATACGCACCTGGTCGAGCATCTTTTTCGCCGCGCGCAGCGCCTCTTCGCGCCCCAGCCCCTGGTGCAGGCGCAGGGATTCGGCGATTTGTTCGCCGATGGTAAAAACCGGATTCAGCGAGGTCATCGGCTCCTGAAAAATCATGGCCAGATCCGCGCCGCGCACCCGGCGCATCTCGGCGTCCGTTTGCTCATTGAGCGCGATCACCTGCCGGTTACGCCGCCGCAGCCACAGCCCCTCGCTGCTCACTTCGCTGCTGGCGGCGTCAAGCAAACGCATCAGCGCCAGCGCGGTCACCGATTTTCCCGAACCGGACTCACCCACAATCGCCAGCGTCTCGCCGCGACGCAGGCTGAAGGAAAGCTGACGCACGGCCTGCACCTCTGGCGCATCCTGTTGGCGAAAGGCCACGTTCAGGTTGCGCACTACCAGCACTTCGCAGGTATCGGTTTCGTGAGTTTGCGACAATCTCCCTCTCCCTTCTTCTATTCGCGATAAATGCCAATGGTCGGCGTATCGCCGGCATAGCACCAGGCGCGGTACATGCCTTCACTGTTAAACGGTAAAACGACGTTACCTTCGCGATCGACGGCAATCAGCCCGCCGCTACCGCCGAGAGCGGGCAGTTTCTCCATCACCACCCGCTCGCAGGCGGTGTAGAGACTCAACTGACCATACTCCATTAAGGCGGCGATATCGTAGGCCGCCAGGGTGCGCATAAAGACTTCGCCGGTGCCGGTGCAGGAGACCGCCACGCTGGCATTGTTGGCATAGCATCCCGCGCCCGGCAGCGGGCTGTCGCCGACGCGTCCGGGCAGTTTGTTGGTCATGCCGCCGGTGGAGGTTGCCGCCGCCAGATTGCCAGCCAGGTCGAGCGCCACCGCGCCGACGGTGCCCATTTTCTGGCGTTCATCGAGCGGGGCGGCGTAGTGGTCGAGGATAATCTCCCCGCCCGCTTTCGCCTCCTGCAGCTGCAGCAGGCGCTCGGGCGTGGAGAAGAGATCGTTTTCGACGCGTTCCATCCCCCGGGAGAAGGCGAAATTTTCCGCGCCCTCGCCAATCAGCAGCACGTGCGGGCTCTCCTCCAGTACCAGACGCGCCGCCAGCACCGGATTACGCAAATGTTTGACCCCAGCCACCGCGCCCGCCTGCAGGCTATAGCCATCCATCACGCAGGCGTCCAGTTCATGGGTTTGATCGTGGGTAAATACTGAGCCCATCCCGGCGTTAAACAGCGGGCACTCTTCCAGCAGACGGACGGCTTCAGTCACGGTATCCAGCGCACTGGCGCCCGCGGCCAACATTTTCTGCCCGCTTTCGACGATTGCCGACAGCGCCGCCACATACTCCCGCTCCCGTTCCGGCGTCATCTGCGCGCGGGAAATCGCCCCTGCGCCGCCGTGAATTGCTATAACCGCTTTGCCCATTTCGCCAGTCCTTAACGATGAAGTGGATAGCCCCGCCCTGTTGCGCAGCGTCGCGGCGCCGGTCACGTCAGGAATAGGGTATTGATATCATTATATTGCTGAATGTCTTATACAATTTTTGAATATAGAAAGAGCGGCGGGCGATGTAAAGCCTCGTACCCAGGTGGCATACAGCCCGCGCCGCTTTTCTGCCATAATAGGCGTTTTCGCTGTTTTGCCCGCAGGAGTGACCCATGGATTTTACCGCCGGACTGATGCCGCTCGACACAGCCCTCACCCAGATGCTCGATCGTATTACGCCGCTGAGCGCGACGGAAACTGTACCGCTGTTGCAGGCCTTCTCGCGCGTGACCGCCCATGACATCGTCTCCCCGCTGGATGTCCCCGGCTTTGATAACGCGGCGATGGATGGCTATGCCGTCCGGCTAAGCGATCTTCGCGACGGCGCGGCGCTGCCGGTCGCCGGTAAGGCCTTTGCCGGCCAACCGTTTAACGAGACCTGGCCGGCGGGTACCTGTATCCGCATCATGACCGGCGCGCCGGTGCCTGCAGACTGCGATGCGGTGGTGATGCAGGAAGAGACCGAACAGACCGACGCCGGCGTGCGCTTTACCGCGCCAGTCAAAGCCGGGCAGCATATTCGCCGCCGTGGAGAAGATATCGCCCACGGCGCGGTGGTCTTCCCGGCGGGGACGCCGCTGACGGTGGCCGAGCTGCCGGTGCTGGCCTCGCTGGGCATTGCCGAGGTCGAGGTGGTGCGCAAGGTCCGCGTCGCGGTCTTCTCAACCGGCGATGAGCTGCAGCTGCCGGGTCAACCGCTCGGCGACGGCCAGATTTACGATACCAACCGCCTGGCGGTGCACCTGATGCTGCAGCAGCTGGGCTACGAGGTCATTAACCTCGGCATTATTCCTGACGACCCGGCGAAGCTGCGTGACGCGTTTATCGCCGCCGACCAGCAGGCTGACGTGGTCATCAGCTCCGGTGGCGTCTCGGTGGGCGAAGCCGACTACACCAAAACCATTCTTGAAGAGCTGGGCGAAATCGGCTTCTGGAAGCTGGCGATCAAGCCGGGGAAACCCTTCGCCTTCGGCAAACTCAGCAGCAGCTGGTTCTGCGGCCTGCCGGGTAACCCGGTTTCCGCCACCGTCACCTTCTGTCAGCTGGTGCAGCCGCTGCTGGCGAAACTCTCGGGCAAGCACGGCCCGCTTCAGCCACCCCGCCTGCGGGTACGCGCCGCCACGCGACTGAAAAAGTCCCCGGGTCGTCTCGATTTTCAGCGCGGTATTCTGCAGCGCAACCCCGACGGCGAGCTGGTGGTGACCACCACCGGCCATCAGGGCTCGCACATTTTTAGTTCCTTCAGCCTCGGCGACTGCTTTATCGTGCTGGAGCGTGAGCGCGGCCACGTTGAAGCAGGCGAATGGGTCGAGGTCGAACCGTTCAGTCACCTGTTTGGAGGGCGGTAATGACCGTTGAGCTGAGCGATGAAGAGATGCTGCGCTATAACCGGCAGATCGTCTTGCGCGGTTTTGATTTTGACGGCCAGGAGCGGTTAAAAGCCGCTCGCGTGCTGGTGGTCGGCCTCGGCGGGCTCGGCTGCGCCGCCGCGCAGTATCTGGCCGCCGCCGGAGTGGGTCAGCTCACCCTGCTCGATTTCGACACCGTCTCGTTGTCCAACCTGCAACGCCAGACGCTGCACAGCGACGCCACCCTCGGCCAGCCGAAGGTGGATTCTGCCCGCGAGGCGCTGGCGCGGATTAACCCGCACGTCCGGCTGGTTACGCTCAATGCCTTGCTGGATGAGACCGCGCTGGCGGGGCAGATTGCCGATCACGATCTGGTGCTGGACTGCACCGACAACGTCGCCATTCGTAACCAGCTCAACGCCGGCTGTTTCCAGCACACCACCCCGCTGGTCTCCGGGGCGGCGATCCGCATGGAGGGGCAAATCAGCGTCTTCACGTATCAGGATGGCGAACCCTGCTACCGCTGCCTGAGCCGTCTGTTCGGCGAAAATGCCCTCACCTGCGTCGAAGCCGGGGTAATGGCCCCGCTGGTGGGCACTATCGGTTCGCTGCAGGCGATGGAGGCCATTAAACTGCTGACCGGCTACGGCACCCCTGCCAGCGGAAAAATCGTGATGTACGACGCCATGACCTGCCAGTTTCGTGAAATGAAGCTGATGCGTCATCCGCAGTGCGAGGTATGCGGTTCGCACTAACCCCCCACACCGGCGACGAGGGTCGTCGGTGGTTTTGTGACCTCTCTCGTTATTTTATCCCCAGGGGCTTATCCCCATCCCGCTTATTGATTTGCGTCAATATAACTTTCATTCGAAAGTGTTTTTATGTTCATACGCAAACAAGAGGATAAGCCATGATCTTCAACATCCAGCGCTATTCCACCCATGACGGCCCAGGGATCCGTACCGTCGTCTTCCTGAAAGGCTGCTCGCTGGGCTGCCGCTGGTGCCAGAACCCGGAAAGCCGCGCCCGCAGCGAAGATCTGCTGTATGACTCGCGGCTGTGCCTGGCCGGCTGCGATTTGTGCCAGCAGGCGGCGCCGGAGGTTATCACCCGTACCCTCGATGGTTTGATCATTAATCGGCAAAACGTTAACGACAAGCATATTACTGCGCTGCGTGACTGCTGCCCCACCACCGCCCTAACGGTCTGCGGCGAGGAGAAAAACGTCGAAGCGATCATGGCGACGGTGCTGCGTGATAAACCGTTCTACGATCGCAGTGGCGGCGGCATCACCCTTTCCGGCGGCGAACCCTTTATGAACCCGACGCTGGCGCAGGCGCTTTTCGAAGCCAGCCATCAGGCTGGTATTCACACCGCCGTGGAAACCTGCCTGCACGTGCCGTGGAAATACATTGCTCCCTCCCTGCCCTTTGTTGACCTGTTTCTCGCCGACCTCAAGCATGTCGACGAAGCTGTGTTCCAGCAGTGGACCGACGGCAGCGCCCGCCGGGTGCTGGATAACCTGCAGCGTCTGGCGCAGGCAGGGAAAAAAATGATTATTCGCGTGCCGCTGATCCAGGGATTCAACGCCAGCGAAACCGACATTGCCGCGATCACCGATTTTGCCGCCGACCGCCTGCAGGTCAGCGAAATCCATTTCCTGCCGTACCACACGCTGGGAATGAACAAATACCAGTTACTCAGTCAGCCCTACACCGCACCGGACAAACCGCTGGATGCTCCTGAGCTGCTCACCTTTGCGCAAGATTATGCGCGGAGCAAGGGGCTAACGGCGATCTTACGAGGATAACCCTATGACGACCCTGAAACTCAACACCCTCAGCGCCCGCATCCAGGCCCATAAAATGGCGCTGGTGCATATCGTTAAGCCGCCGGTCTGTACCGAGCGCGCCCGCCACTACACCGAGATGTATCAGCAACATCTCGATAAACCGATCCCGGTGCGTCGCGCCCTGGCCCTCGCCCACCACCTGGCGGAGCGCACCATCTGGATCAAGCACGATGAGCTGATCGTCGGCAACCAGGCCAGCGAAGTGCGCGCTGCGCCGATTTTCCCGGAATACACCGTCAGCTGGATTGAGAAAGAGATCGACGATCTCGCCGACCGCCCCGGCGCCGGCTTCTCGGTCAGCGAAGAGAACAAACGCGTGCTGCATGAAGTGTGCCCATGGTGGCGCGGGCAGACCGTACAGGACCGCTGCTACGGTATGTTTACCGATGAGCAGAAGGCGCTCCTCGCCACCGGTATTATCAAGGCGGAAGGCAACATGACTTCCGGTGACGCCCACCTGGCGGTCAACTTCCCGTTACTGCTGGAAAAAGGCCTCGACGGCATGCGCGCCAAGGTTGCTGAACGCCGGTCGCGCATTAACCTGACGGTACTGGAAGACCTGCATGGCGAACAGTTCCTGAAAGCGATTGATATCGTTCTGGAAGCGGTCAGCGACCACAGCAAACGCTTCGCCGCACTGGCGCGCGAGATGGCGACAGCAGAATCCCGCGAATCACGCCGCCACGAGCTGCTGACGATTGCCGAAAACTGCGACATCATCGCCCATGAGCCGCCGAAAACCTTCTGGCAGGCACTGCAGCTGTGCTACTTCATTCAGTTGATCCTGCAGATTGAATCCAATGGCCACTCGGTCTCCTTTGGCCGTATGGACCAGTACCTCTATCCGTACTACCGCCGCGACGTTGAACTGCAGCAATCGCTGGATCGCGAACAGGCCATTGAGCTGCTGCACAGCTGCTGGCTGAAGCTGCTGGAGGTCAACAAAATTCGCTCCGGCTCGCATTCCAAGGCCTCTGCCGGCAGCCCGCTGTACCAGAACGTCACCATTGGCGGCCAGAACCTGGTCGACGGCCAGCCGCAGGATGCCGTCAACCCGCTGTCGTATGCCATCCTGGAATCCTGTGGTCGTCTGCGCTCTACCCAGCCGAACCTCAGCGTGCGTTACCATGCCGGGATGAGCAACGACTTCCTCGACGCCTGCGTCCAGGTGATCCGCTGCGGCTTCGGCATGCCGGCGTTTAATAACGACGAAATCGTCATCCCGGAATTTATCAAACTCGGCATCGAGCCGCAGGACGCCTACGATTACGCCGCTATCGGCTGCATCGAAACCGCGGTCGGCGGCAAATGGGGCTATCGCTGCACCGGCATGAGCTTTATCAACTTCGCGCGGGTGATGCTGGCGACGCTGGAAGGCGGCCGCGATGCCACCAGCGGTCAGGTATTCCTGCCCCAGGAGCATGCCCTGTCGAAAGGCAACTTCGCTAATTTCGACCAGGTGCTGGCCGACTGGGACACCCAGATCCGCTACTACACCCGTAAATCCATTGAGATTGAGTATGTGGTCGATACCATGCTGGAGGAAAACGTCCACGATATTCTCTGTTCGGCGCTGGTGGATGACTGTATCGAACGGGCGAAAAGCATCAAGCAAGGCGGCGCGAAATATGACTGGGTTTCCGGCCTGCAGGTGGGTATCGCCAACCTCGGCAACAGCCTGGCGGCGGTGAAAAAACTGGTCTTCGATCAGGGCGCCATCGGCCAGCAGGAACTGGCGAAGGCGCTGGCGGAAGATTTCGACGGTCTGACCCACGAGCAACTGCGCCAGCGGTTGATCAACGGCGCGCCGAAGTACGGTAACGATGATGACAGCGTCGACGAGTTGCTGGCGCGGGCCTACCAGACCTATATCGACGAGCTGAAGCAGTATCACAACCCGCGCTATGGCCGCGGCCCAATCGGCGGCAACTATTACGCCGGCACGTCCTCTATCTCCGCCAACGTTCCGTTCGGCGCGCAGACCATGGCGACCCCGGATGGCCGTAAAGCGCACACCCCGCTGGCGGAAGGGGCCAGCCCGGCTTCCGGTACCGACCATCTGGGGCCGACGGCGGTCATCAGTTCGGTGGGCAAACTCCCCACCGGGGCGATCCTCGGCGGCGTGCTGCTTAACCAGAAGCTGAATCCGTCAACGCTGGAGAACGAGTCCGACAAGCAGAAGCTGATGGTGCTGCTGCGCACCTTCTTCGAGGTGCACAAAGGCTGGCATATCCAGTACAACATCGTGTCACGCGACACGCTGCTGGAGGCGAAGAAACACCCTGACCAGTACCGCGATCTGGTGGTCCGCGTCGCCGGATACTCGGCATTCTTCACCGCGCTGTCGCCAGATACCCAGGACGATATCATCGCCCGAACCGAACATACGCTGTAACCCTTCGTGCCCGCTGGCGCTATGCTCAGCGGGCCTACCCTGTTCTGCAGGCCGGGTAAGGCAACGTTGCCACCCGGCATTTTCTGCGCTGAGTGAGCTTTCATTCGAAATAAATTTGTGCTCCCCATCACATTGTAATTAGAATGTTACTGGTCGAAGTTAAGCCAGGAGCATCCCCTTATGACCGTTAAAGTTATCGTCACCGATATGGACGGAACTTTTCTCAATGACGCCAAGCAGTACGACCGCCCGCGTTTCCTCGCGCAGTTTGCGCAGCTCAAACAGCAAGGTATTGAATTTGTTGTCGCCAGCGGCAACCAGTACTATCAGCTGATCTCATTTTTTCCGGAAATCCGCGAGCAGATTTCGTTCGTCGCCGAAAACGGCGCGCTGGTCTTTGAGCATGGTAAGCAGCTGTTCCACGGCGAACTGACCCGCCACGAATCGCAGGTGGTGATCGGGGAATTACTTAACGATCCGCAGCTGAACTTCGTCGCCTGCGGCCTGCAGAGCGCGTATGTGAGCGATAAAGCTCCGGACGCCTTCGTCGACCTGATGTCAAAGCACTACCACCGTCTGCAGCGGGTAAGCGATTACCATCGCATCGATGACACGCTGTTTAAATTCTCCCTCAACCTGCCGGACAGCGAGATCCCACAGCTGATCGATAAGCTGCACGTGTCGCTCGACGGGATCATGAAGCCGGTCACCAGCGGCTTTGGTTTTGTCGATTTGATCATCCCCGGCCTGCATAAAGCCAACGGCATCAGCCGCCTGCTCAAACGCTGGAACCTTTCGCCGCAGCAGTGCGTGGCCATCGGCGACAGCGGCAACGACGCCGAAATGCTGAAGCTGGTGAAATACGCCTTTGCCATGGGCAACGCTGCTGACAGCATCAAAGCCATCGCTGGCTACGCCACTGACGATAACAACCATGATGGCGCGCTGAACGTCATTCAGGCCGTCCTCGATAACACCGCCCCCTTCAACGATTGACCTTTCGCCGGGGCAGCGCGCCCCGGCTTTTCCATTTTGTGCGCCGCAGCAAGATTTTAAACTTGCATTAACTCAATTTTAACTTAAATTAACGTTTGTAAGATTTAATACTTTCGAATGAAAGATACAGCGAGGTTATTATGGCTGCTCTCCCGACCCACGAAACATTACCTGCCGACCACAAAGCGGCAATTCGCCAGATGAAACAGGCCTTACGGGCGCAAATCGGCGATGTCCAGGCGGTATTCGATAAACTCTCGGCACGTATCACAGAGCGCCTGGAAGAGATTGAGGCCCTGAAAGCCGCAGGCCTGGAGGTCTGGCCGACGATCCCGTTCAGCGATATCGCCCAGGGTAACGTGAGCGATGCGCAGCGCGCGGCGATTAAGCGCCGGGGCTGCGCGGTCATCAAAGGCCACTATCCGCGCGAACAGGCGCTGGCCTGGGACAACGCGATGCTGGAATACCTCGATCTGAACCATTTCGATGACGTATACAAAGGGCCTGGCGACAGCTTCTTCGGTTCGCTGGAGGCCTCGCGCCCGGAAATCCATCCGATCTACTGGTCGCCCTCACAGATGCAGGCTCGCCAGAGCGATGAAATGGCAGCAGTGCAATCCTTCCTCAATCGCCTGTGGCGCTTTGAGCAGGACGGCAAGCGCTGGTTCGATCCGGATGTCAGCGTGATTTACCCTGACCGCATCCGCCGTCGTCCGCCGGGAACCACTTCAAAGGGGCTGGGGGCGCATACCGATTCCGGGGCGCTGGAGCGCTGGCTGCTTCCCGCCTATCAGCAGGTTTTCGCCAACGTCTTTAATGGCAATATCGACGCCTACGATCCGTGGGACGCGGCGCATCGTACCGAAGTGGAAGAGTACACCGTCGACAACACCACCAAATGCTCGGTGTTCCGCACCTTCCAGGGCTGGACCGCGCTGTCAGACATGATCCCGGGTCAGGGGCTGCTGCACGTGGTGCCTATCCCGGAGGCGATGGCTTATGTGCTGCTGCGCCCCCTGCTCGACGATGTGCCGGAAGATGAACTGTGCGGCGTCGCGCCGGGCAGAGTGCTGCCGATCTCTGAGCAATGGCACCCGCTTTTGATCAAAGCCCTCAGTTCGATTCCGGCGCTGAATGCCGGGGACTCCGTCTGGTGGCATTGCGATGTTATTCACTCAGTGGCGCCGGTGGAAAATCAGCAGGGCTGGGGCAACGTGATGTACATCCCGGCCGCGCCGATGTGCGAAAAGAACCTGGCCTACGCGCAGAAGGTGAAAATTGCTCTGGAAAAAGGGGCCTCGCCGGGGGATTTCCCGCGCGAGGACTATGAGGCCAGCTGGCAGGGGCGCTTCACCCTGGATGATCTGAATATTCACGGGAAACGGGCGCTGGGAATGCCGACCTAATCGTCATACAGCCCCTGCGGCTCGACGGCGGTATGGCTCTTGCCTGGCCGGATCCGCCGTACCGAATCACGCACCACCAGCGTACCATGCAGCAGTAGCGAGCCGTGCGGCGCCTCCGGGCGCAGCAGGCGCTGCTGCAGGAGATGCACCGCCTCGCTGCCCAGCTCATCTCGCGGCACATGCACCGCGGTCAGCGGCACCTCCTGGATCGCCGCCAGATTAAACCCGTCGATACTCATTACCGAAACATCCTGCGGCACCCGCAGGCCTCGTTTTTGCAGGGCGCTGACGGTGCCGGCGGCCATAAAATCACCGCCCACCAGGAAGGCGGTGGGCATCGGGCGCCCCTGTAAGCCGTCAAGCCAGGCCCCTACCTGCTCTTCCGTCTCTCTGGCGCTAAAGTTGGCGACGCTGATGAGATCCCGGCTGGCGGTAAAGCGCAGATTGCGCGCGCGCCATGCTTCCTGGATCCCTCCCAGCCGTAGCTCCATGGTGTAGCGGCGCAGGCACATCACATTCATCACCGCCCGGTGACCCATATCAAACAGATAGCGCGCCGCGCACTGGCCAATCAGACGATGGTCGGGGGCAATGGACGGCAGCCGCATCCCTTCATCCCGACAGTTGATCAATACGCAGGGTTTGCCCAGATCCGCCGCCAGGCCATGAATATGCGGATCGTCAATCCCCAGCAGTACCGCGGCCTGGGTCTCCGCTTCGTTCATGCGGGCAAGAAACAGATTGGCGTCGCTGTCGTTCTCGTCCAGCGCGCAGTAGCGCAGGCGCACTTCATGCGCCGCCAGCGCGTTATTGATGCTCTGGATCACCCGGTAGTAGAAGATATCCGACCGCTCATCGAAGGCGCGCTGCGGGGCAAACACCAGCAGATTATTGAGCAGCAGACGCCCGGCGGCCAGCCCTTGCATGACCCCCAGCTCGCGGGCGCAGTCCAGCACCGCCCGGCGCGCCTTGTCACTGGTATTCGCTTTCCCGGCCAGGACGCGTGAAACCGTGCTGGCCGACAGCCCGGTGCGGGCGGCAATTTCGGCAACGCGCAGCTTTTTATCCATTTTGTGATCCAGCTCCGATTGGAAAATGAAAGGATTTTCATAATCGCCAAAGCGCCTCACGCAAGCAAATATCACAGCGAAATATGAGATCTTCGTCATTTCATGAAAAAAATTGCATAAATAGCGCTATGCCCGACGATTTTTCTCCCTTAGCCTGAATTGGTCCAACATCTCCCATACTAGTCATACCAATAATGTTGAGATAAAAATTAGACTATTCAAATAGTTAAAAAAAATATGTGACCACTCACGGAAAGAGGCCGTCACTTTCCCCCTACAAACGTCTTGTGGAGTGTGCTATGAGTCAAGGCCTCAACAATGATATCGCGGTCAGCAAAACACGCCGGGTGGTAAAAAACCTGCGCTGGTGGGTGCTGGTCCTGTTTTTACTTGGCGTCACCGTCAACTACATCACACGCAACTCGCTGGGGATTATCGCCCCGGAACTGAAAGCGACCCTCGGCATTACCACCGAACAATATTCCTGGATCGTCGGCGCGTTTCAGTTGGCTTACACGATTTTCCAGCCGCTCTGTGGCTGGCTTATCGACGTCATCGGCCTGAAGCTCGGGTTTATGATCTGCGCTACCCTGTGGGCGCTGGCCTGTATCGCCCATGCCGGGGCCGGCAGCTGGCTGCACCTGGCTATGTTGCGCTTCTTTATGGGCGGCGCTGAAGCGGCCGCCACGCCGGCCAACGCCAAAACCATCGGCGAGTGGTTCCCGAAATCCGAGCGACCGATCGCCGCCGGCTGGGCTGGTGTCGGCTTCTCTATCGGCGCGATGCTGGCCCCGCCAATCATCTACTTCGCCCACGCCTCCTTCGGCTGGCAGGGGGCGTTTATGTTTACCGGCGCGCTGGCGCTGCTGTGGGTGGTGCTGTGGTGGGCTTTCTATCAGAACCCGGAAAAGCACCCGAATCTCAGCAAAAGCGAGCTGGAGTACATCAAGCAGGATAACGAAGCCCCGCCGGTGAAGCTGCCCTTTTTGACCGCGCTAAAAACCGTCTCAAAGAACAAACGTTTCTACGGGATCGCCATTCCCGCCTTTATGGCCGAGCCCGCCTGGGCAGTGCTGAGCTTCTGGGTGCCGCTGTACCTGGCGAAAGAGCACGGGATGGATCTGAAGCAGATCGCGATGTTTGCCTGGCTGCCGTTCCTCGCCGCCGACCTTGGCAGCGTGGTCAGCGGCTACCTCACCCGCCTGTACGTCCGTTGGTTCGGCTGTACGCGAGTCAACTCAGTCATCGCCAGCTCAGTGACCGGCGCGTTTCTGATGATCTCGCTGGCCCTGGTCGCCATCACCCGCGATCCCTATATCACCATCATCCTGATCTCCATTGGCGGCTTCGGGCACCAGATCATCTCCTGCATGCTCAGCGCGCTGGTGGTGGAATCTTTCGACAAGGGGCAAATGGCGACAGTCAACGGCATGCGCGGATCCGCGGCATGGATCGCCAGCTTCCTGTTCTCATTATTGATCGGGGTGACTGCCGACAAAATTGGCTTCAACCCGCTGTTTATCGCCATGGGTTTCTTTGACCTGATTGGCGCCGTTTTCCTGGTGGCATTTATTGCTGAACGTCGCGCCAAGCGCGCCTGAGAGTGGATGTAAAATATGAAGACGTTGAAACACTGGAGTTTGCACCAACAGCTGGAGCATCACGTTGAACTGACCGTCGATGGCCAGCACACCCTGTGCCTGTACGTGCTGGAAGAGAATTTGTTCCGCGTCCTGCTGAAGCGCCAGGGCCAGCTGGCGCTGGATCGCACCTGGAGTATCGCCCCGCAGCAGGATGTGCCGTGGGAAGGCCGTGCGCGGGATGACCTCAGCGGTTTTAGTCTCCCGGCCTGGCAGATGATCGAAGAGGATAACGCGCTGACCATCGCCACCCGCCAGCTGCGCGTCACCGTCCACCAGCCGCTTTGGCTGGAGTGGAGCTATCGCGACGACGCCGGTGAGTGGCAGACGCTCGCCAGTGACCGTCCCACCAGCGCCTATCTGGCAAACGCTCACGGGGATGGCGTCGCCCATTATCTGAGCCGCCGTAAAGATGAGCGTTTCTACGGCCTGGGCGAAAAGGCCGGCGACCTGCAGCGCAACGGTAAGCGCTATGAAATGCGTAACCTCGATGCCATGGGCTACAACGCCGTCAGCACCGACCCGCTGTATAAACATATTCCGTTTACCATCACCCAGCGCAGCGATATCAGCTACGGCCTGTTTTACGACAACCTGAGCAGCTGCTGGCTGGATCTGGGTAATGAAATCGACAACTACCACACCGCCTATCGCCGCTGGCAGGCGGAGGCCGGCGACATCGATTATTACCTGTTTACCGGTAAACAAGTGCTGGATGTGACCAAAGCTTTCGTCCGTCTGACCGGTAAAACCCTGTTCGGGCCAAAATGGAGCCTCGGCTACAGCGGTTCCACCATGCACTACACCGATGCGCCGGATGCGCAAAATCAGCTAATGAACTTCATCCGCCTGTGCGAGCAGCATGCGATCCCCTGCGATTCGTTCCAGCTCTCTTCCGGCTATACCTCGATCAATGGCAAGCGCTACGTCTTTAACTGGAACTACGACAAAGTGCCGCAGCCAAAAGTGATGAGCCAGTCGTTCCATGATGCCGGGCTGAAGCTGGCCGCCAATATCAAACCCTGCCTGCTGCAGGATCATCCGCGCTATGGCGAAGTGGCGGAGCGCGGTCTTTTTATTCGCGATTCGCAAACCGACGCGCCGGAGCGCTCCAGCTTCTGGGATGATGAAGGGTCGCATCTCGACTTCACCAACCCGCACACCGTGGCCTGGTGGCAGGAAGGCGTGACCACCCAGCTACTGGAGATGGGTATCGATTCGACCTGGAACGATAATAACGAGTATGAGGTGTGGGACGGCGAAGCGCGCTGCTACGGCTTTGGCCGCGAAATCGCCATTAAACATATTCGCCCGGTGATGCCGTTGCTGATGATGCGCGCCTCCATGGAAGCCCAGCAGCGCTTTGCGCCGCAAAAGCGCCCGTATCTGATCTCCCGCTCCGGCTGCGCCGGGATGCAGCGCTACGTCCAGACCTGGAGCGGCGACAACCGCACCAACTGGGATACATTACGCTATAACACCCGCATGGGATTAGGCATGAGCCTGTCCGGGCTGTTTAACGTCGGCCACGACGTCGGCGGATTCTCCGGCGATAAACCTGAGCCGGAGCTGTTCGTGCGCTGGGTGCAAAACGGCGTGATGCATCCGCGCTTTACCATTCACTCGTGGAATGACGACCAGACGGTCAATGAAGCCTGGATGTACCCGGAAATCACCCCGGCGATCCGCTCAGCCATCGAACTGCGCTACCGCCTGCTGCCCTATCTGTACACTCTGCTGTGGCAGGCGCATGCCGATGACGAACCGATGCTGCGCCCGACCTTCCTCGATCACCAGCACGATACCCAGACCTTCGCCGAGTGCGATGACTTCCTGCTGGGTCGCGATCTGCTGGTGGCCAGCGTGGTCGAGCCCGGCGCCCGTCAGCGCCAGCTATGGCTGCCCGATAATCAGGACGGCTGGTACGATTTTTACAGCCACCAGTGGTTCGCCGGTGGCCAGTGGGTGACGCTGGACGCGCCGCTGGAAAAACTGCCGCTGCTGGTCCGCGCCGGCGCCGGTCTGCCGCTCAGTGAACGTATCAGCCATGTCGATGCGCAAAAAGACGATCGTCGCGAACTGCAGTTGTTCCCGCTGAAAGGTACCGGCTCAACCCGCGGTCTGCTGTTTGAAGACGACGGCGAAAGCTGGGGCTATAAAGAGGGGGATGCGCTATGGCTGGAGTGGGAAATGACCTGCAGCGCCAACAGCATAAACCTGAATATCAACGCTCGCGGCAACTATCGCCCGGCGTGGGAAGCGCTGAAGCTGTCATTACCGGCGGGAGAAAAGCGTAAGCTGCTGGTGAATGGCGTCGAAGGAACGGAGTGGAGGCGCTAAGCGATATGCCGGGCGGCGGCTTACGCCTTGCCCGGCCTGGATTTTATTATGTTCCCGGATTGCGCTACGCTAATCCGGGCTACAAACTGGTGGCCTCAAAATCCCCGGTGGCGCTACCGCTTACCGGGGCTACAGCACTGTGCGGTTTGGTAGCCCGGGTAACGGACAGTTTCAGTAACCATGGGTACAAGATAGAGCTCTTAAGCTCACAATGGCACGGACCGTAGGCCGCATAAGGCGCAGCCGCCATCCGGCGCGAAAGTGGCTCTTTACCCGCGGTTATTGCCCGGCGGCGCTACGCTTGCGCGGGCCTACAGATCACATGCCAGGCGTAGCCCGGGTAAGGCGTAGCCGCAACCCGGGTAACGGACAGGGATTACTCGATACCTTTGCTGCGCAGGTAGTCTTCGTAGTTGCCGCTGAAATCGATAACGCGTTCAGGGGTGATCTCCAGGACGCGGGTCGCCAGCGAGCTCACGAACTCGCGGTCGTGAGAGACGAAGATCAGGGTGCCCTGATACATCTCCAGCGCCATGTTCAGCGATTCAATCGATTCCATATCCAGGTGGTTGGTCGGTTCGTCCATTACCAGGATGTTTGGCTTCTGCATCATCAGCTTACCAAACAGCATGCGCCCTTTTTCACCACCAGAAAGGACTTTCGCCGGCTTTTTGATATCGTCCTGGCTAAACAACAGACGACCGAGGATGCTGCGTACTGCCTGCTCGTCATCGCCTTCCTGTTTCCACTGGCTCATCCAGTCAAAGACCGTCAGATCGTTCTCGAAATCTTCGGCATGATCCTGCGCGTAATAGCCGATACGGGCGTTTTCGGACCACTTAACGGTACCGTTGTCTGCTTCCAGCTCGCCCACCAGGGTTTTCAGCATCGTTGATTTACCGACGCCGTTGGTCCCCAGCACCGCCAGCTTCTCGCCAACCTCCAGCAGCAGATTCACCCCTTTGAACAGTGGGCCGTTATCAAAACCTTTCGCCAGCGCTTCCACTTCCAGCGCATTACGGAACAGTTTCTTATCCTGCTCGAAGCGAATAAACGGGTTCTGACGGCTGGACGCTTTCACTTCATCCAGCTTAATTTTATCAATCTGACGGGCGCGAGAGGTCGCCTGACGCGATTTAGAGGCGTTGGCGCTAAAGCGGCTAACGAAGGACTGCAGGTCAGCGATCTGCGCTTTCTTCTTGGCGTTGTCCGCCAGCAGACGTTCGCGTGCCTGGGTCGCCGCGGTCATATACTCGTCATAGTTGCCCGGATAGACGCGCAGCTCACCGTAATCGAGATCCGCCATGTGGGTGCAGACCATGTTCAGGAAGTGACGGTCGTGCGAAATGATGATCATGGTGCTGTCACGTTCGTTCAGCACCTGCTCCAGCCAGCGAATGGTGTCGATGTCGAGGTTGTTCGTCGGTTCGTCGAGCAGCAGGATATCCGGATTGGAAAACAGCGCCTGCGCCAGCAGGACACGCAGCTTCCAGCCCGGCGCGACTTCGCTCATCGGGCCGTAATGCTGTTCAACCGGAATGCCGACGCCGAGCAGCAGTTCGCCGGCGCGCGCTTCGGCGGAGTAGCCGTCCATCTCGCCGTATTTGACTTCCAGATCGGCCACTTTATAGCCGTCTTCCTCGCTCATTTCCGGCAGGGCGTAGATACGATCGCGCTCTTGCTTCACTTCCCACAGCTCACCGTGGCCCATGATAACCGTATCCAGCACGGTGAACGCTTCGAAGGCGAACTGATCCTGGCGCAGCTTACCGATACGCTCGTTCGGGTCGAGAGAAACGTTGCCCAGCGTCGGCTCGAGATCGCCGCCGAGGATCTTCATAAAGGTCGATTTACCGCTGCCGTTGGCGCCGATCAGACCATAACGGTTGCCGCCGCCAAATTTAACGGAGATATTTTCGAACAGCGGCTTACTGCCAAACTGCATGGTAACGTTGCTGGATACTAGCACGGGGATATCCTGAAAAAAGAGAATGAGGGGTGTGACACAGCAGACATTATGCCAGTAAATGACGCACTTTTCACGGCCTGCGGTAAATTCCGCCGCGACGCTTGTGCTAAGGTCTTTGTCAGATGAGCCACAGACCAGGGCTCAAACGGTTATTCTGTACGTCATTATGAGGAACCCCATGACCACCAGCCTACCGCGACACCCGGCCTTTTTATCCCTGCAGGGCGGTATCAATTTTCGCGATCTGGGCGGCCAGCGTGCCGCCGACGGACGCACGGTACGCAGTGGCAAGCTGCTACGCTCCGGCGCGCTAAACCAGTTGACGGCGGACGATCTCAACCACCTGGCGACGCTGCCGCTCAGTCGGGTGCTCGACTATCGCGACCCCGGTGAGGTGCAGCGCACGCCTGACAAGCTTAGCCCGCTCACTCATTATTTGAACGCGCCAGCCAATCCGCCAATCAGCGATGTGAATGCGAAGGTCACCGAGCTGAATGCTGCCACCCTTAACGCGCTGAACGGTGAACAGTTTATGCTGCAACTCTATCGCCAGCTGCCGTTTAACAATCCGGCCTATCGCCAGCTCACTGCCTGGCTGACGGCCCCTTTTGAAGGCGCGTTGCTCCAACACTGCGCCGTCGGCAAAGATCGCACCGGCGTCGGCTGCGCGCTAACGCTGTTTGCCGTCGGATGCGACAGCGAGACGGTCATGGAGGAGTATCTGCTCACCCACGGTATGCTGACGCAGGTGGAAGCCTGGATGCTGGAGATGCTCGGCAACGACCTGACGCCCCAGGGACGCCAGAGTCTGGCGGATATTCTGACGGTGAAAGAGTCCTATCTCGCCGCCGCGCTGTCGGCCATCCACCAGCGCTATGGTAGCGTCGACGCCTGGCTGGCAGAAGAGTACCAGCTCACCGCCCCGGCCCGTGCTTCGCTGCAGGACCGGTTACTGGAAGGATAACCTCCCTGTGAACCGCGTGGGAGGCGGCGGTCGCATTGTCCGCCAGGCCCCGACAGTCGAGACGACAGGGAAAAAAATGTGATTTCGTACACATCTGATTTACCTGTTCAGCGGAATGCACATATAATGCGCTCCCATCTACTGTCTCAATCATTAACAAAGGCCTGTGTGGCGTTGATTTCGCACACGACATTAAAGACTATGAAATTATCTACACTCTTAGCGGCAGCCTTCGCCCTCGTAGGCTTTTGCAATACAGCGTCTGCTGTCACCTATCCTTTGCCGACCGACGGCAGCCGTTTGGTTGGTCAGAATCAGGTCATCACCATTCCTGATGATAACAAGCAGCCGCTGGAATACTTTGCGGCGAAATATCAGATGGGGCTGTCCAACATGCTGGAAGCCAACCCGGGGGTGGACACCTATCTGCCAAAAGGCGGTAGCGTCCTGAACATCCCGCAGCAGTTGATTCTGCCGGACACCGTCCACGAAGGCATCGTGATTAACAGCGCCGAGATGCGTCTGTACTACTATCCGAAAGGCACCAACACCGTGATCGTCCTGCCGATCGGTATCGGCCAGTTAGGTAAAGACACGCCGATTAACTGGACCACCAAAGTCGAACGCAAGAAAGCCGGCCCGACATGGACGCCGACCGCCAAGATGCATGCCGAATACATCGCTGCCGGCAACCCGCTGCCAGCCGTCGTACCGGCCGGTCCGGATAACCCGATGGGCCTGTACGCGCTGTATATCGGCCGTCTGTACGCCATCCACGGCACCAACGCTAACTTTGGTATTGGCCTGCGCGTGAGCCACGGCTGCGTGCGTCTGCGCAACGATGACATCAAGTTCCTGTTTGATAACGTGCCGGTTGGCACCCGCGTACAATTTATCGATGAGCCGGTAAAAGCGACCACCGAGCCGGACGGCAGCCGTTACATTGAGGTTCACAACCCGCTGTCAACCACCGAAGCGCAGTTCCAGGGCGGCGAAATCGTGCCAATCACCCTGACTCAGCCGGTACAGGCGATCACCAGCCAATCTGATGTCGATCAGAACGTGGTTGAGCAGGCTATCCAGAACCGCTCCGGTATGCCGGTGCGTCTGAACTAAGTTCTGCATGACAAGAAAAACGGCGGGCCTGATGCCCGCCGTTTTTTTATCTGTATTTCCCCGGGCTACCAAACCTGACAACACCCTGGCCCTGCTAAGCGCTCGCAAACAGGCCCCCCGGTCTAGCCGTTATTCACCAGAATAATCCCGCCGTGATCGTAGCGATAGTGGCAGTGGGCATACTCCAGCGGCGTACCGTCTTCGAGGTAGATAACCTGCTCAACCTCCAGCACCGGGTCGGTGGCGTCGCAGTGAAGATGTAATTTATCCAGTTCATCGGGCTTCATCGCCCGCACCACGCGGTAAGATCCCATCAGCTTCAGCCCCAGCGTCTCCTGCACATAGCGAAACACCGAGCTTTCCAGATGGCTTTTATTGAGCCCCGGCACCAGTCCCACCGGCATAACCGTCAGATCCAACGACACCGGCTCACCGTTGAGCAGCCGCAGACGGACAAAGTCATACACCGGGGCATCGGCGTCAATCAGCAGCGAACTCTGCTCCTTGTCGCTGGGAAAACGCACCTCAAAGCGCACCACTTCGCTTTGTACCTCGCCAAGATGCTCCCAGGTTTTGGTGGCGCCAAAATAGTCGCTGCCGGGCAGTTCCCACTGCGACAGCTGGAGGAAATTTTTCCGCACAAAGGTGCCCTGCCCTTTGCGGGTGTAGATAAGCCCTTCGACGATTAACTGACGCATCGCCTGCTGGATCGTCATCCGGCTGGTGTTGAACTCCGCCGCCAGCGCAAACTGGTCGGGTAGCGGTGCGCTGGCAGGATACTGCTGGCTGATGATGCGTTTTTTTATTTCCCGCGCAATTTGCAGATACTTCGCCGTCATTCCCGGTCCTTTTACATTCTGTGCGTGACTGGCGGGCAGCATACTTGACCTGACCGCCAGGACGCCGTTACATCGCTTCGCCGTTGCTGTGGATCACCTGCTTCAGCCACGCATAGCTCTTCTTCGGCACCCGCCGTAGATCCTTGAGGTCATGGTTCTCACGATTGACGTACACCACGCCGTAGCGCTTACGCATATCGCCCTGTGAGCTAAGAATATCGATTAATCCCCAGCCGAGATAGCCGATCACCTGCGCGCCGTCCTCAAACATCGCCGCTTTCATGGCGTTAATATGGTCGCGATGGTAGGCGATGCGGTAATCATCGGCAACCGGATGTTCACCGTCCCAGGATTCGATCACCCCGATGCCGTTTTCAATCGGGAACACCGGTAGCCGCCAGTCATTGTAATAACGGGTGATGATCATGCGAAATCCCAGCGGATCGATCTGCCAGTTCCATTCCGTCGCTTTCAGGTACGGGTTATCCTGATTACCGAATAGCATGTAATTGTTGACCGCCGTTCCCGGCGGGATCGCGTCGCTATTGAGCGAGCGGCTGGCGTAATAGCTGAACGCCAGATAATCCACCTTCACCATTGCCATCAGCGCCATATCTTCGGCGCGATAAATATCGTCAAAGCCTTCGCGGGCGACAAAGTGCATCACCTCCGGGCTATAGCCCTCGCCCGCGTAGACGCGCAGCAGGTTCTGGTTTAAAAACTCGTCCAGTTGCTGAGCGCAGAGAATATCGCGTGGTTTGCAGGTAGCCGGATAGACCAGCGCGTGAGCCAGCATTCCGCCCATCAGGCACTGCGGCTTCGTCTGATGCAGATAGTGGGTCAGATGGACATGCGCCATCATCACGTGGTGCTGGATCTGGTAGAGTTCGCGCAACGTTTTATCGCCACGCAGATAGCCGGTGATCAGGAAGGCTTCCGGCGAATGGTAGAGGTTCTGTTCATTGAAGGTCAGCCAGTACTTCACCTTATCGCCGTAGCAGTCGATCATCTTCTGGCCATAGCGGATAAAGGCGTCCATGACCCGGCGGTCGGTAAAACCGTTGTAGCGCTCCGCCAGCGACAGCGGCATGTCAAAGTGATACAGGCAGATCATCGGCTCGATGCCACGGGCAATAAGCTCATCGATAAACTGATGGTAGAAAGCGATCCCTTCTTCATTGAATTCGCCGTCCCCCTCCGGACACACCCGGCTCCAGGCGATCTGGAAGCGGTAGCAGTTCATGCCCAGATCCTGCATCAGATCGAAATCTTCGCGGAAGCGATGATAGGAGTCAGTCGCCACCTTCCAGTCCGAGGCGAACTCTGACGGTTGACGAATATCGTACACCGACATCCCCTTTCCTCCCTCATTCCACGCCCCTTCGGTCTGCATGCTGGAGACCGAATTGCCCCATAAAAAATCGGCCGGTAATGTGTCTTTCATGGTTCGCCTCTGTATATGACTAGTCATTTTAAATTCATGACTAGTCATATACAAAAAATACGCCGCGGAAGCAAAAGACGGATCGTTTTCTGTGAGCCAGACAAACAAAAAAGATCGCCGCAAGCGGCGATCTTTAGAGGTAAGTGGAAACGGCGTTACTGCGCGTCAAGCTGATGACGACGATATTCCCCCTGGCGCTCCAGCATCCAGCCCGGATATTCGCGCGGCAGGGCGCTGACCGCATCAAGCTGGCGCAACTCATCTTCGCTCAGGCGAATAGCGGTCGCAGCGATGTTATCCTGCAACTGTTCGGCCCGTTTGGCGCCAATAATGACACTGGTCACCGCCGGCTGATGCAGCAGCCACGCCAGGGCAATCTGCGCCACCGATACCCCTTTTGCTTCAGCTATCACCCGCATGACGTCGATGCAATCAAATGCGCGCGCTTTATCCACCGGCGGAAAGTCGAACGCCAGGCGACGCCCCCCCGCTTCCGCCTCGCCGTCGCGGCGGTATTTCCCGCTCAACAGGCCGCCCGCCAGCGGGCTCCAGACCATCAGGCCGAGGCCTTCACTTTGCAGCATCGGCACCAGCTCGCGTTCCAGGTCACGCCCGGCGATAGTGTAGTAGGCCTGCAGAGAAGCAAACCGGGAGAGTCCAAGGCGTTCCGCTATGCCCAGCGCTTTGGCGATTTGCCAGGCCGCCCAGTTAGAAACACCGATGTAGCGCACGTGGCCCTGCTGTACCAGGGTATCCAGGGCCGACAGCGTCTCTTCGATCGGCGTCGCCGGATCGAAGCCGTGCAATTGATAGAGATCGATATGATCGAGCTGCAGGCGGCGCAGGCTCTCTTTCACGCTGCCCATGATGTGGTACCGTGAGCTGCCGCGAGAGTTCACGCCAGCGGTGCCGGTTTCGCCAAACACTTTGGTCGCCACCACCACGTTTTCACGCGGGATTTTCAGGTTTTTCAGCGCCTGGCCGGTAATCTCTTCAGAGCGCCCTTCCGAGTAGACGTTGGCGGTATCGATAAAGTTGATCCCAGCGTCCAGCGCGCTGCCGACCAGTTGCTCGGCTTCGGCCTGGCGCAGCTGGCCGATTTTGCCCCACATCCCTTCTTCGCCGCCGAAGGTCATGGTGCCCAGGCACAGCTCAGAGACAAACAGACCGGTATTGCCCAGTTTTTGATATCGCATAGCACTCTCCTCAACAGGATGATTAACGTCAGCGGTATAGTTATACCGCTGAGTCGAGGCGTGCGAATGGGGTGTTTCTGTCAGTTTCTTGCCCAATTCTGCAGAAATTAGGCGCAGAGTTTGAAGAGCCAATAGCCGCTGATGGCCGCCCACAGCAGCATAGGAATGGAGTAAAGATGGAAGCGCCACCAGATCCGCCGATCGCTGGCCATGCGCAGGGCGATGATATTGGCCAGCGATCCTGGCAGCAGGCCAAAGCCGCCCACGTTAACCGCCCAGGCGAGCAGTATCGACGGCGGGACATAGTTGAGCAGCAGAATGGTCGAGGGCACATTACTGATCACCTGCGACAGGCCGATGGCGGTCAGCCACAGTCCGCCGCCGGAAAGCGTCCCGACGCCGCTCAGCACATGATGCAGCGCCGGAAGCTGGGTCAGCAGGTGGACATCGATAAACATCACCATAAACACCAGCAGCAGCGACCAGTCCACATGGACGATCACCGCCCGGGCCAGTATCAGGAAGCCCAGCAGCACCAGCGCCAGACCCCACAGCGCCTGATTCATCTCCAGCGCGGTCAGGAACACCAGATACAATCCCAGACAGCTCCAGACCAGCTTAGGCTGCCACGATGGCGCCTTATCGCTACTCTGGTAGCTGAGCCGGTTTGCCGGGAAACAGAACCAGCACAGCACCAGCAGAGTCAACATCATTGCCGCCGCCAGGGGTAGCATCTGGCCGATAAACCCGACGAAAGAGAGACCGGACCGTCCCCACAGCAAAATGTTTTGCGGGTTGCCGATCGGCGTCAGCAGAGACCCGGCGTTGACCGCCAGCGCTTCGAAGATAATCAGACGGTTAACCGGGATCGCGCACCACTTTTTCAGCGTCAGCGTCAGCGGCACCACAATAAACAAGGCGACATCGTTGGTCAGGAAGGTGGATAAGAGCGCCGCCGCCAGCACCATAAAGATGGCCAGCTGGCGCTCAGTCACGAAGCGGCGAGCCATTTTCCGTCCCAGCACGTCAAAGTAGCCGCTCAGTTCAATGCCCTTGGTCAACAGCATCAGGCCGCTGAGCGTGATGATGGTATGCCAGTCAATGGCCGCCGGCCAGCTTGCCGGGACAAACGGCACGATGGCGCTGAGCACGCAGGCGATAATCAGCAGCAGGTGTAAAAAACGGTCGCGCAGCAGCGACTGAACGAAGGGAAGAGTCATGCTTCCTGGGATCCCTGTTTCTGGGTAAATTTCAGGAACATCGCCAGCGTCTCTTCACTCACGTGATGCTCCATTCCCTCCGCATCGCGGCGGGCAATCTCCGGACTGACGCCAATCGCCAGCAGAAAGTTTTCCACAATCTGGTGGCGCTCGCGACTTTCCTGGGCCAGCTTTTCCCCTTCCGGGGTTAAGAAGATCCCGCGCCAGGGGATCTGTTCGATTAGCCCCACGCTGGCCAGGCGTTTAAGCATTTTGGCGACCGTAGGCTGCGAAACGCCAAGACGCGCCGCCATATCCACCTGGCGCGCCTCCCCCACTTCGTTGATCAGATCGGAGATCAGCTCCACATAGTCATCGATCAGCTCGCGGCGATGCGCTTCCCGCACCTGACGGAAACCCTCAACGTGCTCTTCAACATTTACTAACTGCGTCACTTTTTTTGTTATTGGCTTACCTGCGCGACGGTTCATTGTGCTTCCTCATTCGTGTGACGCGTCAAGCATCATATAAAAAGATCCACATTGTAATGGATTGCGCCAAGAGCACAAAAAATTAACGTTTTAGCCATAGCTATAAAATATAGCCTGTGCTATATCTGTATGTAATGCAAACAGCCATCAAGGATTGACGGCGTGAACAGGCAGGAGGAGAGCAGATGAATGAATTCAAGAGGTGCTTAAACGTGTTTAGCCATTCACCCTTTAAAGTACGACTAATGCTGATCGGTATGCTGTGCGAGATGATTAACGGTAAACCGCAGCAGGACAAACCTCATTCCTAAGGCGGCGTCGCGGTACGCCGCTTCATTTTTCTGTCATCTTCTGCCGCTAAAATGGCCGGTTTCCCCCGTTTCCCTGACCTTTTTTCAAGTTTTGTAAGCGCCCTCGCAAAACAATCTGTTATGTCTGGTTGACCTTACCATTTACAAGCCCTATCTTTGCACAGCCCTGCCACATTCGCGGCTCGCAGAGACCCTCTTCGCGCACTGTCCAGCAGGTTTTCCCCCTTGATGCCAGGGGATGCGCATGGCCTCTTTTTGATTGTTTACTATGAATGTCACCACCCTGAAAAATACGCTGGTCGCCCGCCGACTGGCACTGAACCCATGGACAGGATTCTACTTTTTACAGTCGCTATTAATTAACCTGGCGCTGGGCTATGAATTTAGCCTGCTCTATACCGTGGCATTTACCTGCGTGTTACATCTTTTGTGGCGTGCCTTTCCACGCGTTCAGAAAGGGGTGGTCGGTGCCTATTCGCTGCTGGCGGCTCTCTACTACCCCTTTGGCCAGGCCTACGGCGCCCCCAACTTCAATACGTTGCTGGCGCTTCACGCCACCAATGTGGAAGAATCCACGGAAATTCTGACCATCTTCCCGTGGTACAACTATCTGCTGGCGGTCTTCATTTTCGCGCTGGGGATCATTGCGGTTCGCCGCAGGATCGTTGAGCCATCCCGCTGGGGAAAAATGGAGACCCTGGGCCTGCTGTTCAGCATCGGGATTTTCTTTCTGCAGCCGGTGCAGAATCTCGCCTGGGGCGGCGTGTTCAAGGTGATTGACACCGGTTATCCGGCCTTTCGTTTTGTGAAAGACGTGGTGGTGAATAATAACGAGGTGCTGGACGAGCAGGCGCGAATGGCGCAGCTGGCCGGCATGAAAGACAGCTGGCACGTGCTGGCGGTGAAGCCAAAGTACCATATCTATGTGGTGGTGATTGGCGAAAGCGCCCGCCGCGACGCCCTCGGCGCCTTCGGTGGCCACTGGGACAACACGCCGTTTGCCAGCTCGGTAAACGGTTATCTGTTTAACAACTATGTCGCCGCCAGCGGCTCGACGCAGAAATCGCTCGGCCTGACGCTTAACCGGGTAGTCGACGGTAAACCGCAGTTTCAGGATAACTTTGTCACCCTTGCCAACCGCGCGGGTTTCCAGACCTGGTGGTTCTCCAACCAGGGGCAGATTGGCGAGTACGACACCGCTATCGCCAGCATTGCCAAACGTGCGGATGAAGTCCAGTTCCTGAAAAACGGCGATTTCGAGGCCAATAAAAATACCCAGGACGAGCAGTTATTAAAGCTGACCGAACAGGTACTCTCTACACAGCGCACCCAGCCGCAGCTGATCGTCCTGCATCTGATGGGTTCTCACCCGCAGGCCTGCGACCGGACCAAAGGCAAGTACACGGTTTTCGTCCAGTCGAAAGAGACTTCCTGTTATCTCTACAGCATGACGCAGACCGACTCGCTGCTGGCTAAGCTCTACAGCCAGTTGCAAAACTCCGGCGATACCTTTTCACTGACCTACTTTTCCGATCATGGTCTGGCGTTCAAGGAGCGGGGAAAAGAGGTGCAGTATCTGGCGCATGACGATAAGTTCCAGCAGAACTTCCAGGTGCCGTTTATGGTGCTGTCCAGCGATGACAACGCGCATAAAGTGATTAAAGCGCAGCGGTCAGCGAATGATTTCCTCAGTTTCTTCTCCCAGTGGACCGGGATCAAGGCGGCGGAACTCGTCCCGCGCTATCGTTTTATCTCTGAGCAAAAGGCCGGTCCGGTGTACATCACCAACTTCCAGCTGCAGAAGGTTGACTACACCCACCTCGGCAGCGATGAGTTCACTGTCAACTAAGACGACTCGTTCAGCCCGGTCAACCGCCCGGGCTGGCCGTCAACAGGCAAAAAAAATCCGCCCCGTGAGGCGGATTTTTTATATCACAGGAGTGATTAGAAGCGGTAACCCACGCCAGCAATCCAGGTACCGACGTCAACGTTACGAATACGAGACTGCTCGTAGGAGAAGTCCAGGGCAACGTTTTCGATCGGGTTGAACTGCAGACCAGCACCGTAGGAGAAACCGTAGTCGCTCATATCGGATTTCTGGTTCGGGAAGTTGTTGTTCTGGAATTTACCGTAACCAACACCCACTACGCCGTAGATGCTTGCCCAGTCGTTCAGACGGTAAGCCGGACCTGCGGTGATGCCGTAGTACTGACCTTTGTTGTAAGTACCGTTGCTGGTGTTATCCTTTTCAGTGTAGGTGAAGGAACCGATAACGCCCAGTGGGTTGTTATCTTGCTCGTAACGGTATTTCAGGTTGAAACCGCCAGCTTTGTTCGCTTTACCCTGCATGTCGCTCTGCGCGTAACCGCCAGTGACGGTAGAAGTTGCAGCAAATGCAGTGGTACCTACGGATGCAGCCAGAACAACGGCCAGTGCTGAAAGACGTGCAATTTTATTCATAACCACCTCAAATGTGTTTCTAATAAGTCCTAAGCCTTAAATATATCAAAAACTTTTGGGAAACTCTTTGGAGTTTACATTGTCTAACATACTTTTTCATGTAACTAAAAGTTTCCATACTTCTATAACAATATGGAAAACAACAATATTTGGCGTTAACGTACATCTTAACGCTCATTAAGAAATTCGCAAGCATCCAGATTAATCCTAATCGCCTGGCGAATTTCTCAGCAACGTGCGCCATTCTACTGTTTTTGCCCCTGTTTTTTTCAACATTAGCTCAACCGTCAGCAGGTTATTCCAGTACACTGGAACTTTTACGACTTTTGACAAAACCTGACAGGAGAAAGGATGCCCGGTCCATCCCGAAAAGCGGCGGCATGGTTGCCAATTCTGGTGATTTTAGTCGCCATGACATCGATTCAGAGCGGCGCCTCGCTCGCCAAATCGCTGTTCCCCTTGGTCGGCGCCCCGGGCGTCACCGCCCTGCGTCTGGCGCTCGGGACGCTGATTCTGGTGGTCGTGTTCAAGCCATGGCGGTTACGTTTCTCCCCAGCACAGCGTGTGCCGCTGCTGCTGTACGGCCTGGCGCTCGGCGCGATGAACTATCTCTTTTACTTATCCCTGCAGCGCATTCCGCTCGGCGTGGCGGTGGCCCTGGAGTTTACCGGCCCGCTGGCGGTGGCGCTGTTTGGTTCGCGCCGACCGCTGGATTTCGTCTGGGTGGCGCTGGCGATCCTCGGGCTGTGGTATCTCCTGCCGCTGGGGCAGAACGTGGCGCAGGTCGATTTAACCGGCGCGCTGTTTGCCCTGGGCGCCGGCGCCTGTTGGGCAGTCTATATTCTGACCGGGCAACGCGCCGGTGAGGAACACGGTCCGGCCACGGTGGCGATGGGGTCGCTCATCGCCTCGTTGGTGTTTGTTCCGTTAGGCATAGCGCAGGCCACGGATACGCTGTGGCAGTGGTCGCTGCTGCCGATGGGTCTGGGGATTGCTATTCTCTCAACCGCACTGCCCTACTCCCTTGAAATGATGGCCTTGACGCGCCTGCCGACGCGCACCTTCGGCACACTGATGAGCCTCGAACCGGCGTTAGCCGCCCTTTCCGGTATGGTCTTCCTCGGCGAAACGTTGAAGCTCTCCCAGACTCTGGCGCTGGGCGCGATCATTATCGCCTCAATGGGCGCCACGCTGACCATGCAGCGACAAAGTAAAATCGAGCAAGTCGATATCAATTAACATTCTGTTACGCCGCCGGCCCGTGAGAAATCCGGGCCGTTCAGCTAAATATAACCATATGATATTTAGCGAATTTCAAAATAACCAACCACTTTGCGCTATCGAAGTGATATGGCCTGCCGATGCCTCACTCTTTGAAACCCTTGCTATACTTAGTCCCGAAGTTACCTGGGACAACGCTCCACATCATTCAGATTTGAAGTGTGACGAGCATCAATATCAAGAGGATATGAAACGATGAGTACCGCAAAACTGGTTAAATCAAAAGCATCTAATCTGGTCTATACCCGCAACGATGTCGCTGACAGCGAAAAGAAAGCGACCATTGAGCTGTTGAATCGCCAGGTGATCCAGTTCATTGACCTGTCACTTATCACCAAGCAGGCACACTGGAATATGCGCGGTGCGAACTTTATCGCCGTGCACGAAATGCTGGATGGCTTCCGTACCGCGCTAACCGAGCACCTGGACACCATGGCGGAGCGTGCCGTGCAGCTGGGCGGCGTCGCACTGGGCACCACTCAGGTCATTAACAGCAAAACGCCGCTGCAGAGCTACCCGCTCGATATCCATCACGTTCAGGATCACCTGAAAGCGCTGGCTGACCGCTATGCCGTCGTCGCTAACGACGTACGCAAGGCGATTGGTGAAGCCAAAGACGAGGATACCGCGGATATTTTCACCGCGGCCTCCCGCGATCTGGATAAATTCCTGTGGTTCATCGAAGCGAATATCGAGTAAGGCTTTGCCGCCGGTCGCAACGCGGTCGGCGGCGCCTTTGCTTTTCCCTCCCCCACCTTTCTGTTTTCCGTTCTATCTGTTATCCCTTCTTTGCTTTCATTCCCCGCTGACCTTGCACCGTTTTAGGGCGCCAAATTGATGAAAATGCGCACAAAAGTAAAACAATTGTAATAATCACCTCACACAATCGTTACGCCGAGATTGTTTTCCCATCAGGGTTTGCGCTAAAAATGTGCTCGTTATTCAGCAACTCTATAACGCACCAAAGTGACGCCCCATCATGGTGCAGTTAGTGCCTGTCGTGATCGAAATTGTGCAACCTCTCGCGCTTCGTTTGTTGAAAAACAACAGCTTGTAAAAGTGGCACGATTTTTTCATTAGGCTAGTCGTTCTCGCAGGGGATCGTCCCGTGGATATAAAAGGAAATGCTATGAAGTCTGTATTTAAAGTTTCACTGGCTGCACTGACCCTGGCTTTTGCGGTTTCTTCCCATGCCGCCAATAAGACCCTGGTTGTCGCCACCGATACGGCGTTCGTCCCGTTCGAATTTAAGCAAGGCGATAAATATGTCGGGTTTGACGTTGACCTGTGGGCGGCTATCGCCAAAGAGCTGAAGCTCGACTACACCCTGAAGCCAATGGACTTCAGCGGCATTATCCCGGCGCTGCAAACTAAAAATATCGATCTGGCGCTGGCCGGGATCACCATCACCGACGAGCGTAAAAAAGCGATCGATTTCTCCGATGGCTACTACAAAAGCGGCCTGCTGGTGATGGTCAACGCCAATAATAACGACATCAAAGATGTGAAAGATCTGAACGGCAAAGTGGTCGCGGTGAAGGGCGGTACCGGCTCCGTTGACTACGCGAAAGCCAATATCAAAACCAAAGATCTACGTCAGTTCCCAAACATCGATAACGCCTACATGGAACTGGGTACCGGCCGCGCTGATGCCGTGCTGCACGATACGCCAAATATTCTGTACTTCATCAAAACCGCGGGCAACGGCAAGTTCAAAGCGGTAGGCGAATCACTGGAAGCGCAAAACTACGGTATCGCTTTCCCGAAAGGCAGCGACGAGCTGCGTGAGAAAGTGAACGGTGCGCTGAAAACGCTGCGCGAGAACGGTACCTACAACGAAATTTATAAAAAATGGTTCGGCACTGAACCAAAATAATAAGAACACACTTCGCCGGACGCAGGTCCGGCGACACCACAACGGTCTTCCGGCACAGGCTACGCGGGAGACAGTATTTTGGCAGAGGATTTCCTCTGCTCTCGACACGGTAACAGGAACGTATTATGCAGTTTGACTGGAGTGCCATCTGGCCTGCCATTCCGATTTTGCTGGAAGGCGCCAAAATGACGCTGTGGATTTCCGTCCTCGGCCTGGCCGGCGGTCTGATAATCGGCCTGGTGGCCGGTTTCGCCCGCTGCTTCGGCGGCTGGATCGCCAACCACATCGCACTGGTGTTTATTGAAATCATTCGCGGCACCCCGATTGTGGTGCAGGTTATGTTCATCTACTTTGCGCTGCCGATGGCCTTTAGCGACCTGCGCATCGACCCCTTCTCCGCAGCGGTAGTGACCATCATGATTAACTCGGGCGCCTATATCGCGGAAATTACCCGCGGCGCGGTGCTCTCCATTCATAAAGGCTTCCGCGAAGCGGGCCTGGCGCTTGGTCTGTCGCGTCGCGAAACCATTCGCCACGTGATCCTGCCGCTGGCGCTGCGCCGCATGCTGCCGCCGCTGGGCAACCAGTGGATTATCAGCATCAAGGACACCTCGCTGTTCATCGTCATCGGCGTCGCCGAACTGACCCGTCAGGGACAGGAGATCATCGCGGGCAACTTCCGCGCCCTGGAAATCTGGAGCGCCGTTGCTGTTATCTACCTGATTATTACCCTGGTCCTGAGCTTTATTCTGCGTCGTCTTGAAAGAAGGATGAAAATCCTGTGATTGAATTTAAAAACGTCTCCAAGCACTTTGGCCCAACCCAGGTGCTGCATGATATCTCCCTGAAAATTAATCAGGGTGAAGTGGTGGTCATTATCGGCCCGTCCGGATCTGGTAAATCAACGATGCTACGCTGCATCAATAAACTGGAAGAGATCACCAGCGGCGATCTGATTGTCGATGGCCTGAAGGTCAACGACCCGAAAGTTGACGAACGTCTGATTCGTCAGGAAGCCGGGATGGTATTTCAGCAGTTTTATCTGTTCCCGCACCTGACGGCGCTGGAGAACGTCATGTTTGGTCCGCTGCGGGTGCGCGGCGCCAGCAAGCAGGCGGCAGAGAAGCAGGCGAAAGATCTGCTGGCGAAAGTCGGCCTGGCAGAGCGCGCGCATCACTATCCGTCCGAACTGTCCGGCGGCCAGCAGCAGCGTGTGGCGATCGCCCGCGCGCTGGCGGTGAAGCCGAAGATGATGCTGTTTGATGAGCCCACCTCCGCGCTCGACCCGGAACTGCGCCATGAAGTGCTCAAAGTGATGCAGGATCTGGCTGAAGAGGGGATGACCATGGTGATCGTAACCCACGAAATCGGCTTTGCCGAAAAAGTGGCCTCGCGATTGATCTTTATCGACAAAGGACGCATTGCTGAAGACGGCAACCCGCAGGAGCTGGTGAAGAATCCGCCAAGCCCGCGCCTGCGCGAATTCCTGCAGCACGTCGCCTGACCCGCAACGGCTCTCTTCCCCCGCGGAGAGAGCCGCTTTTCCAGATTCCTCTTCCCTCCCCTTCCGCCATCGGCTTCTATACTTACCCGTTTACGTTGCAACGGAGGTGCCCATGCCGTGGATCCTGCTTTTGCTCGCTGCGCTGTTTACTGCCCCGCTTTCCGCCGCCGCCCTGCCCGGCGTGCCGACAGCTAACGCCGATAAAACCAGCGCCAGCGAACCCGATGCGGAACAGAAAAGAGCGGCCTACGCCGCGCTGGCTGACGTGCTGGCTAACGACAGCGCCCGTCAGGAGCTCATTGACCAGTTGCGTAAAGCGGCCGCCACGCCGCCGCCAGACAGCACCCCGACGCTGACGCCGCCGGCGGTGAAAGAAGAGACCACGGTGCTGGAGAACGTCACGCAGATCAGCCGGGAATACGGCGAGCAGCTCTCGTCGCGCTTCTCTCAACTGTGGCGCAATATCACCGGCTCACCGCATAAACCCTTTAATTCGCAAACCTTCACCAGCGCGGCCTGGCATTTTTTACTGCTGGCCGGCCTGGTGTTTGCCTTCTGGTGGCTGGTACGTCTCGCGGCGCTGCCGCTGTATCGCAAAATGGGTGAATGGGGGCGGCATAAAAACCGCGATCGCGGAAACTGGCTCCAGCTGCCCCTGACCATCGCCGGGGCGTTTGTTATCGACCTGCTGCTGCTGGCGCTGACCCTGTTTGTCGGCCAGTTGTTAAGCGATCGCCTGAATGGTAATAACCCCACCATCGCCTTCCAGCAGAGTCTTTTCCTCAACGCCTTCGCGTTGATCGAGTTTTTTAAAGCCATTCTGCGGCTCATTTTCTGCCCGCGCATCCCGGCGCTCCGGCCCTTTAACCTCAGCGACGAAGCCGCGTCATACTGGAGCCTGCGCCTGAGCGCGCTCAGCAGCCTGATTGGCTATGGCCTGATCGTCGCGGTGCCGATTATCTCCAATCAGGTGAATGTTCAGGTTGGCGCGCTGGCTAACGTCGTCATCATGCTGTGCATTACGCTGTGGGCGCTGTACCTGATTTTTCATAACAAGACCTTGATTACGCAGGGGCTAATCCATCTGGCCGACCGTTCGCTCTCCTTCTTTAGCCTGTTTATCCGCGCCTTCGCGCTGGTCTGGCACTGGCTGGCCTGCGCCTACTTTGTGGTGCTCTTTTTCTTCTCCCTGTTCGACCCGGGCAATAGCCTGAAATTCATGATGGGCGCCACCCTGCGCAGCCTGGCCATTATCGGCGGCGCGGCGCTGGTGTCCGGCATCCTGTCGCGCTGGATAGCCAAAACCATCACCCTGTCACCCGCCACCCAGCGCAATTATCCTGAGCTGCAAAAGCGGCTGAATGGCTGGATCTCCGCCTCGCTGAAGGCCGCGCGCATTCTCACCGTCTGCGTCGCCGTCATGCTGCTGCTGAGCGCCTGGGGCCTGTTTGACTTCCGCGAATGGCTGCATAACGATGCCGGGCAAAAAACGGTGGATGTGCTGATCCGCATCGCCCTCATCCTCTTCTTCTCTGCCATCGGCTGGACGGTGCTGGCCAGCCTGATCGAAAACCGGCTGGCCTCGGATATCCATGGTCGCCCGCTGCCCAGCGCGCGGGCCCGGACGCTGCTGACCCTGTTTCGCAACGCGCTGGCGGTGGTGATCAGCACCATCACGGTGATGATCCTGCTTTCGGAGATTGGGGTTAACATTGCGCCGCTGCTGGCGGGCGCCGGGGCGTTAGGGCTGGCGATTTCGTTTGGCGCGCAAACGCTGGTTAAAGATATTATCACCGGCATATTTATCCAGTTTGAGAACGGGATGAATACCGGCGACCTGGTCACCATCGGCCCTTTGACCGGCACCGTGGAACGAATGTCGATTCGCTCCGTGGGGGTACGGCAGGATACCGGCGCCTATCACATTATTCCCTGGTCCTCGATTACCACCTTTGCCAACTTCGTGCGCGGCATTGGCTCGGTGGTCGCCAACTATGATGTCGACCGTCACGAGGATCTGGATAAAGCCAGCCAGGCGCTGAAGGCGGCGGTGGACGATCTGCTGGCCCAGGAGGAGATCCGCGGCCTGATCATTGGCGAGCCGTCGTTCGCCGGGCTGGTGGGGCTGAGCAATACCGCCTTCACGCTACGCGTCAGCTTCACTACCCTGCCGCTGAAGCAGTGGACGGTGCGCTTTGCCCTCGACACTCAGGTGAAAAAGCACTTCGACCGCGCCGGGGTTCGCGCCCCGATACAGACCTGGCAACAGCTGCCGATGCCGGGCTCAGATAGCCCGGCCGCCGAGTAGCGTTAGAACGGACGGCGGCGTTTGGCGTCGTCCATAAAGCTCCAGGCGATAAACCGGCTCTGCTTTTGCCCCTGGGCCATCTCTTTTTTCACCACTTTCACGGCCCCAACCTCGGTCAGCAGGCGATAGAGCGGCGGCAGATTGTCGCCGCGCGACACCAGCGAGGTAAACCATTTCACCTGGCGGGCGAAAGCCTGACTTTCGCGGATCATCTGCGAGATAAAGGCCACTTCGCCTCCTTCACACCACAGCTCCTGCTGCTGACCGCCAAAGTTAAGCCCGCTGTCGGCGCCGAGTCCGAGATTGCGGCGCTTGCGCTCACCGCCTGCCCGGGCGCTCTCTGCGGAGTCATGGAACGGCGGATTACACAGCGTGGCGTCATAGGTCTCGTTTTTGTGGATCACGCCGTGGAAGATAGCCTGGCTCTCTTTTTGCCGACGCAGACGGATCTGCCGGGTCAATCCGGGGTTGCCATTGACAATGGCCTGCGCGCTGGCGAAGGCCTCCGGGCTGATTTCGCTGCCGGTGAAGCGCCAGCCGTACTCATGAACGCCGATCAGGGGATAGATGAGGTTGGCACCCGTACCAATATCAAGGATCGTGGCTTGCTTCGGCACCTCGCCACTATCCTGCGCCAGCAGATCCGCCAGATGATGAATATAATCGGCACGCCCAGGCACCGGCGGACAGAGAAAACCGTCAGGAATGTCCCAGTGTTTAACCGCGTAAAAATGCGCCAGCAGCGCTTTATTCAACGCCTTTACCGCCTGCGGATTGGCAAAATCAATGGTCTGCTCACCCAGCGGATTGAGCGTAATGTATCCCTGCAGGTCAGGATGCGCCTGGCAGAGCGCAGGCAGGTCGTAGCGTTGATGGTGGCGGTTACGCGGGTGTAACCCCGGTTTCTGGGCTTTCATGACAATCTCCTTTGAACAGCCGCGTAAGATACCCGTTGACGGCGGCGCGGTAAATAAGGGAGTCTGGATATCTCCTTTATCCGTGACAGGTGCAGCATGTACTTTTATCAACCTTCACAGGGCCACGGCCTGCCGCATGACCCCCTGAACGCGATTATCGGGCCTCGCCCGATAGGCTGGATCGCCTCGCAGGACGCTGAGGGCCAGCGAAATCTGGCGCCATACAGCTTTTTTAACTGCTTTAACTATCGCCCGCCGATCATTGGTTTCGCCAGCAGTGGCTGGAAAGACAGCGTGCAAAATATTGTCGAGACGAAGGAGTTCGTCTGGAACCTGGCAACGCGCCCGCTGGCCGTGGCGATGAATGAAACGTCTGCCTCGATCCCGCACCATGAGGACGAGTTCGTGCGCGCCGGCCTCACCGCCGCCGCCAGCCGCCTGGTCAGCGCCCCCCGGGTCGCGGAGAGCCCGGTGAACTTTGAGTGCCGTCTGTCGCAGTGTATTCAACTCACCACCGCCGACGGTAACCCTGTCGATACGTGGCTGGTGCTTGGCGAAGTGGTCGCCGTGCATATTGATGAATCACTGCTGGACAACGGCATCTATCAAACCGCCCGCGCCCAGCCGATCCTGCGCGCCGGAGGTCCGAGCGCCTATTACAGTATTGATGACAGTCTGCGTTTTGACATGATCCGCCCTGACGCCCGCTAAATAATCTACCGGCCAGAGTACCGCTGCCCTGCGCCGGTAGCCTACAAAACGCCTTGTTTTTGCATTAAAAATTCCCTATCGCGCGGTCTGGAAAGACCTACACTTAAGCTATGTCCCATGCTGTTTATGAGGATATGCTGATGAAAATCACCTCGCTGCTGTTCGCCGCTGCGCTCACCGCTCATGCCGCCGCGGCCTCTCCCCTGCCACCGACACCCGTACTGCCCTATGACGGGCCACTCCGCCCTGTAGGTACCGTCTCCGCCTCCGGTGCCAGCACCCTTGATGATCTGGTGGCTGCCCTCGCGGATAAGGCCCACCGCCAGGGGGCGATAGCCTGGCGGGTCAATGCTGCCAGCAGCGGTAACCGACTGCACGGTTCAGCTATAATTTATCAATAACCTTTCACAGGAGGCAGACGATGGCATCAGGTTGGGCAGGCGATGGGGCCGTTCAGGATCAGATCGACAGCACCATTGACGATGCGGTGGCTCGCGCGCGCCGCGAGCTTCCGCGCGGCGAAAGCAACAAATTTTGTGATGAATGTGGAGAGCCGATTCCGGAGGCCCGTCGACAGGCCATCCCAGGAGTCAGATATTGCGTGAAGTGCCAGCAGGAGAAAGATTTACATAACAATACATTTTCAGGATATAATCGTCGCGGATCCAAGGATAGCCAGCTACGCTGACTTTCCTTTACCGTTCATGACAGCCTTTCGCATTATCTTTTCGCGCACATTTTTTGGCGGAAAAAGTCGCAATATGTGCCCTTAAACGCGTCGGTCTTCCTCGCTACGCTTCGTGGCGAAAAGAATGAGAAATAATTTATTAATAATCAGTAAATTATTAATCATTCAAAAAATTAGATGAAGACTGTGAATTTCCTTCGATTTTATCTCCCGCAAAAAAGCGTGATACTTATCACATCGACGGAACATCGTCCCCTGAACAGAACAACCTGCGAGAGATTAACTATGAAAAACATCAAATATGCTGCCGCTGCCATCGCTCTGACCGCCCTTTCCTTCGGCGCGTTTGCCGCCGAACCGGTCACCCCCGCTCAGGCTGAAAGCATGAATAAAATCGGTGTGGTGTCTGCGCAAGGCGCAACCACTTTAGATGGTCTGGAAGCAAAACTGGCTGCTAAAGCCGAAGCCGCTGGTGCGACTGGCTACAGCATTACTTCCGCTAACACCAACAACAAACTGAGCGGTACCGCGGTTATCTATAAATAATCGCTGTTCCCTCTGTAAGCCACTGAATTAACCCTGAAAAAACCTTTAATACCCTTGCCTTGCCCGTCCGAGCCACCGGACGGGCTTTTTTTTATCCTGCAGATCCGATTACCAGCAGTCGTTGACGCGGCTGAGGCCCTGCTCCAGGGTGGTGACTTCCCCGCTGGCCAGCAGACAGCAGGCAAGCTGAATTTTCAACGAGTGGGGCACCGGTTCGACGCCGGCGACGCAGCGCTCGATCCAGCGCGCGGTGACCTCGGGATCTTTCGAGGCCGGCAGGACCACCACCTCCGTTGCCGTCTCAGTCTGGCGTTCGTACAGCACCTGCACGCCCTGCTCATCGATCAGGCTGATCTGCGGGCAGCGCTGCGGGTTGGCATACACTTCGCCCTCGGTACCGTGCATCAACAGCGCGCGGCCACCGGTCTCACGAAAGAAGTTCGCCACCCGGGGAACATATTCCGGATGCGACACGCTGGAGAGACGCAATGCCTCCCCTTCACCAAACGGCGTGGCCAGCTTGGCCAGGGTATGGGCGCTGTTGCGCACGCCCATCCGCCAGCGCATCGCCAGCTGTTTCTCCAGCGGCGGACAGAAAGCCCCCACCGGGATATACACCGGTTCATGGCCCTCCAGCTGCGCCTGAGCCTGTCCGGCGTGCCGGGTGGCCGGAATGTCCAGCAGGGTAAAAATGGTCTCGGTCAGCACCCGGGTGGGATCGTGACTGACGCCATGAACCACCACCGGAAACCCCAGCTTGTGCAGGAGCATCGCCAGCAGCGGCGTCAGGTTCGCCTGCTTGCGTGCGCCGTTGTAGCTGGGGATGACAATCGGCATCGGCTTGCCGGCCGGCGGGGTAAGGCGCAGCGTATGCTGCTGCATCGCCGCGTAAAACCCTTTCATCTCCGCTTCGCCTTCGCCTTTGATGCGCAGGGCGATTAATATTCCCCCCAGCTCCAGCTCCGGCACCTCGCCGTCCAGCATCCGCGCATAGAGCGCACGGGCGGTCTCTTCATCGAGGTCACGGGCATGATTCTTACCGCGACCCACCTCTTTTATAATTTTGCTGTACTCCATGGCTCCCCCTGGTGCATCACGCGCCGGCGTCAGCGACGTTTGCGGCCTGACTGTTTTGCTGTCTGTTTTGCTTTCCGTTTTACTATAACCTCCGGGACGCCCGGCTGCTCTATGGGAAAAACAGGTAACGCGTTCAGTAGACGCGCGCCATAGTTTTTGGTCAACAGACGCTTATCGTAAATCACCACCTCTCCCCAGCAGTGATGGCTACGGATCAGACGCCCCACCTGCTGAATCAGATTAAAGGAGGCGCTGGGCAAACTCTGTACCTCGAAAGGATAACGATTGAGGCTTTTCAGCCATTCGCCTTCGGTGATCACCACCGGGCTGTCGATGGGCGGAAAGGCGATTTTATGAATATGCACCTGGCTTAGCAGATCGCCCTTTAAATCGAGACCTTCGGCAAAGGACTGCAGGCCCACCAGCACGCTGTGCTCGCCGTTTTCAACCCGTTTGCGATGCAGCTCCACCAGCCGATAGCGCGGCTGATCGCCCTGCACCAGCAGCATCAGGCGCAGATCGGTCACATGCTCCAGGAAGCGGTTCATCGCCCGCCCGCTGGCAAACAGCACCAGCATCCCGAGATGTTTCTTGCTCTCTACCTGCTGGCGAAAATAGGCCGCCATCTCGGCAATGTGCTGCTCTTCGTTATCCATCAACGGTTCATAGCGCATTTGAGGAATAATAATTTTCCCCTGCTCCACGTGATTGAACGGCGAATCCAGTGCCACGAAGCGGTCACCCGCTTTCTCCTTCAGACCGCTCATCTCCTGCAGGCGCGAGAAGCTGTTCAGAGAACGCAGCGTCGCTGACGTCACGACGATATGCGGCACGCTGCGCCACAGCAGCCGTTCCAGCTGATCGCTGACGCGGATGCCGACGCAGTGGAACCAGACATGGATCTGGCCATCGCGCACCACCCGCGTCGCCCATTTAGTCACCGGCGCACCCGAGGATTGCGCCAGCGACGCCAGGCGCCACAGCTTGCTTTGGCTTTCAAACATGCCGAGCGCGCGGTTCATCTGCAGCAGCACCCGATGCAGGCGCACCACGTCATGGCTGCCGGTCTTTTCGCTGAGATCGTTAAGAAACAGCTCCGCCAGCCCGCGCAGCATCTCGGTGAGCTTCGCCAGCCGCTGGCAGATCTCCATCACCTCCTGCGGCAGTTCGCCCATCGGGAAGCGATGCTCCGCTTCCTGACCGGCGGGCATGTAGAGATTGAGAATATTATTCAACGACGCAATCAGCTCGAACAGCTCTTCGCAATGGCCGGTGAGCCGCTCCGGATTGGCCAGCGGCGGTGTGGTTTTCGGACGAAACTGCTCCATGCAGGTGGCGACCAGCTTGCAGAACAGATCCAGCTGCAGGCGAAACCAGGGGGCGGTGATCTCAGCGCTCATCTCCAGCGCGTCGCGGGCGACGTCCGGCAGATGATGGCCTTCATCGAGGACCAACAGCAGGTTTTTCGGTTCCGGCAGCACGGCCTCGCTCTCCATCGCCGCCATCACCAGCGCATGGTTGGCCACCACCACTTCCGCCTCCTGAATTTCCCGCCGTGCCACGAAGAACGGGCACTCGCGATAGTAGTGGCAGTTGCGGTTCAGGCAGCTGGCCTTATCGGTGCTCAGCCGGCTCCACAGCGCGTCATCGATGGCTTTATCGGTATGATCGCGCAGGCCGTCCCAGCGGTAGCTGTCGAGGTCCTGCTTCAGGGTCGCACACAGCTTCTGCTCGGCCTGGTTGTTCGGGGTGAGATCGTCATCGAGAAAGGCCAGCAGATCCTGCTGTGACGGCTCGGTGCTGGCCAGCGCCGTCAGGTTACGCGGGCAAACGTAGCGCCCACGGCCAAAGGCGGCGGTAAAGCGCAGGTCGGGAATGATTTTACGCAGCAGCGGCAGGTCTTTACTGTAGATTTGATCCTGCAGGGCGACGTTGGCAGTGCTGACCACCAGCGTTTTTTGTTCCTCCCGGGCGATGGCTATGCCCGGGATCAGGTATGACAGCGTTTTACCGACGCCGGTCGGCGCTTCGATAGCCAGATGCCTGCCCTCTTCCCCGGCGAGCGTTTTCGCCACATCGGCGATCATCTGCCGCTGCGGGGGGCGGGGAATAAAGTCCGGGATCTGTTCCTGAAGCGCCTTATACCAGGCGGCGATTTGCGCTTTCAGCGCAGCGGTCAAAGCCATGAGAAAACCTGAATACTGTATAAACAGCCACTATTGTGCCATTTTTGCCCGCCCGGAGGTATTGCTTTCTGCTGAGTGTGGAAGCGTGCTCGACAAATAGTGTAATGGAAAGAAAAAGGCCCGTCGCCGCGTAGCGGACAGACGGGCCTGAGCCGGGCCGCGTAATCGCGGCCGGGGCATCAGCGTGTTATTCGCCAGCCGGTTTACGCGGGCGACGGCGGCGCGGCGGTTTGCCGTCCTGCGTACGCGCTTTCGGCGCCTCGCCGTCCTGACGGCGCGGGGCGCTGTTCTGGCTGCGCGGCTGTCCGCTGCGTCCCTGACCCTGGCCACCGCGTCCCTGACCTTGCCCACGACCGCCGCCGCGCTGCTGGCGACCGTTCTGGATAGGTTCGGCTTTAATGGACGGATCCGGCTCATAGCCGGCAATCGCAATGCGCGGGATCTCTTTTTTCAGCAGGCGCTCGATATCGCGCAGCAGCTTATGCTCATCCACACACACCAGCGATAAGGCTTCGCCGGTGGCCGCCGCGCGACCGGTACGGCCGATACGGTGGACGTAATCTTCCGGTACGTTCGGCAGCTCGTAGTTCACCACGTGCGGCAGCTCTTCGATATCCAGACCACGGGCGGCGATATCGGTCGCCACCAGCACGCGAATGCCGCCGGATTTAAAGTCGGCCAGCGCGCGGGTACGCGCTCCCTGGCTCTTGTTGCCATGGATCGCCGCGCTGCGGATGCCGTCTTTATTAAGCTGCTCCGCGAGGTGGTTGGCGCCATGCTTGGTGCGGGTAAACACCAGCACCTGCTGCCAGTTGCCTTCGCCGATCAGCTGCGACAACAGTTCGCGCTTGCGGTTCTTATCAACGAAATGGACGTGCTGGGTGATCTGCTCGGACGCGGTGTTGCGACGCGCCACTTCCACTTCCAGCGGGTTGTGCAGCAGTTTCTCGGCCAGGCCCTTGATCTCGTCGGAGAAGGTCGCCGAGAACAGCAGGTTCTGACGACGCGCCGGCAGTTTGGCCAGTACGCGACGAATGTCATGGATAAAGCCCATATCCAGCATGCGGTCCGCTTCGTCCAGCACGAGGATTTCCACGCTATCAAGGCTGACCGCGTTCTGATGTTCGAGGTCCAGCAGACGGCCCGGGGTGGCGACGAGGATGTCGACGCCACCGCGCAGTTTCATCATCTGCGGGTTGATGCTCACGCCGCCGAATACCACCAGCGAGCGAATATTCAGGTATTTGCTGTAGTCGCGGACGTTCTCGCCCACCTGCGCCGCCAGCTCACGGGTTGGGGTCAGGATCAGCGCGCGCACCGGGCGGCGGCCTTTTGCGTGCGGCTCTTTGTCAATCAGACGCTGCAGCAGCGGCAGGGTAAAGCCCGCCGTCTTACCGGTGCCGGTCTGGGCGCTGGCCATCAGATCGCGCCCCTGCATTACCGCCGGGATAGCCTGCTGTTGGATAGGGGTCGGCTCAACGTAGCCCTGCTCAGCGACAGCGCGCAGGATATCGGGATTCAGGCCAAGGGAATCAAAAGACATAACAACTCCGAACCGCCCCGGCCCGGTGAAGGGCGTAGTTTTCAGGGAGATTATTGCGATAAGAGATGGCAAAAACCACAATGCCATGAAGGGGCGCATTCTAGCAGATTTTGTGACAGGCCGCATAAAATCTGCCAAAAGAATGCCGCGCTTGTCTGGCGGGGGGAAGAAGGCCACTGAGTGCGCTCAGCGGCCAGGTGTGTCATCGCAGAACGATTAACGCAGACGATACTTGATTTTTTCAACGATCTTCGCGGTGGAAATACCGTAACGATCGTGGAGGGTCGGCAGCGCGCCGGCTAACAGGAACGCGTCAGGGAGCCCTACGATATCCAGCTCACAGCGCACACCCTTACGCATCAGCAGCGCGGCCACCGCCTCCCCTAGCCCGCCGACCGCGGTGTGGTTTTCCGCAGTCACCACCAGACGACCCGGCTTCGACGCCTGTTCAATAATCGCTTTTTCATCCAGCGGTTTGATGGTTGGCACGTGCAGGACCGCCACGCTGATGTTATCGGCCCGCAGCTTTTCAACCGCCTCCAGCGCGCGCATGGTCATCAGCCCGGAGGAGATGATCAGCACATCGTTGCCGTCCTCCAGCAGCTTCGCTTTGCCCAGTTCGAACTGATAGTCGTATTTATCCAGCACCAGCGGCACCTTACCGCGCAGCAGGCGCATATACACCGGCCCCTGGTGATCGGCAATGGCCGGTACCGCCTGCTCTATCTCCAGCGCATCGCAAGGATCGACGATGACCATGCCGGGGATACCGCGCATAATCGCCAGATCTTCAGTGGCCTGATGGCTAGGCCCGTAGCCGGTTGTCAGGCCCGGCAGCGCCGCGCAGATCTTCACGTTCAGATGCTCTTCGGCGATGACCTGATGAATAAAATCATAGGCGCGACGGGTGGCAAAGGCAGCATAGGTGGTGGCGAAAGGAATAAACCCCTCCTTCGCCATCCCCCCCGCCGCCGCCATCAGCAGCTGCTCGGCCATGCCCATCTGGAAAAAACGATCCGGGAAGGCCTGGGCGAAAATATGTAGATCGGTATATTTTGACAGGTCCGCGGTCATGCCGACGATTTCCGGACGCTGCGCCGCCAGTTTTGACAGCGCGACGCCGAAGGGCGCAGAGATGGTCGCCTGGCCTTCATCGGCAATCGAGGCGATCATCGCCGACGTTTTTAAACGGGGTTGACTCTGGCTCATTACAGCACTCCTTCTGGTTTGTTAGCGTCCAGCACCGCAATCGCTTTTTGCCATTCGTCGGCATCGACGCGAATAAAATGGTTTTTATCGCGGGTTTCGAGGAACGGCACCCCTTTGCCCATCAGCGTGTCGCATAAAATGACCCGCGGCTGGTTGCCGGAATAACTTTTCGCGTTGTCAAAAGCGGCCATCACCGCTGGCAGATCGTTACCGTCCACGCGCTGTACGTACCAGCCGAAGGCGGCCCATTTTTCATGCAGCGGCTCAAAGCCGAGGATTTTGCGTGAATCGCCGTCGGCCTGCTGTTTGTTGACGTCGACAAGGTTAATCAAGTTGCTCAGGCCATAGTGAGCCGCCGACATCGCCGCTTCCCAGGTCGACCCTTCGTCCAGCTCCCCATCGGACATGGAGTTGTAGACCCAGGCCGTGCTCTGTTTCTGCCGCAGCCCAAGCGCCATGCCGACGGCAATGGACAGCCCCTGTCCCAGCGAACCGCCGGACATCTCCATGCCTGGGGTGTAGGTCGCCATGCCGGACATCGGCAGGCGGCTGTCGTCGGAACCGTAAGTTTCCAGCTCGGCTTCCGGGATAATGCCCGCCTCCAGCAGCGCGGCATAATAAGCGATAGCGTAATGGCCATGAGATAGCAGGAAGCGATCGCGCCCCTCCCACTCGGGATCTTCCGGGCGATAGGTCATGGCGTGGCTGAAGGCGGTGGCCAGCACATCGGCATAGCCCAGCGCCTGGCCGATATAGCCCTGCCCCTGTACTTCCCCCATTTGCAGGGCGTAACGGCGAATACGCCACGCCGCTGCAGCGACTTTTTGTGATTCGGTCATCTTCATCTGTTTGCCTCGCTTAGTGAATTAACATGCCGCCGTTAACGTCCAGGGTGATACCGGTGGAATAGGAAGAGAGGTCGCTGCCGAGGAACAGCGCGGCGCGCGCGATGTCTACCGCGTCGCCGAGGCGGTTCATCGGGATCCCGGCAAGAATGTTGGCCGTCATGTCGTCAGTCAGCTTGCCGGCGGTAATGTCGGTCTGAATCAGCCCCGGGGTAATGCAGTTAACGCGGACGTTATCCGGACCAAGCTCGCGCGCCATCGCCCGCGCCAGACCCAGCACCCCGGCTTTTGCCGCGCTGTAGTGCGGGCCGCCGAAGATACCGCCGCCGCGCTGGGCGGAAACGGACGAGATGCAGACAATGCTGCCGGATTTTTGCGCCCGCATGGTGGGAATAACCGCCTGCGACATCAGCAGCGTGCCGCGCAGGCTGACATCGAGCACTGCGTCATAATTGGCGCGCTTGATATCCATCAGCTTCAGCGGTTGGGTAATCCCGGCGTTATTCACCAGCACATCAACCCGGCCATATTTCGCCAGAATTTGTTCGATGGCCGCCTGTACCTCCACTTCATCAGCGACGTTCGCCGCCAGGCCGAGATGACCTTCGCCTAATGCCGCCGCCGCGGTTTTGCTGGCTTCACCATTGAGGTCGATAATGACCACTTTCGCGCCGTTGTCGGCGAATAATTTCGCGGTGGCAAAGCCCAAACCGCGTGCGGAGGCCGCGCCAGTAATAATGGCGACTTTATCTTTTAATAACATAGTTTCACTCCATGACATTACGTCATATTAATTAACAGGATATATTTCCGTTATTGTGGTTCATCGAGGAAAAGAATCACCACCAAGCCAATGGCGGCGCAGATACCAAAATAGGTAAATACAGAATTAAAACTCCCGGTTTTATCAAGTAAGAAACCGGCTGCCATCGGCGCGACAAATCCACCGAGGTTGCCGCCGCTATTAATTATGGAAGAGGCGATTGGATAGGTTTTGCTGTCCGAAACGGCCATACCGTAGGCGGTAAAAGCCGGCCAGCCGATATTTAAACAAAAGCCGACAAAGAATAATCCAATACAGACCGCCAGGGTGCTTGCCGGGATATTCAGCATAATTAACATCATGACCACCGTTGACACGGCAGTAAACATCATGGTGGGTTTACGTCGGCGGCCCAGGACTTTATCTGAAATCCACCCGCCGCCAATCGCGCCAATAAAGCCGCCGATGCACGGCATACTGGCCACGAAACCCATACTCATTACATCAAAGCCACGCTCTTTGACTAAGTACAGCGGGATCCAGGTTAATAATCCGTACAGCACGCTAACCATCATAAAATACGCTAGGCAGTCACCGAGAATATTTTTTGAGGTGAATAAGCCTTTCGCCGTATCAATTGGCGCCATCTTCTTTACCCGAATGATTTTATCCAGCCAGGTGAATCGATCGGCAATTAATATATTTTCGCGTACGCTATTATTATGACTTTCACGCCCGGCATTAATCTCTGCCAGTTCACTTTGTGAAACAAATCCGCTTTCTGATGGCTTTGACTTCACCAATAGATACCAGGCTATCGCTGCCACAATCCCGGGTATCGCGAAGGAGAAAAAGACCCACCGCCAGCCCCAGGTCACCGCAATCCACACCGCCAGCGGCGGGACAATAATCGGCGCAAACATGGTCGCCGCGATGTAAACGCCGGTTGCCGTGGCTTTCTCTTTTGGTGGAAACCAGTTATTTATGGTGGAAGCCAGCCCCACCGGGCAAGGCCCTTCGCTTAGCCCCAGTCCCAGACGCACCAGCTTCAGGCCAAACACGGAGCTCACCGTGCCCATCAGCCAGGTAAAGGCGGAGAAGCCGAAAATGGACAGCGAAACCAGCCCCCGGGTACCGCGTTTGGCGATGAAAAAACCGGCCGGGATCTGGCTTACCGCATAGCCGAGGAAAAACATACTGGCGATGGCCCCGGCTTCAAAATTATTGATATGAAACTCATCAATGATAAACGGCAGAACCGCGCCAATATTGGTTCTGTCGGCGTAATTGATGGCATACACCAGGAAAATCATCGTCAAAACCACGAAACGATATTTCGTTTTCCTGGCGTCAGTACAGACTAGTGTATCTATACGTGACATAGGGTTTCCTCATCTTATACCTCATCCACTTCGCTGCCCGTTGCCGCTTCGGATCACCGCGTTTTCACTTTCCATACAGCAGCAAAAGATAAATATCTTTTCGCTCAGCTAAACAGGTGGTTAGGTGTTTTATAATGGCGATCTCAACGCATCGCCGTTTGTGATCAGGCCTGTGAGAGGAATATAACAACCCCAAAATGAAACGGTATTCAAAAAACCTCAATTATGATTGAGAAAAATTGAGTTAGTGACTTCCCGCAAATTTTTAGTCTTTACTGACACGCGCGCTTTTAACGAGATAAATTGTTAAGCCCATCACAAATTAAAATCATTTTTTTCCTTTTCCCTATGCTGGCTATCACGACTGCGCCACGCTATTCGCTATTTTCTTTTAGAAACGCCCTGCCCAGGATGCTGCCATGAGTCAACCGCTGCCCAATAAAAATTTGCCGATGCCCTCTTTACGCAATATCCAAGCCTTTATTGAAGTCGCCGCTACCGGCAGCCTCAACCTGGCCGCAGAGAATCTCAATATTACCGCCTCGGCGGTCAGCCATCAGATAGCCAGCCTGGAGCACTTTCTGGGGAAAAAACTGTTCTCCCGCAGCAGTAAAGGCGTCATGTTAACGGCGGTGGGAGAAAAATATCTCAAAGAGGTCTCCGGGGCGCTGAATATGATTGGCCAGGCCACCAGCCAGGTGATCAATGATATCCATCAGGATTATTTACGTATTCACTCGGCGCCGAGCTTCGGCCTGCTGTGGTTGATGCCTCGCCTGGATAAATTTCGCCAGGCGTGGCCGGAGTTAAAAATCAGCCTGACCTGTTCCTACGAAAGCATCCAGTTCTCCCGGGATAATATTGATATCGATATTCGTCACGGGCTATCACAGTGGCCAACGCTGTTGGTCAGAACCATTAAAAATGAGTGCGTCCTGCCCTACAGCGCAGCGTCTTATTTAGCCAGCCATCCTGTGCATGCGGTGGAAGATCTGCTGGCCTGCGATCTGATCCACTCCGACAGCACCTTAATTAACTGGAGCAGTTGGCTGTCGTGGCACAAGGTCCGCGGCTGGCATAAAAACTTCATTTTTAATTTCGACCGGTCGTACATGAGCATCGAGGCGGCCAGAATGGGGATGGGCGTGATCCTCGAAAGCAATCTGCTGGCCGGCGGGCACGTGCGTCAGGGGCAGCTGACGCCGGTATTTGACGACGAGCGGAGTATGCCGGTCGGCGCGCACCACTTCGTTCTTCCCCATGCCAATGAACAGAAGGAGAAGGTCCAGCGTTTCTTCGCCTGGGTCGCCGGGGAGCTGAAAGAGGAAGGGTTCCATATTTGATCCCGGCTGGTGGACAAACCGCCGATCGAGGCCTAAAGTTAATCAATCGATTGATTAACTTTTACCGAGCGCGATGACCAGTAAAGGCGAACAGGCAAAAAATCAGCTTATCGCGGCCGCTATCGCCCAGTTTGGCGAGTATGGTCAGCATGCCACCACCCGCGATATCGCCGCCCAGGCCGGGCAGAATATCGCCGCTATCACCTATTATTTTGGCTCGAAAGACGACTTATATCTCGCCTGTGCCCAATGGATCGCCGATTTTATCGGCGACAATTTTCGCCCACAGGCCGAAGCGGCGGAGGCCCTGCTCGCCGGGAAGTCGCCGGATCGCCAGGCAATACGCGCCCTCATTCTCAACGCCTGCCATAACATGATCCTGCTGCTGACCCAGGATGATACGGTCAACTTAAGCAAATTCATTTCCCGTGAGCAGCTGGCGCCGACCGCCGCCTACCATCTGATCCACCAGCAGGTGATCGCCCCCCTGCACCACTATCTCACCCGGCTGATTGCCGCCTGGACAGGCCGCGATGCCGGTGATACGCAAATGATCCTCCACACCCACGCCCTGCTGGGCGAGGTGCTGGCTTTCCGTCTTGGGCGTGAAACCATCCTGCTGCGCACCGGCTGGACGCAGTTTGACGCGCAAAAGACCGAACAGATTTTCGAGGTCATTACCTGTCATATCGATTTCATTCTGCATGGGTTATCGCAAAGGAGTTTGGGCTGATGAAAAAACCCGTCGTCGTCATTCTGCTGATCGTGATTCTTCTCGCCGCGCTGGGCGGCGGCTGGTGGTGGTACCAGAGCAGCCGGCAGCAGCCGCTGACCCTGTATGGCAATGTCGATATCCGCACCGTCAACATGAGCTTCCGCGTCGGCGGCAGACTGGCTTCGCTGACCGTCGACGAAGGCGACAGCATCCGCGCCGGGCAAACTCTCGGCGAGCTTGATCGCGCGCCGTATGAAAATGCCCTGCTGCAGGCCCAGGCCAACGTCTCTACCGCCCAGGCGCAGTATGACCTGATGATGGCCGGCTACCGCGCGGAAGAGATTGCCCAGGCCGCGGCGGCGGTGAAACAGGCGCAGGCCGCTTACGACTATGCGCAAAACTTTTATCAGCGCCAGCTCGGGCTGCGCGCCAGCAGCGCGATTTCCGCCAACGATCTGGAGAATGCCCGCTCCTCGCGCGACCAGGCGCAAGCAACGCTCAAATCAGCGCAGGACAAACTGCGTCAGTACCGCGCCGGTAACCGCCCGCAGGAAATTGCCCAGGCCAAAGCCAGTCTGGAACAGGCGCAGGCGGCGCTGGCCCAGGCCAAACTGGACCTGCACGATACCGTGCTCACCGCCCCTTCCGACGGTACGCTGATGACCCGTGCCGTCGAGCCCGGCACCATGCTCAACGCCGGCGGCACCGTACTGACGCTGTCGTTAACCCATCCGGTATGGGTCCGCGCCTATGTTGACGAAAAAAACCTTGGTCAGGCGCAGCCGGGACGTGAAGTGCTGCTGTATACCGATAGCCGGCCGGATAAGCCCTATCACGGCAAAATCGGCTTTGTCTCACCAAGCGCTGAATTCACGCCGAAGACCGTTGAAACGCCGGATCTGCGTACCGACCTCGTTTATCGTCTGCGTATTGTGGTGAACGATGCCGACGGCGCCCTGCGCCAGGGGATGCCGGTGACCGTCTCCTTTAACCACGGGAACGGACATGAGTGAGGCCATCATTGCCTTAAACGGTCTGAGCCGCCGTTTTCCCGGAATGGACAGGCCCGCGGTGGCGCCGCTCACCTGCACGATCCACGCCGGCTACGTCACCGGGCTGGTGGGGCCCGACGGCGCGGGGAAAACCACCCTGATGCGAATGCTGGCCGGTTTGCTCAAGCCTGATGAGGGCCGCGCCAGCGTGATCGGCTTCGACCCGCTAAAAGACGACAGCGCTCTGCACGCGGTGCTCGGCTATATGCCGCAGAAGTTCGGCCTGTATGAAGATCTGACGGTGATGGAAAACCTGACCCTGTACGCCGACCTGCGCAGCGTCACCGGCGAGGCGCGGAAGAAAATTTTCGACCGTCTGCTGGAGTTCACCTCCCTTGGCCCGTTCACCGAACGGCTGGCAGGCAAGCTTTCCGGCGGCATGAAGCAAAAGCTGGGGCTCGCCTGTACCCTGGTGGGCGACCCGAAAGTACTGCTGCTGGATGAGCCCGGCGTCGGCGTCGACCCTATCTCGCGCCGCGAGCTGTGGCAGATGGTGCACGAGCTGGCCGGCGAAGGCATGCTGATCCTGTGGAGCACCTCCTATCTCGATGAAGCGGAACAATGCCGCGACGTGCTGCTGATGAACGAAGGCAAACTACTCTACCAGGGTGAGCCGACGGCGCTGACGCAAACCATGGCCGGGCGCAGTTTCCTCGTCTCCAGCCCACAGGAAAACAACCGCCGTCTGCTGCAGCGGGCGCTGAAACTGCCGCAGGTCAGCGATGGCGTGATCCAGGGCAAATCGGTGCGCCTGATCCTGAAAAAGGACGCCCGCATTGAGGAAGTCCAGCAGCATGGCGACATCCCGCCGCTACAGGTGGCGGAGACGGCGCCGCGCTTTGAAGATGCGTTTATCGATCTGCTCGGCGGCGCCGGGACCGCTGAGTCGCCGTTGGGAGCGATTATCCATCGCGTTGACGGCAGCAAAGACGAAACGGTCATTGAGGCGCAGTCGTTAACGAAAAAATTTGGTGATTTCGCCGCTACCGACCACGTCGATTTCCAGGTTAAGCGTGGTGAAATTTTCGGCCTGCTCGGCCCCAACGGCGCCGGGAAATCCACCACCTTCAAAATGATGTGCGGCCTGCTGGTGCCCACCTCCGGCAAAGCGCTGGTGCTGGGGATGGATCTTAAGGTCAGCTCTGGCAAGGCGCGCCAGCATCTGGGCTATATGGCGCAAAAATTTTCGCTGTACGGCAACCTCAGCGTCGAGCAGAACCTGCGCTTTTTCTCCGGCGTCTATGGCCTGCGCGGCCGGGCGCAAAATGAAAAAATCGCCCGGATGAGCGATGCCTTTGGCCTGAAAAGTATCGCCCGTCACGCCGCCGACGAGCTGCCGCTCGGCTACAAGCAGCGGCTGGCGCTGGCCTGCTCGCTGATGCATGAGCCCGATATTCTGTTTCTCGATGAACCGACCTCCGGCGTCGACCCCCTCACCCGCCGTGAGTTCTGGCTGCATATCAACAGCATGGTCGATAAAGGGGTGACGGTGATGGTCACCACCCACTTTATGGATGAGGCGGAATATTGCGACCGCATCGGGCTGGTCTATCACGGTAAGCTTATCGCCAGCGGGACCCCGGACGCGCTGAAGGCCCAGGCGGCGAATGATAGCCAGAAAGATCCCACCATGGAGCAGGCGTTTATTACCCTGATTAATCAATGGGATAAGGAGCACGGCCATGAGCAATAGCGTTCTTTCGTGGCGACGGGTCCGCGCCCTGTGCGTGAAAGAGACCCGGCAGATCGTCCGCGATCCCAGTAGTTGGCTGATTGCGGTGGTGATCCCGCTACTCCTGCTGTTTATCTTCGGTTATGGCATTAACCTCGATTCCAGCAAGCTGCGGGTCGGCGTATTGCTGGAGCAACAGAGCGAAGAGGCGCTGGATTTTGTCCATACCATGACCGGCTCGCCCTATATCGACGCCACGGTCAGCGATAATCGCCAGCAGCTGATTCAAATGATGCAGGCCGGGCGCATCCGCGCCATGGTGGTCATTCCGGTGGACTTTGACCGCCAGATGGCGCGCCCCGGCGCCGACGCGCCAATTCAGTTGATTACCGACGGCAGCGAGCCCAATACCGCCAACTTCGCCCAGGGCTATGTGGAAGGCATCTGGCAGATCTGGCAGCAGCAGCGGGCGGAAGACCGCGGTGAGACCTTTGAGCCGCTGATCGACGTGCAGATGCGCTACTGGTTTAACCCGGCGGCTATTAGCCAGCACTTTATTATCCCCGGGGCGATCACCATCATCATGACCGTGGTCGGCGCGATCCTGACCTCGCTGGTGGTGGCACGCGAATGGGAGCGCGGCACCATGGAGGCGCTGCTATCGACGGAGATCACCCGCGCCGAACTGCTGCTGTGCAAGCTCATTCCCTACTATTTCCTCGGCATGCTGGCAATGCTGCTGTGTATGCTGGTGTCGGTATTTATTCTCGGCGTGCCCTATCGCGGTTCGCTGCTGATTCTGTTTGTCATCACCAGTCTGTTTTTGCTCAGCACCCTGGGCATGGGGCTGCTTATCTCAACCATTACCCGCAACCAGTTTAACGCCGCGCAGGTGGCGCTGAATGCCGCGTTTTTACCGTCGATTATGCTGTCCGGGTTTATTTTCCAGATAGACAGTATGCCGGCGGTGATCCGCGCGGTGACCTACGTGATCCCGGCGCGCTATTTCGTCAACACCCTGCAAAGCCTGTTTCTGGCGGGCAATATTCCGGTGGTGCTGCTGGTGAATGTGCTGTTTTTGATTGCGTCGGCGGTGATGTTTATCGGCCTGACGTGGCTGAAAACCAAGCGGCGTCTGGATTAGGTTTTGCCCGGTGGCGCTGCGCTGACCGGGCCTACGGTTTAACCAACATCGATTATACGGTTCGCCGATCCCGTAGGCCGGGCAAACGCAGTGCCGCCCGGCGTGGTTGAATGGGCCAAAGGAGCTATTATGTTTCACCGTTTATGGACATTGATCCGCAAAGAGCTGCAGTCGCTGCTGCGCGAGCCGCAAACGCGGATGATTTTAATCATGCCGGTGCTGATTCAGGTACTGCTCTTTCCCTTTGCCGCGACGCTGGAGGTGACCAACGCCACCATCGCCATCTATAACGAGGACAGCGGCCGGCATGCGGTGGAACTCACTCAGCGCTTTGCCCGCGCCAAAGCCTTTACCCACGTCCTGCTGCTGCAAAGCCCGCAGGCGATCCAGCCGACCATCGATGAACAAAAAGCCCTGCTGGTGGTACGCTTCCCGGCGGATTTCTCGCGTAATCTCGACAACTATCAAACCGCCCCGCTGCAGCTGCTGCTCGACGGGCGCAACTCCAACAGCGCGCAAATCGCCGCCAACTACCTGCAGCAGATCGTGAAAGACTATCAGCAGGAGCTGCTGGAGGGGAAAGCGAAGCCGAATAACAGTGAACTGGTGGTGCGCAACTGGTACAACCCGAATCTCGACTATAAGTGGTTCGTGGTGCCGTCGCTTATCGCCATGATCACCACCATCGGGGTGATGATCGTGACGTCGTTGTCGGTGGCCCGCGAGCGCGAACAGGGTACCCTCGATCAGTTGCTGGTCTCGCCCCTCGCCACCTGGCAAATCTTCGTTGGCAAAGCAGTACCGGCGCTGATCGTCGCCACCCTGCAGGCGACTATCGTGCTGGCGATTGGTATCTGGGCCTATCAGATCCCGTTTGCCGGCTCGCTGCTGCTGTTCTATTTCACGATGGTGATTTATGGCTTATCGCTGGTGGGCTTCGGTTTATTGATTTCATCGCTGTGCGCCACCCAGCAGCAGGCGTTTATCGGCGTGTTCGTCTTTATGATGCCGGCAATCCTGCTTTCGGGCTACGTTTCACCAGTGGAAAACATGCCGCAGTGGCTGCAGGATCTGACCTGGATAAACCCGATCCGCCATTTTACCGATATCACCAAGCAAATTTATCTGAAGGATGCGAGTCTGAAGATTGTGTGGGGAAGTTTGTGGCCGCTACTGGTCATAGCGGCCACCACCGGCTCAGCGGCGTATGCGATGTTCCGAAGAAAGATTGCTTAGTTTTTTATCTTTCGCCAGCAGCGAGACCACTGCCGGGCCTGCCAGTATCACCAGCCCGGCGAGGGCCAGCAGCAGGTTATTGTGCAGCACGCGCGACAGCAGCCACAGCGCTATCATGGCCGCGCCGAAGTACCAGGTCGTGGTGAGCTCCTCAAGGAAGTCTCCCACATCACGCCAGCGCGCCTCGTGGTGACGCTGTAAAAACAGCATCGCCAGCAGCGTGACGCTGTAGAGGACGCACAGTCCTAATCCGACGCGCACCAGCGCGCCGCTCATCCAACCCATCACCAGTACTGCCACGACCAGTAGATGCAACATAATCTGCCAGCAACTAAGACCTGTTGCGACGCGTACACGTTGTTGCCACTTCATGGCTTCTCTCCTGAAGGATTTTTCTCTGCTACTCAGAGTACCGCACTTTACGGAAAATTCCGTATCACCGCATCTTTTTGTGACGTCTACTACACTATTTTATTCAGGAAAGTGACATTTACTGGAGAATTATGGCTGAGCCAACGTCGGGATTTTCGTTGAACGTGCTGACAATTAACACCCATAAAGGCTTTACGGCGTTTAATCGGCGTTTTATTTTGCCCGAATTGCGCGAAGCCGTGCGCAGCGTCAGCGCGGATATTGTTTGCCTGCAGGAAGTGATGGGCGCTCACGAAGTTCACCCGCTGCACATCGAGAACTGGCCAGATACCACCCATTATGAATTTCTCGCCGACACCATGTGGAGCGATTACGCCTACGGGCGCAACGCGGTCTATCCGGAAGGCCACCACGGCAATGCCGTACTGTCGCGCTTTCCCATTGAATACTATGAAAATCGCGATATTTCAGTCGGCAACGGCGAGAAACGCGGTCTGCTTTACTGCCGCATCGTGCCGCCAGAGAGCGGCGTGACGATCCATGTCATCTGCGTTCATCTGGGTTTACGCGCAGACCAACGGCAGGCGCAGTTGACCATGCTGACGGAATGGGTCAATACCCTGCCTGCCGGTGAGCCGGTAGTGGTGGCCGGGGATTTTAACGACTGGCGTCAGCAGGCGAATCAGCCGTTAAAAGCGCAAGCCGGGCTGGAAGAGATCTTTACCCGCGCCCGCGGAAGGCCAGCGCGCACGTTTCCGGTCAGTTTTCCGCTGCTGCGCCTTGATCGCATTTATGTCAAAAACGCCCACGCCAGCCACCCAAAGGCGCTGGCCCTCAAACAATGGCGGCATCTGTCCGATCATGCGCCTCTTAGCGTGGAGATACACTTGTGAAATGTCGTTGGCAGGAAGGCAACCGCATTACGCTCCTGGAGAACGGCGACCAGTACTATCCGGCGCTGTTTGCGGCCATTGGTCGCGCCAGCCGGCGGGTGATCCTCGAATCCTTTATCTGGTTTGAAGATGAGGTGGGCTGGCGGCTGCACGCGGTTCTGCTGAAAGCCGCCAGCCGCGGTATTCAGGTGGAGGTGCTGCTTGACGGCTACGGCTCGCCGGATCTCAGCGATGAGTTTGTCGGCGAACTGACCGCCGCCGGGGTGATTTTTCGCTACTACGATCCGCGCCCTAAGCTGATGGGGATGCGCACCAACCTGTTCCGTCGGATGCACCGTAAAATCGTGGTGATTGATGACACTACCGCCTTTGTCGGCGGCATTAACTACTCCGCCGAGCATATGAGCGACTACGGCCCGGAGGCGAAACAGGATTATGCGGTGCAGGTCGAAGGGCCGGTGGTGCTTGATATTCTGCAGTTCGAGCTGGAGAACCTGCCCAACAGCGAAACCGCCCGCCGCTGGTGGCGCCGCCGTCGCCATCAGCCGGAGATCAACCAGACTCCCGGCGAGGCGCAGGCGCTGTTCATCTGGCGCGACAACCAGGATCACCGCGACGATATCGAACGCCACTACCTGAAGATGCTAACCAGCGCCCGCCGGGAGGTGATCATTGCCAACGCCTATTTCTTTCCCGGCTACCGCCTGCTGCATGCGATGCGCAATGCCGCGCGGCGCGGCGTGCGGGTCAAGCTGATCGTCCAGGGCGAGCCGGATATTCCGATTGTGAAGTTTGGCGCCCACCTGCTCTATCACTATCTCGTTAAGGGCGGGGTGCAGATCTTTGAGTATCGCCGCCGTCCGCTGCATGGCAAGGTCGCCCTGGCGGACGACCACTGGGCCACCGTCGGGTCGAGCAACCTGGATCCATTGAGCCTGTCGCTGAATCTGGAAGCCAATCTGATCATCCACGACCGGGTGTTTAACCAGACGCTGCGCGATAACCTCAACGGGCTTATCGCCAGGGATTGCCAGCGGATCGATAAAGCGATGCTGCCGAAGCGCAACTGGTGGCGGCTGGGCGTCAGCGTGATGGCCTTCCACTTTCTGCGCCACTTCCCGGCGTGGGTCGGCTGGCTACCAGCCCATACGCCGCGGCTGGCCAGGGTCAGCCCACCGGTACAGCCGGAGATTGAAACCCAGGATCGTGTCGACTCACAAACCAGGGATAATCCGCTATGAGCAAATCGCATCCCCACTGGCGGATGGCGAAAAGAGTACTTACCGTGCTCTTTTTTATCGCTGTGATCGTTCTGTTGGTGATTTACGCGCAGAAGGTCGACTGGCAGGACGTGTGGAAGGTGATCCGCGGCTACGATCGGCTGGCCTTATTTAGCGCCATTGCGCTGGTCATCGTCAGCTATCTGATCTACGGCTGTTACGATCTGCTTGGCCGGGCCTATTGCGGGCATAAGCTGGCGAAACGCCAGGTGATGCTGGTGTCGTTTATCTGCTATGCCTTTAACCTGACGCTCAGCACCTGGGTCGGCGGGATCGGCATGCGCTACCGGCTGTACTCGCGGCTGGGGCTCAACGGCGGCACCATCACCCGTATTTTTTCGTTGAGTATTACCACCAACTGGCTGGGCTATATCCTGCTCGGTGGAGTGATCTTTACGGCGGATCTGGTGAAGTTACCGCCGCACTGGTACATCAGCCAGACCACCCTGCGCATTATCGGCGGGGTGATGCTGATCCTTACGCTTTGCTATCTGTTCGGCTGCGCGTTCGCTAAACGCCGTCACCTGACGATTAAAGGCCAGCGGCTGGTGCTGCCCTCCTGGCGCTTCGCGCTGCTGCAGATGGGGATCTCGGCGGCGAACTGGATGGCGATGGGGGCGATAATCTGGCTGCTGTTGGGCAGCGAAATTAACTATTTCCTGGTATTAGGGGTGCTGCTGGTGAGCAGTATCGCCGGGGTGATCGTTCATATTCCAGCCGGGATCGGCGTGCTGGAGGCGGTGTTTATCGCCATGCTCTCCGGAGAGGAGATTTCGAAGGGCGCGATTATCGCCGCCCTGCTCGCCTGGCGTGCGCTCTATTATTTCCTGCCGCTGCTGCTGGCGACGGTGGCCTATCTGCTGCTGGAGAGTCGGGCGAAAAAGCTGCGGCAAAAGAACCAGCGCAAGCTGGCCCGCGAATGACACAGCCAGGTCGCGCTGCGCTTGCCGGGCCTGCGGGGTGTGAGCCTGTGAGAGGCCCCCGTAGGCCGGGCAAGGCGCCAGCCGCCGCCCGGCAACATCACGGGTACCGTGCCTGATATCTCGCCCGGCGGCGCTGCGCTTGCACGGGCCTAAACGCCAGCCGGATGGTTCCCTCTCCCTCCGGGAGAGGGACAGGATGAGGGGAAGCACTGCCGGGAATTCCTTGATGTTATCTGTGGCTCCAGCGCACATTGCGCTCCCGGTTAATTGTCTGCGTTATGTCACTCATGGCGCAGGGAGCGCACAGGGGGCGGCCAGTCGCCGCCGCCCCCTGTACCCCCGGGCTCCGGCCAGCAAAATCGCCACTGCGTGGTACCTTCGACTTATCCCTGCAGG
>NZ_PIBL01000017.1:0-89638 GCF_002806645.1 Klebsiella sp. H-Nf2
TAAACTTCGTAATGAATTACGTATGTTCACTCAGAGACTTGGTATTCATTTTTCGTCCGAGGACGTTAAGAATCCATGTCACTTTGAGTGCCCACACAGATTGTCTGATAAATTGTTAAAGAGCAGTGCCGCTTCGTTTTTCGCTGCGGCGCGGGGTGTGCATATTACGCTTTCCCGCCTCAGAGTCAAGCATTTATTTTTGCTTTTCTCTGCGAGGTTCTCACCGGAACCCCGCTGACCCGGCGGCTTGCTTGCCGTTGTTCCGTGTCAGTGGAGGCGCATTATAGGGAGTAATTCTGAGGTGACAAGGGGAAATTCAAAAAAACTTTTCAACCGTCTCTTTTTTCAACAAAGCGGCGAGGAATGTCGCAAAAAACCGCCGTTTTGCTGTTTTAACCGACGAAACGGGGCGCCTGGTGGCATACTGTTAGAGTAAAGAAAAGAAAGGAACGGCATTTATGTCTTTAAGCGCACAGCAACTGGCGGCACAAAAGAACATCTCCTGGGTACTGGCCGAGAAGCTCGCCCAAAAAATACTGACTGGCGAATATCAGCCGGAAAGCATTCTTCCCGGCGAGATGGAGTTGGGGGAGCAGTTCGGCGTAAGCCGTACCGCCGTCCGTGAAGCGGTGAAGACGCTTACGGCAAAAGGCATGTTGCTACCTCGACCTCGCATTGGCACCCGGGTGATGCCGCGCAGCAGCTGGAACTTCCTGGATAAGGAACTGCTGTCCTGGTGGCTAACAGAAGATAACTTCGAAGAAGTGGTGAGCCACTTTCTCGTCATGCGCAGCAGCCTGGAGCCACAAGCCTGTTTTCTCGCTGCCGCTAACGGCACCGCAGAGCAAAAAGCGCAGCTCAATACCTTAATGGAAGAGATGATTGCCTTGAAACGTCATTTTCAGCGCGATCGCTGGATAGATGTCGATATGGCCTGGCATGAACACATCTATGAAATGAGCGGTAATCCTTTCCTCAGCTCATTCGCTTCTTTATTTCATTCGGTCTACCACACCTACTTCACGTCGATTACGCAAAATGAAGTGGTGAAGCTCGATCTCCACCAGGCGATTGTCGATGCCATTCTCAACAGTGATGCGCCAGGTGCCTTGCTCGCCTGTCAGGCGTTGTTGAACGCCCCTCACCACGTAAATCAATAACAAGGAATTGGCATGAGCAGAAAAAAAGGGCGCAGCATGGCCGGCCTGCCGTGGATCGCGGCGATGGCCTTCTTTATGCAGGCACTGGATGCCACCATTCTTAACACTGCCCTCCCGGCTATTGCCCACAGTCTTAATCGTTCCCCCTTAGCAATGCAGTCGGCCATTATCAGCTATACGCTGACGGTGGCGATGCTGATCCCGGTCAGCGGCTGGCTGGCCGATCGCTTCGGCACGCGCCGGGTCTTTATCATCGCTGTTAGCTTGTTCACTTTGGGGTCCCTCGCCTGCGCGCTCTCCAGCTCATTAATGGAGCTGGTCATTTTTCGGGTGATTCAGGGGATCGGCGGGGCGATGATGATGCCGGTGGCGAGACTGGCGCTGCTGCGCGCCTATCCCCGCAGCGAGCTGCTTCCGGTACTCAACTTTGTGACCATGCCAGGTCTGGTGGGGCCGATACTGGGCCCCGTGCTCGGCGGGGTGTTTGTCACCTGGGCCAGCTGGCATTGGATTTTCCTGATAAACATTCCCATCGGCATCATCGGTATTCTCTATGCCCGCAAATTCATGCCAAATTTCACGACGCCGCGCAGGCGCTTCGATATAACCGGTTTTCTGTTATTTGGCTTAAGCCTGGTACTGTTTTCCAGCGGTATTGAACTGTTTGGAGAAAAAATCGTGGCGACATGGCTGGCGCTGGCCGTGATTGCCGTCAGTCTGTTACTGCTCGTGGCCTATGTTCGCCACGCGCGCCGCCATCCTGCGCCGCTTATCTCGCTCTCTTTATTTAAGACGCATACTTTCTCAGTCGGCATTGCTGGCAACCTTGCCACGCGTTTAGGTACCGGCTGTGTGCCGTTTCTGATGCCGCTGATGCTGCAGGTTGGCTTCGGCTATCCGGCCATTATCGCCGGCTGTATGATTGCCCCTACCGCTATCGGCTCCATTATTGCGAAATCTACCGTTACCCAGGTGCTGCGCTGGTTTGGCTATCGTAAGACCCTGGTGGGGATCACGGTATTTATTGGCCTCATGATTGCCCAGTTCTCGCTGCAGTCGCCAGAGATGCCGCTGTGGATGCTTCTTCTGCCACTGTTTGTGCTGGGGATGGCGATGTCCACGCAGTTCACCTCGATGAATACCATTACGCTGGCCGACCTGACGGATGACAATGCCAGCAGCGGTAACAGCCTGCTGGCGGTGACCCAGCAGCTTTCAATCAGTCTCGGGGTGGCCATCAGCGCTGCGGTGCTGCGCTTCTATGAAGGTTTTGACAATGCCAGCACGGTACAGCAGTTTCACTATACCTTTATAACCATGGGCGTGATCACCATCGTGTCGGCGTTGATGTTTATGCTGTTAAGAGCGAAGGATGGCCGTAATCTGATTAGCGAGCGGCACAAACGCTAAGCGGAGCCGCGAACCACCAGCTCCGGCGTTAACTGAACGCGCTGCTGTTTTTGCTGCGGATCGGCCATTCGATGGATCAGCACATCGATGGCCAGTTCTCCCAGCTCATCTTTTGGCTGGTGAATGGTGGTCAACGGCGGCGTCATATAGCGTGCCAGCTCAATATCATCGTAGCCCACCAGCGCCATGTCCTGCGGGATCTGCAAACCGGCCTGGTACAAGGCCTGATAAGCGCCAACCGCCATGGCATCGTTGCCGACAAATACCGCCTGCGGCCGCTGCGGCAAAACCAGCAGCTGCTGCATCGCGCTAAACCCGCCGCCAAACTCAAAATCACTGGTCACCACGTATCCGTCGGCAACCGGCAGGCCGCAGCGCGCCATCGCAGCATGGTAACCTTCAAGACGCAGACGCGCCGGGGTTTTATCCAGCGGGCCGGCAATACAGGCAATGCGCGAATGCCCCTGGTCAATCAGATACTGGGTCGCCATATCGCCGCCAAGCAGCGAGTTATCCTGAATCAGATCGCTATCGCCATCAAAGGGAGCCCAGTCCATCATGACCGTCGGTACCGACGGATAGCGCTGCATAATTTCCGGAGAAGGCTGATGGGTCTCCGTGCACAGCAGCAGTAGTCCATCGACGCGTTTTTGCATTAGCGTCTCCAGATTACGATTCATTCGCTGCTCATCACCTTCCGTATTACAGAGTACGAGGCTATAACCCCGCTCAAAACAGCTGCGCTCCACGCCCCTCACCAGCTCCGAATAAAACGGATTGGTACTGGCGGTGATGAGCATGCCGATGGTGCGGGTTTGATTAAGCTTGAGGCTACGCGCCAGCGCAGAGGGCGCGTAGTTGAGGCTTTTGATCGCAGCGTCTACTTTGGCGGTAATCGCCTCGCTGACAAAACGGTCCTTATTGATGACGTGTGACACCGTCGATGTGGAAACGCCCGCGATGCGGGCCACATCTTTCATCGTAGCCAAGCATTACCCCTGTTGCGCTAAAAATTCATCAATCTCTGTGCGCCACGGCACGGACGGCTGTGCGCCTTTGCGGGTCACGGCGATCGCCGCCGCGGCATGCGCAAAGCGGATCGCTTCTGGCAGGGAAGTCCCTTCCAGCAACGCGGTTACCAGCGCACCGTTAAAGGTATCACCGGCCGCGATAGTATCAATGGCCTGCACACGAAAGCCCGGGATCCGACGACTTTCGCCTTCGGCACTGAGCCAGACGCCGCGGCTGCCGAGGGTGATCATCACCGTACCAATGCCTTTGGCATGCAGCACGTCGGCGGCTTTTGCCGCATCCTCGTCGCTCTCAACGCGAATACCCGTCAGCTTTTCCGCTTCGGTTTCGTTGGGGGTAATGATATCCACCAGCGCCAGCAACTCATCTGAGAGCTCACGCGCTGGCGCGGGGTTCAGCACCACGGTAGTCTGATGGTGATGAGCGATTCTCGCCGCCGCCAGCACGCTCTCCAGAGGCGTCTCCAGCTGCATTAACAGTGCCTGTGCGCTGGCGATACGTTCTTTTTCGGCCTCAACCTGGGAGACGGAAAGCGCCGCATTGGCGCCGGCATGAATACCGATGACATTCTCACCTTCGGCGTTAACGAAGATTAACGCCACGCCGGTCGCTTCCCCGGCGACCGCGCGCACGGGCGCCACGTCGATTTTGTCGCTCGCCAACTGACGACGGATGCGTTCACCGATATCGTCATCGCCGGTGCAGGCGATAAACGCTATATCCGCTCCGCTGCGCCCGGCGGCCACCGCCTGGTTAGCCCCTTTACCACCGAACGCCACCTGATAGTGGTTGCCGGTGACGGTCTCACCCGGCGTCGGGAAAGTGTCAAGGTTAAGAATGTGATCGGCATTGATGCTGCCAAGGACGACAAGTTTGCCTGCAGTTTTCATCATTTCTGTTCCCGGGAAAGCGCGCCACCGGGATCCGGTGGCGCATGCCCTGCTTTTCTTTTTTTATATTGTCCCTCGGACCGTTGCCAGTCCGAATCGCATATTACTGCTTAACGACCAGCTTCAGCTCAACCGGGTAGTTAGCTTCCACTTTTTCGCCCTTCAGTACCTTATCAGCCGTCTCAACGCCTTTCGCGCCGATCTGCTCCGGCAACTGTGCGACGGTCGCCGCCAGTTTGCCACTGTTTACTGCTTTTTCGCCATCCGGAGTGCCGTCAAATCCAACCACCATCACATCGGATTTGCCTGCAGTCTGCAGCGCACGCAGAGCGCCGAGCGCCATTTCATCATTTTGCGCGAACACCGCCTGCACGTCAGGGTGTGCGGTCAGCAGGTTCTGCATCACGTTCAGCCCTTTGGTACGGTCGAAATCAGCCGGCTGGCTGGCCAGGACATTGAACTTGTGCGCCGCCACAGCTTGTTTAAAGCCTTCGCCGCGCTCGCGCGCCGCAGAAGTTCCGGCAATGCCCTGCAGCTCAATGACTTTCGCACTTTCACCCACTTTTTTCGCGATGTAATCGCCAGCCATTTTTCCGCCCTGCACGTTGTCAGACGCAATGTGGCTCACGACATCACCTTTTGTGGCCTGACGGTCAAGGGTGATGACCGGGATTTTCGCCTGGTTTGCCATCTTCACGGCGTTGCCGACGGCATCAGAGTCGGTGGGGTTGATCAGCAGCAGCTTGGCGCCGCGCACCGTCAAATCCTGGACGTTCGCCAGCTCTTTCGCCGGGTTGTTCTGGGAGTCCAGCACCACCAGGTTGTAGCCCAGCTTGTCAGCTTCTTTTTGCGCGCCGTCTTTCAGCGACACGAAGAACGGGTTATTCAGGGTAGAGATAACCAGAGCGATGGTGTCTTTGGCCATCGCGTTCGCGCTGACGGTCGCACTTAGCGCAACAGCAGAGACCAGGGTCGCCAGTTTTTTCATATTCATAGTTAAGATGTCCTGTAGAGTTCTCAGTTACTGCTTTTTGTTATCTACCAGTACCGCCAGCAAAATCACCACCGCTTTAACGATCATCTGGTAATAGGAAGAAACGCCTAAAAGATTAAGACCATTATTCAGGAAGCCAAGGATCAGCGCGCCAATCAGCGTGCCGACAATGCGTCCTTTACCGCCCGCGAGGCTGGTGCCGCCGAGCACCACCGCCGCAATGGCGTCCAGCTCATAGCCCGTCCCCGCCGTCGGCTGCGCGGAGGAGAGACGCGCCACTTCGATGATCCCAGCCAGCGACGCCAACATCCCGCACAAGGCGTAGACGATAATTTTGACTTTATTGACGCTAATCCCGGACAAACGCGTCGCCGCTTCATTACCGCCCAGAGCGTAAATATAACGGCCCAGGCGAGTATGGTGCAGCATGTACCAGGCCGCCAGGAAGACAATCGCCATGATCCATACCGGCGTCGGGATCCCCAGCGGACGCCCGATGCCAAACCAGCCGAACAGATCGGCGTTATCGCTAAAGCCGGTATTGATCGGGCTGCCGTTGGTATACACCATGGTCACACCGCGCAGCAGCAGCATCATCACCAGGGTGGCGATGAAGGCCTGCACGCGGCCTTTCGCCACAATCACCCCGGTGACTGCGCCGATCGCGGCACCTAATGCGAGGGCGGCAGCGACCGCCACCAGCGCATTAACCTCAATGCCAACAATCGACGCCGCCACCGCACCGGTGAGCGCCAGAAGGGAGCCGACGGACAGGTCGATCCCCGAGGTCAGTATGACCAGCGTCATCCCTACCGCCATGATGGCGTTAACGGAGGTCTGTTGCAGGATATTGAACAGGTTATTGACGGTAAAAAAGTTGGGGCTCATGGTCGATACCACCGCGATCAGCACCAGCAGGGCAATCAGCGATTTTTGCTCCATCAGCCACGCTTTCGTGAAATAACGGCGACCAGTAACAGCCTGGGTTGTCATCTTTCTTACTCCTGATTCACACGGTTAAGCTTGCCCACAGCGGCAGCCATCAATACTTCCTGGGTGGCCTGCTCGCGTGTGAATTCACCGCCGAGATGCCCTTCATGCATCACAATGATGCGATCGCTCATGCCCAACACCTCCGGCATCTCAGAGGAGACCAGAATGATGCTCAGGCCATCGGCTTTGAACTGATTGATGAGCTGGTAGATCTCTTTCTTCGCCCCGACGTCGACGCCGCGGGTCGGTTCATCAAGGATCAGCACCTTCGGCCGGGTCATCAGCCCGCGGGCAATGGCGACCTTTTGCTGGTTGCCGCCGGAAAGCAGGCCGATCGCCTGCTCCATGGACGGCGTTTTTACGTTAAACAGCCGAATGAAATCACTGACCGCCTGCTGTTCATCTTTATGTTTGAGGCTGCCACCCGCCCGGCTGAAGTAGCGCAACGCAGTCAAGGACATGTTTTCTTTTACCGACATCCCGAGAACCAGGCCATCGCGCTTACGATCTTCGGAGATATAGACAATGCCGTTCGCCAGACCGTCCTGCGGCGAACGAGTCACCACTTCATGGCCATCCAGCGTCACGGAGCCGCTGCTGCGCGGCAGCGCGCCGTACAGCACTTTCATCAGTTCGGTCCGTCCGGCGCCCATCAGCCCGGCAACACCCAGGATTTCTCCCTGGCGCAGGGTAAAGGTCACATTTTCCACGCCCGGGCCGCAGAGATTGTCGACTTTCAAGCGTACCGCACCCGGCGTTTTATCAAGATGCGGGTACTGTTCCTCCAGCTTGCGGCCAACCATCATCTCGATCAGACGGTCTTCATCCAGAGAAGCCACTTCGCGCTCGGCGATAAACTGCCCGTCGCGAAAGACGGTGACATCGTCGCAAATCTCGAAGATCTCTTTCATACGGTGGGAGATATAGACAATGCCGCGCCCCTGTGACTTCAGTTCGCGGATGACGCGGAACAGCGATTCGGTTTCGGTATCGGTCAGCGCATCGGTCGGTTCATCCATAATGATGACCTTTGACTCGAAGCTCAGCACTTTGGCGATCTCCACCATTTGCTGATCGCCAATCGACAGATCGCCCACCAGCTTCTGGCTGTTAAAGCGGAGATTCAGCTTTGCCAGCAGCTTGTCGGCTTCGGTATACATCTGCTTCCAGTCGATTTTGCCGAAGCGGTTAACGAACTCGCGGCCAAGGAAGATGTTCTCGGCAATCGTTAATTGCGGGATCAGGTTCAGTTCCTGGTGGATGATGCCGATCCCGGCTTCCTGGGAGGATTTTGGGCCGTTAAAGGTCGTCTCTTTGCCTAACCACAGCAAAGAGCCGGCATCACGGGTGTAGATCCCGGTCAGCACCTTCATCATAGTGGACTTGCCGGCGCCATTTTCCCCTACCAGCGCCATCACCCGACCGGCATAGACATTCAGCGCCGCGCCGGAGAGCGCCTTGACGCCAGGGAACGCTTTGTCGATCCCTTTCAGTTGCAATAAGGCTTCCATGACGGCGACCTCAGAACGTGACGCCGGCACAGAGAATGATATTCGCAAACGGGGAACACTCCCCGCTGCGAATTACCGCCTGACTGTCTGCGGTTTGTTTTTTGAACTGCTCATGACTGGTGTAACGAATTTCAATGGTATTTCCCTGGTGCTGCTGCAGCTGCTCAAGGTGAGTGAGCAACGTCGCGTGGAGCTGCGGATTATGGGTTTTAATCTCTTCCGCGATAACAGCCGCTTCAACCTGCATTTCCGTCGTCACCACTTCCAGCACCTGCATAAATGAAGGTACGCCCTGCGTCAGCGCCATATCAATGCGCGTGCTGCTGCGGGGAACCGGTAATCCGGCATCGCAGACCACCAGCGTATCGGTGTGGCCCAGGCGGGAAATGACCGCGGAAATATCAGCGTTAAGTACGGTGCCTTTTTTCATTTTTTCTCTTTTGCTCCACTAGCGAAACGTTTCGCTAAAATAATTATTATCAATGTGTGAGCAGAAAACCATCATCAGAGAAGAGAAATGTGATCGCCATCGAAACGTTTCGCGAAGCATAGACAGGACGTTACAGCCGGAGTGAGAAACAAAAAGCCCTTCGCAATGGAAGGGCTTTTTTTACATCATATTTCGACCTGGGTACCGAGCTCGATAACCCGGTTTGGCGGGATTTCAAACTGATCCGGCGCGCGCAGGGCGTTACGCTGCAGCAGCAGATAAAGCTTGCCGCGCAGACGCAGATACCACGGTCGTTTGCCGATAATCAGCGACTCATGCGACATAAAGAACGAGGTCTCCATCATCCGGCAGCTGAGTCCTTCCAGGCCACAGCGATGGAATACTTCTTCAACGTTTGGCGTTTCCCGCCAGCCGTAGCTGGCCACCACCCGCCAGAACGACGGCGACAACTGCTCAATCTGCACCCGGCGAACGTTATGCACGTAAGGCGCGTCTTCGGTGCGCAAGGTCAGAAGGATCACTCGCTCATGCAGCACCTTGTTGTGCTTCAGGTTATGCAGCAGGGCAAACGGGATCACGTTCAGGGCGCGGGACATATACACCGCGGTACCCGGCACACGCACCGGCGGTGACTTCTCCAGCGAAGAGATCATCGCTTCCAGCGAGTTACCGTGCTCGTGCATCCGGCGCAGCAGGCGGAAACGCTCGCTCTTCCAGGTGGTCATCACCGTAAACATCACCAGCCCCAGAGACAACGGTAGCCAGCCACCGGAGACAATCTTATCGAGGTTCGCCGAGAACAGCGGAATATCGATACACAGGAAGGCCACCAGCATCAGGCCGACAAACAGCTTATTCCAGTGCCAGTTTTTGCGCGCCACCGTTGCCGACAGAATGGAGGTCAGCACCATGGTGCCCGTTACCGCGATACCGTACGCCGCCGCCAGATTAGAAGAGTGCTCAAAGCTGACAATGACGATAACCACAGAAACGTACAGCAGCCAGTTAATGAACGGGATGTAAATCTGCCCGGACTCCATTTCCGAGGTGTGGATAATGCGCATCGGCGACAGATAGCCCAGACGCACTGCCTGACGGGTCAGGGAGAAGACCCCGGAGATCACCGCCTGCGAGGCGATAACCGTCGCGAGAGTGGAGATAATCAACATCGGGATCAGCGCCCACTCCGGCGCCAGCAGGAAGAACGGGTTTTTAATCGCTTCCGGGTGCTTCAGCAGCAGCGCGCCCTGGCCAAAGTAGTTCAGCACCAGCGAGGGCAGCACGACGGAGAACCAGGCCACGCGGATCGGCAGTTTGCCAAAGTGCCCCATATCGGCGTACAGCGCTTCCACCCCGGTAATCGACAGCACCACCGCACCGAGCGCAATAAAGGAAACCGTTTTGTACTGCAGGAAAAAGTGCACCGCCCAGTAGGGGTTTAGCGCCTGCAGAACTTCCGGGTTATCGAGGATGCTGCGCGCGCCAAGCACTGCCAGCAACAGGAACCAAATCAGCATAATCGGCGCAAACAGCTTGCCGACCATTCCGGTCCCGTGCTTCTGGATCACAAACAGCAGGGTCAGCACGATAATGGAAATAGGGACAATCCAGGTATCAAGCTGCGGAGCGATAATTTCTAGCCCCTCTATCGCCGACATAACGGAAATCGCCGGCGTAATCACCACTTCGCCATAGAAGAAGCTACCGCCGATCAGGCCGAGGATCACCAGTACGGAGGTCATTCGGGCCGAGGTATTACGTCCGGCCAGCGACATCAGCGTTAAGATCCCCCCTTCCCCGGCGTTATCCGCCCGCATTACGAAGGTGATGTATTTAATCGATACGGTAAAGATTAACAGCCAGAAAATCAGCGACAAAAAGCCAAACACGGCATCGCGCTCAACGCCAAAGCCGAACTGACCTGACAGGCATTCGCGCAAGGTATACAGTGGACTGGTACCGATATCGCCGTACACCACGCCGATGGCCGCCAACGTTAATGCCGGCAACGATTGTTTATTATCAGTGCTCATAGACTAGTCTTTTCGTTTATAAAACAAATGTGTGCCTAGTCCCTTGGCCCACAAAAAGCGCACAGTATGCACGATTATTTGCGAAATCGTACCCCTAACAGACACCATATTAACCTGGCTCAAAAAAAATAAATCGATTCTTCAGGCTATTACCGCCCCTGCTCTAACATCTATACTCGACCCAATAACGATACATGACAAAGCACGCAACTCAATTATGGCTCAAACACATTTACTGGCTGAAAGAATTTCCCGGCTCAGCGCGGCACTCGAAAAAGGACTCTTTGAACGCAGCCACGCAATACGCCTCTGCCTGCTGGCGGCGCTCAGCGGTGAGAGCGTTTTTTTGCTCGGCCCACCGGGGATCGCCAAAAGCCTGATTGCCCGCCGCCTCAAGTTCGCCTTCCAGCAGGCGCGCGCTTTTGAATACCTGATGACCCGCTTCTCCACCCCGGAAGAGGTTTTTGGGCCACTGTCCATTCAGGCGCTGAAAGATGAAGGCCGTTACGAACGTTTAACCGCCGGCTACCTGCCGGAAGCAGAAATCGTGTTTCTCGATGAAATATGGAAAGCGGGTCCGGCCATCCTCAACACCCTGCTGACGGCGATTAACGAACGTCACTTCCGCAATGGCGCGCACGAAGAGAAAATCCCGATGCGCCTGCTGGTGGCCGCGTCGAACGAACTCCCCGAAGCCGACAGCAGTCTGGAAGCGCTGTATGACCGAATGCTGATCCGTCTGTGGCTTGATAAAGTGCAGGATAAAGGTAATTTCCGTTCAATGCTGCTCAGCCAGCAGGATGAAAACATCAATCCAGTGCCCAGCGCGCTGCAGGTTAGCGACGAAGAGTTTACCCAATGGCAGCAGCAGATCGGCAATATCAAACTGCCAGACGCGGTGTTTGAGCTGATATTCCAGCTCCGCCAGCAGCTGGATGCTCTACCAAATGCGCCGTACGTCTCGGATCGCCGTTGGAAAAAGGCCATTCGCCTGCTGCAGGCCAGCGCCTTCTTCAGCGGGCGCGACAGCATCGCGCCGATAGATCTGATCCTGCTGAAAGATTGTCTGTGGCACAACGTCGAGAGCATGAACCTGATGTCGCAGCAGCTGGAAACGCTAATGACCTGTCACGCCTGGCAACAGCAGGCGATGTTGACGCGGCTGGGGGCCATTGTCCAGCGACGCATTCAGATCCAACAGCAGCAAAGCGATAAAACGGCGCTGAAGGTCACCCGCCTTGGCGGGATGTTTAGCCGCAAACCGCACTATGAACTGCCGGTGGAGATCCAGGGGGCCACCCTGACGCTGCTGCTGCAGCAGCCGCTCAAACTTCACGATATGGAAGTGATCCACATTACTTTTGAACGCGAGGCGTTAGCCAACTGGCTGGAAAAAGGCGGTGAGATCCGCGGTAAGCTCAACGGGATCGGCTTTGCCCAACTGCTCAATATGGATGTCGACACCAGCCAGCACCTGGTCGTCCGCGACGTCAGCCTGCAGGGCTCACGCCTCGCGCTGCCCGGTAGCGCATCGCAGGAGAACATGCCGGCAGAAATTCGCCAACAGCTGGAGGCGCTCGATGATGAGTGGCACCAGCAACACAACCGCTTCAGCGAGCAGCAAAAATGTCTGTTTATCCCGGTCGAGTGGCTGGGAAGAATCGAAGCCAGCCTGCAGGACGTCGGCGCGCAGATTAAACAGGCGAAGCAGCCATGACGCTCGATATGCTGAATGTCATGCTGGCAGTCAGCGAAGAGGGAATGATCGAGGAGATGCTGCTGGCGCTGCTGGCCTCTCCTCAGCTGGCAGTGTTCTTTGAAAAATTTCCCCGCCTGAAAAACATCATCGCGGCGGATATTCCGCGCTGGCGTGAAGCCGTTCGCGCCCGTTTGAAAGAAGTTAACGTCCCGCCGGATCTGGACGCCGAAGTGCAAACCTATCAGCAGGCTCAGCTACTCTCTACCTCGCAGTTTATTGTCCAGCTCCCGCAGATCCTCGGCAAACTGCACCAGCTACAGTCTCCTTTTGCCGCTCAGGCGCAGAAGCTGGTGGATGACAATGCCACCTTTACCCCAGCGCTGCATACGCTGTTTTTACAGCGCTGGCGCCTGAGCCTGGTGGTGCAAGCCACCAGCCTTAACCAGCAGCTGCTGGATGAAGAACGCGATCAGTTACTCAGCGAGGTCCAGGAACGAATGACGCTCAGCGGTCAGCTCGATCCGGTACTGGCGGAAAATGACACTGCCGCCGGGCGTCTGTGGGATATGAGCGCTGGCGAACTCAAACGCGGCGACTATCAGCTGATCGTGCGCTATGGCGATTTTCTCAACCAGCAACCGGAGCTACTGCAGCTGGCGGAACAGCTCGGACGTTCGCGGGAAGCGAAATCCGTGCCGAAGAAAGACGCCCCGATGGAAACCTTTCGCAGCCTGGTGCGCGAGCCAGCGACAGTGCCGGAGCAAGTCGACGGCCTCCAGCAGAGTGACGACATTCTTCGCCTGCTGCCGCCGGAGCTGGCGACACTCGGCATCACGGAGCTGGAGTTTGAATTTTATCGCAAGCTGGTGGAGAAACAGCTGCTCACCTACCGGCTGCATGGCGACGCCTGGCGTGAGAAAATCACCGAACGCCCGGTAACACGGCAGGATTTTGATGAACAGCCGCGCGGGCCCTTTATTGTCTGCGTCGATACGTCAGGGTCGATGGGCGGTTTTAACGAGCAGTGCGCTAAGGCCTTTTGTCTGGCCCTGATGCGCGTCGCGCTGGCCGATAACCGTCGCTGCTTTATTATGCTGTTCTCCAGCGAAGTGGTGCATTACGAACTGACCAGCGAGCGCGGGCTGGAGCAGGCGATCCGCTTTTTAAGCCAGCGCTTTCGCGGCGGTACCGATCTGGCCAGCTGTTTTCGCGCCATCATTGAACGTCTGCAAAACCCCCAGTGGGTGGATGCGGATGCCGTCGTGATCTCTGACTTTATCGCCCAGCGGTTGCCGGATGAGGTGATTGCTCAGGTGGGGGAACTACAGCGTAAGCACCAGCACCGTTTTCACGCGGTGGCGATGTCAGTACACGGCAAACCCGGCATCATGCGCATCTTCGATCATATCTGGCGCTTTGATACCGGGCTGCGTAGCCGCCTGCTGCGACGCTGGCGGCGCTAATTCATTACAGCAGCGCGGAAACGCTTTCGCGAACCTGCGCCGGCCATACGCCGCACTGCACCTGGCCGATATGGTCAAGCTGCAGCAGCAGCATCGTCAGACGAGACTGACCAATGCCGCCGCCGATAGTCTGCGGCATCTCGCCGCGCAGCAGCGCCTGGTGCCATTCAAGCTGTAGGCGATCTTCATCGCCGGTCACGGCCAGCTGGCGCTTCAGCGCTTCAGCGTCAACGCGGATCCCCATTGAGGAGATCTCGAAAGCATCTTCCAGCACCGGGTTCCATACCAGGATATCGCCGTTCAGACCGGCAAAGCCTTCAGAAACCTCTGTGCTCCAGTCATCATAATCCGGCGCACGCACGTCGTGGCGCTTACCGTCAGACAGTTTGCCGCCGATACCAATTAAGAAGACGGCCCCCAACTCTTTGGCAATGGCTCGCTCACGGCCCTTGGCATCAAGATCGGGATAGCGGCTCAGCAGCTCCTGGCTGTGAACAAAATGGATCTGTTCCGGCAGAAACGGCTTCAGGCCAAATTCCTGGCTGACCGCCAGCTCGGTAGCTTTGATCCCGGCGTAGATCGCCTCGACGGTTGCCTTCAGGGTGCCGACGTGACGCTCTTCATCCCCCATCACGCGCTCCCAGTCCCACTGGTCGACATAGACAGAATGGATAGGCGTCAGACGGTCTTCATCGGGGCGAAGGGCCTTCATGTGCGTGTACAGCCCTTCGCCCGCGCTGAAGTCGTGTTGTCCCAGGGTTTGACGCTTCCACTTCGCCAGCGAATGAACCACTTCGAACTGGGCGTCGGGCAGTGTTTTCACTTTTACCTGAACCGCTTTCTCGCAGCCGGACAAGTTGTCCTGTGTCCCATCTCCTACGCGGCTTAAGATCGGCGCCTGGACTTCAATCAGGCCAAGCTTCTCTTCCAGCTGACGGGAAAAATGGGATTTAACGAAACTAATCTGGCGTTGTTTTGCGATGTATGCGGTTTTCATTTTTTATGACTCCTGCGTCCTGTTGCCATTGATTAAGCAACAAAACAGGCCAGTAATACAATAATCAATCAATAAAAAGCCTCATCAACTTTTAATTCATCAAAATATGACGCTAAAATAGTAAGAACCCTCAAACTTCATAAGAAAAAGATATGGAAAATTATCAGATCGACAATCTGGACCGCGGCATTCTCGATGCACTGATGGCCAACGCTCGTACCGCCTACGCCGAACTGGCCAAACAGTTCAGCGTCAGCCCAGGCACCATTCACGTACGTGTTGAGAAGATGAAGCAGGCGGGCATCATTACCGGAGCGCGCATTGACGTTAGCCCCAAGCAACTGGGCTATGATGTCGGCTGCTTTATCGGCATTATTCTCAAGAGCGCCAAGGACTACCCTTCCGCCCTTGCTCGCCTGGAAAGCCTGGAGGAGGTCACCGAGGCTTATTACACCACCGGCCACTACAGCATCTTTATTAAGGTGATGTGTAAATCCATCGATGCCCTGCAGCAGGTACTTATCAACAAGATCCAAACAATTGATGAAATTCAGTCCACCGAGACTCTGATCGTGCTGCAGAACCCTATCATGCGTACCATCAAGCCCTGATCGCTTTTTTTAATCCCACATTTTTCCACAGGTAGATCCCAGCTCGCTCACAGCGTACAATACGCCACTCTGAACAGTTGAGCGGGCGATCGGCGATCATGGCAGACATTACACTTATCAGCGGCAGCACCTTGGGCAGTGCGGAATATGTAGCAGAGCATCTGGCGGAAAAGCTGGAAGAAGCCGGCTACAGCACTGAAATCCAGCACGGTCCGCTGGTTGACGATCTGCAGGCGGAAGGGATCTGGTTAGTTATCTCTTCAACGCATGGCGCCGGCGACATTCCCGACAACCTGGTTCCCTTCTATGACGCATTGCTGGAGCAGAAGGCCGATCTTTCCGCCGTGCGCTTTGGCGCCATCGGGATCGGCAGCCGCGAATACGACACCTTCTGCGGCGCGATCGATAAATTAGAAGCAGCATTGAAGGCCAGCGGCGCAAAACAGATTGGCGAAACGCTGAAAATTAACGTACTGGAACATGAAATTCCGGAGGATCCAGCGGAAATCTGGCTGGGATCCTGGAAAAATTTGCTCTGAGAATTGTAAAGATCGTCGGATCTTCTGTGGATAACCATGCTTAAAAGCTTGGATCAACCGGTAGTTATCCAAAGAATAACCGTCGTATGGTTTTTGTGCTGTGTATAACCCTTCATTTTGATCTCAGCTTATACGGACCAGGATCACCGATCATTCACAGATAGTGATCCTTCTTAAGCATTTGATCTTACTTCGCGGATCCGACTTATCCACAAAGAGAGTCGATCCTAATAAGAGATCACAATAGAACAGATCTCTATATAAAGATCTTCTTTTTAATACTCAGGATCCCGGAGTCTTTCTCAAAAGAGCAAAGCCGAGTAGAATCCACGGCCCGGGCTTCAATCCATTTTCAAACCGCGTTATGCGAGGCAGATCACCATGTTTTATCAGGATCCTTTTGACGTCATTATCATTGGCGGGGGTCATGCAGGCACTGAGGCCGCGATGGCCGCAGCGCGAATGGGCCAACAAACCCTGCTTTTGACACACAATATCGACACGCTGGGGCAGATGAGCTGCAACCCGGCGATTGGCGGCATTGGGAAAGGACACCTGGTAAAAGAAGTGGACGCACTCGGCGGATTGATGGCAACCGCGATCGATCAGGCGGGTATTCAGTTTAGGATACTAAACGCCAGCAAAGGGCCCGCGGTACGTGCCACTCGTGCCCAGGCAGACCGCGTGCTGTATCGTCAGGCGGTACGCACCGCGCTGGAGAACCAGCCGAACCTGATGATCTTCCAGCAGGCGGTGGAAGATCTGATTGTGGAAAACGATCGCGTCGTGGGCGCCGTCACTCAGATGGGCCTCAAATTCCGTGCCAAAGCGGTGGTGCTGACCGTCGGGACCTTCCTCGATGGCAAAATCCATATTGGTCTGGACAACTACAGCGGCGGGCGTGCCGGCGATCCGCCGTCAATTCCACTGTCTCGTCGTCTGCGTGAGCTGCCGCTGCGTGTAAGCCGCCTGAAAACCGGAACCCCACCGCGTATTGACGCCCGTACCATCGATTTCAGCGTGCTGGCGCAACAGCACGGTGATAACCCAATGCCGGTCTTCTCGTTCATGGGATCCGCGGATCAGCATCCGCGCCAGGTGCCGTGCTATATCACCCACACCAACGAGAAAACCCATGACGTGATCCGCAATAACCTCGATCGCAGCCCAATGTACGCTGGGGTGATCGAAGGGATCGGACCACGCTATTGTCCGTCGATCGAAGACAAAGTCATGCGCTTTGCCGATCGCAATCAGCATCAGATCTTCCTTGAACCGGAAGGCCTGACCTCAAACGAAATTTATCCGAACGGCATCTCCACCAGCCTGCCGTTTGATGTGCAAATGCAAATCGTCCGCTCAATGCAGGGGATGGAGAACGCGCGGATCGTCCGTCCCGGCTACGCCATTGAGTACGATTTCTTCGACCCACGCGATCTGAAGCCAACGCTTGAGAGCAAATTCATTCAGGGTCTGTTCTTTGCCGGACAGATCAACGGTACCACCGGTTATGAAGAAGCCGCTGCTCAGGGTCTGCTGGCCGGTCTTAACGCCGCCCGCTTCTCTGCGGAAAAAGAGGGCTGGGCGCCGCGTCGCGATCAGGCTTATCTCGGCGTGCTGGTGGATGACCTGTGCACCTTGGGTACCAAAGAACCGTACCGCATGTTTACCTCCCGTGCCGAATATCGTCTGATGCTGCGCGAAGATAACGCCGACCTGCGCCTGACCGAACAGGGGCGCGAACTGGGTCTGGTGGACGATGAACGCTGGGCGCGGTACAACGAGAAGCTGGAAAGCATTGAACGTGAACGCCAGCGTCTGAAATCGACCTGGGTGAACCCGCAGGCAGAGAGCGCTGCCGAAGTGAACGCTCACCTGACCGCGCCGTTGTCACGTGAAGCGAGTGGTGAAGATCTGCTGCGTCGTCCGGAAATGACCTACGAACAGCTGGTACAGCTTTCTCCGTTTGCGCCAGGCCTGCAGGATCAACAAGCGGCCGAGCAGGTAGAGATCCAGGTGAAGTATGAAGGCTACATCGCTCGCCAGCAGGATGAGATTGAGAAACAGCAGCGCAATGAGAATACCGTACTGCCGGCGACGCTCGATTACCGCCAGGTCACCGGGCTGTCTAACGAAGTGATCGCCAAACTGAACGACCATAAGCCGTCGTCGATAGGGCAGGCGTCACGTATTTCCGGGATCACGCCGGCGGCGATCTCTATTTTGCTGGTCTGGCTGAAAAAGCAGGGGATGCTGCGCCGCAGCGCCTGATTGCGGCCACCTGCCAGCGCTGATTTCGCAGTTGCATAATCAGCGTTCGCCTTTATCATTCATAGCCCGGTAAGCGTTAGCGCCTCCGGGCTCATTATTTTTTGAAGGTACTGACCGTGCTCAACAAACTTTCTCGTCTGCTGGATGAAGCGGGTATTTCGCTCACCGATCACCAGAAAAACCAGCTGGTGGCTTATGTCGGGCTGCTCGATAAGTGGAACAAAGCCTATAATTTGACTTCCGTTCGCGATCCGAATGAGATGCTGGTGCGTCATATCCTCGACAGCATCATCGTGGCGCCTTATCTGCAGGGGTCGCGCTTTATCGATGTCGGGACCGGACCGGGACTCCCTGGTGTTCCATTGGCCATCGTGCGTCCGGAGTCGCATTTCACCCTGCTCGACAGTCTCGGCAAGCGCGTGCGCTTCCTGCGTCAGGTGCAGCATGAACTGAATCTGGAGAACATTACTCCGGTGCAAAGTCGCGTGGAAGCCTTCCCTGCCGAACCGCCGTTTGATGGGGTCATTAGTCGCGCCTTCGCGTCGCTCAATGATATGGTGAGCTGGTGCCATCATCTGCCGGCGGCGAACGGTCACTTCTATGCGCTCAAAGGGTTAGCGCAAAAAGAAGAAATGGAAAATCTGCCGGAAGGATATGCCATTGCCGAGGTGATTGAGCTGCATGTTCCTCAGTTGGAAGGGGAGCGGCACCTGGTGGTGATCACGCCAAAATCGCGTTAGTTTTTATCAAAAAATGTGGAAAAAATGTGGCCTGCGGATGTTACAAAAATAAAGGTCACCTTCCGATATTATCGGGCTGCATTTAACCATGTTTTTACTATGGCTTTTCTTGCAGTTAACTTAGCGTAAGTGATTCACTGACAAAATAGTCAACTTTGAAAATATCAGTGTGCTAAAAATCGACACGGATAAACAGCATAGTGATGTTAAATTTTTATTATAAATGTCAATAAAAGGTTTTTATTGTATGTGGGGTTGTTTTAGATAATGTCCTCACTTTTTATCTTGAATATCAAAAGCATGAAAAATAGTGTTTTATGTCCTTGATTCATTAAAGGGCACGTGAAATGTTTATTATGTGATCTAATGCACGCTTTAATTGCCGTGTTTACTCACTATTTGCAGTTTTGTATGACCGCTCACAGAACGCTGAAATGCACGGAAAGTTGTCCGTTGGAAAATAATTAAACATTTATTCACTATTTTGCTACTTATTGTTTGAATTCACGGGGCGTCACCGTATAATTTGTCCGCTTTTTGATGCTTGACTCTTCGTCTTAAAGGACGTTTTATACGACACGCGACATACCTCAAAGGGAGCAGGAGTAAAAACGTGATGTCAGTGTCGCTCTTGAGTCGAAACGTTGCTCGCAAGCTTCTGTTTATTCAGTTACTGGCAGTAATAGCAAGTGGACTGCTGTTCAGCCTCAAAGACCCCTTCTGGGGCATTTCCGCATTATGCGGCGGTTTGGCAGTGGTTTTGCCAAACCTGATGTTTATGATTTTTGCCTGGCGTCATCAGGCGCATACACCAGCAAAAGGCCGTGTGGCCTGGACCTTCGCCTTCGGTGAAGCCTTCAAGGTGTTGCTGACCTTCGCCCTTCTGGCGATGGCGCTGGCTGTTTTAAAAGTGGTATTTATGCCGCTGATCGTGACGTGGGTTTTGGTGCTGGTGGTACAAGTTCTGGCGCCAGCTGTAATTAACAACAAAGGGTAAAGGCATCATGGCTTCAGAAAATATGACGCCGCAGGATTACATAGGACACCATCTGAACAACCTTCAGCTGGACCTACGTACATTCTCGCTGGTGGATCCGCACAACCACACAGCCACCTTCTGGACGCTCAACATTGACTCCATGTTCTTCTCGGTGGTTCTCGGTCTGCTGTTCCTTGCCATGTTCCGTAGCGTTGCTAAGAAAGCGACCAGCGGCGTACCAGGGAAATTCCAAACCTTCATCGAAATGATCATCGGCTTCGTCCATGGCAGCGTCAAAGACATGTACCATGGCAAGAGCAAGGTTATCGCGCCGCTGGCGCTGACCGTGTTCGTCTGGGTCTTCCTGATGAACCTGATGGACCTCTTGCCTATCGATTTCTTACCTTGGATCGGTGAGCACATACTCGGCCTGCCTGCACTGCGCGTGGTTCCGTCTGCCGACGTGAACATCACCCTGTCGATGGCGCTTGGCGTGTTCATCCTGATCATTTTCTACAGCATCAAAATGAAAGGCGTAGGTGGGTTCGTTAAAGAACTGACCATGCAGCCGTTCAATCACTGGGCGTTCATTCCTGTCAACTTAATCCTTGAAGGGGTAAGCCTGCTGTCCAAACCGGTTTCTCTTGGTCTGCGACTGTTCGGCAACATGTATGCCGGTGAGCTGATTTTCATTCTGATTGCTGGTCTGTTGCCGTGGTGGTCACAGTGGATTCTGAATGTGCCTTGGGCCATTTTCCACATCCTGATTATTACGCTGCAAGCCTTCATCTTCATGGTTCTGACGATTGTCTATCTGTCGATGGCGTCCGAAGAGCATTGATTTTTACCAACACTACTACGTTTTAACTGAAACAAACTGGAGACTGTCATGGAAAACCTGAATATGGATCTGCTGTACATGGCTGCCGCTGTGATGATGGGTCTGGCGGCAATCGGTGCTGCGATCGGTATCGGCATCCTCGGAGGTAAATTCCTGGAAGGCGCAGCGCGTCAACCGGATCTGATTCCTCTGCTGCGTACTCAGTTCTTTATCGTTATGGGTCTGGTGGATGCTATCCCGATGATCGCTGTAGGTCTGGGTCTGTACGTGATGTTCGCCGTCGCGTAGTAAGTTGTTAGAAACCTAAGCCACAGAGTTAATTAAAGAGGTATTGTGCTGTGAACATGAACGCAACAATCCTCGGCCAGGCCATCGCGTTTGTTATCTTCGTATGGTTCTGCATGAAGTACGTATGGCCGCCTTTAATGGCTGCCATCGAAAAACGCCAGAAAGAGATTTCTGACGGTTTAGCTTCTGCAGAACGCGCTAAGAAAGATTTGGACCTTGCACAGGCCAACGCGACCGACCAGCTGAAAAAAGCGAAAGCGGAAGCCCAGGTAATCATTGAGCAGGCGAACAAGCGTCGCTCTCAGATTCTGGACGAAGCTAAAGCTGAAGCAGAACAGGAACGCACCAAAATCGTTGCACAAGCGCAGGCTGAAATTGATGCTGAGCGTAAACGTGCACGTGAGGAGCTGCGTAAGCAGGTCGCTATCCTGGCTGTTGCTGGCGCCGAGAAGATCATCGAACGTTCCGTGGATGAAGCTGCTAACAGCGACATCGTGGATAAACTTGTCGCTGAACTGTAAGGAGGGAGGGGCTGATGTCTGAATTTGTAACGGTAGCTCGCCCCTACGCCAAAGCAGCTTTTGACTTTGCCGTCGAACACAACAGTGTTGAACGCTGGCAGGATATGCTGGCGTTTGCCGCCGAAGTGACCAAAAACGACCAAATGGCAGAGCTTCTCTCCGGTGCTTTGGCGCCGGAAACGCTCTCAGAAGCGTTTATCGCTATCTGCGGTGAGCAACTCGACGAAAACGGCCAGAACCTGATTAAGGTGATGGCGGAAAACAATCGTCTGAAAGTGCTCCCGGACGTTCTTGAGCAATTCATTCACCTGCGCGCGGCCAGTGAGGCCATCGCAGAGGTAGAAGTAATATCTGCCAACCAACTGAGTGATGAACAGCTTGCCAGGATCGTCAGCGCGATGGAAAAACGTCTGTCACGCAAAGTTAAGCTGAATTGCAAAATCGATAAGTCTGTTATGGCAGGTATTATCATCCGTGCGGGTGATATGGTCATTGATGGCAGCGTACGCGGCCGTCTTGATCGCCTTGCAGACGTCTTGCAGTCTTAAGGGGACTGGAGCATGCAACTGAATTCCACCGAAATCAGCGAACTGATCAAGCAGCGCATTGCTCAGTTCAATGTTGTGAGTGAAGCTCATAACGAAGGTACTATTGTTTCTGTAAGTGACGGTGTTATCCGCATCCACGGCCTTGCCGAATGTATGCAGGGTGAGATGATCTCCCTGCCGGGTAACCGTTACGCTATCGCATTGAACCTGGAGCGCGACTCCGTTGGTGCCGTGGTGATGGGTCCGTATGCTGACCTCGCCGAAGGCATGAAGGTTAAATGTACTGGCCGTATCCTGGAAGTTCCGGTTGGCCGCGGCCTGCTGGGCCGTGTGGTTAACACCCTGGGCGCGCCAATTGATGGTAAAGGTCCGCTGGAAAACGACGGTTTCTCCGCCGTAGAAGCGATCGCACCGGGCGTAATCGAACGTCAGTCCGTCGATCAGCCGGTACAGACCGGTTATAAATCCGTTGACGCCATGATCCCAATCGGTCGTGGTCAGCGTGAACTGATCATCGGCGACCGTCAGACCGGTAAAACTGCGCTGGCTATCGATGCCATCATCAACCAGCGTGATTCCGGTATCAAGTGCGTCTATGTTGCTATCGGCCAGAAAGCGTCCACCATCTCTAACGTGGTGCGTAAACTGGAAGAGCACGGCGCGCTGGCTAACACCATCGTGGTGGTAGCGACTGCATCCGAATCTGCTGCACTGCAATACCTGGCGCCATACGCTGGTTGCGCAATGGGCGAATACTTCCGCGACCGCGGCGAAGATGCGCTGATCATTTACGATGACCTGTCTAAACAGGCTGTTGCTTATCGTCAGATCTCCCTGCTGCTCCGTCGTCCGCCAGGACGTGAAGCCTTCCCGGGCGACGTATTCTACCTCCACTCTCGTCTGCTGGAGCGTGCTGCGCGTGTTAACGCCGAATACGTTGAAGCTTTCACCAAAGGTGAAGTGAAAGGGAAAACCGGTTCTCTGACCGCGCTGCCGATTATCGAAACGCAGGCGGGTGACGTTTCCGCATTCGTTCCGACCAACGTAATCTCCATTACCGATGGTCAGATCTTCCTGGAAACCAACCTGTTTAACGCCGGTATTCGTCCTGCGGTTAACCCGGGTATCTCCGTATCCCGTGTTGGTGGTGCAGCGCAGACCAAGATCATGAAGAAACTGTCCGGTGGTATCCGTACCGCACTGGCGCAGTATCGTGAACTGGCAGCGTTCTCCCAGTTTGCATCCGACCTTGACGATGCAACGCGCAAACAGCTGGACCACGGTCAGAAAGTGACCGAACTGCTGAAACAGAAACAGTATGCGCCGATGTCCGTTGCGCAGCAGTCTCTGGTTCTGTTCGCAGCAGAACGTGGTTACCTGGCTGATGTAGAACTGGCGAAAATCGGTAGCTTCGAAGCCGCTCTGCTGGCTTACGTCGACCGTGATCACGCTCCGCTGATGCAAGAGATTAACCAGTCCGGTGGCTATAACGACGAAATCGAAGGCAAGCTGAAAGGCATCCTCGATTCCTTCAAAGCAACCCAGTCCTGGTAACGTCTGGCGGTCTGTCTTAGGGCAGGCCGCAAGGCATTGAGGAGAAGCTCATGGCCGGCGCAAAAGAGATACGTAGTAAGATCGCAAGCGTCCAGAACACGCAAAAGATCACTAAAGCGATGGAGATGGTCGCCGCTTCCAAAATGCGTAAATCGCAGGAGCGCATGGCGGCCAGCCGTCCTTACGCAGATACTATGCGCAAAGTGATTGGTCACCTTGCGAACGGTAATCTGGAATATAAGCACCCTTACCTGGAAGAACGCGACGTTAAGCGCGTGGGCTACCTGGTGGTGTCGACCGACCGTGGTCTGTGCGGCGGCTTGAACATTAACCTGTTCAAGAAACTGCTGGCGGAAATGAAAGCATGGTCCGATAAAGGCGTTCAGTGCGACCTCGCAATGATCGGCTCTAAAGGCGTCTCTTTCTTTAACGCCGTTGGCGGTAACGTGGTTGCACAGGTGACTGGTATGGGGGATAACCCCTCCCTGTCCGAACTGATCGGCCCGGTAAAAGTGATGTTGCAGGCCTATGATGAAGGCCGTCTGGACAAGCTGTACGTTGTCAGCAACAAATTTATTAACACCATGTCTCAGGTTCCGACGATCACTCAGCTGCTGCCGTTACCGGCATCAGAAGACGCTGATCTGAAACGTAAATCCTGGGATTACCTGTACGAACCTGATCCGAAGGCGCTGCTGGATACCCTCCTGCGTCGTTATGTCGAATCTCAGGTCTATCAGGGCGTGGTAGAAAACCTGGCCAGCGAGCAGGCCGCACGTATGGTGGCGATGAAAGCCGCGACCGACAATGGCGGCAGCCTGATTAAAGAGCTGCAGTTGGTATACAACAAAGCTCGACAGGCCAGCATTACTCAGGAACTCACCGAGATCGTCGGTGGTGCATCCGCGGTATAACCAGGTTAATTCGTAGAGGATTCAAGATGGCTACTGGAAAAATTGTCCAGGTAATCGGCGCCGTAGTTGACGTCGAATTCCCTCAGGATGCCGTACCGCGCGTGTACGAAGCTCTTGAGGTGCAGAATGGTAAAGAAGTTCTGGTGCTGGAAGTTCAGCAGCAGCTCGGCGGCGGTATCGTTCGTACCATCGCCATGGGTTCTTCCGATGGTCTTCGCCGCGGTCTGGAAGTAAAAGACCTCGAGCACCCAATCGAAGTCCCGGTAGGTAAAGCAACACTGGGTCGTATCATGAACGTACTGGGTCAGCCGGTCGACATGAAAGGCGACATCGGTGAAGAAGAGCGTTGGGCTATCCACCGCGCAGCACCTTCCTATGAAGAGCTGTCCAGCTCTCAGGAACTGCTGGAAACCGGTATCAAAGTTATCGACCTGATGTGTCCGTTCGCGAAGGGCGGTAAAGTTGGTCTGTTCGGTGGTGCGGGTGTAGGTAAAACTGTAAACATGATGGAGCTGATCCGTAACATCGCGATCGAGCACTCCGGTTACTCTGTGTTTGCGGGCGTCGGTGAGCGTACTCGTGAGGGTAACGACTTCTACCACGAAATGACCGACTCCAACGTTATCGATAAAGTATCCCTGGTGTACGGCCAGATGAACGAGCCGCCGGGAAACCGTCTGCGCGTTGCGCTGACCGGCCTGACCATGGCTGAGAAATTCCGTGACGAAGGTCGTGACGTTCTGCTGTTCGTCGATAACATCTATCGTTACACCCTGGCCGGTACTGAAGTATCTGCACTGCTGGGTCGTATGCCTTCAGCGGTAGGTTATCAGCCGACTCTGGCGGAAGAGATGGGCGTTCTGCAGGAACGTATCACCTCCACCAAAACCGGTTCTATCACCTCCGTACAGGCGGTATACGTACCGGCGGATGACTTAACTGACCCATCCCCAGCCACTACCTTTGCTCACTTAGATGCAACCGTAGTACTGAGCCGTCAGATCGCTTCCCTGGGTATCTACCCGGCCGTTGACCCGCTGGACTCCACCAGCCGTCAGCTGGATCCGCTGGTTGTTGGTCAGGAACACTACGACACCGCGCGTGGCGTTCAGTCCATCCTGCAGCGTTATCAGGAACTGAAAGATATCATCGCCATCCTCGGTATGGACGAACTGTCTGAAGAAGACAAACTGGTGGTAGCTCGCGCACGTAAGATCCAGCGCTTCCTGTCCCAGCCGTTCTTCGTAGCAGAAGTCTTTACCGGTTCTCCGGGCAAATACGTGGCGCTGAAAGACACTATCCGTGGCTTTAAAGGCATCATGGAAGGCGAATACGATCACCTGCCAGAGCAGGCGTTCTACATGGTCGGTTCCATCGACGAAGCCGTGGAAAAAGCCAAAAAACTTTAACGCCTTAATCGGAGGGTGATATGGCAATGACTTACCACCTGGACGTCGTCAGCGCAGAGTTACAAATGTTCTCTGGTCTGGTCGAAAAAATCCAGGTAACGGGTAGCGAAGGTGAACTGGGTATTTACCCGGGACACGCGCCGCTGCTCACCGCCATTAAGCCTGGTATGATTCGCATCGTTAAACAGCACGGTCATGAAGAGTTTATCTATCTGTCTGGCGGCATTCTTGAAGTGCAGCCTGGCAGCGTGACCGTTCTGGCGGATACCGCAATTCGCGGTCAGGACCTCGACGAAGCGCGAGCGCTGGAAGCGAAACGCAAAGCCGAAGAGCACATTAAGAGCTCCCATGGCGATGTGGATTACGCTCAGGCGTCTGCGGAACTGGCCAAAGCGATCGCTAAACTGCGCGTTATCGAGTTGACCAAAAAAGCGATGTAACACCGGCTTGAACGTAAAAAGCCAGTCTGGTTTCCAGGCTGGCTTTTTTTATGGCCAGCGGCTGGCGAGCGGATAAAGTGAAAACAGGATCCACCCTTAATTGTTATTGATTAGTTAAATGATGAGGCGTAGACTCTATTTTTGTGATGTATGTCACATAAAAGAGCGTTATCAAACTGCACCTGCGTCAGGAAATCATCATGAAACTGTTCCATAAAATCATCGCCAAATTCAGCGTACTGAGCTTCTAAGCCACGCGCTATTCCCCGGCTTGCACGACGTATCGCCCATCAAAACGACAACACTGGCGATGTGCAACCGGTAAATGAAGGTCACCTGACGGTGGCCTTTTGTATTTTATTGATGCCACCAATCACTTCAGCTCTCCCCTGCCTGCGGCTGATTTACTCTCAGTCGGCTCATCTCCTGTTAATCTCCGCCAATAGGGCCGCGCTCTGCCGCTTTATTCAGGTGGCGAAAAAACAGCAAAAGCAGTGAGATAGTCAATAATTACCCTCCCCACCCCCCTTTTTCAGCGTTAAACTGATTTGCAGTGGTTAAAAATAGCGTCATAAAATGGTGTATAACCGCGAGCCTGGGCGTTTTCTCCACGTCTCGTTTTATGATGAAAAATATGTAGAAATTTCAACGTGAAAGGCTTTTACTTTCCGTTCTAACTACCGTCAGGATGAGTATGTCAAATAGTGCGATGAGCGTGGTTATCCTTGCCGCAGGCAAAGGGACCCGCATGTATTCCGATCTTCCTAAGGTGCTGCATACTCTGGCCGGGAAGCCAATGGTGCAGCATGTCATTGATGCCGCTAACGATTTAGGCGCATGTGCGGTGCATCTGGTGTACGGTCACGGTGGCGATCTGCTGCGTCAGACCCTCCATGAAGACAACCTGAACTGGGTGCTGCAGGCTGAGCAGCTCGGAACCGGACACGCTATGCAGCAGGCGGCACCCTTCTTCAATGATGATGAAGACATTCTGATGCTCTATGGCGACGTGCCGCTGATCTCGGTTGAGACGCTACAGCGCCTGCGCGCCGCGAAACCACTGGGTGGCATTGGTCTGCTGACGGTGAAGCTGGATGACCCAACGGGCTACGGCCGCATTACCCGTGAAAATGACCAGGTGACGGGCATCGTTGAGCACAAAGATGCCAGCGAGGCCCAGCGCCAGATCCAGGAAATCAACACCGGGATCCTGATCGCCGGCGGAGCAGACCTCAAGCGCTGGCTGGCGAAGCTCACCAATAACAACGCTCAGGGCGAATACTACATCACCGATATCATCGCCATGGCGTATCAGGAAGGACACGAGATCGTCGCGGTGCATCCGCAGCGCCTGAGCGAAGTCGAAGGCGTCAACAATCGCCTGCAGCTTGCGCGCCTGGAGCGCGTTTACCAGGCTGAGCAGGCAGAAAAATTACTGCTGGCAGGCGTGATGCTGCGCGATCCGGCGCGTTTCGATCTGCGCGGTACGCTGCAGCACGGGCGCGATGTGGAAATCGATACTAACGTTATTCTGGAAGGCAATGTGGTGCTGGGCGATCGTGTGAAAATCGGCGCCGGCTGCGTGATTAAAAACAGCACCATCGGCGATGACTGCGAAATCAGCCCCTATAGCGTGGTGGAAGATGCCCTGCTGCAGGCTGCCTGCACCATCGGCCCATTTGCCCGTCTGCGTCCGGGCGCCGAATTGCTGGAAGGCGCCCACGTTGGCAACTTCGTGGAAATGAAAAAAGCGCGTCTCGGGAAAGGCTCCAAGGCGGGTCATCTGACCTATCTGGGCGATGCGGAGATCGGTGATAACGTCAATATCGGCGCCGGCACCATCACCTGCAACTACGATGGCGCGAATAAACACAAAACGATTATTGGCGATGATGTCTTTGTCGGCTCGGATACCCAGCTGGTGGCGCCCGTCACGGTAGGCAACGGTGTTACTATCGCCGCCGGGACCACCGTCACGCGCAATATCGCCGATAACGAACTGGTGTTGAGCCGCGTACCGCAGGTCCACAAGCAGGGCTGGCAGCGTCCGGTGAAGAAGAAATAATTTGGATTGTCGCCGGGGAAATATGCCCGGCGAACCAGGATGAGAGGGTCAATATAGACCCCCGTCCGCAGGCAGTACCATAACAATAACCCCACTCTCTACAAGGCTCGGGGCGCCCGGAAAACGGGCAAATACAGGTCAGCGACAACGCATGGCATATCGCCATTATCAGGAAATTTAACTATGTGTGGAATTGTTGGCGCAGTCGCGCAGCGTGATATTGCTGAAATCCTTCTCGAAGGTTTACGTCGTCTGGAATACCGTGGGTATGACTCTGCCGGTCTGGCGGTGGTCGACAGCGAAGGTCATATGACCCGCGTGCGTCGCCTGGGTAAAGTTCAGATGCTGGCTCAGGCGGTAGAAGAGCAACCGTTACATGGTGGTACCGGGATCGCCCATACTCGCTGGGCGACGCACGGTGAACCGTCTGAGAGCAATGCGCATCCGCATGTTTCTGAACACATTGTGGTGGTCCATAACGGGATCATTGAGAACCATGAGCCGCTGCGTGCCCTGCTGCAGTCTCGCGGCTATGTCTTCGTCACCGAGACCGATACCGAAGTTATCGCCCATCTGGTGCACTGGGAGCTGGAACAAGGTGGTACCTTGCGTGAAGCCGTGCTGCGCGCTATTCCGCAGCTGCGCGGCGCCTACGGTACGGTGATCATGGATACCCGTGACCCGGGAACCCTGCTGGCGGCCCGCTCCGGTAGCCCGCTGGTGATTGGCCTGGGAATGGGCGAAAACTTTATCGCTTCCGACCAGCTGGCATTGCTGCCAGTGACCCGCCGCTTTATCTTCCTCGAAGAGGGTGATATTGCCGAAGTCACTCGCCGCTCGGTGGTGATTTTCGATAAATCCGGCGCGGAAGTGAAACGCCAGGAGATTGAATCTAATCTGCAATATGACGCTGGCGATAAAGGTATCTACCGCCACTATATGCAGAAAGAGATTTACGAGCAGCCGAACGCGATTAAGAACACCCTGACCGGGCGCATCAGCCATGGCGAAGTGGATCTCAGCGAGCTGGGGCCGAATGCCAATGAAATGCTGGCTCAGGTTGAACATATTCAGATAGTTGCCTGCGGGACTTCCTATAACTCCGGAATGGTCTCCCGCTACTGGTTCGAAGCATTAGCTGGCGTCCCGTGCGATGTGGAAATCGCCTCGGAATTCCGCTATCGCAAGTCCGCGGTGCGTCGCAACAGTCTGATGATCACCCTCTCTCAGTCGGGTGAAACCGCCGATACCCTGGCGGCGCTGCGTCTGTCGAAAGAGCTGGGCTATCTTGGTTCATTGGCTATCTGTAACGTGGCGGGCTCGTCACTGGTGCGTGAGTCCGATCTGGCGCTGATGACCAAAGCCGGTACTGAAATCGGCGTGGCCTCAACTAAAGCTTTTACCACTCAGCTGACCGTGCTGTTGATGCTGGTGGCGAAACTGGCGCGTCTGAAAGGTCAGGATGCGGCGATTGAGCACGATATCGTGCACGGTCTGCAGGCGCTGCCGAACCGTATCGAGCAGATGCTCTCCCAGGACAAGCGTATTGAACAGCTGGCAGAGCGTTTCTCTGATAAGCACCATGCGCTGTTTCTCGGCCGCGGCGATCAGTACCCGATCGCCATGGAAGGGGCGCTGAAGCTGAAAGAGATCTCCTACATTCACGCGGAAGCCTATGCGGCAGGTGAGCTGAAACATGGCCCGCTGGCGCTGATTGATGCGGAAATGCCGGTGATTGTGGTGGCGCCGAACAACGAGCTGCTGGAAAAACTGAAATCCAACATCGAAGAGGTTCGTGCCCGCGGCGGCGAGCTGTACGTCTTCGCCGACGGTGACGCCGGCTTCAACGGTAGCGATAACATGCACATCATTGAGATGCCGCATGTCGAAGAGATGATCGCCCCTATCTTCTATACGGTACCGCTGCAGTTACTGGCTTATCATGTCGCGCTGATTAAAGGCACAGACGTTGACCAGCCGCGTAACCTGGCGAAATCGGTGACTGTGGAGTAAAGCATCATATCTTGCAAAGGGCTGCCGGCGGCAGCCCTTTTTATTTTCACCTGCTGTTCATCACCGAACTTGCGCGAAATATTTTGGCTGGCGGTAGATGACAAACGATCGTTTTGCGGTTCGATTTTACTGTCATAAAAAGAAAATTATTCTGTCATTGCACGGTCATGATTACAGATAACCATCTGAGTTATATGACTATTATTTGCTGTAAAATCCCTTCTTTCGACCTGTCATAAAACTGTCATAATTCGTACATTTTACTGTCACCTCTTTGACCTATTTTGCTCACCATAGCCTCGAAACAATGATTTACGAATCCCAGCAGGAGACATTATGAACGTTATGCGTACCACCGTCGCAACAGTTGTCGCCGCGACCTTATCGATGAGCGCTTTCTCTGCCTTCGCAGCAGCAAGCCTGACTGGCGCAGGCGCAACTTTCCCTGCGCCGGTGTATGCCAAATGGGCTGACACCTATCAGAAAGAAACGGGCAATAAAGTGAACTACCAGGGCATTGGTTCCTCTGGTGGCGTTAAGCAGATTATTGCTAACACCGTTGATTTCGGTGCTTCTGATGCTCCGCTGGCTGATGACAAACTGACTCAGGAAGGGCTGTTCCAGTTCCCCACCGTAATTGGCGGCGTGGTGCTGGCGGTTAACCTGCCTGGCGTGAAATCCGGCGAACTGGTGCTGGATGGCAAAACCCTCGGTGATATCTACCTGGGTAAAATTAAAAAATGGGATGACGAAGCGATCGCTAAACTCAACCCGGGCCTGAAGCTGCCTTCACAGAACATTGCCGTGGTTCGCCGCGCTGATGGTTCCGGTACCTCCTTCGTCTTCACCAGCTACCTGTCCAAAGTGAATGAAGAGTGGAAATCGAAAATCGGTGCAGGTTCTACCGTAAACTGGCCAACCGGACTGGGCGGCAAAGGTAACGACGGTATCGCCGCCTTTGTTCAGCGTCTGCCGGGCTCTATTGGTTACGTCGAATACGCTTACGCCAAACAAAACAACCTCGCGTATACCAAGCTGGTGTCCGCTGGTGGCAAGCCGGTTAGCCCGACTGAAGATAACTTCGCTAACGCCGCGAAAGGCGTTGACTGGAGCAAGTCCTTCGCACAGGACCTGACCAACCAGAAAGGCGAAAATGCATGGCCGATCACCTCAACCACCTTCATCCTGGTGCATAAGGCGACCAACAAGCCGGAACAGACCGCTGAAGTGTTGAAGTTCTTCGACTGGGCGTATAAAAACGGCGCGAAAGAAGCAAATGCACTGGATTATGCGACGCTGCCGGAAAGCGTGGTAGAGCAGGTTCGTGCAGCATGGAAAACCAACGTCAAAGACAGCAGCGGTAAAGCGCTGTACTAACAGTAGATTTTTGACGAAGATGGCGGGGGCGTTCAGGCGCTGCCCGCCCTACGGTTCAGACTGTAGGCCCGGGAGCGAACGCCACCGGGCATTTATTCGAACAAGTTTTAATACGTAAAGAGTAATCTATGGCTGCAACCAAGCCTGCATTTACCCCTCCGGGGAAAAAGGGTGACATGATTTTCAGTGCGCTGGTAAAACTGGCTGCGCTGATTGTGCTATTGATGCTGGGCGGCATCATCGTTTCCCTGATCATCTCTTCCTGGCCGAGCATTCAAAAGTTTGGCTTTGCCTTTTTGTGGACCAAGGAGTGGGATGCGCCAAACGAAATCTTCGGCGCGCTGGTACCGATTTACGGAACCCTGGTCACCTCCTTTATCGCGCTGCTGATTGCCGTCCCGGTGAGTTTTGGCATCGCGCTGTTTCTGACCGAACTGTCCCCGGCCTGGCTCAAGCGCCCGCTGGGTATTGCTATTGAGCTGCTGGCGGCAATCCCGAGTATCGTATACGGCATGTGGGGCCTGTTTATTTTCGCCCCGCTGTTTGCGACTTACTTCCAGGAGCCGGTCGGCAACGTCCTGTCAACGATCCCGTTCGTCGGTGCGCTGTTTGCCGGTCCGGCGTTTGGTATCGGCATCCTGGCCGCTGGCATCATTCTGGCCATCATGATCATCCCTTATATCGCCGCGGTCATGCGCGATGTTTTCGAACAGACGCCGGTGATGATGAAAGAGTCGGCCTATGGCATCGGCTGTACCACCTGGGAAGTTATCTGGCGCATTGTCTTACCGTTCACCAAGAATGGGGTGATTGGCGGGGTGATGCTCGGTCTGGGCCGCGCGCTGGGTGAAACCATGGCGGTCACTTTTATCATCGGCAACACCTACCAGCTCGACAGCATCTCGTTGTATATGCCAGGGAACAGCATTACCTCCGCGCTGGCTAATGAGTTCGCCGAAGCGGAAACCGGACTGCACGTGGCGGCGCTGATGGAGCTGGGTCTGATCCTGTTCGTTATCACCTTTATCGTTCTGGCCGCGTCTAAGTTCATGATTATGCGCCTCGCGAAGAATGAGGGGGCACGCTAATGGCGACCATTGAATTGCAAACCACTACCGAGCTGGCCGAGTCCCGTCGCAAGATGCAGGCCAAACGCCGCATGAAGAACCGTATCGCTCTGGCGCTGTCCATAGCGACCATGGCGTTTGGTTTGTTCTGGCTTATCTGGATCCTGATGGCGACGATAACCCGCGGTTTCGATGGCATGAGTCTGGCGCTGTTCACCGAAATGACGCCGCCGCCGAACACGGCAGGCGGTGGCCTGGCCAACGCCCTCGCCGGCAGCGGCCTGCTGATCCTGTGGGCGACCGTCTTTGGTACGCCTTTGGGGATCATGGCGGGTATCTATCTGGCGGAGTACGGCCGCAAGTCGGTACTGGCGGAAATCATTCGTTTTATCAACGATATTCTGCTTTCCGCGCCGTCTATCGTGGTCGGCCTGTTCGTCTACACCATCGTGGTGGCGCAGATGCAACACTTCTCGGGCTGGGCGGGCGTTATCGCACTGGCGCTGCTGCAGGTGCCTATCGTTATTCGTACCACCGAAAATATGCTGAAGCTGGTGCCGGATAGCCTGCGTGAAGCGGCCTATGCGCTGGGGACGCCGAAGTGGAAGATGATCTCGGCGATTACCCTGAAAGCGTCCGTCTCGGGGATTATGACCGGGATCCTGCTAGCAATCGCTCGTATTGCCGGGGAAACGGCTCCCCTGCTGTTCACCGCGCTCTCCAACCAGTTCTGGAGCACCGACATGATGCAGCCGATTGCCAACCTGCCGGTGACCATTTTCAAATTTGCCATGAGTCCGTTTGCGGAGTGGCAGCAACTGGCATGGGCCGGGGTATTGATTATCACCCTGTGCGTCTTGCTGCTGAACATCCTGGCGCGCGTTATCTTCGCCAAGAAGAAACACGGTTAATTTTTTGCGGCGCAGCGGCTGCTGCGCTGAATGAGGAAGAGATTGAGATGAGTATGGTGAATACAGCTCCGGGTAAGATTTCAGTTCGTAACCTGAACTTCTACTACGGTAAATTCCATGCCCTGAAGAACATCAACCTGGATATCACCAAAAACCAGGTGACGGCGTTTATCGGTCCGTCAGGCTGCGGTAAATCCACCCTGCTGCGCACGTTCAACAAAATGTTTGAACTGTATCCGGAGCAGCGCGCGGAAGGCGAGATCCTGCTGGATGGCGATAATATTCTGACCAACACCCAGGATATCGCCCTGCTGCGCGCCAAGGTTGGCATGGTATTCCAGAAACCGACGCCGTTTCCGATGTCCATTTATGACAATATCGCCTTCGGCGTGCGCCTGTTTGAAAAGCTGTCCCGTGCCGATATGGACGAGCGCGTGCAGTGGGCGCTGACCAAAGCCGCATTATGGAACGAAACCAAAGATAAACTGCACCAGAGCGGGTATTCTCTCTCCGGCGGCCAGCAACAGCGCCTGTGCATCGCGCGCGGTATCGCGATCCGTCCGGAAGTCCTGCTGCTTGATGAGCCGTGCTCCGCGCTGGACCCGATCTCCACCGGGCGTATCGAAGAGCTGATCACCGAGCTGAAACAGGACTACACCGTCGTTATCGTGACTCACAACATGCAGCAGGCTGCGCGTTGCTCCGACCATACGGCATTTATGTATCTTGGCGAGCTGATTGAGTTCAGCAACACGGACGACCTGTTCACCAAGCCCGCAAAGAAACAAACTGAAGATTATATTACTGGCCGCTACGGTTGATTTGCCCTTGTGCTTTCAGGCTCTCACCAGTTGGGCAATCAGGAGACACCATGGACAACCTAAATCTTAACAAACATATTTCCGGCCAGTTCAACGCTGAACTGGAGTATATCCGCACCCAGGTGATGACCATGGGTGGGCTGGTGGAGCAACAGCTTTCTGATGCGATCACCGCCATGCATAACCAGGACAGCGATCTGGCGAAACGCGTCATCGACGGCGACAAGCAGGTCAACATGATGGAAGTGGCGATCGACGAGGCCTGCGTGCGCATCATCGCCAAGCGCCAGCCGACCGCCAGCGACCTGCGTCTGGTGATGGCGATCATCAAGACTATCGCTGAGCTGGAACGCATCGGCGACGTGGCGGATAAAATCTGCCGCACCGCGCTGGAGAAGTTTTCCCAGCAGCACCAGCCGCTGCTGGTGAGCCTCGAATCGCTGGGCCGTCACACGGTGCAGATGCTGCATGACGTACTGGATGCGTTTGCGCGTATGGATCTCGACGAAGCGGTACGTATCTATCGCGAAGATAAGAAAGTCGACCAGGAGTATGAAGGCATTGTGCGCCAGCTGATGACTTACATGATGGAAGACTCGCGCACTATCCCCAGCGTCCTGACCGCGCTGTTCTGCGCGCGCTCCATCGAGCGTATTGGCGACCGCTGCCAGAATATCTGCGAATATATTTTCTACTTCGTCAAAGGTCAGGATTTCCGTCACGTTGGCGGCGATGAGCTGGATAAACTGCTCGCCGGCAAAGATCCGAAAGAGTAATAATCATTCTGTCTAATTCTGGTAAATGGCTTTATCAGAATTAGATATGATTTATCTCGTGGCAGCGAGATTGCTGAGATTATCGTCACAATTAACAATCTGCCCGTTTGAGTTATTCATTTTATCGCGTAACAATCAACGCCCACTCCTGAGCTTAAACGCTCAGGGTGGTTTAACCGGATTGTCACTGCGACAGCAGGCAAAACCTGATATTGCCCCACAGCGGCGATATCAGGTTTTTTGTTTTATGCGGGCCAATAATGGCTGAATGAGGGTTGCTACCGCGATGCGCGGGCAAAACCTGAAGAGGATTATCTGTTAAGGCAGATCGTCTTCTTCAGGTTTTTTTTTGCTTTTGTCTAACCGCAAAAATAACAGCCGCCGCGACCTCAAACGGTATGGATACGGCTATTCGAACCTGCGCGGGATGCTTGTTGCTGTCGTGTTTTATTTACGCCAATACTTATATAAGGGAATATTATGATGAGAAAAACCAGGATCGCTCCGGCGATGGTATTGCTGGCACCGCTTTGTTATTCCACCACTCTGATAGCGAGCCCGTTGACGGTGGAGCAACGGCTTGAGCTGCTGGAAAAAGCGCTCAAAGACACGCAAAAAGAACTCAAAAAATATCAGGACCAGGAGAGAAAAAGAGACCAGATTTGGGCCTCATGGTCTCCGCCTGCAGAAGGTCAGAAGCGCAAGACCGGGGTAGCGGCCGCCGGGCCGAAGACGGCGGTGAAACCGGATGCGGTGCTGGTCAAAAATCAACAACCAGCCACGAACGGCGCGCCAGCCTACAGCGCGATGACGCTGAAAGATTTTAGCACGTTCGTGAAAGATGAAATTGGCTTTAGCTATAACGGCTACTTCCGTTCCGGCTGGGGTACTGCCTCGCACGGCTCGCCAAAATCGTGGGCGATTGGCTCGCTTGGCCGCCTGGGCAATGAATATTCCGGCTGGTTCGATCTGCAGCTGAAGCAGCGGGTGTTTCAGGAAGGCGATAAACGCGTTGATGCCATCGTGATGCTCGACGGTAACGTCGGCCAGCAGTATTCCGCCGGCTGGTTTGGTGACAACGCTGGCGGCGAAAACTACATCCAGTTCTCGGATATGTACGTTAACACCAAAGGGTTCCTGCCGTTTGCCCCGGAAGCCGATTTCTGGGTCGGCAAACACGGGGCGCCAAAAATCGAAATCCAGATGCTGGACTGGAAAACGCAGAGAACCGATGCGGCGGCCGGCGTGGGGCTGGAAAACTGGCAGGTGGGTGCCGGGAAATTCGATATCGCATTGGTCCGAGAAGATGTCGATGATTACGACCGTTCTTTGAGCAATAAGCAGCAAATTAACACCAACACCCTGGACGTTCGCTACAAAGAGATTCCGCTGTGGGATAAAGCCAGCCTGATGGTCAGCGGGCGCTATGTCGCTGCCAACCAAAGTTCCTCGGAGAAATATAAAGAGGGCAATGAAGGTTATTATCCGTGGAAAGATACCTGGATGGCAGGCACCTCGTTAACGCAGAAATGGGCTAGCGGCGGCTTTAACGAATTCTCTTTCTTACTGGCGAATAATTCTATTGCCAGCAGCTTCTCGCGCTATGCCGGTTCCAGCCCCTATACCACTTTTAGCGGCCGCTATTATGGCGATCATACCAATGGCACCGCGGTGCGCTTAACCTCGCAGGGAGAAACCTATTTACGCGATGACATTATTATGGCGAATGCCATCGTCTACTCCTTTGGTAACGACGTCTATAGCTACGAAACCGGGGCCCACTCCGATTTTGAATCCATTCGCACGGTCCTGCGACCGGCTTATATCTGGGATAAATATAACCAGACTGGCGTCGAGCTGGGATACTTCAAACAGCAAAACAAAGATGTTACCGGCAATAAATATAACGAGTCCGGCTACAAGACCACGCTGTTCCATACCTTCAAAGTCAATACCAGTATGCTGACCTCGCGCCCGGAAATTCGCTTCTATGCCACCTATATTAAAGCGAAGGATATCGACCTGGATAAGGCAGCGAATAATACCACCAGCATTTTTGAAGACGGTAAAAACGATCAGTTTGCCGTGGGGGCGCAGGCGGAAATCTGGTGGTAAGACGATAACAGAACGGACACAACGGAAGAGGAATAACGATGAAACGACATGCAATTTATTTCGCACTGGCGCTGGCGGGCGCGGCGTTTACCCTCCAGGCGGCGCCATTACCCGCGATGCCGGATCCCACCCTGCCGGTGAGCCACTTTATTACCCAGGTTAACGCGGATAAGAGTATCACTTATCGCCTGTTTGCTCCCGATGCCCGGCGGGTCTCGGTAGTGACCGGCGCCACGCCGGACTCCTTTGTCTCACACGACATGACCAAAGAGGCTCAGGGGGTGTGGACATGGAAAAGTGAGCCGATGAAACCCAATCTCTATGAATACTATTTCGATGTGGATGGCTTCCGCTCGGTGGATACCGGCAGTCGCTATCAGAAGCCGCAGCGCCAGGTGAATACCAGCTTGATTCTGGTACCTGGTAGTATTCTCGACGATCGGGCGGTCGCGCATGGCGATCTGCGCACCCTCACCTATCACTCGAAGGCACTGAACGCTGAACGTCGTCTCTATGTCTGGACGCCGCCGGGCTATAGCGGAACCGGCGATCCGCTGCCGGTGCTCTATTTCTATCATGGCTTTGGCGACAGCGGTCTGTCGGCCATCGATCAGGGGCGTATCCCGCAGATCATGGATAACCTGCTGGCGGAGGGCAAAATCAAGCCGATGCTGGTGGTGGTCCCGGATACCGAAACCGATACCCCGGAAGCGATAGCGGAAAACTTTCCGCCGCAGGAGCGGCGCAAAAACTTCTATCCGCTCAATGCGCAGGCGGCGGATAACGAGTTGATGCAGGATATCATTCCGCTGATCGATACCCGGTTTAACGCGCGTAAAGATGCCGATGGCCGGGCGCTGGCTGGCCTGTCACAGGGCGGTTATCAGGCGCTGGTTTCCGGAATGAACCATCTGGATAGTTTTGGCTGGCTCGCCACCTTTAGCGGCGTCACGACTACCACGGTGCCGAATGCCGGCGTGGAAGCGCAGCTGAAGCATCCTGACGCGATCAATAAGCAACTGCGTAACTTTACCGTGGTGGTCGGGGAAAAAGATTCCGTAACCGGTAAAGACATCGCTGGTCTGAAAAGCGAGCTGGAAAAACAGAAGGTCAACTTCGACTATCACTCGTATCCCGGCCTGAACCATGAAATGGACGTCTGGCGCCCGGCCTACGCCGAGTTTGTGCAGAAACTGTTTAAATAACCGTTAGGGGGCGTTCAGCCCCCGTTTTGTGCTTGTGAAGGACGACAAGATGAAAATGATTGTGACCGAAGATTATGAAGAGATGAGCCTGGTCGCCAGCCATCATGTTCTGGGCTATATCACGGCGCCGCGGCGGGTGAATCTCGCCGTGACGGCCGGCAGCACGCCAAAGCGGATGTATGAGCATCTAACCGCCGCCGTGAAAGGCAAAGCATTCTATGATCGGGTGCACTATTACAACTTCGATGAGATCCCCTTTCGCGGCCAGTCGCGAGAAGGCGTCACGATATCTAATCTGCGCCAGCTGTTTTTTACCCCGGCGCAGATCAAAGAAGAGAACATTCATAAGCTGACGCTGGACAACGCCGCTCAGCACGATCGCCAGCTGGAAGAGGCTGGTGGCCTTGATCTGATGGTGCTGGGGCTGGGGGCTGACGGCCATTTTTGCGGCAACCTGCCGAATACTACCCGCTTTCATGATCAGACGGTCGAAGTGCCGATTCATGGGGAAATGATTGATATTGTCGCTAACGGCGAGATGGGTGGGGATTATTCCGTCGTGCCCGATAGCTATGTCACCATGGGGCCGAGAAGCGTGATGGCGGCAAAAAATCTGCTGTTGATCGTGAGCGGCGCGGCGAAGGCGCAAGCTCTTAAGCAGGTGGTTGAAGGCCCGGTCAGCGAGCAGGTGCCGGCGTCGGTGCTCAAATTACACCCTTCACTGGTGATTATTGCCGATAAGGCGGCAGTCACTGAATTGCAGCCATAACCAGTCGCTGGTTCTATTCCCCCGCTTGCGCAGACGCTTAGCGGGGCTACATCGATGCCAACGTGCCGCTCACCAGGCCCTTAACGCGTGATATCCCAGCCGCGCGCTTGCCACAATGCCGGCAGCTCTGCCAGATCGGTAAAGGTGGTCACTTTGGGATGATCGATCGGCTGGTTGTGCGGATCGGCGCAGAAATAAAACACCTCCATACCGGCGGCAATCCCCGACTGAGCACCGGCGCTGGAGTCATCCACCAGGATACAGTTTTCGGCTTTTACCTGCATGGCCTCTGCCGCATGAAACATCAGCGCCGGATCAGGCTTCCAGCGCTGAATATCGTAGCCGCTGTACAAGCGGTCAGCGAAATGGTGCAGCAGGCCGGTGCGGCCAAGAGAGTGCTGCATTTTACTGACCGGGCCATTGGAAACCACGCACATCGGGACGCTTACCGCATCCAGCAGCGCCTGGGCTCCGGCAATCACCTCCAGTTCGCTATCAAACAGGCGAGCGACCTCCGCACGGTAAATGGGCTCCAGCGTCGCTTTTTGCAGGTTAACGCCATGCTCAGCGTTGATAGTGTCGATAATTTCGTACAGCTTCACCCCTTTGAAGCGCTTAAAAATCTCGGCAAGGTCCAGCGTAATGCCGAATTCCTGGAACATGTGAACGTAGGCGCGGGAGCAAATCACCTCACTGTCGACCAGTGTGCCGTCACAGTCAAAAAATACTGCTTCTGGTTGAGTCATAGTCTTTCCGTATTAACAAGTTTAACGTTTTCGTCATGCCCAATGCCGCGACGCAATCGTTGCCGTATAAGCAAAATAAATGAAAAAAATTACCATACAACTGCGCCGGGTGCCTTGTTTTGGTATAGGATAGCCTCGAATTTTCCCTCCTTTACGTTCGGAAACCGATAATGAGTCAACAACAAACCAGCCAGTCTTCTGGCCAGGGTCTGCTGGAGCGCGTATTTAAACTGCGCGAGCACGGCACCACAGTGCGTACGGAAGCGATCGCCGGTTTCACCACGTTCCTGACGATGGTGTATATCGTTTTTGTTAACCCACAAATTCTTGGCGTAGCGGGCATGGATACCAGCGCCGTGTTTGTGACCACCTGTCTGATTGCTGCGTTCGGCAGTATCCTGATGGGTCTGTTCGCGAACCTGCCGGTGGCTCTTGCGCCGGCGATGGGGCTGAACGCCTTCTTCGCCTTTGTGGTGGTACAGGCGATGGGCCTGCCGTGGCAGGTAGGCATGGGCGCGATTTTCTGGGGCGCCGTCGGTCTGCTGTTGCTGACGATTTTCCGTGTACGCTACTGGATGATCGCCAATATTCCGGTGAGTCTGCGCGTCGGTATCACCAGCGGTATCGGCCTGTTTATCGGCATGATGGGTCTGAAAAATGCCGGGGTTATCGTCGCTAATCCGGAAACGCTGGTCAGCATTGGTCATCTGACCTCCCACAGTGTGCTGCTGGGCATACTGGGCTTCTTTATCATCGCGATTCTGGCATCACGTAACATTCATGCCGCGGTCCTGGTGTCTATTGTGGTCACCACCCTGCTGGGCTGGATGCTGGGCGATGTGCACTACACCGGCATCGTCTCCGCGCCGCCGAGCGTGACGTCGGTGATTGGTCATGTCGATCTGGCGGGCTCCCTGAACCTGGGCCTGGCCGGCGTGATCTTCTCGTTTATGCTGGTCAACCTGTTTGACTCCTCCGGGACGCTGATTGGCGTCACCGATAAAGCGGGTCTGGCTGATGCACAGGGTAAATTCCCGCGCATGAAGCAAGCGCTGTTTGTCGACAGCGTCTCGTCGGTGGCGGGTTCCTTCATCGGTACTTCGTCGGTGACGGCCTATATCGAATCCTCCTCCGGCGTTTCCGTGGGCGGGCGCACCGGCCTGACCGCCGTTGTCGTTGGGATCCTGTTCCTGCTGGTTATCTTCCTGTCTCCGCTGGCGGGGATGGTTCCGGCCTATGCGGCCGCCGGCGCGCTGATTTACGTTGGCGTGCTGATGACCTCAAGCCTGGCGCGCGTGAAGTGGGATGACCTGACGGAAGCGGTACCGGCGTTTATCACCGCGGTGATGATGCCGTTTAGCTTCTCGATCACCGAAGGTATCGCCTTAGGCTTTATCTCTTACTGCGTGATGAAGATCGGAACCGGCCGCCTGCGCGAGCTCAGCCCGTGCGTGGTGATCGTCTCGCTGCTGTTTGTGCTGAAGATTGTCTTTATCGATGCACATTAATCCGCACGCATGATGAAAAAGCCCGGCATCGCTGCCGGGCTTTTTTATGCTTTAACCCGCTGAATATAGTCGCCAAAGGCGGTCAGCTGGCCGCGCAGATGGTCGAGGGTGCTCTGATCGACTACTTCACCTGACTGCGGATCCACTTTGTTCTGGATCACACCGCCCATAAATTCCGGTTTATTCATCACCATCGCATCGAGGAAGACCAGAATCTGGCGCAGATGATACTGGCAGCGTGCGCCGCCGATGGCACCCATTGAGCTGGTCTGAATCAGTACTGGTTTGCCGGACAGCGGCTGCTCGGGCAGGCGTGACAGCCAGTCGATAGCGTTTTTCAGGCCGCCAGGCACGGAATAGTTATACTCGGGAGTGACAATCACCACGCCATCCGCCTCGCGGATCTGTTGCGCAATATCCTGCACGCTCTGTGGGAACCCCTCTTCCTCCTGAATATCAGCATCGTACAGCGGGATATCACCGATCGACGGCAGCGCGGAGATGTCCATGCCCGCGGGCGCGATGCCGGGCAGAGTGCGCGCGACCATTCCATTAAACGACCCTTTGCGCAGGCTGCCGAGTAACGTAACCACTTTTAAGGTATCTGACATGATTGCTCCTTTGTATCATGATGCCGGCAAAACCGGTCAATTGAGGGATAAGGTTTTTTCCATTGGTAAGCTGGTAAAGCGCATCAGGCGGGCCGACGGTTCGCGTGCGCGCCGCTGAGCATCCGGCAGACTATGCCATTCGCCCCCTTTAGCGTCATATTCCCAGACCTTCAGCGAGCCGATATTTGGGCTGGCGGCAATCGACCACACCAGCAGCGATTCGGCGTCACAGACGGCTTCGATTGGCTGGCTACCGGCGGTACGCAGGCGGCCAGAGCCCGGCAGCAGCTGCAGACGCGCCGGTGTTTCACCGGTCAGTTTCAACACGCTTCGCCGCAGCGCCACCAGCTGGCTACGCGCTTCATCCGGGTCATGCTGAATGTTAATCCACAGATTTTCATTGTTACTGAAATTGTGCCGGTCAGCGTCGTGTCCACGCACCGTGCGCTGCAGTTCCATGTCGAGGCCACAATCCCCCTCGGTGGTCAGCGCGACGCCAACAATATTGCCAGTATAAGAGATAGAAAAGTGGGGAAGATGACGATCGCTAAAAACCGGTCTGCCATTGGCGGCGTTGACGATTTCAGGCAGCTCGCTGATGCCGTATAGCATAAACAGCAGTTCGGCGAGCAGCGAACGCGAAGCACGAAAGCGAGCCTGGCGGTATTCAGGGAGTAGACGTGCGGATTGATGACAGGCCGCCGACAAACGTGTCGATAGCGGCTCCCCGGTACTGAGTATCCCTCGTGCAAAATGCGTTGCCATACGTCGCTCCGTGAGTAATGGTCTGGTAAAAATTGCGCGCGTTATTATCGCCTGGTATTAACAGGTTTTAATGCCGAAATGCCCCGTTGAAAAGAGAATTTGTTTGAATTTTACAAATTCTTGCGCAATAAGGTGCGATGGACACGAAACAAGGCTTACAGCGTACCGGAATAGAGTTCTTTTAACGTATCTCTAAGCCAGACGAGCTTGGGGTTGTAGCTGTTGCGCTTATGCCATAGCAAGGTGAAGGGGACGCGGAGCTTTTCCAGAAGCTGAGGTTCCAGCGGCAGCGGGCGAGAGACCAGCGGTAGCTGGTGCTGCTGATTATAGTGCTGGCAGTAGCGCGGTGCGGTGGCCAGCATGGTGTGCTGCGGCTGAGCGGCCATAAAGAGCGATTGTTCAAACCCCGGCACGGTCAGCGCCACGTTACGCTTATACCCCAGCTCCTGCAGCACATCGTCCAGTGCCCAGGTATCGCTCTGTTCCCAGCAGATGGTGATATGCGGATAGCGCAAGAATGCCGCCAGATCCCATTCCTCTCTGAGCGCCGGATGATCGGCGCGCAGCCAGACCTGCGGCAGGTCGGTGAACAGGACATCAAAATCGATATACCACGGCAGCAGGCTCAGCTGCTCCCGCGACTGCGGATGACTTTCGCGCCCGCAGAAGCCGATATCCACCTCGCCGCGAATGATGGCGTCCAGGGAGTCGTAGTCCCAGTTGCGCAAACGAATCAATGCCTGCGGATAGCGCTGATAGATGCGTTGGGAGAGGGTGTTAAACAGGATCATCAGCAGCGGCGTTTCCGCCGCCAGCTCGAATTTGAGGCCGCTGGGCATGGTGTGGTGCGGTTTATCGAGGATCTGGTTGCCCATCTGCATCCAGTCCGCTAGATCCTGCTCCATGCTGCTGACCAGCGGCGTAGGCGCCAGACCCAGCGGGGTTTTCACAAACAGCGGGTCGTCAAACCAGGCGCGCAGTTTGGCCAGCGACTTGCTCACCGCTGACGGCGAAACGTTCATCCGCTTCGCCGTACGGGTAACGCTGAGCTCCTGGGTCAGGAGCTGCAGGCAGAGGAGTAAATTAAGATCAAGACTCGACAGCGGCTTCTTCATCGTATTGCGCAACCCGCGGTGGGGTGACGACCAGTAACAAAACAAGGCTCACTATGCTACAGGCAATGAGTATCCCGATCAGCATATTCATCGCGCTGAGTCCGATGATGGCGGCGAGCCAAATCCACAGCGATGAACCGCACACCTGCGCGATGCCGAGAACCGAGCTGGCGACGCCCGCGCGCAGCGTGAAGGGCCCCAGCGCCTGGCTCATCGCGACGCCGAATCCAACGGAGAAGCCGGCGCAAATCATGCCCAGCCCGATCAGGGTGACGGGCTGGCGGGTGGCGAGGCTCAGCGCCAGGCCTGCCGCCAGAAACAGCACCTGCGAGGTCAGCATTAAGGTGCGGGGGTTAAACAGCGACAGGGCGAACGGCGTCGAGAAGGAGACTGCCATGCTGATCATCGCCATCAGGGCCATTGCCATTGAGTAAGTTCCCCGGTCGAACCCCATCTCTTCCATCATCAGTACCGGAGAGACGTTCACGTAGGTCAGGATCGCCGTCACGCTGAGGGTGGTGATAAGAATGCGGCTGAGAAAAAAGCGGTTCAGCAGCGACTCACTGCCGCCATGCTGCAGTGTCGCAGTCTGCGGGTGTGCCGTCGGGCGCGTCTCGCGCAGGATAAAGACCGACAGCAAGCCGACCATGACGCCCATGCCGGTCATGGTGTAGAACAGGCTCTGCCACGGATATTTCAGCATAATCAGGTGGCCAAGCACCGGCGCCAGGACGGGGATAATGCAGGTAATGCCGTTGAGCAACGACAGCACCTTGGCGCGGCGGCGATCGTCCAGCGTATCGCGCAGGATAGCGAAAGCCACCACGTAGCAGCTGCCGGCGCCGATCCCCTGGATAAAGCGTCCGACGAGGAAGTGGCTGCTGGCGTGCGCCTGGGCGCAGAGCAGGGAGGCGACAACAAAGATCACCGCGCCCACAATGGCGACAGGCTTACGTCCTGACCGGTCGGCGATGCGACCAGCAAAGAGCATTGCGGAGGCCATACCGGCCAGATAGACTGAAAAGGCGATATGTAATTGTGCCTCGCTGGCCCCCAGGTCCTGAGCAATACGCGGCAGGCCGACCAGATACATATCGATGCCAGAGGGATAGAGCAGAACCAGGGCGAAACTGCAGAGAAGAAAGCGTGTCATGGGATCCTCGCGATGTGAATGGCGTTCAGCATAGTGAGGAACGTGCCGCAAGACGAGTTGCCATTTGGACAACGCTCTTTTCCTGGCAGGAAATGCGAGCTAACGACCCCGGGTTCGCCAGACGCGGGCCATCCCTTCGCTCTCCGGTCTGACGCTTTCGAAGCCGAACTTCGCATACAGCTCCGGCACATCCGCCACCAGCGTGACATAGGCCCCGTCAAAGGCGTTAGCGTCCAGCCAGGCGACCAGCTTCTCCATCACCAGCCGGCCCAGGCCTTTTCCCTGATGAGCCGGATCGACGGCGACGTCGACAATATCGAAATTAATCGCGCCGTCGCCGATGATGCGTCCCATAGCGATCGGCGTCTCCTGCCAAAGGATATGTACGCCGTAACAGCTATGCGGCAGTCCGGCCCTGGCGCCTTCCAGGGGGCGCGGCGACATGCCCGCCGCCACCCGCAGGTGGCAAAACGCTTCGGCGGAGGGCACCTTCTCGATCACGGTATATTCAACGGTCATGCTTTAGTCTCGTGGTAAAAGGGGAGATAAAAGTAGAGAACGTTGCGCCGTAAAGGGCAAGAAAAAACCCGCATTAACGCGGCGTTAATGCGGGTGAGTGAACGTTTACGGACTAAACGTTATTTGCCGATGCAGAAGCTGGAGAAGATACGGCCCAGCAGATCGTCGGAGGTGAACTCCCCGGTGATCTCGCTCAGCGCCTGCTGCGCGAGGCGCAGCTCTTCCGCCAGCAGCTCCCCGGCCCAGGCGCCCAGCAGCTGGGCTTTGCCCTGCTGCAGATGGTTCGCCGCCTCTTCCAGCGCCTGCAGGTGACGGCGGCGGGCGAGGAAACCGCCTTCCATGCTGGTATCGAAGCCCATGCTCTGCTTGAGGTGGTTACGCAGTACCTCCACGCCTTCGCCGGTACGTGCCGACAGTCGGATCAGTGAGTGGCCATTGACTTCGCTGAGCCCCAGCGCCTCGCCAGTGACGTCGGCTTTATTGCGCACCACGGTAATCGGCAGTTTAGCGGGCAGGCGCTCGATAAAGTCCGGCCAGATCTCCGCCGGGTCAACGGCGCTGGTGGTGGTGCCGTCGACCATAAACAGCACCCGATCCGCCTGCTCAATCTCCTGCCAGGCGCGCTCGATGCCGATACGCTCCACTTCGTCACTGGCGTCACGCAGGCCCGCGGTATCGATGATATGCAGAGGCATGCCGTCGATATGGATATGTTCGCGCAGCACGTCGCGGGTGGTGCCCGCAATGTCGGTGACGATCGCCGCTTCGCGGCCCGCCAGGGCGTTCAGCAGGCTCGATTTACCGGCATTTGGTCGCCCGGCGATCACCACTTTCATCCCTTCGCGCAGCAGACTGCCCTGACGAGCTTCCGCGCGGACGGCGTCGAGGTCGGCCATCACGCCGTTCAGCTGGGCTTCAATTTTGCCGTCGGAGAGGAAATCAATTTCTTCATCCGGGAAATCGATCGCCGCTTCCACGTAGATGCGCAGGTGAGTGAGCGCTTCCACAAGGTGGTTAACCCGCGCGGAGAAGGCCCCTTGCAAGGAGTTCAATGCCGAGCGCGCCGCCTGTTCTGAACTGGCGTCGATGAGGTCGGCGATGGCTTCTGCCTGCGCCAGGTCGAGCTTGTCGTTGAGGAACGCGCGTTCGGAAAACTCGCCCGGCCTGGCGATGCGTACGCCGGGCAACGTCAGAATACGTTTGAGCAGCAGATCGAGAATGACCGGGCCGCCGTGACCCTGCAGCTCAAGCACATCCTCCCCGGTAAAGGAGTTCGGCCCGGGGAACCACAGCGCAATCCCCTGATCCAGCGGCGTACCGTCAACGTCGTTGAACGGCAGGTAGTCGGCATAACGCGGCTTCGGCAGCTTGCCCAGTACCGCCTGCGCGACATCGCGCGCGTTGAGGCCGGAGATACGCAGGATGCCCACCCCACCGCGTCCCGGAGGGGTTGCCTGGGCGACGATAGTGTCGTTATGGCTCATGGTGACTCTCTATGTAGATGTAAAAAAGGCGGTCCATTGACCGCCTTCTCTGGCATTAACGCTACCGTAGATACTCGAAATAATTCAAGTTGCAGAAAGGCGGCAAGCTAGTGAGGCCCCAGGAGCTTACTGTAGTAAGTGACTGGGGCGAACTAATGAAGCCAACGCATCTGCGGCTTGAAGAATGAAGAGTATCAGGATTTCTTCTTCTCGCGGCTATGAAGGCCACGCTTCTCCAGACCACGGTAAATCAGCTGCTGCTGAATAATGGTGACCAGGTTGCTGACGATGTAGTACACCACCAGGCCAGACGGGAACCACAGGAAGAACACCGTGAAGATGACCGGCATAAAGGTCATGATCTTCTGTTGCATCGGGTCGGTCACGGTGGTCGGCGACATCTTCTGGATGAAGAACATGGTCGCGCCCATGATGATCGGCAGGATGTAGTACGGGTCTTGTGCAGACAGGTCGTGGATCCACAGGATAAACGGCGCATGACGCAGTTCAACCGAGGCGCTCAGCATGTAGTACAGCGCAAGGAAGATCGGCATCTGAATAATCAGCGGGAAGCAGCCACCCAGTGGGTTCACTTTTTCCGCTTTATACAGCGCCATCATCTCCTGGCTTTGACGTTGTTTATCGTCGCCCAGACGCTCACGCATGGCCTGAATCTTCGGCTGCAGCATACGCATCTTCGCCATGGAGGTGTACTGCGCTTTGGTCAGCGGGTACATGATGCCACGAACGATAAAGGTGATAACGATGATCGAGAAGCCCCAGTTGCCGAGGAAGCTGTGGATGAATTTCAGCAGCTTGAACAGCGGTTGGGAGATGAACCACAGCCAGCCGTAGTCGACGGTCAGATCCAGGTGCGGCGCAACGGCAGCCATTTTGTCCTGAATAGCCGGACCGACCCACAGCACGCTCTGCAGCTTGTCGGTTTGACCAGGCTGCACCAGTACCGGCTGCGATTTGTAGCCAATAGCCACAATGCCGTTGCCGAGGTTGGCGGTGTAGAAGTTATTCGTCCCGTTATTCTGCGGCACCCACGCGGTGGTGAAGTACTGCTGCAGCATGGCAACCCAACCGTTTTTGGTGCTGACGTTCAGGTTTTCGTTGTCCAGAATGGTATCGAATTTATATTTTTCGTATTTCGAATCCGCGGTGGAGAACGCTGCGCCACGGAAAGTATGCATTGTGGACAGGCCGCCGGTCTGCGTATCGCGACTGGTCGGCAGCGCCGCGGTCTGCTTCAACTGACCGAAGGTCGAGACTTCCAGAGGCTTCTCGCTGGCGTTCTGCACGCTATAACCGACGTTCACCGCATAGCCACCACGTTTCAGGGTGAAGGTTTTGGTGAAGACGTTGCCGGCTTTATCGGTGTAGGTCAGCGGAATGACGATTTCATCCTGGCCATCAGCCAGCACAAACGCCTCTTTATCGACGTTGTACAGCGGACGCGGGCCATTCGCCGGGTTATCCGGACCATCACGGCCGGTTAAGCCGCTCTGCGCCTGGTAGACAAACTGCGGCGTGGTTTCCAGTAACTGGAACGGTTCGGTCGACTTCAGCGTTTTTGGATACGCCAGAAGCAGCGCCTGCTCAATATCACCACCGTTGGTGTTGATAGTCAGCTCAAGCACGTCGGTTTTAACCGTAATCAGTTTCCCCTGGCCACTGGCCGGTACGCCCTGGTCGGCGGCGCTACCCGCTGCTGTGGTCGTAGTCTGCGTGGTCTGCTGCTGGGGCTGCGGATTTTTGTCCTGCTCCCAGGCTTGCCAGATCATGAAAGACACGAACAACAAAGCGATGATAAGAAGATTGCGTTGCGAATCCATCGTTAGTGTTCTCTGGTATCAAATGGTCCGGGCGGGACGGGATCGTCACCACCAGGGTGTAAAGGGTGGCATTTTAATACGCGTTTCATTGTCAACCAACTGCCTTTTATCACACCAAACCTGCGTAAGGCCTCAATTCCGTATTGAGAACAGGTTGGGGTGAAACGACAATGCGGCCCGAGTAGCGGACTAATCAGGCGCTGATAAACTCTAATCAGGCCGATCAGGACCCGCGAGCCAGGCGACAATGGCGGCGCCATAATTTTTCCAACGCTTCCGAGAGAGCACGGTTATCGAGGTCGGCAACCCCTCTTTTCGCCACCACCACGAAATCCATTGGCGGGAGTTCATGTTGACGCAAACGAAAACTTTCACGCGTCAGACGTTTAATCCGATTGCGTTCATGTGCGCGTTTTACGTTTTTCTTGGCGACCGTAAGACCGATGCGGGGATGCCCCAGCGAATTCAGGCGGCCGAGGATGGTGATTTGCGGCGTGCCAGCCCGTTGTGGCTGCTGGAAGACGAAAGTGAAATGACTGGGAGTTAACAAACGTAACTCCCTGGGAAATGCGAGCTTAACCACGCAGGGTTAGCTTTATTACTTGGAAACGGTCAGACGAGCGCGGCCTTTAGCACGACGACGTGCCAGAACCTGACGACCATTTTTAGTAGCCATACGAGCACGGAAGCCGTGAGAACGGTTGCGCTTCAGTACAGACGGTTGAAAAGTGCGTTTCATGGCGATTTCTACCTAAACTTGAATAAATTCACTGACTTTTGCGTAGACCCGAACGAACTTCGAACGACTTACGCCTCAGCGTGGGTGATTAAAGAGGCCGGATTGTAATAATTGTACACTCCGGAGTCAATTCTCTTTCCTTATTTCTCGCACCTTGTCGCACAAAAAATAAGCTGAGACGCGTGACGAAAACGGGCATTACGCGCCGGGTGGGGGATTATACGGCCTGGCCAGTAAAGCGCAAGGATCCGCAAGGATCTTTGTTAGATCGTTTCCGCCCAAAACCAGCATAGCTCATTAATTTTTCCAATATGCGGCGGAAATCGTGCTTCACTCTCCCCAGGATCGATTACACTTACCCGGTTTCGATCCTTCCTGTGGATAAATCGGGAAGAATCTGTTGAGAAACACAAGATCTCTTTCTCAGTTTAGGCTATGATCCCCGGTCCCGATCGCGATCCCCGGATCCGCAACGGGTAATAACCGCAGATAGCGGTTCGCACGTCACCCCTTTAGTGCAGGGGCTTTTCGGCTAATGCAGGGTCTTGTCGACGTGTGCCAACAATCACGATTGTTTCTGTTTTTCTTTGATATCGATTTTATGTTCGAGTGGAGTCCGCCGTGTCACTTTCGCTTTGGCAGCAGTGTCTTGCCCGATTGCAGGATGAGTTACCAGCCACAGAATTCAGCATGTGGATCCGCCCATTGCAGGCGGAACTGAGCGATAACACGCTGGCACTGTATGCGCCAAACCGTTTTGTGCTCGACTGGGTAAGGGACAAATACCTCAATAATATCAATGGACTCCTCAATGATTTTTGCGGTGCTGATGCCCCGCAGCTGCGTTTTGAGGTGGGCGCTAAGCCAGCCAGCTCGCTGCAGAAAGGAGCGGTAAGCCCGGCTGCGGCGGCCATCCCGGCAGCGCAGGTGCAGACCGCGCGCGTGGCGCCGACGATCGTGCGCCCTGGCTGGGATAATGTTCCGGCACCGGCGGAGCCGACCTACCGCTCTAACGTTAACGTGAAACACACGTTTGATAACTTCGTCGAAGGTAAATCTAACCAGTTGGCCCGCGCGGCGGCGCGTCAGGTGGCGGATAACCCGGGCGGGGCCTACAACCCGCTGTTCCTTTATGGCGGCACCGGTCTGGGGAAAACCCACCTGTTGCACGCGGTGGGTAACGGCATTGTGGCGCGTAAGCCGAACGCGAAAGTGGTCTATATGCACTCCGAGCGTTTCGTCCAGGACATGGTCAAAGCGCTGCAAAACAACGCCATCGAAGAGTTTAAACGCTACTACCGATCCGTTGACGCCCTGCTGATCGATGACATTCAGTTCTTTGCTAATAAAGAGCGATCCCAGGAAGAGTTTTTCCACACCTTCAATGCCCTGCTGGAAGGTAATCAGCAGATCATCCTGACCTCGGATCGTTATCCAAAAGAGATCAATGGCGTTGAAGATCGTCTGAAATCCCGCTTCGGCTGGGGCCTGACGGTGGCGATCGAGCCGCCGGAGCTGGAAACCCGCGTCGCGATCCTGATGAAAAAAGCCGATGAAAACGACATTCGCCTGCCGGGCGAAGTGGCGTTCTTTATTGCCAAGCGCCTGCGCTCAAACGTGCGTGAGCTGGAGGGGGCGCTGAACCGCGTTATCGCCAATGCCAACTTCACCGGCCGGGCGATCACCATCGATTTCGTGCGCGAAGCGCTGCGCGATCTGCTGGCGCTGCAGGAAAAACTGGTCACCATCGACAATATTCAAAAGACGGTGGCGGAGTACTACAAGATTAAGGTAGCGGATCTGCTGTCCAAGCGCCGCTCCCGTTCGGTGGCGCGTCCTCGCCAGATGGCGATGGCGCTGGCCAAAGAGCTGACCAACCACAGCCTGCCGGAAATCGGCGATGCGTTTGGCGGCCGCGACCATACCACCGTGCTGCACGCCTGCCGCAAGATTGAGCAGCTGCGTGAAGAAAGCCACGACATTAAAGAAGATTTTTCCAATTTAATCAGAACATTATCCTCGTGACGCTATGAAATTTACCGTAGAACGTGAACATTTATTAAAACCGCTGCAACAGGTGAGCGGTCCGTTAGGTGGTCGTCCGACGCTGCCCATTCTCGGTAACCTGCTGCTTCAGGTCGCGGACGGCGCACTGTCGCTGACCGGTACCGATCTTGAAATGGAGATGGTGGCGCGCGTGGCGCTGGTTCAGCCGCACGAAGCGGGCGCAACGACCGTTCCGGCGCGTAAATTCTTTGATATCTGCCGCGGCCTGCCGGAAGGCGCGGAGATCGCGGTTCAGCTGGAAGGCGATCGGATGCTGGTGCGTTCCGGCCGCAGCCGCTTCTCGCTGTCGACGCTGCCTGCTGCCGACTTCCCGAATCTGGATGACTGGCAGAGCGAAGTGGAATTTACCCTGCCGCAGGCGACCATGAAGCGTCTGATCGAAGCCACTCAGTTTTCGATGGCGCACCAGGATGTTCGTTACTACTTAAACGGCATGCTGTTTGAAACCGAAGGCAGCGAACTGCGCACGGTGGCCACCGATGGTCACCGCCTGGCGGTCTGTTCGATGCCGCTGGAAGCGTCGCTGCCGAACCATTCGGTGATCGTGCCGCGTAAAGGGGTGATTGAGTTGATGCGGATGCTCGACGGCGGCGATACCCCGCTGCGCGTGCAGATTGGCAGCAACAATATCCGCGCTCATGTGGGCGATTTTATCTTTACGTCGAAGCTGGTTGACGGCCGTTTCCCGGATTATCGCCGCGTATTGCCGAAAAATCCGGATAAACATCTCGATGCTGGCTGTGACATTCTCAAGCAGGCCTTCGCCCGCGCGGCAATCCTCTCGAACGAGAAATTCCGCGGCGTGCGACTGTACGTCAGCGAAAATCAGCTGAAAATCACCGCTAACAACCCGGAGCAGGAAGAGGCGGAAGAGATCCTTGACGTGACCTACGCCGGAACGGAGATGGAGATTGGCTTCAACGTTAGCTATGTGCTGGATGTGCTGAATGCTCTGAAGTGCGAGAATGTGCGCATTCTGCTGACGGATTCGGTGTCGAGCGTGCAGATTGAGGATGCGGCTTCACAATCCGCCGCCTACGTTGTCATGCCTATGAGATTGTAGAATCTGCAAAGGGGCTGGTTTACTTGCCATTTCGCCTTCCGGCAGTGCTCGAAATGCTCACGTACTTCGTGTACGCTCCGCTTTCTGCGCGCTGGCGGTAGACGAACTGGCTGCGACACCCACGCCCCTTGAATGATGACGAGCTGATATGTCGCTATCCCGACTCTTGATCAAAGACTTCCGCAATATTGAAAATGCGGATCTCGCTTTATCTCCCGGCTTTAACTTCCTGGTTGGCGCGAACGGCAGCGGCAAAACCAGCGTGCTGGAAGCTATCTATACGCTCGGTCATGGCCGGGCGTTTCGTAGTTTGCAAATTGGCCGGGTGATCCGCCACGAGCAGGAGGCTTTTGTCCTGCACGGCCGCCTGCAGGGCGAAGAGCGGGAAACCGCCATCGGCCTGACCAAAGACAAACAGGGTGACAGTAAGGTGCGTATCGACGGCACCGACGGCCACAAGGTGGCGGAGCTGGCGCACCTGATGCCGATGCAGCTGATTACGCCGGAGGGGTTTACTTTACTCAACGGCGGCCCCAAATACAGAAGAGCATTCCTCGATTGGGGATGTTTTCATAACGAAGCCGGATTCTTCACCGCCTGGAGCAACCTGAAGCGCCTGGTCAAGCAGCGCAACGCCGCGCTGCGTCAGGTCAGCCGCTATGCCCAGCTGCGACCGTGGGATCTGGAACTCATCCCGCTGGCGGAACAAATCAGCCGCTGGCGTGCCGAATACAGCGCCGCTATCGTCGAAGACATGGCGGATACTTGTCAGCAATTTTTACCGGAATTCACGCTCTCTTTCTCTTTCCAGCGCGGCTGGGAAAAAGAGGCCGACTACGCGGAGGTGCTGGAGCGGAATTTCGAGCGTGACAGAATGTTAACCTACACCGCCCATGGCCCGCATAAAGCGGATTTCCGCATTCGCGCCGACGGGGCTCCGGTGGAAGACACCTTGTCGCGCGGGCAGCTTAAGCTGCTGATGTGCGCCCTGCGTCTGGCGCAAGGTGAGTTCCTCACCCGCGTCAGCGGGCGGCGCTGCCTGTACCTGATAGATGATTTTGCCTCGGAACTTGATGATGCCCGCCGCGGTTTGTTATCCAGCCGCCTGAAAGCGACGCAGTCGCAGGTTTTCGTCAGCGCGATCAGCGCTGAACACGTTATGGACATGTCGGACAAAAATTCGAAGATGTTCCGCGTGGAAAAAGGTAAAATAACGGATTAACCCAAGATTAAATGAGCGAGAAACGTTGATGTCGAATTCTTATGACTCCTCCAGTATCAAAGTCCTGAAAGGGCTGGATGCGGTGCGTAAGCGCCCGGGTATGTATATCGGCGACACGGATGACGGCACCGGTCTGCACCACATGGTATTCGAGGTTGTGGATAACGCTATCGACGAAGCGCTCGCGGGTTACTGCAAAGATATCGTTGTGACCATCCACAGCGATAACTCCGTCTCCGTACAGGATGACGGTCGCGGCATCCCAACCGGCATTCACCCGGAAGAGGGCGTCTCCGCAGCGGAAGTTATCATGACCGTCCTGCACGCCGGTGGTAAGTTCGATGATAACTCCTATAAAGTTTCCGGCGGTCTGCACGGCGTAGGCGTCTCGGTGGTTAACGCCCTGTCGCAGAAGCTGGAGCTGGTTATCCAGCGCGATAACAAAGTCCACAAACAGATTTATGTGCACGGTGTACCGCAGGCGCCGCTGGCGGTGACTGGCGAGACCGATAAAACCGGCACCATGGTGCGTTTCTGGCCGAGCCATGAAACCTTCACCAACGTCACTGAATTCGAATATGAGATCCTGGCGAAACGTCTGCGCGAGCTGTCGTTCCTGAACTCCGGGGTTTCAATCCGCCTGCGCGATAAGCGCGACGGCAAAGAAGACCATTTCCACTACGAAGGCGGCATTAAGGCGTTTGTTGAGTATCTCAACAAGAACAAAACGCCGATCCACCCGAATATCTTCTATTTCTCCACCGAAAAAGACGGTATTGGCGTGGAAGTGGCGCTGCAGTGGAACGACGGTTTCCAGGAAAACATCTACTGCTTTACCAACAACATTCCGCAGCGCGACGGCGGTACTCACCTGGCGGGCTTCCGCGCGGCGATGACCCGTACCCTCAATGCCTACATGGATAAAGAGGGCTACAGCAAAAAAGCGAAAGTCAGCGCCACCGGCGACGACGCGCGTGAAGGCCTGATCGCCGTGGTATCCGTGAAAGTGCCGGATCCGAAATTCTCCTCGCAGACCAAAGACAAGCTGGTCTCTTCCGAGGTGAAATCGGCGGTAGAACAGCAGATGAACGAACTGCTGAGCGAATACCTGCTGGAAAACCCGTCCGATGCCAAAATTGTGGTCGGCAAAATTATTGACGCCGCGCGCGCCCGCGAAGCTGCGCGTCGCGCCCGTGAGATGACCCGTCGTAAAGGCGCACTGGATCTGGCAGGCCTGCCGGGCAAACTGGCGGATTGCCAGGAACGCGACCCGGCGCTGTCTGAATTGTACCTGGTGGAAGGGGACTCCGCGGGCGGCTCTGCGAAACAGGGTCGTAACCGTAAGAACCAGGCGATCCTGCCACTGAAGGGTAAAATCCTCAACGTTGAGAAAGCCCGCTTCGATAAAATGCTCTCTTCCCAGGAAGTAGCGACGCTGATCACCGCCCTCGGCTGCGGCATCGGTCGCGATGAGTACAACCCGGATAAACTGCGCTATCACAGCATCATCATCATGACCGATGCGGATGTCGACGGCTCGCACATTCGTACCCTGCTGTTGACCTTCTTCTACCGTCAGATGCCGGAAATCGTCGAGCGCGGCCATGTCTACATTGCCCAGCCGCCGCTGTACAAAGTGAAGAAAGGCAAGCAGGAACAGTACATTAAAGACGACGAAGCGATGGATCAGTATCAGATTGCTATCGCTCTCGACGGTGCGACCCTGCATACCAACGCCAATGCGCCGGCGCTGTCGGGCGAGTCGCTGGAAAAACTGGTTGCCGAGTTTAACGCCACCCAGAAAATGATTGGTCGTATGGAGCGCCGTTTCCCGAAATCGATGCTGAAAGAGCTTATCTATCAGCCGACCCTGACCGAGTCCGATCTGGCTGACGAGCAGAAGGTGACCCGCTGGGTGAACACCCTGGTCTCCGAGCTGAATGAGAAAGAGCAGCACGGCAGCCAGTGGAAATTTGATGTCCGTGAGAACACCGAGTTGCAGCAGTTTGAACCGATTATCCGCGTCCGTACTCACGGGGTGGATACCGACTATCCGCTGGATAACGAGTTCGTCATGGGGCCGGAATATCGCCGTATCTGTACCCTGGGTGAGAAACTGCGTGGCCTGATAGAAGAAGATGCGTTCATCGAGCGCGGCGAACGCCGTCAGCCGGTAGCCAGCTTCGAGCAGGCCCTCGACTGGCTGGTGAAAGAGTCCCGTCGCGGTCTCTCTATCCAGCGTTATAAAGGTCTGGGCGAGATGAACCCGGATCAGCTGTGGGAAACCACCATGGATCCGGACAGCCGCCGCATGCTGCGCGTAACCGTTAAGGATGCGATCGCCGCCGACCAGCTGTTCACCACTCTGATGGGCGATGCCGTTGAGCCGCGTCGCGCCTTTATCGAAGAGAACGCCCTGAAAGCGGCGAATATTGATATCTAAAGCGTAAGTTCTCCCGGTAAGCAGCGTTACCGGGATGGCACAATGCGCAGGCCCGGTAGGCATAAGCTTCACCGGGCTTTTCTTTACCGCTAAAAGGGGATTCTTCGTCCCCGCTTCCATCCCCCTTTCTGCCCGACACTTTTACTGTTTTTTGAGCGGAATCGCGTTAGCATGAGGGAAGACTCATCTTACCCGGGGATCCTATGGCTATTAAACTGATTGCAATCGATATGGACGGCACTCTGCTGCTGCCAGACCATACCATCTCTCCTGCGGTGAAAGCCGCCATCGCCGCGGCGCGCGAGCGGGGTGTCAACGTGGTGCTGACCACCGGCCGCCCTTACGCCGGTGTCCACAGCTATCTGAAAGAGCTGCATATGGAACAGCCGGGTGATTACTGCATTACTTACAATGGCGCGCTGGTACAGAAGGCCGGTGACGGCAGTACCGTCGCACAAACCGCGCTGAGCTATGACGACTATCGCTTCCTCGAGCAACTCTCCCGCGAGGTCGGCTCTCACTTCCACGCGCTCGATCGCAACACGCTCTACACTGCGAACCGCGATATCAGCTACTACACCGTCCACGAATCCTACGTGGCGACCATCCCGCTGGTGTTCTGTGAAGCGGAAAAGATGGACCCTGAGATCCAGCTGCTGAAGGTGATGATGATCGATGAGCCGGCGATACTGGATAAGGCCATCGCCCGTATCCCGGCGGAAGTGAAAGAGAAGTACACCGTGCTGAAAAGTGCGCCGTACTTCCTCGAAATTCTGGATAAACGCGTCAATAAAGGCACCGGCGTGAAGTCCCTGGCTGATGCGCTGGGCATCAAGCCGGAAGAGATTATGGCGATTGGCGATCAGGAAAATGATATCGCGATGATTGAGTTTGCCGGCGTGGGCGTGGCGATGGATAACGCCATTCCCGCGGTCAAAGAAGCGGCGAACTTCATCACCAAATCTAACCTCGAAGATGGCGTCGCCTTCGCCATTGAAAAATACGTTTTAGCGTAAGCGTTCTTCAGGCCCGGCGTTGTCCGGGCCGGTCTTCTCTTTTTTCATGAACAGATGTTAATCCGCATTTAAATCCCTTATTCCGCGCAGGGGATTCTATAAGCTACCCGCCCTCTTTTTCGCAATTCATCACTAACATCATAGTTTTCATGAATATATACCACCGTTTGATGTTGGTTACGCTGCCATTCGCCTCTGTTCAGATTTGCGCGGCCGCGGAACCAACGACGCCGCTCGACCCGGTATACGCCTATCACGGCGCAGAACCGGCGGATCTGCCTGCGCCGGTCAAAACCGAGACTGCAGTAGCGGAACCAACCGCGATATTGCCTTTTTTAGGCGACGAGGCCAGAAAACGCGGCTACGTCCTGCCGCTGCCGTTCGGCGTCAGCATTAACTATATGGATATGCGGCAGAATATTAATGTCGACAGCATTAACTTCACCGGTCTGTCGCTGGATGGCCGCAATATCGATTGCGGTAAGGATCCTGTCTGCAAACACGCCGTGAATAACATTTTCGCTAATGGGCCGGTCTCGCTGGATGACGCCTTCCAGATTGGCGTCGGTAATACGCGGGAAAGCAGCAAAACCGAGACGCTTAAGCTGGATGCCTGGCTGCTGCCATTTATGAACGTTTATGGCCTCGTCGGACACACCGAAGGGCATTCGATTTCGCAAATTGCCGTCGGCCTGAAGGGGCCAAACGGTAAAGTGGTGCCCATGCCGGGGATGCAGGATCTCGACTTTCGTCTCGATTTTAAAGGCACCACCTACGGGATGGGCACCACGCTGGTGGGCGGCGTTGGCAACTGGTTTACCGTGCTGGACGCCAACTACACGCAAACGCGCTTTGATATCCTCGACGGCAGTATCGACGCATTTACCTTTTCGCCGCGCGTAGGCTATCGTTTTAATACGCCATCAGTCGAGGCGCTGCATCTCCCCGCCGGAAAGCTGAACCTGTGGGTCGGCAGCATGTATCAGGACGTACAGCAGGAGTTTAAGGGCAGCCTCAACGATCTCGCGATGCCGTCGCCGATGCTGCAAAATATGGTCAATCTGGCCAATCAGGACAATAACGGCCGCTTCGATGTGAAACAGCATCTTCAGTCGCCGTGGAACGTGCTGGTGGGCGCGCAGTATGAGCTGACGAAAAACGTTAATATCACCACGGAGTTTGGCTTTGCCGAACGTAACAGTTTCTTTATTTCCGGCGAGTACCGCTTTTGAGCCGACTGTTTATCACTTTTCTGCTGCTGATGACCTGCCCGATTGGCAGCCAGGCGGAGATGCTCAGCCGCGAGAAAATCGACGACTGGCTGCAGCATCTCGGCGCCAGCGATAAGTTCGACGCCAGTAAAGGGATCGATTGGGGCGTGATGCCCGGTCCGTTCTATACGCCGGAACTGGGGCTGGGCATCGGCACCGCGGTCGTCGGCATGTATCGCCCCGATCCGCAGGATACCACCAGCCAGAATTCCACCCTGACGCTCAGCGGCTACGCCAGCTCCACCGGCGCCTTTGGCCTCAGCGTGAAAAACTACGCCTTTTTCGACAACGATCTGTGGCGCGTATTTGTTGAAGGGTCGATGGCCAATACCCCGACTTACTACTGGGGGCAGGGTTTTCACGCCGGAGATAAAGACAACGAGAAGGAAAAATATACCGCCCAGGTGCTGACCCTGCGCCCGACAATCTACCGGCAACTGATCGACAATGTCTATCTCGGCGCCGGGTGGTCGCTGGCGGCGCAGAATGCCGATGAGATGGACCACGACGATTTACCGAAAATAGAAAGTACCCCACAGGGACCGTCGGTATTCAGCTCTGGCGCCAGCATCGATATCAACTGGGACGATCGCGACTTTGTCCCCAACCCGCGCCGGGGCCAGTATGCCAACTTCCGCTACACCCATTACGCCCCCGGGTTAGGCAGCGATACCCGCTTTGATGAATTTCAGCTGCACTATAGCCATTATCATGCCCTGAGCGAGAAAAGCGTGCTCGCCTGGGAGGCCGATGGTGCCTTCACCCAGGGCGATGTTCCGTGGAGCATGATGCCCCTGCTGGGCAGCGACGAGCGGATGCGAGGCTACTATCAGGGGCGCTACCGGGATAACAACGTCGTCAGCAGCCAACTGGAATACCGTCGGCAGCTCACCTGGCGGCACGGGATTGTCGCCTGGGTCGGGGCGGGAACCATGGGTCCGTCGCTGTCATCGCTGAACAATGGCCGCTGGCTGCCCACCGGCGGCGTTGGCTATCGTTTCGAGTTCAAGCCGCGGGTCAATATCCGTCTTGATTATGGCATCGGCAAAGGCAGCAGCGGGTTCTATTTCCAGGTTGGGGAAGCGTTTTAAGCAGGTTGCCGGGCATTCAACCCCGTGCGGATTGCGGTATGCTAACGCCACTCTTATATCGGCCCGGTCAGCACGCCATGAAACAAGTTACCTTTGCCCCTCGCAACCACCAGCTTACCAACACCCGCACCTGGACCCCCGACAGCCAGTGGCTGGTGTTCGACGTCCGCCCGTCCGGCGCGTCGTTCACCGGCGAGACCATTGAGCGAGTGAACGTAAATAGCGGTACTGTGGAGACCATTTATCGTGCCACGCAAGGCGCGCACGTCGGCGTGGTGACTGTGCATCCCACCCTGGAGCGCTACGTGTTTATTCACGGCCCCGAGCGGCCGGATGCGCAGTGGCAGTATGATTTTCATCATCGCCGCGGAGTGGTGGCCTTTCAGGGGGCTGTCGAGAATCTGGACGCCATGGACATTACCGCCCCTTACACGCCCGGCGCGCTGCGCGGCGGCAGCCACGTCCATGTCTATAGCCCCAACGGTCAGTTCGTCAGCTTTACCTACAACGACCACGTGCTGCACGAACGCGACCCGGCGCTGGACTTACGCAACGTCGGCGTAGCGGCGCCGTATGGGCCGGTGACGCCGCAGGGGCAGCATCCGCGCGAATATAGCGGCAGCCACTGGTGCGTACTGGTAAGCCGTACGACACCGACTCCGGTGCCAGGCAGCGATGAGATTAATCGCGCCTATGAAGAGGGGTGGGTTGGGAACCAGGCGCTGGCGTTTATTGGCGATACCCTGGCGGAAAATGGCGATAAAGTGCCTGAGCTGTTTATTGTCGATCTGCCACAGGAAGAAGCCGGCTGGAAGCAGCCTGGCGGGGCGCCGCTGGCCGGTACCGCAACTACGATGCCGGCGCCGCCGGCGGGCGTCAGTCAGCGTCGTTTGACCTTCACCCAGCATCGCCGCTATCCGGGGCTGGTGAACGTTCCGCGTCACTGGGTGCGTGCCAATCCACAGGCGACGGCGATAGCCTTTCTGATGCGCGATGACGCCGGCGTGGTGCAGCTGTGGCTTATTTCACCGCAGGGGGGCGAGCCGCGACAGTTGACGTATCACGCATCGGGTATCCAGTCGGCGTTTAACTGGCATCCAACAGGAGAATGGCTGGGCTTTGTGCTGGAGGATCGGATTGCCTGCTGTCATGCCGGCACGGGGGAGATTACCTTTTTAACCGATGTGCACGGTCATCCGCCCTCAGCAGACGCGATCGTCTTTTCGCCAGACGGGACACAGATTGCCTGGATGGAGGAGGTGGACAGTTATCGCCAACTGTGGGTCACGCAGACCGGGCGATAACTTACTGGGCAGGCATCGACGCTGGCGGGATAACCGAGTTGGTCGCCAGCGTGGCCTTCTCGCTCTTTTCAACCCGCGATTTGATTGAGCTGTCGGTACGGAACATATCCCACGGCAGCAGCAGGGTATCCATGACGGCGGTGAAGGGCATATCCAGCGCCACCAGCGATTTCACACCCCAGTTGGTGTCGCTGTCCCCCAGCGTTTGCGCACTGGATCGTGTGCCCGGATAGGTTCCCTCTTTGCCACCGGTATGTGACATTACGCTGGAGCAACCGCTCAGGCTTATTATCCCGCTGAACAGGACCAGCTTTAACAGTCGTCTGCTTTTCATTGTTCTTCCATCGTCGTTTCGGGCGTTGAGATAACCTTTCAGCGGTTATATCGGGCCAACCCGTGAATGCATAGCGTTATTGCGCCGCACTGTGGCGGGCATCGCACTTTGCTTTTTGTGCTCCTCCCCCCAGTCTAAGCAATCATCGGTAAACTGCAAAAAAATTCGCCCTCAATCCCTTGAAAAGCACGGGGAGAAACCCATTTTATAGGTGTAACCCACTGAGAATACGCCTGAGGGGTATTCCGGATTACCGCGGCCTGTCCACGATGGAAGGTCATTTGATTCTCGCTGATTTTCAGGAGCTATTTACTATGCGTAACTTCGATCTCTCCCCGCTATATCGTTCAGCCATTGGTTTCGACCGCCTGTTCAACCTGCTGGAAAACAATCAAAGCCAGAGCAACGGCGGCTATCCTCCGTATAACGTCGAGCTGGTAGACGAAAACCACTATCGTATCGCTATCGCGGTGGCAGGCTTTGCCGAAAGCGAGCTGGAGATCACGGCCCAGGACAATCTGCTGATCGTCAAAGGCGCCCACGCCGCCGAGCAGAAAGAGCGGACCTACCTGTATCAGGGGATCGCCGAGCGTAACTTCGAGCGCAAATTCCAGTTGGCGGAAAACATTCACGTCCGCGGCGCCAACCTGGTGAACGGCCTGCTGTATATCGATCTGGAACGCGTGATCCCGGAAGCGAACAAGCCGCGCCGCATCGAAATCAACTAATTGCCCGTTTCAGGCCGCGTGGCGGCCTGATGTAACAACCTGCTCGCCGTCAGGGAGCAGATGCGAATTTACAGAATTCGCAGGTATTCACTCGCTTCATAGAAGGAGAAAACACTATGCGTAACTACGATTTATCCCCCCTGCTGCGTCAATGGATCGGTTTTGACAAACTGGCCAGCGCCTTGCAAACCGCCGGTGAAAGCCAGAGCTTCCCGCCCTATAACATCGAAAAAAGCGACGATAACCACTATCGCATTACCCTTGCGCTGGCCGGTTTCCGTCAGGAAGATCTGGATATTCAACTGGAAGGCACCCGTCTGTTGGTGAAAGGCACCCCGCAGCAGCCGGAAAAAGAGACCACATGGCTGCACCAGGGGCTGGTGAGCCAGGCCTTCAGCCTGAGCTTCACCCTCGCCGACAACATGGAGGTCTCTGGCGCGACCTTCACCAATGGCCTGCTGCATATCGATCTGACCCGCAATGAGCCTGAGCAGATTGCCCCGCAGCGTATCGCCATCAGCGAACGACCAGCGCTAAATAGTTAATTAAGCGAATAACTTATAAGGCCCCGATTTTCGGGGCTTTTTTGTGTGCGAGAGCGCAATAAACTTCCTTGCTGCAACGGGTGTTTCAGTTTAAAAAATAATCATACTTTGGGACTCACTCAAACAAGGATACGTTATGAACGAACAGCAGCCATTTGAAGCGATTAGAAAGAGCGATGAGGCGGGGCGGGAGTATTGGTCTGCCCGCAACCTTGGTCCCCTGCTTGACTATAAAGAGTGGCGGAATTTTTATAAGGTCATTGCAAAAGCGATAATTTCATGTGAGGCGAGTGGTCATCCCTCGGCAGACCATTTTGTTGAAACCAACAAAATGGTCGAATTAGGTTCTGGCGCCAGCAGGAATCTTGAAGATTTCCACCTCTCACGCTACGCCTGCTATCTGGTAGTGCAAAATGGCGATCCGTCGAAACCGGTGATTGCTGCGGGGCAAACGTACTTTGCCTTGCAAACCCGGCGCCAGGAATTGCAAGATGATCAAATATTTAAGTCTCTACGAGAGGATGAAAAGCGACTGTTCCTGCGCAATGAGCTCAAAGAGCATAATAAACATCTGGTTGAAACGGCCCAACGTGCCGGTGTTGAGACGACTCTTGATTTTGCTGTCTTTCAAAACCATGGCTATAAAGGTCTCTATGGTGGTCTTGACCAAAAAGCAATCCATGAGCGTAAGGGCCTAAAGAAAAGCCAAAAAATACTCGACTATATGGGATCGACTGAGCTCGCGGCCAACCTGTTTCGTGCTACCCAAACGGAAGAAAAACTACGTCGGGACGCGGTTGATTCGAAGCAACTCGCCAACAAAACGCATTATGACGTAGGGCAAAAAGTACGCCAGACTATTAAAGACCTGGGTGGCACTATGCCTGAAGCGCTTCCTTCCCCGGAGAAAAGTATTCAGCAACTCACTATCGCAGCGAAAAATAAGAACGCGCCTGAGTAGCGTATCTTACTCCATGATTATTGTGCGCCAGGCGGCATACAACCCGTCTGGCAGTGGTCATAATCCCTGTAGTTAATGGTGTTATTCACAGGGACGATACCATGAGTGAGATAGCATTGACGGTCAGCGTGCTGGCGCTGGTGGCGGTAGTGGGGTTGTGGATCGGCAATGTCAAAATCCGCGGCGTCGGCTTTGGCATTGGCGGTGTCCTGTTTGGCGGGATTATTGTCGGCCACTTTGTCGATCAGGCGGGTGTCGCCCTCAGCAGCCCGATGCTGCATTTTATTCAGGAATTCGGCTTGATCCTGTTTGTCTACACCATCGGTATTCAGGTGGGACCGGGCTTTTTCGCCTCGCTGCGGGTCTCTGGCCTGCGGCTCAATCTGTTCGCTATCCTTATCGTTATCCTCGGCGGCCTGGTGACCGCGGTGCTGCATAAACTGTTCAATATTCCTCTCCCGGTAGTGCTCGGTATCTTCTCCGGTGCGGTGACCAACACGCCAGCGCTGGGCGCCGGGCAGCAAATCCTGCGCGATCTTGGGGTGCCGTTCGAGGTGGTCGATCAGATGGGGATGAGTTACGCGATGGCGTATCCGTTCGGCATCTGCGGCATTCTGCTGACCATGTGGCTGGTGCGCCTGTTCTTCCGCATCAATGTGGAGAAAGAGGCCCAGCGGTTTGAAGAGAGCAGCGGCAACGGCCACGCTAATTTGCACACCATTAACGTGCGGGTGGAGAACCCCAACCTCAACCAGATGGCGATTCAGGATGTGCCGATGCTCAATAGCGACAACATCGTCTGTTCGCGGCTGAAGCGCGGTGAGCTGTTGATGGTGCCTGCGCCGGGCACCCTTATCCAGGCGGGCGACCTGTTGCACCTGGTGGGGCGACCGGAGGATCTGCACAATGCGCAGCTGGTGATTGGCCAGGAGGTGGCCACCTCGCTGTCGACGCGCGGCACCGATCTGAAACTCGAGCGGGTGGTGGTCACTAACGAAAAAGTGCTGGGGAAGAAGATACGCGATCTGCACGTTAAACAGCGCTATGACGTGGTGATCTCCCGGCTTAACCGGGCAGGCGTCGAGCTGGTGGCCAGCAGCAGCGCCAGCCTGCAGTTTGGTGACATCCTCAACCTGGTTGGTCGCCAGGAGGCGATTGACGCCGTGGCCGCCGAGCTGGGTAACGCTCAGCAGAAGCTGCAGCAGGTCCAGATGCTGCCGGTGTTTATCGGTATCGGCCTCGGGGTACTGCTGGGATCTATCCCGTTGTTTATTCCCGGTTTCCCTGTCGCGCTGAAGCTGGGGCTGGCCGGTGGGCCGCTGATTATGGCGTTGATCCTCGGGCGTATCGGCAGCATCGGCAAGCTGTATTGGTTTATGCCGCCGAGCGCCAACCTGGCGCTGCGCGAGCTGGGGATCGTGCTGTTTCTGGCGGTGGTCGGGCTAAAATCGGGGGGCGACTTTGTCGCGACCCTGACCCAGGGCGAGGGTCTGAGCTGGATCGCTTACGGCATTTTCATCACCGCCATCCCGCTGCTGACGGTGGGGATCCTCGCGCGCATGCTGGCGAAAATGAACTATCTGACGCTGTGCGGCATGCTGGCCGGCTCCATGACTGACCCGCCGGCGCTGGCCTTCGCCAACAATCTGCACGCCACCAGCGGCGCGGCGGCGCTCTCTTACGCCACCGTCTATCCGCTGGTGATGTTCCTGCGGATTATCACTCCGCAGCTACTCGCCGTGCTGTTCTGGGGGCTGAGCTAGCGGGCTTTGCGCCTGGACGCGGCGCAGGTGGTAATCCACCTGATACTCGCTGGCGTTGCGGAACATGACGGAATAGTTAAGAAACTCGCCGCTGTCGCTGTAGGAAAGGGAGGTAATACGCAGCAGCGGCGTCTGCTCCGGGACGTTCATTGAGCGCGCCAGCTGCTTGTCCGCCAGCACTGGCGTCAGCGTTTCATAATTCCCGCTGATGATGATCCCGCACTCCTTCTCAATATAATCAAATTTCGAACCCTCCAGATGGCTCAGCGACAGGTTGCGGAACAGCTTCACTGGCATATAGCTATCCTCCAGCATCAGCGGCTTACCATCGACGTAGCGCACCCGCCGTGAGAAGTAGATCCGTTCATCAATTTTAATCCGCAGCAGGCTGGCGATGGCCGGCGGGGCAGGCATCACCTCGAAGGCCAGCACCTGGCTTACTACCTCTTTGCCCTGCTTGCGCAGCACTTCCGCCAGGCCGGTGAGATTGCTGGTTTCATGATGGACGTCCTTACGCGCCACGAACGTTCCCGAGCCGTGGCGACGCACAACCAATCCCCAGTCCACCAGCAGGTCGATGGCTTTGCGGATAGTCATGCGCGCCACCCCGAACTCCTCGGCCAGTTTTTTCTCTCCCGGTAGCGGGCTACCGATGGCGAAGTCGGCGGAATTCAGCCGCAGCCGCAGGCGGTCAGCAATGGATTTGTAGATCACCAGTAGTCCTCTTGTGCAGGAAAGTGGAATGTCGCTTTCTTCTCTTTTCGTTAAAAAAATAGATTTATTACAAGTGATTAGTACACATTCATTTCGTTAATTCCACTGCCTGACTTATCGATGCCTAACTTTTGTTATCGAAGTAGACAACTTTGGCCAAATTAAAACCATGAATGGGATCACGAATCGCAACGGCGCGGCATGTTGTCGGACGGGCAAATTTCTATTCTCGAGTCAGGCCGGTAATCAAGAAAAAGAAGGCCACTCACCCTACGAGTTGTTACATGAGGATTTTCAAATGCTCAGTCAAATACAACGCTTTGGCGGCGCCATGTTTACCCCGGTTTTGTTGTTTCCTTTTGCCGGGATCGTGGTCGGTATCGCCATCATGCTGCGCAACCCGATGTTCGTCGGAGAAGCGCTGACCGCACCCGACAGCCTGTTTGCCCAGATCGTTCACATCATTGAAGAGGGCGGCTGGACCGTCTTTCGTAATATGCCGCTGATTTTCGCCGTCGGTCTGCCGATCGGCCTGGCGAAACAGGCCCAGGGCCGGGCCTGTCTGGCGGTGCTGGTGAGTTTTCTCACCTGGAACTACTTTATTAACGCCATGGGGATGACCTGGGGCCACTTCTTCGGCGTCGACTTTTCCGTTGAACCCACGGCAGGCAGCGGCCTGACGATGATTGCCGGGATCAAAACCCTCGACACCAGTATTATCGGCGCCATCGTCATCTCCGGTCTGGTGACGGCCCTGCACAATCGCTATTTCGATAAACCCCTGCCGGTGTTCCTCGGCATCTTTCAGGGATCATCGTTTGTGGTCATTGTCGCCTTCCTCGCGATGATCCCCTGCGCCTGGTTGACCCTGCTCGGCTGGCCAAAGGTTCAGCTGGGCATTGAATCGCTGCAGGCCTTCCTGCGCTCAGCCGGGGCGCTTGGGGTGTGGGTCTACATCTTCCTTGAGCGCATTCTGATCCCCACCGGTCTGCACCACTTCGTCTATGGCCCGTTCATCTTTGGCCCGGCGGTGGTGGAGGGCGGTCTGCAGGTCTACTGGGCGGAGCATCTGCAGGCGTTCAGTCAGAGTACGGAACCGCTGAAGACGCTGTTCCCGGAGGGCGGCTTTGCCCTGCACGGTAACTCGAAAGTGTTTGGTTCGGTGGGGATTGCGCTGGCGCTCTACTTTACCGCCGCGCCGGAAAACCGCGTCAAGGTCGCTGGCTTGCTGATCCCTGCCACCCTGACCGCGATGCTGGTCGGGATCACCGAACCACTGGAGTTCACCTTCCTGTTCATCTCGCCGCTGCTGTTTGCCGTTCACGCGGTGCTGGCGGCGACCATGGCGACGGTGATGTACATCTGCGGGGTGGTAGGCAATTTCGGCGGCGGCCTGCTTGATCAATTCTTGCCGCAAAACTGGATCCCGATGTTCCATCACCACGCCTCGATGATGTTCATTCAGATAGGCATCGGCCTCTGTTTCACCGCCCTGTACTTCGTGGTCTTCCGCACCCTGATCCTGCGTCTGAACCTGAAGACGCCAGGCCGGGAAGAGAGCGAAATCAAGCTCTACAGCAAGGCCGATTACCAGGCGGCACGAGGTAAAACCACGGCCGCCGCCGCGCCAGAGACCCGGCTGGGTCAGGCCGCTGGCTTCCTGCAGGCCCTCGGCGGCGCCGACAACATTGAAAGCATCAACAACTGCGCCACCCGACTGCGCATCGCGCTGGTCGATATGGCGAAAACGCAAAGTGACGACGTCTTTAAAGCGCTGGGCGCCCACGGGGTAGTACGCCGCGGCAACGGGATTCAGGTTATCGTCGGCCTGCATGTTCCCCAGGTGCGCGACCAGCTGGAAAACCTGATGAAAGATTCTCTTTCGACCGAACATACCACCATGACGGAGGCAGTATCATGAAAAAATTCTCAGTTGTTATCGCAGGCGGCGGCAGCACCTTCACCCCGGGCATTGTTCTGATGCTGCTGGCAAACCAGGATCGTTTTCCGCTGCGGTCGCTGAAATTTTACGACAACGACGGCGCGCGGCAGGAGACCATCGCCGAGGCGTGCAAAGTGATCCTCAAAGAGCAGGCGCCGGATATTCAATTCAGCTATACCACCGATCCGCAGGCGGCGTTTACCGATGTTGATTTCGTCATGGCGCATATCCGCGTCGGTAAATATCCGATGCGTGAACAGGATGAGAAAATCCCGCTGCGCCACGGCGTGCTGGGCCAGGAGACCTGCGGACCGGGGGGGATCGCCTACGGTATGCGCTCTATCGGTGGCGTGCTGGAGCTGGTGGATTATATGGAAAAATACTCGCCGAACGCCTGGATGCTCAACTACTCCAACCCGGCGGCGATTGTGGCGGAAGCCACCCGGCGTCTGCGGCCAAACGCCAAAATCCTCAACATCTGCGATATGCCGATCGGCATTGAAGGGCGGATGGCGCAGATTGTCGGCCTCAAAGATCGCAAACAGATGCGCGTGCGCTACTACGGCCTCAATCACTTTGGCTGGTGGACGTCGATTGAGGACCTCGACGGCAACGATTTGATGCCGAAGCTGCGCGAGTATGTGGCGAAATATGGTTATGTGCCGCCCTCTAACGATCCGCACACCGAGGCCAGCTGGAACGATACCTTTGCTAAAGCGAAAGACGTGCAGGCGCTGGATCCGCAGACCATGCCGAACACCTACCTGAAATATTACTTGTTCCCGGACTACGTGGTGGCTCACTCCAACCCGGAACGCACCCGCGCCAACGAGGTGATGGATCATCGGGAGAAAAACGTCTTCAGTGCCTGCCGGGCGATTATTGCCGCCGGGAAATCCACTGCCGGCGATCTGGAGATTGACGAGCATGCGTCGTATATCGTCGATCTGGCGACGGCCATCGCCTTTAACACGCAGGAAAGGATGCTGCTGATTGTGCCAAACAACGGCGCGATCCATAACTTTGACGCCGACGCGATGGTGGAGATCCCGTGCCTGGTGGGTCACAACGGACCGGAACCGCTGACGGTCGGCGACATCCCGCACTTCCAGAAAGGGATGATGAGCCAGCAGGTGGCAGTGGAAAAACTGGTGGTCGATGCCTGGGAACAACGCTCTTACCACAAGCTGTGGCAGGCGATTACCCTGTCGAAAACCGTACCGAGCGCCTCGGTGGCGAAAGCGATCCTCGACGACCTGATTGCGGCCAACAAAGATTACTGGCCTGAGCTGCATTAATCCCCGCTGTTTGACCGGCGCCCGCGGGGCGCCGGTTCTTCTCCCCGGTTCCTGATTTACGCTATGCTGAAGCCTGCCTGCGCGATGAACAAGGAACTGTAATGAAAATCTCCCGCCTCGGCGAAGCGCCAGATTACCGCTTTTCGCTGGCTAACGAACGCACCTTTCTGGCGTGGATCCGCACGGCGCTCGGTTTTCTGGCCGCTGGCGTCGGCCTTGACCAGTTAGCGCCGGACTTTGCCACGCCGCTGATCCGTGAAATTCTTGCCCTGCTGCTGTGTCTCTTTGCCGGCGGCATGGCCATCTATGGCTATCTGCGCTGGCTGAATAACGAGAAGGCGATGCGTCTGAAACAGGACCTTCCCTATACCCGCACGCTGCTGGTGATTAGCATCCTGCTGTTGGCGGTGGTGGCCGCGGTGATGCTGCTGGTGGTGTATGGCGGATAAACGCCGGGCGCGGCGGGAAGGCGATCCGGGACTACAGCCAGAGCGCACCTCGCTGGCCTGGTTTCGCACTCTGTTGGGCTATGGCGCGCTGATGGCGCTGGCGATTAAGCACAGCTGGCACCGCGCCGGCCTACCGTTCTGGCTGTCGATCGGCGTGCTGGCGATAGTGGCGGTGATCCTCTGGGGCTATACCCGTCGTCGTCATCTGATGGACGTCGATGACAGCGATTTTTTTCAGCCGCGGGCGGTTCGTGACAAATTTTTGATCGCTCTCGCAGTACTTTCTCTGGCATTCCTGTTTGCTGTTACTCACCTTCAACAGATCGTTTTATTCATTAGGGATATGTCATGACAGGATGTCCGGCGAATTTGCCTCTCACTCATGCCCCCGGCCAGCAACATGACACTCCCTTTCAGGCTGTCGTGGTGGAGGCGCATCATTGCCACCAGCCGCAGGCGTTCTATGCGCAACTGCGTCAACAGGGTCTCACCGCTATCCATTTTATTCCGCAGCTGGCGGCCGGCGACGCCGCGCTCTGGGGTGAGTTTCTCTGTGCTGTCTTTCACCGCTGGGTGCGGGAAGATATTGGGCGAATCAATATTTTGCTGTTTAGTGAGACGCTGAGCGCCTGGTGCGGCGAGACGCTGACCCAGCCAGGCGCGCCAGCGGCCAACAGCACCTGCTACGGCTGCCCGTGGCTGCGCCTGTGCCGCTGCGGCGAACAGGAAGACCCGCTGTGCGCGGGTTACCGGCAGTTCTACGATCTTAGCGGGCCTTATATGCGAGTGATGCGAGATTTACGCCGACAGCAGCGGCCGCCAGAGGCGCTGATGCCGCTGCTGCGCTGAAGGTTAGCGCCCCTTCGCCAGATATTGCGCCATCTCCTCTTCCGGCACCATACCGCCGCCAGTGGCCCACACCAGGTGGGTGGCCTGCTGCAGCTGTTGCTCACTCAGCCCCTGCAGCTGATGGTACGCCTGGCTGGCGCAGACCCGCTGCGGTCCGGCCATTCCGGCCAGCGCGGACGGTTCAAGGCGAATGTTTTCCGCTGTCGCCAGCCAGCCCAGCATGTCGTACATCGTCTGATCATCAAGGGTATACAGGCCATCGAGCAGGCGCTCCATCGCCCGGCCAACGAACCCGGAAGCGCGGCCGACCGCCAGACCATCGGCGGCGGTCAGGTTATCAATCCCTAAATCCTGCACCGCAATCTGGTCGTGGAGCCCGGTATAGATGCCGAGCAGCATGCATGGCGAATGGGTCGGTTCGGCGAACAGGCAGTGAACGTGGTCGCCGAAGGCCAGCTTCAGGCCGAATGCCACGCCGCCGGGGCCGCCGCCAACGCCGCATGGCAGGTAGACGAACAGCGGGTGATCGGCATCGACCACACGCCCTGCTTTGGCAAACTGCGCCTTCAGGCGCTCGCCGGCTACGGCATAGCCGAGGAACAGCGTGCGCGAGTTTTCATCATCGATGAAAAAGCAGTTCGGGTCGGATTCCGCTGCCTTGCGTCCCTGTTCGACCGCCACGCCGTAGTCCTCTTCATATTCAACGACCGTCACGCCGTGGCTGCGCAGTTTGGCCTTTTTCCATGCTCTGGCATCGGCAGACATATGTACCGTAACCTTAAAGCCGATGCGCGCGCTCATGATGCCGATCGACATCCCGAGGTTGCCGGTGGAGCCGACGGCGATGCTGTACTGGCTGAAGAACTGTTTAAATTCCGGCGTCAGCAATTTGCGATAATCATCTGCGGTACTGAGCAGCCCGGCTTCCAGCGCCAGCTTTTCCGCATGGGTCAGCACTTCATAAATCCCGCCGCGTGCCTTAATGGAACCTGAAATCGGCAGATGGCTGTCTTTTTTTAGCAGCAGTTCGCCGCTAATCGGCTGGCCGAACTTTTGCTCAAGGCTGCGTTTCATTGCCGGAATGGCAACCACTTCCGATTCGATAATCCCGCCGGTGGCGGCCGTTTCCGGGAAAGCTTCCGCCAGATAGGGCGCGAAGCGCTGAAGGCGGGCATGGGCGTCTTGCACATCGTCGGCGGTCAGACCGACGTAAGGTAACCCTTGCGCCAGGGTGGTGGTGGCCGGGTTAAACCAGGTGGTTTCTTTCAGGGCGATCAGATCCTGCACAAGCGGGAAGGTCGCGGTTAATTGGGTCAGGTCAGCGTTTTTCATATTACGTCTCGTTCGCTTAGATGATGAAAGAAAGCAGGAAGGTGGCGGCGAGTGCAAGTAAAGAAGCGATAAATGTCGCTGTCGTGTAGTACTTGAACGTTTCGCTGAGGCTGGCGCCGCAGTACTGTTTTACCAGCCAGAACAGGGAATCGGTGACGATCGTGCAGCCAATGGCGCCGGAACCGATGGCAATGGCGATGATCTCCGGGCTTACGCCAGGATAAAGCGGCAGCATCGGCGCAACGATGGCGGTAGCGCCCATCATCGCCACGGTAGCGGAGCCGACGGCGGCGTGCAGGATAAGCGCCACCAGCCAGGCCAGCAGAATCGGATGCATATGCAGATTTGAGAGGATCACCGCCAGGCTATCGGCCAGGCCGCTGGATTTCAAAATCGCGTTGAACGCGCCACCGGCGCCAATAATCAGCAGAATGTTGGCGATCGATCCGAAGCCGTTTTCAGTATGAGTCAGCAGGACACCCATCCCCATCTGGCGACGAATGCCGAGAATGTAATAGGCGACAAAGACGGCGATAAACATAGCGGTGATTGGGTTGCCGATAAATTCCAGCAACATATACAGCGTGCCACCTTTCGCCATGTTCAGTTCGGCGACGGTTTTCACCAGCATCAGGCCAATCGGCAGCAGTACGGTAAACAGCGTGGCGCCGAGCGACGGCAGCGTCGATTCATCGCGCACTTCGAGGTTGGAAAATTCGGCCGGCACCGATTTAAGCGGCAGACGGTTGCCGAGCAGCTTGAGGAACAGCGGGCCGCCGACCAGCGAGGCCATCAGGCCGACCAGCAGACCATAGACGATAACCGTACCGATATCGGCGCCCAGTTTGTTGGCAACGAACAGCGCGGCCGGGTGCGGCGGCACCACGCAATGCACCGCCATCAGGGCCGTACACAGCGGAATGGCCAGCTTCAGCAGTGAGGTATTGGTTTTTTTAGCGATGGAGAACGCCAGCGGGATCAGCAGCACCACGCCGACTTCGACAAACAGCGTAATGCCGCAGATCAGGCCGACCAGCACCATAATCACGTCCGCCGACAGCCAGCGGCAGCGCTGCAGCGTCAGGCCGATGCGCTCCGCCGCGCCGGAAACCTCCATCATCTTACCGAGAATGGTGCCGAGACCGATCACCGCCGCGAGGAAGCCCAGCGTGCCGCCGATGCCGCTCTCAATGGCGTTGACCATCTCCAGCGGGCCCATCCCCATCATCGCCCCGACGAAAAAGCTCGCCAGCAGCAGCGCCAGAAACGGATGAAACTTCAGTTTGACGATCGTTAAGACGATTAACACGATGCTTATCAGCAGCGTGCTCACAACCCAGATTTGCGATTCCATACCCCACCTCGCCGTAAATAACGTGTGGTTATTGAACAGAAAACCGGCATGGGCTGACAAACGATATAAATGGCCTTTCAGGTGAGCCAAATTGAATCAAGAAGGTGATTTAGCTCTAAAAGTGACCTTTAAACTTGCAGTGAGTCAAATTAATTCATCCTTTAGCGGAAGTTCTGGCGTTATTTTTTTATTATCCAGACTCCTCTTCTCGCCAGGATCGCGTTATGGATGCACTAAAAACCTTAGGTACCCGGTTGCTCAACGGCTGGCAGCTCTCCAGGCTGTCGACGTTTGAAGTGGCGGCGCGGCATGAGTCGTTCGCCCTGGCCGCAGACGAGCTGGCGCTCACCCCAAGCGCCGTCAGTCACCGGATTAATCAGCTGGAAGAAGAGCTGGGGATCCAGCTCTTTGTCCGCTCGCACCGCAAAGTGGAGCTGACGCGTGAAGGGAAGCGCGTTTACTGGGCGCTGAAGTCGTCGCTGGATGGCCTCAATCAGGAGATTCTGGACATCAAAAACCAGGAACTCTCCGGCAGCCTGACGGTTTATTCCCGCCCGTCGATAGCCCAGTGCTGGCTGGTGCCCGCGCTGGGGGATTTTAGCCGCCGCTACCCGGCCATCTCGCTGACCGTGCTGACCGGCAACGATAACGTCAATCTGCAGCGGGCGGGTATCGATCTGGCAATCTATTTTGATGACGCGCCATCGTCGCAACTCAGCCACCATTTTCTGATGGATGAGGCGATCGTGCCGGTATGTACGCCGAATTATGCCCGCCAGCACCAGTTAACGCAGCATCCTGACAATCTGCGCCACTGCACACTGCTCCACGATCGCCAGGCATGGAGCAACGACTCGGGGACCGATGAGTGGTATAGCTGGGCGCAGAAATTTGCGGTGGAACTGCCGCCATCGTCGGGCATTGGCTTCGATCGATCCGATTTAGCAGTGATTGCGGCAATGAACCATGTAGGGGTGGCGATGGGACGCAAGCGGCTGGTGCAGAAGCGGTTAGAAAGCGGGGAGCTTATCGCGCCGTTCGGCGACATGACGCTGAAATGCTATCAGCATTATTACGTGACGACCCTGCCGGGCCGTCAGTGGCCGAAAATCGACGCCTTTATCGAATGGCTGCACAGCCTGACCTGAAAAGAGCTAAGCAATGGTTCAGTGCCTGATAATCGCCAGGCGGCGCTGCGCTTGCGCGGGCCTACAGTCCGGTAGCCCGGATAAGGCGTCAGCCGCCATCCGGGGAACGACCGACGCGCTTATACCGGCTGCTGATGGTGGGTGAAGCGCGAGGCCAGCGGCAGCCAGCACAGCAGAATCAACAGGCCCATCAGCATCATCAGCAGGCCAAGGCTGCCCTGACCGGTTTGCGGCATCATCGCCGACAGCCAGGCCAGCACGCCGGAGCCGATATTCTGCAAACCGCCCACCAGGGCCCCGGCGGTACCGGCGAGGAACGGGAACGGCTCCATTGCGCCGCTGGTGGCCAGCGGGAACAACATCCCGGCACCGAAGAAGAACAGCGCCGCAGGCACCAGCAGGGTCCAGACGGTCATGATGCCCAGCAGCCCAGGGATCCACATCATCAAACCTGCCAGCAGGCAGCAGATAACCGATTGCCACATCAGCGTCGGGAAACGCTTGTTCGGCCGGCCGGCAAACCACGCGCCGAAGAATGCCGCCGGGATCGGCAGAATAAACAGAATACTCACCGCCATGCTGCTCAGACCGAGCACCGCGCCCATCAGCACGCCGGAGCAGGCTTCGAATACCGCTATCCCCGCCAGGCCGCCGATCAGCATCAGCAGATAGCAGTTAAACGCCCCGGTACCGAACAGCGTTTTGTAGCTGGTCAGGAGTTTGGTGCGCGGCGCCCCTTCCGGGCGCGTTTCCGGCATCCACTTCGCCATGCTGAAGGTCACGCCCGCGCACAGCACCAGCAAGAAGGCGTAGCAGGCGCGCCAGCTCCACAGGGTGTCGAGGATGCCGCCGAGCAGCGGCGCAATCAGCGGGCTGACCAGAATACCCATATTTAACAGGCTATTGGCATGACGCAGCTGCGCGCCTTCGTACAGGTCGCGTGGCAGGGTCCGCGCCATGACGCCGCCGACCCCGGTGCCCATCCCCTGCATGGCGCTGGCGGCGATCAGCACCGGCAGGCTATGGGTGGTAATAGCTACCAGCGTCGCCAGCATAAAAATCGACATCCCGACGAGGATCACCGGACGGCGGCCCACGCGGTCGGAGAGCGGGCCGTAGAACAGCTGTGAAATACCGTAGGTCAGCAGATAGGCCGCCATCACGCTTTGTACCGCCCCTTCGCGGACGTTCAGCGCGACCGCCATGTCGGCAATAGCCGGAATATAAATGGTCTGCGCCATCTGGCCGACGGCCACCAGCAGTACCAGCATCAACAACAAATTGAAGTTCTTATGCCGTTTCATGTCGATGAATACTTTGTTAGTAATTAAAAGTGAAGAATATGTGACTGGCACACCCCGTAAGAGATGGAGGAATCTACCATATAAAAATGACAGAACAACCGCAAAGTACCGATTGCAGGGGGGAGTCGAGGCAGATTTTGTAAACAGGTTCGGCAACTAATGTTGCCATTTCAGGCTATGACAGCCGCAGGAGGATCGCCCCGGCGGCAATCCCGCAGGCGGCCACGATGCGGAGCGGTATCAGTTGCTCTTTCAGGACGATAAAGGCGATCAGCGCACCGAAGAGAATGGAGGTTTCACGTAGCGCGGCGACCACCGCCAGCGGCGCTTGCGTCATCGCCCATAGCGCCAGACCGTAGGAGCCCATGGTGCCGACACCGCCGAGGATGCCCTTTTTCCAGTGCTGACGTAAATAACGACTGGCCTCTCGCCGTCGCGCCACCATGGCCCAGCACAGCAGGTAGAAACCGTTCATAAAAAAGGTCCACAGGGTATAACCCAGTGCAGAGCCCGCCAGCCGGACGCCGGTGCCGTCCACCAGCGTGTAGCCGGCGATAAAGCAGGCGTTGATCAGCGCCAGCACGATGCCTTTGCGGGAGCTAACGCGGCCGTGAAAGGCCATCGCCAGAATCGCCAGGCAGATAACGCCAATACCCAGCCAGGCCAGCGGCGATAAGCGATCGCCAAGAAAAATGACGCTAATGGCTGTCACCAGCAGCGGCGCGGTGCCGCGCATCAGCGGATAGGTCTGGCTCATATCCGACACCTGGTAGGTCTTCGCTACCAGCACCGTATACACCACCTGCAATGCGCACGACGCCGCCAGATAAGGCGCGCTGGCCAGCGTCGGCTGCGGCGCGAAGGGCAGCATCACCAGGGCGAGCAGCGCGGCCGAGCCGCTGACGCCGATCGCCGCGTACATTTTATCGCCGCTGGCTTTGACGATAGCGTTCCAGCTGGCGTGCAGCAGGGCGGCGAACAGCAAAATGCAGAATACGGTGAGGGTCATCGCAAAACGATTCAGAAGTTAAGGTCTTCGGACTGTAACATGCGCCCGCGCAGCCAACCAGCTGCGGCTAAAGCGAGCAGAACAGACGATGCGTGACCCGGGGTTCATCGTATACCGGGCGAAAACCAAGCTTTTCATAAAAGGGCCAGGCCTGCGCCGGGGCATGGGTGTTAAGAAAATCGAACCAGGCGCTGGAGTGGGTAATGACCGAGACCAGCAGCTGCTGGCCGATCCCCCGGCGACGATAGCGTTCGCTGATGTAGAGGTGGCGAATGCGCCCGGCCCGCGGCTGCGGACTGAAGGGATCGCTATTGATGCCGCATACCCCTACCAGCTGGTGGTTCACGAAGGCGCCCAGCAGCGTTTCGCCCGGCGCGTTAAAGCGGTTTTTGCCGCTCTGCCAGTTTTCCGCCAGGCGGCGCAGCATATTGAAATGCTGTTCAAGGCTTTCGATTCTTAGCGCCGCGAACCCCGGGACATCCGGCGTCGTGGCGGCAATTAACAGGGGTGGCATAGCTTCCTCCATCAAGTCATCCCGGGACGCCCGGCGGGCGCCTGCAGGGGGGCGGTTTCCCGCCCCCCTCAGGTGCGACTTGAACCTGAATCAGCGGAACTGTTTCAGGACTGCATCAAGTAGTTGCAACACAGCAACCATGAGTTTCAGGATCAAAATAATAATATCCATTCCGCCCATACGCGCGTCTCCTGTGGTTAAGGAGCACAATAAGCTGACGTACCTTTCCGCTGCCCGTTGCCAGCTTATCCCTGCCTGTCGCCCGCGGCGTCTGCCCTGGCCGATAGTTCGTCCTTTCCGTAGACGGCTTCCCGGCCCGCCGCCTGCAACGGCAGGGGTGCGCAGCGTTGACCCACGCGTTGCCGCGCGGTTCAGATACTGCACGTTGTTGACGTAACACAGTGTGCTCTCTCGGGGTTAAGGCACTGACGGCACCACCCGTTTCAGCCAGGACTTCGTTGCGCCGGTCAAACTTGCGGCCCCCGAATGGCACAAAGTGAACACACCCAGTATAGATAAATACTGTATGGATGAACAGTATTTTTTGGACAAATTCGCCCCCCTCGTCCATACTCTATGACAGAGAAATATCGTCCTTAAATTGCGCGAACTGCAGCGATCGCGTATACTTTTGGCGTTGACGTAATACAGTGTGCTTGCGGCTACCACCCGTAACAATACTGATAAAAACCTCGCTCCGGCGGGGTTTTTTGTTTTCTGCCCTTTTGCGCCGAATTGTGATCTTTCGCGCAAATTTTCCTGGATGAAAATAAATCCATTGTGAAAATGGAAAACCTGTGTTTGTATGAATTCAGCTTATTTATTGACACAACAGGTCCCTAATGAACGCAACCCTGATCGCTTCGACCCTACTAAAAACCGCGCCTGCCGCGGTGGTCGTCGTGTCTGTGGTGGTCGTCGTCGGCAACGCGCCGTAGGGTCCGGAACAACACGAATTCCAAACCCCGCCGGCGCAAACCGAGCGGGGTTTTTTGTTGGCGAGCCCCCCGGTAAAGTCGGCCCAGAATAAAAGGACTGGAGCATGGCAAGTTCGGGCACAACATCAAACACAATGCGCTTTACCGGCGCGCAGCTGGTTGTTCATTTACTGGAACGCCAGGGCATCACTATGGTCAGCGGCATCCCGGGCGGTTCTATTCTGCCTATCTACGATGCCTTAAGCCAAAGCACGCAGATCCGCCACATCCTGGCGCGCCACGAGCAGGGCGCGGGTTTTATCGCTCAGGGGATGGCGCGAACCGAAGGCAAACCCGCAGTCTGTATGGCCTGTAGCGGCCCTGGCGCCACCAACCTGATTACGGCGATCGCCGATGCCCGCCTCGATTCAATTCCGCTGGTGTGCATCACCGGCCAGGTACCGGCCTCCATGATCGGCACCGACGCTTTCCAGGAAGTCGACACCTACGGCATCTCTATCCCCATCACCAAGCATAACTATCTGGTGCGCGACATCGCCGAGCTGCCGCAGGTGATGAGCGATGCCTTCCGTATTGCCCAGTCCGGGCGTCCCGGACCGGTGTGGATAGACATTCCTAAGGACGTACAGTCGGCCACTATTGAACTGGAGACCCTGCCAGAACCGGGCGAGCGCGCCCCGGCACCGGCATTCGCCCCTGAAAGCGTGCGTGAAGCAGCGGCGATGATCAACGCGGCGAAGCGCCCGGTGCTCTATCTGGGCGGCGGGGTGATTAACGCGCCGCAGCCGATTCGTCAGCTGGCGGAAAAAGCCAACCTGCCGACCACCATGACCTTGATGGCGCTGGGCATGCTGCCGAAGGCGCATCCGTTGTCGCTGGGGATGCTGGGCATGCACGGCGCGCGCAGCACCAACTTCATTTTGCAGGAAGCGGATTTACTGATTGTTTTAGGCGCGCGTTTTGATGACCGGGCGATTGGCAAGACCGAACAGTTCTGCCCGAACGCGAAGATTATCCACGTCGATATCGACCGTTCCGAGCTGGGTAAAATCAAGCAACCGCACGTCGCGATTCAGGGCGATGTGGCGGAAGTCTTAGCCCAGCTGATCCCGCAGATTGAGGCGCAGCCGCGTGATGAGTGGCGCCAGCTGGTGGCAGATTTACAGCGTGAATTCCCCTGCGCCATCCCGCAGGAAAGTGACCCGCTCTCCCATTACGGCCTGATTAACGCCGTGGCCGCCTGCGTTGACGATGAGGCGATCATTACCACCGATGTGGGTCAGCATCAGATGTGGACGGCGCAGGCCTACCCGCTCAACCGTCCGCGCCAGTGGCTGACTTCCGGCGGTCTCGGTACCATGGGCTTCGGCCTGCCGGCGGCGATCGGCGCGGCGCTGGCCAATCCGCAGCGCAAGGTTATCTGTTTCTCCGGCGACGGCAGCCTGATGATGAATATTCAGGAGATGGCCACCGCCGCCGAAAATCGGTTGGATGTCAAAATTATCCTGCTGAACAACGAAGCGCTGGGGCTGGTGCACCAGCAACAGAGCCTGTTCTATCAGCAGGGCGTGTTCGCCGCCACCTATCCGGGGATGATTAACTTTATGCAGATTGCCGCCGGTTTTGGCCTGCAAACCTGTGATTTAAATAACGAAGCCGATCCGCAGGCGGCGCTGCAGGCGATCATCGATCGTCCGGGACCGGCGCTGATCCACGTGCGCATCGACGCGCAGCAGAAAGTGTATCCGATGGTACCGCCGGGTGCGGCCAATACTGAAATGGTGGGGGAATAAGCCATGCAAAAACAATGTGATAACGTCATTCTGGAGCTCACCGTCCGCAACCACCCTGGCGTGATGACCCACGTCTGCGGGCTATTCGCCCGCCGCGCGTTTAACGTTGAAGGCATTCTCTGCTTGCCGATCCAGGGCAGCGAACACAGCCGCATCTGGCTGCTGGTAAATGATGACCAGCGACTGGGGCAGATGATTAGCCAGATTGAAAAGCTGGAAGATGTCACCAAAGTGGCGCGTAACCAGTCCGATCCCACCATGTTTAACAAAATTGCGGTGTTCTTCGAGTAAATCGCGCAAGGCTTGAACGGTAAGGTGCTTATGGTTAAGGTAAGCGCCTTTGCCGGATGGCGCTGCGCTTATCCGGCCTACGGACATAGCGCTTTTTCGTCTCAGGCACCAGGACCCTATCATGACCACCATCGCCCTTATTGACGATCATTTGATTGTCCGCTCCGGCTTTGCTCAGCTGCTGGGGCTGGAAGCTGATTTTCAGGTTGTCGCCGAATTTGGTAGCGGTCGCGAGGCGCTGGCGGGGCTACCGGGGCGCGGTGTACAGGTCTGTATCTGCGATATCTCCATGCCGGATATTTCCGGGCTGGAGCTGTTAAGCCAATTGCCGAAGGGGATGGCGACCATCATGCTGTCGGTGCACGATAGCCCGGCGCTGATCGAGCAGGCGCTGAACGCCGGCGCACGCGGCTTCCTGTCGAAACGCTGCAGCCCGGATGAACTTATCGCCGCGGTGCGCACGGTGGCGGCGGGCGGTTGCTATCTCACGCCGGATATCGCCATGAAGCTGGCCGCCGGGCGCCAGGATCCGCTCACCAAACGCGAACGCCAGGTGGCGGAAAAACTGGCGCAGGGGATGGCGGTGAAAGAGATTGCCGCCGAGCTCGGCCTGTCGCCGAAAACTGTCCACGTTCACCGCGCCAACCTGCTGGAAAAACTGGGCGTCAGTAACGACGTTGAGCTGGCGCGCCGCATGTTCGATAGCTGGCAATGAAGGCTGTCGTCTCACGATTGCTGTCGGTGATCGGCTGCGCCTTTATCTTCGCGGCCGCCTGGTTCTGCCTGTGGAGTATCAGTCTGCATCTGGTGGAACGCGCGGATTTAGCGGTGCTGCTGTTTCCCTTTGGCCTGCGTTTAGGACTGATGCTGCAATGCCCGCGTGGCTACTGGCCGGTGCTGCTGGGCGCCGAGTGGCTGCTTATCTTCTGGCTGGCGCAGGAAGTGGCGCTGGCGCACCCGATAATATTGATGACCGGAAGTCTGCTGACCCTGCTGCCGGTGGCATTGATTTCACGCTATCGCCATCAGCGCGACTGGCTGACGCTGCTGCGCCAGGGCGGAGCGCTGATCGCCGCCTCGCTGCTGCAATCGCTGCCGTGGCTGGCGCAAGGGAGCGAAGGATTGACCGCCCTGCTGTTGACGCTGACCGGTGGTCTGACGCTGGCGCCGACCTGCCTGGTTATCTGGCACTATCTTACCAGTACCGTCTGGCGGCCACTGGGGCCCGCGCTGGTCTCGCAGCCGATTAACTGGCGCGGCCGGCATCTGATCTGGTACCTGCTGTTATTCACCATTAGCCTGTGGCTGCAGCTTGGGCTGCCCGCCGAGCTCTCCCGCTTTACCCCATTTTGCCTCGCGCTGCCGATTATCGCCCTCGCCTGGCACTACGGCTGGCAGGGAGCGTTGATCGCCACCCTGATGAACGCCATTGCGCTGATTGCCAGCCAGACCTGGCACGATCACCCGGTCGATTTATTGCTTTCGCTGCTGGCGCAGAGCCTCACCGGGCTGCTGCTGGGGGCGGGGATCCAGCGATTGCGCGAGCTTAACCTGTCGCTACAGAACGAGCTGGCGCGAAATCGGCGGCTGGCGGAACGTCTGCTGGAAACGGAAGAGAGCGTGCGGCGTGACGTGGCGCGCGAGCTCCATGATGATATCGGCCAGACGATCACGGCAATTCGCACCCAGGCGGGGATCGTGCAACGGCTGGCGCCGAATAACGGCAGCGTGCGCCAGAGCGGCCAACTGATTGAACAGCTCTCGCTGGGGGTGTACGACTCGGTGCGCCGCCTGCTTGGTCGTCTGCGTCCGCGTCAGCTTGACGATCTGCCGCTTGAACAGGCGGTACGTTCGTTGATGCGCGAAATGGAACTGGAAGACCGCGGTATCGTCAGCCATCTCGACTGGCGGATTAACGAGGCGGGGTTAAGTGAAAACCAGCGCGTGACGCTGTTTCGCGTCTGCCAGGAAGGACTGAATAATATCGTCAAGCACGCCAGCGCCAGCGCCGTCACCCTGCAGGGCTGGCAGCAGGATGGGCGTCTGATGCTGGTGCTGGAAGATGACGGTTGCGGCCTGCCGCCGGGCTCGAATCTGCAGGGGTTCGGCCTGACCGGCATGCGCGAACGTGTGACCGCGCTGGGCGGTACGTTAACGATCTCTTGCACACATGGTACCCGCGTGTGCGTCAATTTACCGCTGCGTTACGCCTGAGAGGAGCGCCGATGTTTGCCTTTTTAAAAGCGCCGCCGGACGCCGCGCCAGTTAGCGATAAACGCGAGCTGGATGAGCGTTATCGTTACTGGCGTCGCCATATCCTGCTTACCATCTGGCTTGGCTATGCGCTGTTTTATTTCACCCGCAAAAGCTTTAATGCCGCGGTGCCTGAAATTCTGGCCAGCAACGTCCTGACCCGCAGCGATATTGGCCTGCTGGCCACGCTGTTTTACATCACTTATGGGCTGTCGAAATTTTTCTCCGGTATCGTCAGCGACCGCTCCGACGCCCGCTATTTCATGGGCCTGGGGCTTATCGCTACCGGGGTGGTGAATATCCTGTTCGGTTTTTCTACCTCGTTGTGGGCTTTCGCGCTGCTGTGGGCGCTGAATGCCTTCTTCCAGGGCTGGGGCTCGCCGGTCTGCGCCCGGCTGCTGACGGCCTGGTATTCGCGGACCGAACGCGGCGGCTGGTGGGCGCTGTGGAATACCGCGCATAACGTCGGCGGCGCGCTGATCCCGATGGTGGTGGGGGCGGCGGCGCTGCACTACGGCTGGCGTGCAGGGATGACCATTGCCGGCTGTCTGGCGATCCTCGCCGGACTGTATCTGTGCTGGCGGCTGCGCGACCGCCCGCAGGCGGTAGGGTTACCCGCCGTGGGCGACTGGCGTCACGATGCGCTGGAAATCGCCCAGCAGCAGGAAGGCGCCGGGCTGACGCGTAAAGCGATCCTGACCCGCTACGTGCTGGCCAATCCCTATATCTGGCTGCTGTCGCTGTGCTATGTGCTGGTGTACGTGGTGCGGGCGGCGATTAACGACTGGGGTAATCTGTATATGTCGGAGACGCTTGGCGTCGATCTGGTGACCGCTAACTCGGCGGTGACCATGTTTGAGCTGGGCGGTTTTATCGGCGCGCTGGTGGCGGGCTGGGGCTCGGATAAGCTGTTTAACGGCAATCGCGGGCCGATGAACCTGATTTTCGCCGCCGGAATTTTGCTGTCGGTTGGCGGGCTGTGGCTGATGCCTTTCGCCAGCTATGTCATGCAGGCGGCCTGCTTCTTCACCACCGGGTTCTTCGTCTTCGGCCCGCAGATGCTGATCGGCATGGCGGCGGCGGAGTGTTCACATAAAGAAGCCGCCGGGGCGGCGACCGGGTTTGTCGGCCTGTTCGCTTATCTTGGCGCCTCGCTTTCCGGCTGGCCGCTGGCGCAGGTGATGGATATCTGGCACTGGACCGGATTCTTCGTGGTGATTGCGATTGCCGCCGGCATTTCCGCGCTGCTGCTGCTGCCGTTTCTAAACGCGCAGGCGCCGCGTACCGCCAGCGAAGCGTGATGTAGCTCACCCTTTGGCCGCGAATGGGGCAAAACTAAGAAATTTTCCCGGTTTCACCTGGACGCCGTCTCAGGCCAGACGGCGCGCTGATTTTTACAATGCCTGGTTATTACGCAGGCATAAAAAATCAGCTCAGGAGATACCCATGCTGGCCTTTCTGAATCAGGTGCGCAAGCCGACCCTGGATCTGCCGCTCGATGTGCGGCGCAAAATGTGGTTCAAACCTTTCATGCAGTCCTATCTGGTGGTCTTCATCGGCTACCTGACCATGTATCTGATCCGCAAGAACTTTAATATCGCGCAGAACGACATGATCTCCACCTACGGGTTGAGCATGACGCAGCTGGGGATGATTGGCCTGGGCTTCTCTATCACCTACGGCGTGGGCAAGACGCTCGTGTCTTATTATGCTGACGGTAAAAACACCAAGCAATTCCTGCCGTTTATGCTGATCCTCTCCGCCATCTGTATGCTGGGCTTTAGCGCCAGCATGGGCGCGGGCTCCACCAGCTTGTTCCTGATGATCGCCTTCTATGCGCTGAGCGGCTTCTTCCAGAGCACCGGCGGCTCGTGCAGCTATTCCACCATCACCAAGTGGACGCCCAGACGCAAACGCGGCACCTTCCTCGGCTTCTGGAATATCTCCCACAACCTCGGCGGCGCGGGCGCGGCGGGCGTGGCGCTGTTTGGCGCCAACTATCTGTTCGACGGCCACGTGATCGGCATGTTTGTCTTCCCGTCGATTATTGCGCTGATCGTTGGCTTTATTGGCCTGCGCTACGGTAGCGACTCTCCGGAATCCTACGGCCTCGGCACGGCGGAAGAACTGTTTGGCGAAGCGATCAGCGAAGAGGACAAAGAGACCGAAGAAAATGCGATGACCAAATGGCAGATCTTTGTTGAGTATGTGCTGAAAAACAAAGTGATCTGGCTGCTGTGCTTCTCCAACATCTTCCTCTACGTGGTGCGTATCGGTATCGATCAGTGGTCCACCGTGTATGCCTTCCAGGAGCTGAAGCTGTCTAAAGAGGTGGCGATTCAGGGCTTTACCCTGTTTGAGGTTGGCGCGTTGGTCGGCACGCTGCTGTGGGGCTGGCTGTCGGATCTGGCCAACGGCCGCCGCGCGCTGGTGGCCTGCGTCGCACTGGCGCTGATTATCGCCACCCTTGGCGTGTATCAACATGCCAGCAACCAGTACGTCTATCTGGCCTCGCTGTTTGCGCTGGGCTTCCTGGTGTTTGGTCCGCAGCTGTTGATCGGCGTCGCCGCCGTCGGCTTCGTGCCGAAAAAAGCGATCGGCGCCGCCGATGGAATCAAGGGCACCTTCGCCTATCTGATCGGCGATAGCTTCGCCAAACTGGGTCTCGGGATGATCGCTGACGGCACGCCGGTATTCGGCCTGACCGGCTGGGCCGGCACCTTTGCGGCGCTGGACGCCGCCGCCATCGGCTGTATCTGCCTGATGGCCATCGTGGCTATCTTCGAAGAGCGTAAAATTCGCCGCGAGAAAAAGAATCGCGTTTTGCAGACTGCCTGATACACCAGGTATTTGGTAACCTTGCCCGGCCATTGCGCCGGGCTTTTTTATTGTTCTTGCTGGCTGGATTGCAGGAGTAGCTCCCGCAGCCACTGCTGCGCCGGGTCATGATGGTTACGCTCGTGCCAGGCCATGCTTTTGGTGAAACCCGGGATCGTCAGCGGCGGTGGGGCGATTTTCATGCCGCTGGCTCTTTTCGCCAGCCGGCGCGGTACCACGGCGATCATGTCGCTCACCGCCAGTATTTCCGGCAACACCAGGAAACTGCTCACCGACAATCCCACCCGCCGGGTTCGACCAAGCGCCGCCAGCGCGTCGTCGGTCACGCCGCGAAAGCTATCGCCCTGCCATGAAACCAGCACATGTTCCAGCGCACAGAAGCGGTCGAGCGTCAGCGGTTGGCTGGCCTGCGGATGGTCTTCGCGCATCAGACAGACATAGTCTTCCTGATACAGCGCCCGGCTGTGCAGCGCCGGCGGCGTATCGTGGGGCGTCAATAGCGCAATATCCACTTCACCACGTTCGGACTGTGCCAGCAGCGTGGCCGGTGATTCGGGAATGATGCGCACGCGGATACCCGGCGCCAGTGGCTTCAGCGCGGCGATAAATGGCACGATCACTGCTTTCAACGCATAATCCGTCGCGGCGATGGTCCAGGTAAAATTGGCTTCCAGCGGCTCGAAGATGGCAGGTTGCAGCAGGGTTTCAGCATCGATCAGCAGCTGCTTTACCGGAGCCGCCAGCGCCTGAGCGCGCAGCGTCGGCACCATACCGTGCGGGGCGCGGATAAACAGCGGGTCATTAAAGGCGTCGCGCAGGCGGGTGAGCATGCCGCTGACCGCCGGCTGGGTGAGCGCCAGCCGCGCTGCCGCCCGGGTGACGCTGCGCTCATCGAGCAGCGCATCCAGGGCTTTCAGCAGGTTGAGATCGAGGTTTCTGATATCAGATTTCATGATAGCCATCCGCAAACGCGATAAGTCACATTATGGTATGCCCGGTAGTCGACAGCAGGCAAATTCCCATTATGATAGTGAGGCTGCGATTGGATGAGAGGATGCATGATCTGGATAGGACTGGCCACCCTGGTAGTGGTATTTGTTGTGGGATTTCGGGTGCTTACCTCTGATTCACGCCGCGCGATTCGTCGCCTGAGCGAACGCCTTGGCATAACGCCTGTTCCGCTGGAATCGATGATCGATCAGCTGGGAAAAACCGCCGGTAATGAGTATTTGCGCTACCTGGAGCGGCCGAATGAAGCGCATCTGCAGAACGCCGCACAGGTACTGCTGATCTGGCAGACCGCTATCGTCGATGCCAGCGAAAAAAACCTGCATTACTGGTATCGCCTGATGCAAAAAGCGCGTTTAGCGGCGCCGATTACCGACGCGCAAATTCGTCTTGCGCAAGGGTTTCTGCGCGAGCTGGATCCGGATGCAAGCGATTTGCATAACTTACAGCAGCGTTATAACGCGCTGTTTCTGCCGGAAGACGGCGTACACTGGCTGCACTGATATCATAATTGCTTATGTGTATTATCAAGGATGGTGATTCGATTTATATCACTCACCGCCGCATGATTAACCTCGTTAAAACAATCGTTCACGAGGTTAATCATGAAACAGCCCCTGCTGCAAAGCGCCATCGTCTGGCCGGAAGCGTATCTGCCAGGCACGACCGACAATTTTGCCTCTAATGAAATTATCGTCAGCGGCCTGACGGCAGCTCAGATATGGGCGCAGCTCGATGACACCACGCTGTGGCCGGGCTATTACAGCAACGTTGCCGATATCCATTTCCATGACGGTAGCGGCCCGACCCTCAGCGCCAACGCCCGCTTCCGCTTCAGCACCTTCGGCTTCCCGATTGAGGCGCAGATTACAGAGTATGTACCTCCCGCTGCCGGGCAGGCGGCGCGCGTAGCCTGGCACGGCTGGGCGGAAGGGGATGCAACGACGCGTCTTGATGTGATCCACGCGTGGCTATTTGAAGATTTGCCCGGCGGGCGCGTACGTATCCTCACCCAGGAGTCGCAAAAAGGCGTTCCGGCGCAGGAGTTGGCGCGTACCTTGCCCAATCCGATGATTAACGGTCACCAGGAGTGGATCTGCGGGCTGGTGAAATCGGCTCGCGGTGAGTAAATCCGAGTGCCGGATGGCGGCTGCGCCTTATCCGGCCTACGGTTTCCGCACTCGTCACTTGTAGGCCGGATAAGCGTAAGCGCCATCCGGCAGAATGGCGAAGGCTATATTCTCAGGCTATCCCTTTGTATCATGCCGTGAAAAGCGATGAGAGTTGTGAAAACGTTAAATTCGTCACAAACAAAATGTTACACTGCGCGGCTTTCAGCCACTTTCTTCGCAGGTCACTCATGAGTCATTCAAATGAAGCCAAACCCCATGCACGCGAGCTGGCGCGACCAAACTGGTCGGCGGTTTTCGCGGTTGCTTTCTGCGTTGCCTGCCTGATTACCGTCGAATTTCTACCGGTCAGTCTGCTGACGCCGATGGCGCTGGATTTAGGCATCTCCGAAGGGATGGCCGGGCAGTCGGTGACGACCACGGCCTTTGTGGCCATGTTCTCCAGCCTGTTTATCACTACGGTTATCGGTAAAACCGATCGCCGCTACGTCGTTATTCTGTTTTCGCTGCTGCTGACCCTTTCCTGCCTGCTGGTGTCGTTTGCCGATAGCTTCATCCTGCTGCTGCTGGGGCGCGCCTGTCTGGGCCTGGCGCTCGGTGGTTTCTGGGCGATGTCGGCCTCGCTGACCATGCGGCTGGTGCCGATGCGCGTGGTGCCGAAAGCGCTATCGATTATCTTCGGCGCGGTATCGATCGCGCTGGTGATCGCCGCCCCGCTGGGCAGTTTTTTGGGCGGGATCATCGGCTGGCGCAACGTCTTTAACGGCGCGGCGGTGATGGGGGTGCTGTGTACGATCTGGGTGCTGAAAGCGTTGCCGTCGCTGCCCGGTGAATCGGCGGCTCAACAGCAAAATATGTTTGGCCTGCTGAAACGCCCGGGGGTGATGGCCGGGATGTGCGCCATTTTCATGACCTTCGCCGGACAGTTCGCCTTCTTTACCTATATTCGCCCGGTTTTCATGACGCTCGCCGGGTTTGACGTCGACGGCCTGACGCTGGTGCTGCTGAGCTTTGGTATCGCCAGCTTTATCGGTACCTCGCTTTCGTCGGTGCTTCTCAAGCGTTCGGTGAAAGCGGCGCTGGCGATTGCGCCGCTGGTGCTGACCGCCTGCGCGGTGGCGCTGGTACTGTGGGGAGAAAGCAAAGTCGTCGCCTCGACGGTAGCGATTATCTGGGGCTTCGCGTTTGCGCTGATCCCGGTGGGGTGGTCAACGTGGATCACCCGTTCGCTCTCCGATCAGGCGGAAAAAGCCGGGTCGATTCAGGTGGCGGTGATCCAGCTGGCCAACACCTGCGGCGCCGCGGTCGGCGGTATTGCGCTCGACCACTTAGGGCTGCTGTCGCCGCTGGTGTTGTCAGGAATATTAATGCTGTTTACCGGCCTGCTGGTGGCGACCAAAGTGAAGGTGAATTCACCCGCTTAAGGCCGCTCGCCTTTTGCCAGCCGGCATACATGCAGGCACAGACTATCGCATCAGTCGTAGTCGTAGCCCGGCTAAGCGTAGCGCCAGCCGGGAACGCGCCTTCGACAGCGCTATCGCATCAGAACCATGCCTCAAACATCCCGCCGACGTTCAGCGAATCCAGTTGCTGGTCCTGGGTGCCGTTGACCTTCGCGGTGTGCTCGTTGTCCACCTGACCGCCGGTCACATAGAAGCGCAGCATCGGGCGGAACTCCGGCCCCATGCCGATGGCGATGTTCTGCGACAGCGTCAGCTTCCAGCCGTGGTTATCCCCGCCCTGGTCGTAATCCACGCGCTGGTAGCCCGCTTCCAGCC
>NZ_PIBL01000018.1:0-85911 GCF_002806645.1 Klebsiella sp. H-Nf2
GCCGGGGTGACAACCGGTGGTAATAAAGCGAAGAAATTCGGTGGAGCGGTAGTTCAGTCGGTTAGAATACCTGCCTGTCACGCAGGGGGTCGCGGGTTCGAGTCCCGTCCGTTCCGCCACTTATTAAAATTAAGCCTGCTATATTAGCGGGCTTAATAGCGAGAAAGATTTAGGGGCGTAGCTCAGTTGGTAGAGCACCGGTCTCCAAAACCGGGTGTCGCGAGTTCGAGTCTCTCCGCCCCTGCCATATATAATCCTTTGCTTCGGCAAAGGATTTTTTTTGTTTGTCATTTCGTCCATTCCTCTGCCTTCACCCCGTTTTGGTCACTCCATCCATGGAGTCAGATCTTTATTCCAGTATGCTGCTTTTCAGGATCTCGCGAATATGCGCTTGTTTATCGCTATTTTGTAGCCAAATGGCATACAGAGGACGTGAGAGTGTCGCGCTATCGGTCACCGTATGTAGACCGCTTTTCTGCTGCGCCCAACTGACGGGTAACCAGGTACAGCCATTCAAGGTACTGAGTTGCTGATAGGCCAGTTCCGCGGAGCTCGTTGTCAACAGTGGCACATCATCGCTACCAATCAGCCCCACTTCGTTTTGCTGAAAATCCGGCCCCCATTCCAGACGCAGGTAGTTCAAATCATTCTTATTTTTCCCTGGGGCGGCACAATAGAGCGCCAGGGTGAAATTACCCAGCAACTGACAGCTTAATTCATCCATCTTCGGTGATTCAGTTGTGATCAGGAGATCGAGCTGGCGTTCATGCAACTGTTTAACTAATGACTGACGTTGGGCGATCCGCGCCTCGAATTGCAGGTTATAGGGATCTTTGTAGAGAGTCCCCAGCCAGCCGTTCAGCAGACATTCCCAAAGCGACGCGCTGGCACCGATGGAGAATTCGTTATGTCGCGAAGAGTGAGCGACCTCCTTGCGCGCGGCCTGCCAGGTGTTCATCAACGTTTCGGCGTAGGGCAGGAGCTTTTCTCCGGCGGTCGTCAGACGAATGTTATTACGATGGCGGGTGAACAGGTTCACGCCAAGTTGATTCTCCAGCTGACGAATACGAAAGCTGACCGCTGACTGCGTCAGGTAAAGTGCCTCTGCTGCCCGCCCAAAGTGACGAGTTCTGCTCACTTCCAGGAAAGTCTTGAGCAATTCCGTATCCACACCGTTCTCCACAAAATTATTTGTCGTCATGATTTAAATGTTTTGTTTGACGCTCTGTCAAGCGTAACTAATACTCCGCGCCATAAATAGCTCGGCCAAAGAATCAGGAGCGTGTAGGATGGCGGAAAGCTTTACGACGACTAATCGTTTTTTCGACAATAAAAATTATCCACGCGGGTTCTCCCGTCATGGTGATTTCACCATCAAAGAGGCGCAACTGCTGGAACGTCATGGTTATGCCTTTAACGAACTGGAACTGGGTAAACGCGAACCTGTTACCGATGATGAAAAACAATTTGTCTCGGTGTGCCGTGGTGAACGTGAACCGGTAACGGAAGCAGAACGCGTATGGATTAAGTATATGGCACGCATTAAGCGGCCGAAGCGTTTCCATACTCTTTCCGGCGGCAAACCGCAGATGGAAGGCGCTGACGATTACACCGAAAGCGATGACTAAGAAAAGGGCGTAAGCCCTTTTTTTACGCCATCATTTTTTGCAGATGGCTAAGCATCCGATCTATTGCCCGATAGCTAAGCGCCTCCTGCAAATGGTGGCGTTCAATCTCTTCAGCCTCTGCCAGATCGGCAATGGTTCTTGCCACTTTTAACAGACGCTGCCAGGCCCGTATAGAAAGCCCCAGGTGAGTTAGCGTCTGTTCCAGCCAGACAGCATCATCCTGCCGCAAGTGGCAGCAGCTCTTCATTTCACGATTCTCAAGATGCGCATTCAGCTTATTTTGCCTGAGCATTTGACGTTCACGCGCCGCCAGCACACGCTGACGGACTGTCGTACTCGATTCTTCACCTCGTATGCCCTGGCTCAGTATCCCCGGCGGTGGCAGCGGGATCTCTAAGGAGAGATCGAAGCGGTCGAGAAAAGGGCCAGACAGGCGCCCAAGGTAGCGCAATGTCTGCTCAGGCGACGCGCGATTATGTTTGCCCTGATAATGCCCGGTCGGGCTTGGGTTCATTGCTGCAATAAGCTGAAAGCGCGCCGGATAGTCAATTTTGGCGCGCGATCGTGATATGTGGATCTTGCCTGACTCAATGGGCTCACGTAGCGCATCCAGCACCCGCCGCTCAAACTCCGGTAGCTCATCAAGAAATAGCACGCCATTATGGGCCAGTGAAATCTCGCCTGGGGCAGGTATTGAGCCCCCGCCCACCATCGCCGCCAGCGAGGCGCTATGGTGAGGGGCGCGGAACGGCCTCTGACGCCACCGGGTCTTTGCGGTGTGGAGGTTGACCAGACTTTGAATGGCCGTGCTCTCCAGCGCTTCCTGATTGCTTAATGGCGGCAAAAGGCCGGGGAGCCGGCTGGCAAGCATGGTTTTGCCGGTGCCTGGTGGGCCAATCAGGAGCAGGTTGTGGCCACCGGCCGCCACAATCTCCAGCGCCCGTTTGCCCTGTTGCTGGCCGATAACATCTCGCAGATCTTCGCAGCGTTCATCAACGGCGGGCACTTCGGCGAGAGGCGGTGAAAGCGATGCTTGCCCCGCGAGAAACGCGCACACCTGCTGCAGATGGTCGGCGACCAGGCAATCGCTGCCGCCGATCAGACCCACCTCAGCCGCATTGTCAGAGGAGACGACAATGCGCCGGCCGGCTTTAATGGCTTCCATTGCGCTGGGGATCGCCCCAGGAACGCCGCGTAAGCCGCCTGTAAGGGCGAGTTCGCCCACAAACTCATATTGATTCAATCGGGTAGTGTTGAGCTGCTCTGAGGCGACGAGAAGTGCGAGAGCGATGGGAAGGTCGTATCGTCCACCTTCTTTAGGCAGATCCGCGGGTGCCAGGTTAATGGTTATTTTCTTCGCAGGGAAAGCGTAGCCGCTGTTGATCAAGGCGCTGCGTACCCGGTCGCGGGCCTCTTTCACGGTGGTCTCCGGTAGTCCGACCATGGTCAAGCCAGGCAGACCGCTGCTGAGATGAACCTCGATAGTAATCAATGGCGCTTCGATACCGAGCGCCGCGCGTGTGTAAACGATGGCGAGCGACATAAAACCTCCTGGACAGAGACGGATTATGACGAGCCTGCCGTGAAACAGCAGCGGCAATAACACGAAGTTAGAAGCAGAAATCCATTATTTTCACGCCATCTCGTTACATTTAGCCGAAAATGGAAACGTGATCGAAAAACGTGGTGCGTCCGAAACAGAGATTGGCGCTGAGCGTACAGCGTGAAAGAAAACTGAATTTTTTTCATTTCTGATTTTCTTCATATAAAACAATTATTTTTCCTGAAACTGTTAGGCTGCTCAGAAACGAAAATATAAAAAAATCTTGTGTTTTATGTGATGTCTGTGGTACCTCTTTAGGTATTCCTTCGAACAAGAAGCCAGAAAGTACAGAAAATGACAGCCCTTCTACGAGTGATTAGCCTGGTCGTGATTAGCGTGGTGGTGATTATTATCCCACCGTGCGGGGCTGCACTTGGACGAGGAAAGGCTTAAGAATCAAGCCTTAACGAACTAAGACCCCCGCACCGAAAGGTCCGGGGGTTTTTTTATAACTGAAATAACCTAAGCGAGGAGCAGATGATGACTTTTAGCATAAAATTCTGTTTCTCCCGATTTATGACGGGGAACTAACTATGAATGGCGCGCAGTGGGTGGTACATGCTTTGCGGACACAGGGAGTCGACACAGTTTTTGGCTATCCGGGTGGCGCAATTATGCCGGTTTACGATGCACTGTATGACGGCGGCGTGGAGCACCTGCTGTGTCGGCATGAGCAAGGGGCAGCCATGGCGGCCATTGGCTATGCGCGAGCGACCGGGAAAACCGGGGTGTGCATAGCGACGTCCGGCCCGGGCGCGACCAACCTGATCACTGGCCTGGCGGACGCCCTGCTTGATTCCATCCCCATTGTCGCTATCACCGGCCAGGTGGCCGCTCCCTTCATCGGCACGGATGCGTTCCAGGAAGTAGACGTTCTCGGTTTGTCACTGGCCTGTACTAAGCACAGTTTCCTCGTGCAGTCTCTGGATGAGCTGCCGCGGGTTATCGCTGAAGCTTTCCAGGTGGCAAACTCAGGCCGTCCGGGCCCGGTGCTGGTTGATATCCCTAAAGATATTCAGATGGCGCAGGGCGAGCTTGATCCTCATTTCTCTACCGTCGACGATGAGATGGCGTTCCCGCAGGCGGAGGTTGCTCAGGCTCTGCAGATGCTGGCTCAGGCACAGAAACCGATGCTGTATGTTGGCGGTGGGGTGGGTATGGCGCAGGCGGTACCGGCTTTGCGTGAATTCCTGGCGGTGACCCGAATGCCGGCAACCTGCACGCTGAAAGGGTTGGGCGTGGTGGCCGCAGATTATCCGTATTATCTCGGTATGCTGGGCATGCACGGCACTAAGGCGGCCAACATGGCGGTACAGGAGTGCGATCTGCTGATCGCTGTCGGCGCGCGCTTTGACGACCGTGTGACCGGTAAGCTCAATACCTTCGCTCCGCATGCCAAAGTGATCCACATGGACATCGATCCGGCTGAACTGAACAAGCTGCGTCAGGCGCACATCGGTCTGACCGGCGATCTGAACCGCTTGCTGCCGGCGCTGCAGCAGCCGTTAGCTATCGATGCCTGGCGCGAGCATAATGCCGCACTGCGTACCGAGCACGCCTGGCGTTACGATCATCCCGGCGAGGCGATCTACGCGCCGCTGCTGCTGAAGCAGCTTTCCGACCGTAAGCCGGCGGACAGCGTTGTGACAACCGACGTTGGCCAGCACCAGATGTGGTCGGCTCAACATATGACCTATACCCGCCCGGAAAACTTTATCACCTCCAGCGGCTTAGGCACGATGGGCTTTGGCCTGCCGGCCGCTGTTGGCGCCCAGGTGGCGCGCCCGGATGATACGGTGATCTGTATCTCCGGTGACGGTTCCTTCATGATGAACGTGCAGGAGCTGGGCACCGTCAAACGCAAGCAGTTACCGTTGAAGATCGTGTTACTCGACAACCAGCGGTTAGGGATGGTTCGACAATGGCAGCAGCTGTTTTTCCAGGAACGTTATAGCGAAACCACTCTGACTGATAACCCTGATTTCCTCACGCTGGCCAGCGCCTTCGGTATTCCTGGCCAACACATCACCCGTAAAGACCAGGTTGAAGCGGCACTCGACACCATGCTTTCGAGCCAGGGGCCATACCTGCTTCATGTCTCAATCGACGAACTTGAGAATGTCTGGCCGTTGGTGCCGCCCGGCGCCAGTAATGCAGAAATGCTGGAGAAATTATCATGAAGCAACATCAGGTCGCTTTGCAGGCGCGTTTCAATCCGGAAACCTTAGAGCGCGTGCTGCGCGTGGTCCGCCACCGTGGTTTTCAAATCTGCTCAATGAACATGGAAACCGCGCCAGATGCGCAAAATATAAATATCGAATTGACCGTTGCCAGCCCGCGGCCCGTCGAATTACTGTTTAGCCAATTAAGTAAACTGGTCGACGTTGCCTGCGTCGAGATCCAGCAACCCACATCACAACAAATCCGCGCCTGAGCGCAGAGGAATAAAAAAAATGACGACGAAGAAAGCTGATTACATTTGGTTCAATGGCGAGATGACCCCATGGGGCGAGGCGAAAGTGCACGTCATGTCCCATGCGTTGCACTACGGTACTTCGGTATTCGAAGGCATCCGCTGCTACGACTCGCACAAAGGCCCGGTGGTGTTCCGTCATCGCGAACATATGCAGCGTCTGCATGACTCAGCCAAAATTTATCGTTTCCCGGTCTCGCAGAGTGTTGATGAGCTGATGGAAGCCTGCCGCGAAGTTATCCGTACCAATAAACTGACCAGCGCTTATATTCGTCCGCTGGTGTTTGTTGGCGATGTTGGCATGGGCGTTAACCCGCCGGACGGTTACAAAACCGACGTTATCATCGCGGCGTTCCCGTGGGGAGCCTACCTCGGCGCAGAAGCGCTGGAGCAGGGGATCGATGCGATGGTTTCTTCCTGGAACCGCGCGGCGCCGAACACCATCCCAACCGCGGCGAAAGCGGGCGGCAACTATCTCTCCTCTCTGCTGGTCGGCAGTGAAGCGCGTCGTCACGGTTATCAGGAAGGTATCGCGCTGGATGTTAACGGCTATATCTCTGAAGGTGCAGGCGAAAACCTGTTTGAGGTAAAAGATGGCGTGCTGTTTACTCCGCCGTTTACCTCTTCCGCGCTACCGGGCATTACCCGCGACGCGATCATCAAGCTGGCGAAAGATCTTGGCATCGAAGTGCGCGAGCAGGTGCTGTCCCGTGAATCGCTGTACCTCGCGGATGAAGTGTTCATGTCCGGCACCGCGGCAGAAATCACCCCGGTACGCAGCGTTGACGGCATCCAGGTCGGCGCAGGTCGCCGCGGGCCGGTGACCAAACGCATTCAGGAAGCCTTCTTTGGCCTCTTCACCGGTGAAACAGAAGATAAATGGGGCTGGTTGGATCCGGTAAGTAAGTAATTAAAAATGGGACGGCACGCACCGTCCCATTTAATAAACAGAGATGGGAGTAAAAAGAGCATGCCTAAGTACCGTTCCGCCACCACCACACATGGCCGCAACATGGCGGGCGCCCGCGCGTTGTGGCGCGCAACCGGAATGACCGATGCCGATTTCGGCAAACCGATTATCGCCGTCGTCAACTCCTTTACCCAGTTTGTCCCCGGGCACGTGCACCTGCGCGATCTCGGCAAACTGGTTGCCGAGCAGATTGAAGCGGCAGGCGGTGTCGCCAAAGAATTTAACACCATCGCGGTGGATGATGGCATCGCCATGGGCCACGGGGGTATGCTCTATTCACTGCCATCCCGTGAGCTTATCGCCGACTCGGTCGAGTACATGGTTAATGCCCACTGCGCCGATGCCATGGTCTGTATCTCCAACTGCGACAAAATCACCCCGGGGATGCTGATGGCCTCTCTGCGCCTGAACATTCCGGTGATCTTTGTTTCCGGCGGTCCAATGGAAGCCGGGAAGACCAAGCTGTCAGATAAAATCATCAAGCTCGACCTGGTGGATGCGATGATCCAGGGGGCGGATCCGAAAGTGTCCGACGAACAGAGTAACCAGGTGGAACGTTCTGCTTGTCCGACCTGCGGCTCCTGTTCCGGGATGTTCACAGCGAACTCCATGAACTGCCTGACCGAAGCGCTGGGCCTGTCACAGCCGGGTAACGGCTCGCTGCTGGCGACCCACGCCGATCGTAAGGAGCTGTTCCTGAACGCCGGTAAACGTATCGTAGGGCTGACCAAACGCTACTACGAGCAGGATGATGCTTCCGCCTTGCCGCGCAATATCGCCAGCAAGGCGGCATTTGAAAACGCCATGACCCTCGATATCGCGATGGGCGGTTCAACCAACACCGTTCTGCACCTGCTGGCGGCGGCGCAGGAAGCCGAAATCGACTTCACCATGAGCGATATCGACAAACTGTCCCGCAAGGTCCCGCAGCTGTGTAAAGTGGCGCCGAGTACGCAGAAATACCATATGGAAGACGTGCACCGCGCCGGTGGCGTGCTGGGCATTCTGGGCGAACTGGACCGCGCCGGTTTACTCAACCGCGATGTCAAAAACGTCCTTGGCCTGACGCTGCCGCAGACCCTGGAACAGTACGATGTGATGCTGACCCAGGACGACGCGGTGAAAAAAATGTTCCGCGCCGGCCCGGCGGGGATCCGTACCACCCAGGCGTTCTCGCAGGATTGCCGCTGGGATACCCTGGATGACGATCGCGCCGAGGGATGTATCCGTTCTCTGGAACATGCCTACAGTAAAGACGGTGGCCTGGCGGTCCTGTACGGTAACTTTGCCGAAAACGGCTGTATTGTCAAAACCGCCGGTGTGGACGATAGCATCCTGAAATTTACCGGCCCGGCGAAAGTTTATGAAAGCCAGGACGAAGCGGTTGATGCCATCCTCGGCGGCAAAGTGGTGGCAGGCGACGTCGTGGTTATCCGCTATGAAGGGCCGAAAGGCGGGCCGGGGATGCAGGAGATGCTCTATCCGACCACCTTCCTGAAGTCTATGGGGCTTGGTAAAGCGTGCGCGCTGATCACCGATGGTCGTTTCTCCGGCGGCACCTCCGGGCTTTCCATCGGCCACGTATCGCCGGAAGCGGCGAGCGGCGGCAACATTGCGATTATCGAAGATGGCGACATGATTGCTATCGATATCCCGAACCGCGGTATCCAGCTGCAGCTGAGCGATGCAGAAATCGCCGCCCGTCGCGAAGCACAGGAAGCGCGTGGCGATAAGGCGTGGACGCCGAAAGACCGCGAGCGCCAGGTCTCCTTTGCGCTGCGCGCTTATGCCAGCCTCGCGACCAGCGCCGACAAAGGCGCGGTACGCGATAAATCAAAACTGGGTGGCTAATTATGGCGGACTCACAACCCCTGTCCGGTGCCCCTGAGGGCGCCGAATACCTGAGAGCAGTGCTGCGCGCGCCGGTTTATGAAGCGGTGCAGAAAACGCCGCTGCAAAAAATGGACAAGCTCTCTTCGCGGCTGGATAACGTTATTCTGGTCAAACGCGAAGATCGCCAGCCGGTACACAGCTTTAAGCTGCGCGGCGCCTACGCGATGATGTCCAGCCTGACGGCGGAACAGAAATCGAATGGGGTGATCACGGCATCGGCAGGCAACCATGCGCAGGGAGTGGCTTTCTCAGCCTCCCGGCTTGGGGTTAAGGCGCTGATCGTGATGCCGGTGGCGACCGCGGATATCAAAGTCGATGCCGTTCGCGGCTTTGGCGGCGAAGTGCTGCTGCATGGCGCCAACTTTGACGAAGCGAAGGCGAGAGCGATTGAGCTGGCGCAGCAGCAGGGCTTTACCTGGGTGCCGCCGTTCGATCACCCGATGGTGATCGCCGGTCAGGGAACCTTGGCGCTGGAGCTGCTGCAGCAGGATGCCCACATCGATCGTGTGTTCGTTCCGGTGGGCGGCGGCGGTCTGGCGGCGGGCGTGGCGGTGCTGATCAAGCAGCTGATGCCGCAGATTAAAGTGATAGCGGTAGAAGCGGAAGACTCGGCATGTCTGAAAGCGGCGCTGGATGCCGGTCATCCGGTGGATCTGCCGCGCGTCGGTTTGTTTGCTGAAGGCGTGGCGGTCAAACGCATCGGCGATGAAACCTTCCGTTTGTGCCAGGAGTATCTGGACGACATCATCACCGTCGACAGCGACGCTATTTGCGCGGCGATGAAAGATCTGTTCGAAGATGTGCGGGCGGTGGCGGAGCCTTCCGGCGCGCTGGCGTTGGCGGGGATGAAGAAATATGTCGCCCAGCACAATATTCGCGGCGAGCGACTGGCTCATATCCTGTCCGGGGCCAACGTTAACTTCCACGGCCTGCGCTACGTGTCTGAGCGCTGCGAGCTCGGGGAACAACGCGAAGCGCTGCTGGCGGTGACGATCCCGGAAGAGAAGGGCAGCTTTCTGAAGTTTTGCCAGCTGCTGGGCGGGCGCTCGGTGACGGAGTTCAACTACCGCTTTGCCGATGCCAAAGACGCCTGCATTTTTGTCGGGGTGCGCCTGAGTCGCGGGCTGGAGGAGCGGAAAGAGATCCTCCAGTTACTGAACGACGGCGGCTACAGTGTCGTTGACCTTTCCGATGACGAAATGGCCAAGCTGCATGTGCGCTATATGGTCGGCGGCCGGCCGTCAAAAGCGCTGCAGGAACGTCTGTTCAGCTTCGAGTTCCCTGAATCGCCGGGGGCGCTGCTGAAGTTCCTGCACACCCTTGGCACCCACTGGAATATTTCGCTGTTCCACTACCGTAGCCACGGCACCGACTATGGTCGGGTGTTAGCGGCCTTCGAGCTGGGCGAGCACGAGCCGGACTTTGAAACCCGTCTTAACGAGCTGGGCTATGAGTGCCACGACGAAACCCATAACCCGGCATTCCGCTTTTTTCTCGCGGGCTAGTGGTTAGGCAGTATTTTCCAGAAAGCATCAATAAGCGGCTCATGCAGCCGCTTTTTTTGTGCGCAAACGCCCAGCTCAAACGGGGTTTGCTCATCGCTGCGCTCCAGAATCATCACCCGGTTGCGTACTGGTTCCGGGCTGTTTTCCAGTACTACCTCCGGTAGCAGCGCCACGCCGCAGCCGAGGGCGACCATCGACACCATCGCTTCGTGGCCCCCGACGGTGGCGTAGATCGACGGGTTGCTGATTTTATGCCGTCGAAACCACAGCTCGATACGCCGACGTACCGGCCCCTGGTCAGCCATGATAAACGGCACTGTCGACCAGTCCGGACGCTCAACGGTCACCTGGTTACGCACCGGGCAGGGAAGGGCCGGGGCAATTAACACCACGGCGAGGTTCTCCAGCATCGAAAACGCCACCGATCCCGGCAGGGTCTCTGGTTTACCGGCAATCGCCAGGTCGGCTTCGCCGGTGACGACCTTCTCCATGGCGTCAGCGGCGTCGCCGGTCGATAATTTTATCTCAACCGAAGGATGCGCGGCGCGAAAGCGGTCGAGGATCGGCGGCAGATGGCTATAAGCGGCGGTGACAGAGCAGAAGATATGCAGCTCACCGGAGAGCGAAGGTCCCTGCTGATCGATGGCGTGGCGAAGCTGCTGATACTGCAGTAAGGTCTGCTGGGCAAAGGTGCGTAGCTCTTCCCCGGCTTCGGTGAGCGTCACCGTGCGATTATCACGCACGAACAGCGGCTGGCCGAGGTCCTCTTCCAGGCGTTGAATTTGGCGCGAAAGTGTCGAAGGGCTGACGTGCATGGCCCGCGCGCTGCGGCCAAAATGGCGGCTTTCCGCCAGATGCAAAAAGGTTTTCAGATCGCGTAAATCCACGGCGCGTACTCCCCGATTTTGTATTTCATAAATTGCAACGTGACGTTGTGAATATATCAATTTCCGCAATAAAATTCCTGTCATATAGTAAGTTCATTCTCGCAAAAGCGAACCGAACAATAAGCACGACAACACAACATCACGAGGTATCACCATGGCTAACTACTTCAACACACTGAATCTGCGCCAGCAGCTGGCACAGCTGGGCAAATGCCGCTTTATGGGGCGCGATGAATTTGCCGATGGCGCAAGCTATCTTCAGGGTAAAAAAGTAGTCATCGTCGGCTGTGGCGCGCAGGGCCTGAACCAGGGTCTGAACATGCGTGATTCCGGCCTGGATATCTCCTATGCGTTGCGTAAAGAAGCGATTGCCGAGAAGCGCGCTTCCTGGCGTAAAGCGACCGAAAACGGCTTCAAAGTCGGTACCTATGAAGAGCTGATCCCGCAGGCCGACCTGGTAGTTAACCTGACGCCGGACAAACAGCACTCTGACGTTGTGCGTTCCGTACAGCCGCTGATGAAAGACGGCGCGGCGCTGGGTTACTCCCACGGCTTCAACATCGTTGAAGTGGGTGAGCAGATCCGCAAAGACATCACCGTGGTGATGGTGGCGCCGAAGTGCCCGGGTACCGAAGTTCGTGAAGAGTACAAACGCGGTTTCGGCGTGCCGACGCTTATCGCCGTCCACCCGGAAAACGATCCGAAAGGCGAAGGCATGGCCATTGCCAAAGCCTGGGCAGCGGCGACCGGCGGCCATCGTGCGGGTGTTCTGGAATCCTCCTTCGTGGCGGAAGTGAAATCTGACCTGATGGGTGAGCAGACCATCCTCTGCGGCATGCTGCAGGCGGGTTCGCTGCTGTGCTTCGATAAGCTGGTGGCGGAAGGTACCGATCCGGCTTATGCGGAAAAACTGATTCAGTTCGGTTGGGAAACCATCACCGAAGCGCTGAAACAAGGCGGCATCACGCTGATGATGGATCGCCTGTCTAATCCGGCGAAACTGCGCGCTTATGCGCTGTCCGAACAGCTGAAAGAGATCATGGCGCCGCTGTTCCAGAAACACATGGATGACATTATCTCCGGCGAATTCTCCTCCGGTATGATGGCGGACTGGGCGAACGATGATAAGAAACTGCTGACCTGGCGTGAAGAGACCGGCAAAACCGCCTTCGAAACCGCCCCGCAGTATGAAGGCAAAATCGGCGAGCAGGAGTACTTCGATAAAGGCGTTCTGATGATCGCGATGGTGAAAGCGGGCGTTGAGCTGGCGTTCGAAACCATGGTTGATTCCGGCATTATCGAAGAGTCCGCTTACTATGAATCACTGCACGAGCTGCCGCTGATCGCGAACACTATCGCCCGTAAGCGTCTGTATGAAATGAACGTGGTTATCTCTGATACCGCTGAGTACGGTAACTACCTGTTCTCTTACGCTTGCGTACCGCTGCTGAAAGAGTTCATGACTACCCTGCAGACCGGCGACCTGGGCAAAGCGATTGCTGAAGGCGCGGTAGATAACGCTCAGCTGCGTGACGTGAACGAAGCGATTCGTAACCACGCTATCGAAGCGGTAGGTAAGAAACTGCGCGGTTATATGACCGATATGAAACGTATCGCGGTAGCCGGCTAATTCCTCGTCGTCTTTCGACTTGCCGATGTGTTGGCTACGGTACGTACACCCCAGTCACATAGGAATCTATGTTCCTGGGGATGTACTTCCTTGCCGCCTTCCGGCAAGCCGAAATCCATAGAGGAATGGATTTGTTTAGTCGGCCTGATAAGCGAAGCGCCATCAGGCAAAAACCCGGAGATTAAGGTCCCCGGGTTTTTTATTATTTCCGGTACAGCACTTTGATGATGTGGTAACCGAACTGAGTATGCAGCGGGCCGGTCGGCTCCAGCTCAGGGCAGGAGAAGACCACTTTATCGAATGCCGGCACCATCTGGCCCTGACGGAACTCACCCAGATCGCCGCCGCGTTTGCCTGACGGACAAATGGAGTGTTTCTTTGCCAGCTTGCCGAAATCGGCACCGTTTTTAAGCTGCTCGAGCAGATCGAGTGCCAGTTTCTCTTCTTTTACCAGGATGTGCAGTGCTGCCGCGGTTTTAGCCATGATTGCGCCTTGATTGAGTTGGGATAAATCAGGGCGCCATAGTAGCACGCGTTACCGGCGATACAGCACCTTGATGATATGGTAGCCAAATTTGGTTTTCACCGGGCCATAGGGTTTGAGCAGCGGACAGCTGAAGACAGCTTGATCAAACGGGCCGACCATCGCGCCTTGCTGAAACTCGCCTAAGTCGCCGCCGTTGCGCCCCGACGGACATTTAGAATAGCGCTTTGCCAGATGATCGAAGCTAATGCCCCGTTCCAGTTTGGCGAGGATCTCGTGCGCCAGTTTCTCTTCTTTAACCAGAATATGCAGGGCCGCTGCGCTTTTTGCCATTACCAGATCCTCAGGATGAATTGCGTGGCTGACACTTTACCATCAGCCGGTAAATCTCGGCCTCGCTTTCTGCTACAATCCACACCCCGTTCGAAGATTGAGCAATATTCCCATGCGTTTAAACCCTGGCCAACAACAAGCCGTCGAATTCGTTACCGGACCGTGCCTGGTGCTGGCGGGCGCCGGTTCCGGTAAGACCCGCGTTATTACGAATAAAATCGCCCACCTGATCCGCGGCTGCGGTTATCAGGCGCGCCATATCGCGGCCGTCACCTTCACCAACAAGGCCGCGCGCGAAATGAAAGAGCGCGTCGGGCAAACGCTAGGGCGCAAAGAGGCGCGCGGGCTGATGATCTCCACCTTCCACACCCTGGGCCTGGATATCATCAAACGTGAATACGCCGCGCTGGGAATGAAATCTAACTTTTCCTTGTTCGATGATACTGACCAGGTCGCGCTGCTAAAAGAGCTCACCGAAGGGTTGATCGAAGATGACAAAGTGGTGTTGCAGCAGCTGATCTCGACGATCTCCAACTGGAAAAACGATCTGAAAACCCCGGCTCAGGCGGCGGCTGGCGCGAAAGGCGAAAGGGACCGCATCTTCGCGCACTGCTATGGGCTGTACGATGCCCATATGAAGGCCTGCAACGTCCTCGATTTTGACGATCTGATCCTGTTGCCGACGCTGCTGCTGCAGCGTAATGAAGAGGTGCGCGAACGCTGGCAGAACAAGATCCGTTACCTGCTGGTGGATGAGTATCAGGATACCAACACCAGCCAGTATGAACTGGTGAAGCTGCTGGTGGGACAGCGCGCGCGTTTTACCGTGGTGGGTGACGATGACCAGTCGATCTACTCGTGGCGCGGCGCGCGACCGCAGAACCTGGTGCTGCTCAGCCAGGATTTCCCGGCGCTGCAGGTGATCAAGCTAGAACAGAACTACCGCTCCTCCGGGCGTATTCTGAAAGCCGCTAACATTTTGATCGCCAATAACCCACACGTCTTTGAAAAGCGGCTGTTCTCTGAACTTGGCTACGGTACCGAGCTGAAAGTACTCTCCGCCAACAATGAAGATCATGAAGCGGAGCGCGTGGCCGGGGAACTGATCGCCCACCACTTTATTAATAAAACCAACTACAAAGACTACGCGATCCTTTACCGCGGCAACCACCAGTCGCGGGTCTTTGAAAAGATGCTGATGCAGAACCGCATCCCATACAAAATCTCCGGCGGCACCTCGTTCTTCTCGCGTCCGGAAATTAAAGACCTGCTGGCCTATCTGCGCGTACTGACCAATCCGGATGACGACAGCGCCTTCCTGCGCATCGTTAATACGCCGAAGCGCGAGATTGGTCCGGCGACATTGCAAAAGCTGGGTGAGTGGGCGATGAGCCGCAATAAAGGCTTATTCACCGCCAGCTTTGACATGGGGTTAAGCCAGACGCTGACCGGGCGCGGGTACGAATCCCTCACGCGCTTTACCCACTGGCTGCGGGAAATTCAGCAACTGACCGAACGCGAGCCCGTTGCCGCCGTTCGTGATTTGATTCGTGGGATTGATTATGAATCCTGGCTGTATGAAACCTCGCCCAGCCCGAAAGCCGCGGAAATGCGGATGAAAAACGTCAACCAGCTGTTTACCTGGATGACCGAGATGCTGGAAGGTAGCGAAATCGATGAGCCGATGACCCTGACGCAGGTGGTCACCCGCTTTACCCTGCGCGATATGATGGAACGTGGCGAATCGGATGAAGAGCTCGATCAGGTGCAGCTAATGACCCTCCATGCCTCAAAAGGGCTGGAGTTCCCGTATGTTTACCTGGTGGGAATGGAAGAGGGATTGCTGCCGCACCAGAGCAGCATCGATGAAGATAACGTCGATGAAGAACGGCGACTGGCTTACGTCGGCATCACGCGCGCGCAAAAAGAGCTGACCTTTACGTTGTGCAAGGAACGCCGGCAGTATGGTGAGCTGGTGCGCCCGGAGCCAAGCCGTTTCCTGCTCGAGCTCCCGCAGGACGATCTGATATGGGAGCAGGAGCGAAAAGTCATCTCTGCGGAAGAACGTATGCATAAAGGCCAGGCCAACGTCGCGAATATTAAAGCGATGCTGGCGAAGGCGAAAAAAGGCTAACGCCTCAGGCAACAAACTGCTGCCAGGCGGCGGAGAAGGGCATTACCAGCAGCAGTGAGGGCAGCATGTTGGCGGTGGGGAAATGGCGAATACCACAAAGCCGAAAACCGGTCGCCAGCATAATGATGCCGCCGCAGGCAGTGAAATCAGCGATCATCGATGGGTTTATCAACGTCATAATAAACGTGGCGGCGAAGAACAGAATCACGAAGATGATCAGCTGAGGAATAAAAATCGTAGTGATGATGTAGCCTAGCGTGGAAGCAAAAATGGCGGCGGTGAAAAAGTCGAGTATCGACTTGGTCAGCAGAATGGTCGGGTCGCCGGTCATCCCTTCGGTTAAAGCACCGAAGATCCCGGTGCCGCTGGCGCAGAACAGGATCAGCACGGCGATAAACTGATTCATAAAATCTTCCGCACTCACGCTGGTGCTAGCCTGCGCCGGGAAAATGCGTTCAATGGGAGTGCGTAGCGTTGTCCCGGCCCGCTCAATCCATTTTTCAATATTCAGCAGGCCGCCAATAATCGTGCCGACAATAATGGCCAGGGCAATGGGTGGCAGATTGTGCAATTTATTGACAAAGAAGATACCCATGCTGATGGAGATCAGACCGGCAATTAGCGGCAAGGTTTTCTTGAAGTGTTCCGGAATAAAGCGATTCAGCGAGGCGCCAGCCAGCGCACCGACGAGAAGCGAGCCGCTACAGACAAATATACCTATTGCCATCATTTATTCTCCCTAATAAAATCAGGGCCTGAATATTCAGGCCCTGATTGTGTCACCGACATTATTTAATGTTAAAGACGCGGCTGGCATTGCCCCAGGCAATTTTATCTTTCAGCCCCAACTCCATTTCTAACGGATCAAACCAGTCACAGGCCTGATGAATATCTTCATATGGATAATCGACGGAGAACATCACACGATCTGCGCCCATCACTTCAATGGCATTATTCAGCGAGTGAGTATTAAAATGACCGCTGGTGGTGACGATGAAATTATTCTGCAGGTAGTGCATTAACGGTTTTTCCGCTTTACCCAGACCGCAGCCGAAACGCTGACGATAGAGGCGGTGCTGAGTACGCGGCAGCATATGAACCAGCCCTTCGCCGAGGTGACCCAGCACCAGATTGAGGTTAGGATAACGATCGAACAAACCACTCATCATCAGACGGATAGCATGCACTGCCGTTTCCTGCGCAAAGCCCCACGCAGAGCCGATCAGGCTTTCGTAACCGGTGTAGATACCGCGCGCCGGCCCTTCCAGCGGTTCGCGAGGATGCAGGTATACCGGCACGTTCAGCTCGTTGACCTTATCCCAGAACACCAGCATCGATTCGTCATCAAGATACAGGCCATGCTCGCTATCTTTAACGTTGGTATAGCCGTTGATCAGCGCGCCTTTCATGCCTAATTTCTTCACGGCGCGCTCCAGCTCTTCCGCCGCGGCTTCCGGGTTTTGCAAGGCCAGGGTGGCAAACGCGCTAAATTTATCCGGATTTGGCTTCACATAATTCTCAACGATAAAATCGTTAGTATCACGAGCAAAAGAAACGGCTTTGCCTTTGTCTAAAATAGATTGAGCACCAGGTGAGGTCAGGGAAAGAATGACATGGTCAATATTACGCTGCGCCATTTCTTCCAGCTGAATGCTGCGATCCAGCAGGCGGCGCTCAACGTCTTTCATATATTCGCTACCGTTACGGTTAGCTTCGCCGGTTGAATCCCACAGACGGTTATTCTCAGGTGTGGAGACGTGTTCTTCTAAAGCGATTTTTCCGCGCATGATGTGTTCCTTACTATATTAGTCGGTTTGACTTGATGCGAGGAGGATAAAAGCTTTCACGTATTGACAGCAATAAACCAAACGTAATACAGGTTATCAATAAAACCAATACAGCGGGATATTTTGCAGCTTAAATCTTAATAGAGTCATTCTGCTGAGCGGGATCGGCAAGCGTGGCGATCAGCGTGCGTAGCCAGATATGCCCGGGATCGCGGTGCAGCCGCTGATGCCAGACCTGACGGATGGCGATCCCCGCAAGGGGAAAAGGCAGCGGCCAGCTGCGGCAGGGATAGCGTCGGGTGATATGCCGCGCCACCTGTTCCGGGACGACGGCAATCATGTCGCTTTCGGCCACCAGCTCGCCGGTACCTAAAAAGCTCGGTAGCGTGAGCGCGATCCGCCGGGGCATACTGTGCTCATCAAGCAGCTTATCCATATCGCCGTGGGCAGTACCCACTACGCGGATCGCCAGATGTTTTTCCTGCCGCCAGTCTTCGACACGGAGCTGGGTTCGAATGCGCGGGTGATTTTCCGCCGCCAGACAGACATACGATTGATCGAAGAGATGCTGCTGGTAGACGCTATCCGGAAGCTGCGTCAGATAGCCTATCGCTAAATCACACTTCCCGGATTCGAGAGCGCTGAGCGTCTGCTCATCCAGATTCTGCACTGTAAAAGTGATCCCATCCGCTGACTGCTGCTGGAGCGCAATTTGCAGCAAAGGCAACAGCGTCATTTGACTGATATCGGTCATACCGATCGTAAAGTTTCGCTGGCTCTGCTGGGGAAGAAACTCAGGTTTGATGGACAAATCGTTATCGGCAAGCTGGAGAAGGGTAAATATAGTCGGGGCGATCGCGTCCGCTCGCGGCGTCGGTATCATCCGCTGTCCTACCCGGACAAACAGCGGGTCAGCAAAATGGTCACGCAGTTTTTTTAGCAGCAGACTACCCGTGGGCTGGCTGATATTCAGCGCGTCTGCCGCCGGCGAAACATTGCCTAACCGGTAGAGTGCGGAGAAAAAGCGTAGCGATTTGAAATCCAGTTCTTCCCGCATCCGCCCTCCTGGCTGGATATTATCTTGGCGTATCGCCGCTGGTGACCCGTAGCGTCCAGTGGACGTAGCTTTGCCACTGACACTCCTGATCGACCATTTCCCGGCCCAGCGGATGTTCAGCCAGCCAGTTTTCCGGCAGCGTCAGCGTCAACTGGTCGTCGTGAGCGGCCAACTGAATCGCCGGCAACAAATCGTCGCGCCGTCGGCTGGCAAACAGGATCGCCAGTCGCAGCAGGCGACACAAATGTTCGGCCACTCGCGGCGGGACCGCGTTTTGCTGATGAAGTGAAGACAGGTCGATGGCGTTGGTCTGATTCAGCAGCAGCGTGGCAATCAACTTCTTCTGCGCGGGGGTAAAGCCGGGCAGGTCGAGGTTATTGACCAGATAGGCTGCGTGCTGCGGCGCGCGCTTGAAATCCACACTCAGCCCAATTTCATGCAGCGAGCAGGCGCTGAGGAGTAAATCGCGGCTCAGCGGATCCAGCTCCCAGCTGCCACCCAGCTGACTGAGCAGATGGCTGGCCAGACTGGCGACACGCTGGGCCTGCTCGGTGTCGATCATAAAACGGCGCTGAATATTGCGCAGGGTGCGGCTGCGAATGTCCTGTTCGACAGAGAGATGTAGCATGCCGTACACCAGACCTTCACGTAACGCGCCGCCCGCCAGGGTCATACACTGAATATTCAGTTCGCTGAAGATGGCGATAAGGATCGCGAGTCCGCTCGGAAACACCAACGCCCGCTCAAGGGTTAAGCCTTCGATCTCCAGCTCTTCCAGACGTCCGCACTGGATAGCGCGCTGTTTAAGCTGCTGGAGTTTGGCGAGAGTGATTCGTTCATCCATCCCCTGCGCCATCATAATTTCCTGTAGAGCCTGCACGGTACCGGAGGCGCCGACGCACACTTTCCATCCGTGATAACGCAGCACATCGGCGACCGGCAATAACACCTCACGCGCGGCCGCTTCGGCGAGATCGAAATTCTCTTTCGTCAGGCTACGGTCGGCGAAATAGCGTTCAAGCCAGGTCACACAGCCCATCGAGAGGCTGAACAGCGAGGTCGTTTGCGCGCCGGTGCCAGTCACCAGCTCGGTGCTGGCGCCGCCGATATCGACTACCAGACGCTGATCGGCGCCGCCGGTGGTGTGGGCGACACCCTGGTAAATCAGACGCGCTTCTTCTTCGCCACTGATCACCTGCACTGGCGTGCCGAGGATCTCCTGTGCTTTCGCCAGAAACTCCCCCGCATTGACGGCAAGACGCAGCGTGGCGGTGGCCACGACGCGGATTTGCGTCGGCGGAATATCCTGCAGGCGTTCGGCAAACAGGCGTAAGCACTGCCAGCCGCGCTCCATCGCTTCTGCGGAGAGCGTGTTATCACTATTCAGGCCGGCGGCCAGACGAACCTTACGCTTAATACGGCTCAGCGTCTGGATGCTGCCCGCCACCTCGCGCACCACCAACATATGGAAACTGTTGGAGCCCAAATCAATGGCGGCATATAGCGAGGTGGAGCTCATACTCTTCATCGTTCAGAATGCTCCCTGGTCGGCGGGGCACTTGTGCCCGATCCACATCACTGAGCAGGTTGCCAGGGGAAGGTTGCCCTGGCCGATTCTGAATGATTGAGCGTATGACATAGATTTCTTAACCTGAACGACGACGATTGCGCGGTGGGCCGTTGCGGCGTGGGCCGTTGCCTGGCCGCGCACGGGTCAGGCGCAGCGGCTTAGGCAGGTCGGTCATCAGCGCGTCCGGGTTGTACTTACTGACCGGAATCGAGTGACCAATATAGGTTTCGATAGCCGGCAGATTCAGCGCATACTCTTCACAGGCGAGGCTGATGGAGTTGCCGCTGGCGCCAGCGCGCCCGGTACGACCGATGCGGTGAACGTAATCTTCGCAGTCATCCGGTAGATCGTAGTTAAAGACGTGGGTCACGGCCGGAATATGTAAGCCGCGAGCAGCGACGTCAGTTGCGACCAGAATATCGAGATCGCCACGAGTAAATTCGTCGAGAATACGCAGGCGTTTTTTCTGCGCTACGTCGCCGGTCAGCAGACCTACGCGATGACCGTCAGCGGCGAGATGACCCCAGATATCTTCACAACGGTGCTTGGTGTTGGCGAAGATGATGGCGCGATCGGGCCACTCTTCTTCCAGAAGCGTCTGCAGCAGGCGCATTTTTTCTTCGTTGGAAGGGTAGAACAACTCTTCTTTAATACGGTGGCCCGTTTTCTGTTCCGGCTCCACTTCGACATATTCGGCGTTGTTCATCTGCTCGAACGCCAGTTCGCGAACGCGATAAGAAAGGGTCGCGGAGAACAGCATGTTCAGGCGCTGCGTCGCCGGTGGCATACGACGGAACAGCCAGCGGATATCTTTAATAAAGCCGAGATCGTACATGCGATCGGCTTCGTCCAGCACGACGACCTGAATGGCGCTGAGGTTAATGTAGTTCTGTTTCGCGTAATCGATCAGACGACCGGTGGTACCGATCAGAATATCGACACCGCTTTCCAGCACTTTCAGCTGTTTATCGTAGCCGTCGCCGCCGTAAGCCAGACCCAGCTTCAGACCCGTGGCCTGCGCCAGCGGTTCAGCATCCGCGTGGATCTGTACCGCCAGTTCACGCGTCGGCGCCATAATCAGCGCGCGCGGTTGGTTAACCTGGCGATCGGCGATAGCCGGGTGAGAGAGAAGATAATGAAACGTTGACGTCAGGAACGCCATCGTTTTACCGGTACCGGTTTGCGCCTGCCCGGCGACATCGCGGCCTTCCAGCGTCAGCGGAAGGGCGAGGGCCTGAATGGGTGTGCAATTATGAAACCCTTTCTTTTCAAGGGCTTCAATGACTGCCGGGTGCAGGGCGAAGTCGGAAAACTTCTGTTCTGTTAAATGTGTTTTGCTCATAGTGTGGTAGAATATCAGCTAACTATTGCATTAAGAAAGCGTATCCGGTGAAATAACGTCAACCTTTCGTTGGCGGTGTACGAAATTATTCAAGGTACGTCTACGGTAACTGAACGAATCCAGGATAGCTTAGACTACTAAGCGAGTCGGGAGCGATAAATCTGCAGCATGCAGTTCGCGTTCGGGCACCCTGGCGTCAACAGGCGAGTCCATGATGGATTGCGCCAGTTGGCAGGCCAGAGAATTGAGGTATCCTGAAGAATAGCGTGCATAACGTAGCCGCAGCACGTCGTTGATGGCTACGACACCAACACACCAGGCTTATTCCTGTGGAGTTAAATATGAGCGATAAAATTATTCACCTGACTGACGACAGTTTTGACACGGACGTACTCAAGGCTGACGGGCTGACCCTCGTCGATTTCTGGGCAGAGTGGTGTGGTCCGTGCAAAATGATCGCCCCGATTCTGGATGAGATCGCTGAAGAGTATCAGGGCAAACTGACCGTAGCTAAGCTGAACATCGACCAGAACCCGGGCACCGCGCCGAAATACGGCATTCGCGGTATCCCAACCCTGCTGCTGTTCAAAAACGGCGAAGTGGCGGCCACTAAAGTTGGCGCACTGTCCAAGGGTCAGCTGAAAGAGTTCCTCGACGCCAACCTGGCGTAAGCGAATTGCTGGTCCGGCGTCCAGATTCCTATTTTTTGCGGAACTCTGGACGCCCGGCAGGAGTCGTGCTAAGTTAATCCACAGACTTCGTTTTAAACATACCTATTGTTTGAATCTTGTTTTACCCAAAGCGTCCCGCAGACGATGCGCGTGAGGCTAATAATTCCGGGCTTATCACTCATTCCGTCTTGTCGTTTCAGTTCTGCGTTCTTTCCTGTGACCAGGCAACGTACAGACACGAGATGAAGCCGCTAACAGGCATGGATGTTCCTGCCATACCATTCACAACATTAAGTTCGAGATTTACCCCGAGTTTAAGAACCCACACCACTATGAATCTTACCGAATTAAAGAATACGCCGGTTTCTGAGCTGATTACTCTCGGCGAAAATATGGGGCTGGAAAACCTGGCTCGTATGCGTAAGCAGGATATTATTTTTGCCATCCTCAAGCAGCATTCGAAGAGTGGCGAAGATATCTTTGGCGACGGCGTACTGGAGATACTGCAGGATGGATTTGGATTCCTCCGCTCCGCAGACAGCTCCTACCTCGCCGGCCCTGACGACATCTACGTATCCCCCAGCCAAATCCGCCGTTTCAACCTTCGCACTGGTGACACCATTTCCGGTAAGATTCGTCCTCCGAAAGAGGGTGAGCGTTACTTTGCACTGTTGAAAGTTAACGAAGTTAACTACGACAAGCCGGAAAACGCGCGTAACAAGATCCTGTTCGAGAACTTAACGCCGCTGCACGCGAATTCTCGCTTGCGTATGGAACGTGGTAACGGTTCTACCGAAGACTTAACCGCTCGCGTACTGGATCTGGCCTCCCCGATTGGCCGCGGCCAGCGTGGTCTGATCGTCGCGCCGCCGAAAGCCGGTAAAACCATGCTGCTGCAGAACATCGCGCAGAGCATCGCTTACAACCACCCGGACTGCGTGCTGATGGTGCTGCTGATCGACGAACGTCCGGAAGAAGTGACCGAGATGCAGCGTCTGGTGAAAGGTGAAGTGGTTGCTTCCACCTTTGACGAGCCGGCATCCCGCCACGTCCAGGTCGCAGAGATGGTGATCGAGAAAGCGAAACGTCTGGTTGAACACAAGAAAGACGTTATCATCCTGCTCGACTCCATTACCCGTCTGGCGCGTGCCTACAACACCGTGGTACCGGCTTCCGGTAAAGTCCTGACTGGTGGTGTGGACGCCAACGCCCTGCATCGTCCGAAGCGTTTCTTCGGTGCGGCACGTAACGTCGAAGAGGGCGGTAGCCTGACCATCATCGCTACGGCGCTGATCGACACCGGTTCCAAAATGGACGAAGTTATCTACGAAGAGTTTAAAGGCACCGGTAACATGGAGCTGCACCTCTCTCGTAAGATTGCCGAAAAACGCGTCTTCCCGGCTATCGATTACAACCGTTCCGGTACTCGTAAAGAAGAGCTGCTCACCACTCAGGAAGAGCTGCAGAAAATGTGGATCCTGCGCAAAATTATTCATCCGATGGGTGAGATCGACGCGATGGAATTCCTCATTAACAAGCTGGCGATGACCAAGACGAATGATGACTTCTTCGATATGATGAAGCGCTCGTAAGGTAAAAAAAGCCAAAAACGCCACGCCTTTGCGTGGCGTTTTCATTTTTGGGTTTGTATGATCCAGAGACAGAGAAAGCAGGACGAAAGTTGTCGTATAATGGCGCCGGATAGCAGGCGGAGACAGCTTTAACAGACTAAAATCTATACAATAAATTTGTAATGTTCTGCTTTTCCCCTTCTGGAGTTGGGGCATCATCGCTATACTTCCCGGATTAACTATGCTGAGAGCACATGCGTTGTGAATTTACTCACTGCTATTACTGAATTAATCAGTATTTTCTTATTCACGACCCTCTTTATTTTTGTCGCGCGGAAAGTGGCAAAAAGGATCGGGTTAGTGGATAAACCAAACTATCGCAAACGGCATCAGGGGTTGATTCCGTTGGTCGGTGGTATCTCAGTTTATGCAGGCATCTGTTTTACCTTCGCCATCGCCGATTATTATATTCCTCACGCCTCGCTGTATCTGGCCTGCGCGGGGGTATTGGTGCTGGTTGGCGCGCTTGACGATCGATTCGATATCAGCGTGAAAATTCGCGCAGTCATTCAGGCCGCGATCGCCGTGATTATGATGATGGCAGGGAACCTGCATCTGAGTAGTCTGGGTTTTATTTTTGGCTCGTGGGAGCTGGTGCTGGGGCCCTTTGGCTTCTTCCTGACCCTGTTTGCCGTGTGGGCCGCCATCAATGCGTTTAACATGGTCGACGGAATCGACGGTCTGCTCGGCGGTCTGTCATCGGTCTCCTTTGCGGCGACCGGGATCATTCTCTGGTTTGATGGTCAGTACAGCCTGGCGATGTGGTGTTTCGCGATGATCGCCGCCATTCTGCCCTATATTCTTCTCAACCTTGGCGCCCTCGGCCGCCGCTATAAAGTCTTTATGGGTGATGCTGGCAGCACAATGATTGGCTTCACCATTATCTGGATCCTGCTGGAAACCACGCAAGGTAAAACACATCCCATTAGCCCGGTTACCGCGCTGTGGATTATCGCTATTCCGTTGATGGATATGGTGGCGATTATGTATCGCCGCCTGCGCAAAGGCATGAGCCCTTTCTCTCCGGACCGTCAGCATATTCATCATTTGATCATGCGCGCCGGGTTTACTTCCCGCCAGGCGTTCGTCCTGATTACCCTGGCCGCCGCTCTGTTGGCGCTGGTTGGCGTCGCGGCGGAATATACCCGCATTGTGCCGGAATGGGTGATGTTAATTCTCTTTTTGGTAGCCTTCTTCCTTTATGGCTACTGTATTAAGCGCGCGTGGAAAGTGGCGCGCCTGGTTAAGCGCATCAGACGCAGAATTCGGCGACACAGCGGCAATAATCCGAAACTAACCAAGTAAAGCTGGGGATGTGATGACTCAACCATTACCGGGAGCACAAGCAGTGAACGTTGAGAACGAGCTGGATATTCGCGGGCTGTTTCGCGCTTTATGGGCAGGAAAAGGCTGGATAGTCGGCGGCGCCGTACTCTTCGCCGCCATCGTGCTGGTATATACCTTTTTTGCTCGCCAGGAGTGGAGCGCCACGGCGATCACCGATCGGCCGACTGTCAACATGTTGGGAGGGTACTATTCCCAGCAGCAGTTCTTACGCAATCTGGACATTAAAGCCGACCTCGCCTCGGTCGATCAGCCTTCCGCCATGGATGAAGCGTATAAAGAGTTCATCATGCAGCTGGCCTCCTGGGATACCCGGCGTGACTTCTGGCTGCAAACGGACTACTACAAGCAGCGCCAGTCGGGTAATGCTCGTGCTGATGCGGCGATGCTGGATGACCTGATTAACAATATCCAGTTTATGCCAGGTGATGCGGCTAAAAGTATTAACGACAGCGTCAAACTGACCGCCGAGACCGGGCAGGATGCTAATAATCTGCTGCGTCAGTATGTGGCTTTCGCCAGCCAGCGGTCAGCGGGCCATCTCAACGACGAACTCAAAGGCGCCTGGGCGGCGCGGACGGTGCAAATGAAGGCGCAGGTGAAGCGCCAGGAAGAGGTGGCCGAGGCTATCTTCAATCGCCGGACGCACAGCGTGGAGCAAGCGCTGAAGGTGGCTCAGCAGCACAATATTTCTCGTAGCGAAACGGATGTTCCTGCCGATCAGTTGCCGGATTCAGAGCTATTTTTATTGGGCAGGCCGATGCTGCAGGCCAGGCTGGAAAACCTGCAGGCCGTCGGGCCGGAATATGACCTCGATTACGACCAGAACCGCGCCATGCTGAGCACGTTGAACGTTGGTCCAACGTTAGATCCGCGTTTTCAGACTTACCGGTATTTGCGTACGCCGGAAGAACCTGTAAAACGCGATAGCCCGCGCCGAGTATTTCTGATGGTGATGTGGGGGATTGTGGGTGCGCTCATCGGCGCAGGCGTGGCGTTATCGCGTCGTCGTGTCCTGTGATTGCGGCCTGTGGTGAAGGGCAGATGACCTTCATCGCCTAATCGAAGAGAATCGATGTGAAAGTACTAACTGTATTTGGCACGAGGCCGGAAGCCATCAAGATGGCTCCTCTGGTCCATGCGCTGGCAAAGGATCCTCATTTTGAGGCGAAAGTATGCGTGACCGCGCAGCATCGGGAGATGCTCGATCAGGTGTTGAAACTTTTCTCTATTGTCCCGGACTACGATCTCAACATCATGAAGCCGGGGCAGGGGCTGACCGAGATCACCTGCCGCATTCTTGAGGGGCTGAAGCCGGTCCTGGAGTCGTTTAAACCCGACGTGGTGCTGGTGCATGGCGATACTACGACCACTATGGCGGCGAGCCTGGCGGCGTTTTACCAGCGGATACCGGTGGGTCACGTAGAGGCCGGCCTGCGCACCGGCGATTTAAGTTCGCCGTGGCCGGAAGAAGGCAACCGTACGTTGACCGGGCATCTGGCGACGTACCATTTCGCCCCCACGGAAACCTCGCGGCAGAATCTGCTGCGGGAAAATATCGCCGACAGTCGCATTACGGTTACCGGGAATACGGTCATTGACGCCCTGTTCTGGGTGCGGGACCGGGTTCTGGGTGATGAAGCGCTACGGGAGACCCTGCTACAGCGCTATCCTTTCATCAGTCACGGTAAAAAGATGATTCTGGTTACCGGCCACCGGCGGGAAAGCTTCGGGCTCGGCTTTGAACAGATCTGCCAGGCGCTGGCGGAGATAGCCCATACCCACCCTGAGGTGCAGATTGTCTATCCGGTTCACCTGAATCCTAACGTCAGCGAACCGGTGAACCGTATTCTTGGCCACATCGACAATGTGATGTTGATTGAACCGCAAGATTACCTGCCATTTGTCTGGCTGATGGATCGCGCCTGGCTGATCCTGACCGATTCTGGCGGCATTCAGGAAGAGGCCCCTTCTCTTGGGAAACCGGTGCTGGTTATGCGCGATATGACCGAACGTCCGGAAGCGGTGGCCGCCGGCACCGTGTGCCTGGTGGGTACCGACAGCCAGCGCATCGTGGCGGAAGTCACGCGACTGCTGCAGGATGATGCCGCATACCAGGCGATGAGCCGCGCGCATAATCCTTATGGCGATGGCGAAGCATGTCGTCGAATTTTGTCTGCACTTAAAAATAATCAGGTAACGTTATGAGTTTTTCTACCATTTCAGTGATTGGCCTTGGCTATATCGGGCTGCCAACCGCTGCCGCGTTCGCCTCCCGGCAGAAGCGGGTGGTCGGCGTTGATGTTAATCAACATGCCGTGGAGACCATTAACCGTGGAGAGATTCATATCGTGGAGCCGGATCTGGCGAGCGTGGTGAAGACCGCGGTCGAACAGGGTTATTTAAGCGCCACCACCACCCCGGTGGAGGCGGATGCCTACCTGATTGCCGTGCCGACGCCGTTTAAAGATCGTCACGAGCCGGATATGGTGTTTGTCGAATCGGCGGCCAAATCCATTGCGCCGACGTTAAAGAAAGGGTCGCTGGTTATCCTCGAGTCCACCTCGCCGGTGGGTTCGACTGAACAGATGGCCGGCTGGCTGGCGGAGATGCGCCCGGACCTCAGCTTCCCTCAGCAGGCGGGCGACGCCGCTGACGTCAATATCGCCTACTGCCCGGAGCGAGTATTGCCCGGCCAGGTGATGGTCGAGCTGATTAAAAACGATCGCGTTATCGGCGGCATGTCGCCGGTCTGCTCCGCTCGCGCCAGCGAGCTGTATAAAATCTTCCTCGAAGGCGAATGCGTGGTGACCAACTCGCGCACCGCCGAGATGTGCAAGCTAACGGAAAACAGCTTCCGCGACGTCAACATCGCCTTTGCCAACGAACTGTCGCTGATTTGCGCCGACCAGGGCATTAACGTCTGGGAACTGATCCGCCTGGCAAACCGCCATCCGCGCGTCAATATCCTGCAGCCGGGTCCGGGCGTCGGCGGCCACTGCATCGCCGTCGACCCGTGGTTTATCGTGGCGCAAAACCCGCAGCAGGCGCGTCTGATCCGCACCGCTCGCGAGGTCAACGACCATAAGCCGGAATGGGTTATCGAACAGGTGAAAGCGCAGGTGGCGGACTGCCTGAATGCCACCAACAAACGGGCCAGCGAACTGACGATCGCCTGTTTTGGCCTCGCTTTTAAGCCGAATATTGACGACCTGCGCGAAAGCCCGGCGATGGAAATTGCCGCGCAGATTGCCCGCTGGCACAGCGGCACGACGCAGGTGGTTGAGCCCAATATTCACACGCTGCCGAAGAAACTCGACGGCCTGTGTACGCTGGCGACCCTCGATGCGGCGCTGGCCAGCGCCGATGTGCTGGTGATGCTGGTCGATCATAACGAATTCAAAGCCGTTAGCGGCGATAGCGTCACCCAGGCGTATATCATCGACACCAAAGGAGTGTGGCGGTGAGAACCATTCTGGTCACCGGCGGCGCGGGCTTCATTGGTTCGGCGGTGGTGCGGGAGATTATCCAGCACACCGCCGATCGCGTGGTGGTGGTGGATAAACTGACTTATGCCGGCAATGTAATGTCGCTGGCGCCAGTGGCGCAGGATGCGCGTTTCGCCTTTGAACAGGTGGATATCTGCGACCGCGGCGAGCTGGAGCGTATTTTCCGTCAGCATCAACCGGATACGGTGATGCACCTGGCGGCGGAAAGCCACGTCGATCGTTCGATTGACGGCCCGGCGGCGTTTATCGAAACCAATATCGTAGGCACCTATACGCTACTGGAGGCGGCCCGCAGCTGGTGGAATACGCTGGCCACGGAGAAAAAATCGGCGTTCCGTTTTCACCATATCTCGACCGACGAAGTGTATGGCGATCTGCACGGCAGCGAGGATTTCTTTACCGAGACCACGCCCTATGCGCCAAGCAGCCCCTATTCGGCCTCGAAAGCCAGCAGCGACCACCTGGTGCGCGCCTGGCTGCGGACCTATGGCCTGCCGACGCTTATCACCAACTGCTCAAATAACTACGGCCCGTATCACTTCCCCGAGAAGTTGATCCCGCTGACGATCCTCAACGCGCTGGCGGGCAAGCCGCTGCCGGTGTATGGCAATGGGCAGCAGATCCGCGACTGGCTATACGTAGAAGATCATGCCAGAGCGCTGTATCTGGTGGCGACTCGCGGCGAACCGGGCGAAACTTACAATATTGGCGGTCATAACGAGCGTAAAAATATTGAGGTGGTGGAAACCATTTGTCAGCTGCTGGAAGAGCTGGCGCCGCATAAACCGCAGGGCGTGGCGCACTATCGCGATCTGATCACCTTCGTTGCCGATCGTCCGGGCCACGATCTGCGCTATGCCATTGATGCCTCGAAGATTGCCCGCGAGCTGGGCTGGACGCCAGCAGAGACCTTTACCTCCGGTATGCGTAAGACCGTAGCGTGGTATCTGGCGAACGAGACCTGGTGGCGTCAGGTTCAGGACGGAAGCTATCAGGGCGAGCGTCTTGGGCTGCAAGGCTAATCATCTCTGGGGGGAATGATGAAAGGTATTATTCTGGCGGGCGGTTCCGGAACGCGACTGCATCCCATCACCCGCGGCGTATCGAAGCAGCTGTTGCCGATCTACGACAAGCCGATGATCTACTATCCGCTATCGGTATTAATGCTGGCCGGGATACGTGAGATCCTGATCATCACCACGCCGGACGATCTGCGCGATTTCCAGCGTCTGCTCGGCGATGGCTCAGAGTTTGGCATTGCGCTGCACTATGCCGTACAGCCGACGCCGGATGGTTTAGCCCAGGCGTTTATCATCGGTGAAACCTTTCTTAACGGCGAACCGGCGTGCCTGGTGCTAGGCGACAATATCTTCTTCGGCCAGAGCTTTAGCCCGAAGCTGCGCAGCGTAGCTGCCCGCACGGAAGGGGCGACGATTTTTGGCTATCAGGTGATGGATCCTGAGCGCTTTGGCGTGGTGGAGTTTGATGACAACTTCCGCGCGCTGTCGCTGGAAGAGAAGCCGAAGCAGCCGAAGTCGAACTGGGCTGTCACCGGACTCTATTTCTATGATGGCAAGGTGACGGAGTATGCCAAACGGGTCAAGCCGTCCGAGCGCGGCGAGCTGGAAATCACCTCCATCAACCAGATGTACCTTGAGGATGGCGCATTGACCGTCGAACTTCTCGGGCGCGGTTTTGCGTGGCTGGACACCGGCACGCACGATAGCCTGATCGAGGCCAGCATGTTCGTGCAGACCGTCGAGAAGCGTCAGGGCTTTAAAATCGCCTGTCTGGAAGAGATCGGCTGGCGTAACGGCTGGCTGGACGATGACGGCGTCAAACGCGCCGCGAAGCGACTGGAAAAAACCGGCTACGGCCAATACCTGCTGGATCTGCTCCGTGCCCGTCCGCGCCAGTATTGATCTCCTGGAGTGGGAGAACCGCTTCTTTGCCGTTAACAGCGCCATCGTGCGCTTTGACGAGCACGCGCCGCGGCTGACGTCTGAGGCGCTGGCGGGGTGGTCGCGGGTGCAGGCGAAGGTGGCCGCCAGTGACACTGTCCGGTTGGACGCGCTACAGCAGCTGGGTTTTCAGCTGGTGGAAGGCGAGGTCGATCTGGCGCTACCGGTGGGCAACCCTGCTGATGCGGGTGCCGACGTCGCCGTGGAAGCGGATATTGCGCCACTACGCGAGCTGGCGGCGCAGGCCTTTGCCATGAGCCGTTTTCGCGCGCCCTGGTACGCCGACGACGCCAGCCGCCGCTTCTATGCCCAGTGGATTGAAAATGCGGTGCGCGGCACCTTCGATCATCAGTGCCTGATTTACCGCCATCCTGAGGGCGATATTCGCGCCTTTGTCTCCCTGCGCCAGCTCAACGCGACCGAGGCGCGTATTGGCCTGCTGGCCGGGCGCGGCGCCGGGGCGCAACTGATGCAGGCGGCGCAGTACTGGGCCGCCTCGCGCGGGCTTTCTACATTGCGGGTGGCGACCCAGATGGGCAACACCGCCGCGCTTAAACGTTATATTCTCAGCGGTGCTAACGTGGAAAGCACCGCCTACTGGCTATACAGGTGACCCCATGATCCCATTTAACGCGCCGCCGGTGGTTGGAACCGAGCTTGATTACATGCAGTCTGCGATGAGCAGCGGCAAGCTGTGCGGCGACGGCGGTTTTACGCGCCGCTGCCAGCAATGGATGGAGCAGCGATTTGGCACGGCAAAAGCCCTGCTGACGCCCTCCTGCACGGCTTCGCTGGAGATGGCCGCGCTGCTGCTGGATATCCAGCCGGGCGACGAAGTGATTATGCCCAGCTATACCTTTGTCTCTACCGCCAACGCCTTTGTACTGCGCGGGGCGAAAATCGTCTTCGTCGATATCCGCCGCGATACGATGAATATCGACGAAACGCTCATCGAAGCCGCCATCACCGATAAAACCCGGGCGATTGTCCCGGTGCACTATGCCGGCGTAGCCTGCGAGATGGACACCATCATGGCCATCGCCGACAAGCACAACCTGTTTGTGGTGGAAGATGCCGCGCAGGGGGTAATGTCTACCTACAAGGGACGCGCTCTGGGCACCATCGGCCATATCGGCTGCTTTAGCTTCCATGAAACCAAAAACTACACCGCTGGCGGTGAGGGTGGGGCGACGTTGATCAACGATCGCACGCTGGTGGAGCGCGCGGAGATCATTCGTGAAAAAGGCACCAACCGCAGCCAGTTCTTTCGCGGTCTGGTGGATAAATATACCTGGCGCGATATTGGCTCCAGCTATCTGATGTCCGACCTGCAGGCCGCCTATCTGTGGGCGCAGCTGGAAGCGGCGGAGCGGATCAACCAGCAGCGCCTGGCGCTGTGGCAGAACTATCACGATGCGCTGCTGCCGCTGGCGCGCGCCGGGCGTATCGAACTGCCGACGATTCCGGCAGACTGTGGGCAAAACGCGCACATGTTCTACATTAAGCTGCGCGATATCGAGGATCGCAGCAGGCTGATCGCCTGGCTGAAAGAGGCGGAGATCCTCGCGGTATTCCATTATATTCCGTTGCACAGCTGCCCGGCCGGAGAACACTTCGGCGAGTTCCACGGTGAAGACCGCTACACCACCCAGGAGAGCGAGCGCCTGGTGCGCCTGCCGCTGTTTTACAATCTCTCTCTGGTGAACCAGCGGACGGTGATTAACTCGCTGCTGAGCTATTTCTCCTGATATGTCGTTAGCAAAAGCATCACTGTGGACGGCGGCATCGACGCTGGTCAAAATCGGCGCCGGTCTGCTGGTCGTCAAGCTGCTGGCCGTCTCGTTTGGGCCGGCGGGCGTTGGCCAGGCCGGTAACTTCCGACAACTGGTCACCGTGCTCGGCGTGCTGGCGGGTGCCGGGATATTTAACGGCGTTACGAAGCTGGTGGCTCAGCATCACGACGACCCCCTGCGCCTGAAGCGGGTGGTGGGCACTTCGTCGGCCATGGTGCTTGGCTTTTCCACGCTGCTGGCTCTGGTGTTTTTACTGGCGGCGGCGCCGATAAGTCAGGGGCTGTTCGGCCATACGCAGTATCAGGGGCTGGTACGCCTGGTGGCGCTGGTGCAGATGGGGATCGCCTGGGCGAACTTCCTGCTGGCGCTGATGAAAGGCTTTCGCGATGCGGCGGGTAACGCCTTCTCGCTGATTGCCGGGAGCCTGATTGGCGTCGCGGCCTATTATGCCTGTTACTACTTCGGGGGTTACCAGGGGGCGCTATTGGGGCTGGCGTTAGTGCCGGCGCTGGTGGTGGTCCCGGCGGGCATCATGCTCTGGCGGCGGGGTAATATTCCGCTGAGTGCCCTGCGTCCGTGCTGGGATAACGGTCTGGCGGGTCAGCTATCGAAATTTACCCTGATGGCGCTAATAACCTCGGTGACGCTGCCGGTGGCCTATGTGATGATGCGTAATCTGCTGGCGGCGCATTACGGCTGGGAAGCGGTCGGGATCTGGCAGGGGGTGAGCAGCATTTCCGATGCCTACCTGCAGTTTATTACCGCTTCCTTTAGCGTCTATCTGCTGCCGACGCTGTCGCGACTGAGCGCCAAAACGGATATCACCCGTGAGATTGTCAAGTCGCTGAAATTCGTTCTGCCGGCGGTGGCGGCTGCGAGCCTGACGGTCTGGCTGCTGCGCGATTTTGCCATCTGGCTGCTGTTTTCCGATCGCTTTACCGCGATGCGTGACCTGTTCGCCTGGCAACTGGTGGGCGACGTCTTAAAAGTGGGCGCCTACGTTTACGGCTATCTGGTGATCGCCAAAGCGTCACTGCGTTTTTATATTCTGACGGAAATCAGCCAGTTCACACTGCTGACCGCATTCTCACACTGGCTTATTCCGGCGCACGGCGCAATTGGCGCGGCGCAGGCGTATATGGCCACTTATATTGTTTATTTCGCCCTTTGTAGTGGCGTGTTTTTACTCTGGCGTAAACGGGCATGACAGCACTGATACATGTACTGGGATCGGATATCCCGCACCACAACCAGACCGTACTGCGGTTCTTTAACGACGAACTGGCCGCCGACCCGCAGGCGCGGAGATTTTTGGTCGTCGGTGATGAGGCCAGCGTGCGTGATGGATATCCGGCACTGGACATCACCTGCTATCCAGGAAAGAAAGCGCTGGCGCAGGCAGTGATTGCCACCGCGAAAGCCAACCGCCAGCAGCGCTTTTTCTTCCACGGCCAGTTTAATACCGGGCTGTGGCTGGCGCTGTTGAGTGGCGGTATCCGCCCGTCGCAGTTTAACTGGCATATCTGGGGGGCAGATCTGTATGAAAACTCTGCCAGCCTGAAGTTTCGCCTGTTCTATCCGCTACGCCGCATGGCGCAGGGGCGAGTAGGGCGCGTTTTCGCCACCCGCGGCGATCTTAGCTGGTTCGCTAACCGCCATCCGCGGGTTCCCGGCGAACTGCTCTACTTCCCGACCCGTATGGATCCGGCGCTAAATACCCTGGCCGAGAACGCCCCGCGCGGTGATACCCTGACCATTCTGGTCGGCAACTCCGGGGATCGCAGCAATGAACATATTGCCGCGCTGAAGGCTATCCATCAGCAGTTTGGCGATACGGTGAATGTCATCGTGCCGATGGGTTATCCGGCGAATAATGACGCCTATATCAACGAGGTTCGCGAAGCGGGGACGGCGCTGTTTAGCGGTGAGCATCTGCAGATCCTCAGCGAGAAGCTTGAATTTAATGATTATCTGGCGCTGCTGCGCCGCTGCGATCTGGGCTATTTTCTGTTTGCGCGCCAGCAAGGGATCGGCACCCTGTGCCTGCTGATTCAGGCGGGCATTCCCTGCGTGCTCAACCGGGAAAACCCGTTCTGGCAGGATATGACCGAGCAGCATGTGCCGGTGCTGTTCACCAGCGATGCGCTGGACGTCAGCGTGGTGCGCGAAGCGCAGCGCCAGCTGGCGAGCGTGGATAAATCCGCTATCGCCTTCTTCCGGCCGAACTATCTAACAGGCTGGCAGCGGGCGCTACGGTTAGCGGCGGAGGGGCAGGCATGACGTTAATGCAATTTAGCGGGCTGCTGGTGGTCTGGCTGCTGTCGACGCTGTTTATCGCCACCGCGACCTGGTTTGAATTTCGCCGGGTACGCTTCAACTTCAACGTCTTTTTCTCGTTGCTGTTTCTGCTGACCTTTTTCTTCGGCTTCCCGCTGACCAGTATTCTGGTGTTCCGCTTTGACGTCAGCGTTGCGCCGCCGGAGATTTTGCTGCAGACGCTGCTGATCGCGGTGTGCTTCTACGCAGTCTACTACGTAACCTACAAAACGCGCCTGCGCCCAGCCTCGCGAGAGGTTGCGCATCGCCCGCTGTTTACCATGAACCGGGTGGAAACCCATCTGGCGTGGGGAATGTTGATGGGGCTGGCGCTGCTGTGCGTCGGCATCTTCTTCGCCCACAACGGCTTTCTGCTGTTTAAGCTCAATTCCTACAGCCAGATCTTCTCTGCCGAAGTCTCCGGTGTGGCGTTGAAGCGCTTCTTCTACTTCTTTATTCCGGCGATGCTGGTGGTCTATTTCCTGCGCCAGGACTATAAGGCGTGGATCTTCTTCCTCGTCAGCACCGTCGCCTTTGGTCTGTTGACTTACGCCATCGTCGGCGGTACCCGGGCCAATATCATCATCGCTTTCGCTATTTTCCTGTTTATCGGCATTATTCGCGGCTGGATCAGCCTGTGGATGCTGGCGGCGGCGGGCGTGTTGGGCATTGTCGGCATGTTCTGGCTGGCGCTGAAGCGCTACGGGATGAACGTCAGCGGCGACGAAGCGTTTTATACTTTCCTCTATCTCACGCGCGATACTTTCTCGCCGTGGGAAAACCTGGCGCTGCTGCTGCAGAACTACGACAAGATCGATTTCCAGGGGCTGGCGCCGATGATCCGCGACTTCTACGTCTTTATCCCCAGCTGGATGTGGCACGGTCGTCCGACAATGGTGCTGAATACCGCCAACTACTTCACCTGGGAAGTGTTAAACAACCATTCGGGGCTGGCGATTTCGCCAACGCTGATTGGCTCTCTGGTGGTGATGGGCGGCGTCTGGTTTGTGCCGCTGGGCGCTGTGGCGGTAGGGTTGATTATTAAATGGTTCGACTGGCTGTATGAGCTGGGCAACCGGGAGAGCAATCGTTACAAAGCGGCTATCCTGCACAGTTTCTGTTTCGGCGCTATCTTCAACATGATAGTGCTGGCGCGCGAGGGTCTGGATTCGTTCGGCTCCCGCGTGGTGTTTTTCCTCGTGATCTTTGGTATCTGCTTGCTGGCGGCGAAATTGCTGTACTGGTTCCTGGATAGCGTGGGACTGATTCATAAGCGCGTAAAACCGCTTTCGCAACCGCAAGTCTGAGAAGGATGGACATGACTGGGACCATTTCCGCGCCGTTGTACCTGTTAAGAGGGCTGCAGCTCATAGGCTGGCGCGATATGCAGCACGCTCTGGATTATTTGTATGCCGACGGCGCGCTCCGGGAGGGAACGCTGGTGGCCATTAATGCCGAGAAAATGCTGGCCGTAGAAGATAACCCGGAGGTTCGGGCGCTGATTGAGGCGGCGGAGTTTAAGTATGCGGATGGCATCAGCGTGGTGCGTTCGCTGCGCAAAAAATACCCGCAGGCCCAGGTGTCCCGCGTCGCCGGGGCCGATCTCTGGGAAGCGTTAATGCAGCGCGCCGGCGCTGAAGGGACACCGGTGTTTCTGGTTGGCGGTAAACCTGAGGTCCTGGCGCAGACAGAATCCAGGCTGCGTCAGCACTGGCAGGTGAATATCGTTGGCAGCCAGGACGGCTATTTTGCCCCTGAGCAGCGCCAGGCATTGTTCGAACGCATTCGCGACAGCGGGGCGAAAATCGTCACCGTCGCGATGGGGTCGCCGCGCCAGGAGATCTTCATGCGCGACTGCCGGCGTCTGTACCCGCACGCGCTGTATATGGGCGTCGGCGGCACTTATGATGTCTTCACCGGACACGTCCATCGGGCGCCGAAGTTCTGGCAGGATCTGGGGCTGGAGTGGTTCTATCGCCTGCTTTTGCAGCCGAGCCGCATCAAAAGACAGTTCCGTTTACTGCGCTATTTACGTTGGCATTATACCGGCAAGCTCTGATATTCCACTGCAACCAGGCGAGTTTGCATACATATTCTGTGTAATCTCTTCACTCGCCTGATACTTTATTTGCCATTTCCTCAAAATTAATTAACCATTCGCAGGCTTCATACGCGCAGGGGAGACCTGCGCGTCGGCAAGGCTATGGTTTCAGTTAATAACAATAACCGGGAGTACCCGGAATACGGCAAACACAAGAGGATATATGACTGAGAAAAAAGCGGAACTCCAGCGTGGACTGGAGGCCCGGCATATTGAACTGATCGCCCTTGGCGGGACGATTGGCGTGGGGTTGTTTATGGGGGCGGCCAGTACGTTGAAATGGGCTGGGCCTTCCGTGCTGCTGGCGTACATTATCGCTGGCCTGTTCGTCTTTTTCATTATGCGCTCAATGGGCGAAATGCTGTTCCTTGAGCCTGTCACTGGCTCCTTCGCGGTGTATGCGCATCGCTATATGAGCCCCTTCTTCGGCTACCTGACCGCGTGGTCCTACTGGTTTATGTGGATGGCGGTGGGGATCTCGGAGATTACCGCCATCGGGGTCTATGTGCAGTTCTGGTTCCCGGAGATGGCGCAGTGGATCCCGGCGTTGATTGCCGTGGGGCTGGTGGCGCTGGCTAACCTGGCGGCAGTCCGGTTGTATGGTGAAATCGAGTTCTGGTTCGCCATGATTAAAGTCACCACTATTATCGTGATGATCGTCGTCGGGCTGGGCGTCATTTTCTTCGGCTTTGGCAACGGCGGGCACTCCATTGGTTTTGGTAATCTCACCGAACATGGTGGCTTCTTTGCCGGCGGCTGGAAGGGCTTCCTGACGGCGCTGTGCATCGTGGTCGCGTCCTATCAGGGGGTAGAGCTCATCGGCATTACCGCAGGTGAAGCGAAAAATCCGCAGGTGACCCTGCGCAGCGCGGTGGGCAAAGTGCTGTGGCGGATCCTGATTTTCTATGTGGGCGCGATTTTCGTTATCGTCACTATCTTCCCGTGGGATCAAATTGGCTCCAACGGCAGCCCGTTCGTACTGACGTTTGCCAAAATCGGTATTACCGCGGCGGCGGGAATTATCAACTTCGTGGTGCTGACGGCGGCGCTTTCCGGCTGCAACAGTGGGATGTACAGCTGTGGGCGTATGCTGTACGCCCTGGCGAAGAACCGCCAACTGCCGGCGGCGATCGGTAAGGTATCGCGCAACGGCGTTCCGGCCGTCGGCGTGGCGCTGTCGATTCTGATCCTGCTGGTGGGCTCCTGCCTGAATTACATCATTCCTAATCCGCAGCGGGTGTTTGTCTATGTCTACAGCGCCAGCGTGTTGCCAGGGATGGTGCCATGGTTTGTGATCCTGATTAGCCAGCTGCGTTTCCGTCGCGTACATCAGGCAGCAATCGTCAGCCATCCGTTCCGTTCGCTGCTGTTTCCGTGGGCCAACTATCTCACCATGGCCTTCCTGATCTGTGTGCTGGTAGGGATGGGGCTGAATGATGAAACCCGGATGTCGCTGTTTGTCGGCATTATTTTCCTGGTTGCCGTCACCCTGATTTATAAGGTGTTTGGCCTCGGAAGACAGGGGCAAGTCAATAATACGGCTGAATAACCGTCAAAACGAACAAAGCATGAGCAAACGATAATTTTCTTTTAAAAGGCACTAGACAGCGGGGTAGGAAGTCCGTATTATCCGACCCCGCAACGGCGCTAAGCGCCCGTAGCTCAGCTGGATAGAGCGCTGCCCTCCGGAGGCAGAGGTCTCAGGTTCGAATCCTGTCGGGCGCACCATTAACCCGGTGCTGGAGCTGCGGTGGTTTTAATACCGCGTAAAAGGTTTGCAGTGGTGGCTATAGCTCAGTTGGTAGAGCCCTGGATTGTGATTCCAGTTGTCGTGGGTTCGAATCCCATTAGCCACCCCATTATTTGATAGAGTTGTGAATTTGCGAAGGTGGCGGAATTGGTAGACGCGCTAGCTTCAGGTGTTAGTGTTCTTACGGACGTGGGGGTTCAAGTCCCCCCCCTCGCACCACGACTTTAACGAATTGAACTAAAAATTCAAAAAGCAGTATTTCGGCGAGTAGCGCAGCTTGGTAGCGCAACTGGTTTGGGACCAGTGGGTCGGAGGTTCGAATCCTCTCTCGCCGACCAATTTTGAACCCCGCTTCGGCGGGGTTTTTTGTTTTCAATCACTTCCTGCCATCACTTATTTCCCTGATTTTGCTGATAAAAAAACTTCTCTTTGCTTAAGAATACGCGTCAGGAAAAATCTCAATTCATCACTGTGGTAGATGCAATTTCCCTGGATCCTGTGCGATAATAATCGGGTAGATGCTCATTCCATCTCTTATGTTCGCCTTTGTGCCTCATAAACTCCGGAATGATGCAGAGCCGTTCTTACGGTGCTTATCGTCCACTGACAGATGTCGCATTTATGCCTCATCAAACACCATGGACATTACGTTGAGTGAAGCACCCAATTTGTTGTCAAACAGACCTGTTTTAACGCCTGCCCTGATTTCAGCGCAGGCGTTTTTTTCTTTCAGGGATCCGTCAATACGAAGGCGGGGAAGAAGGGGCTATCGCCCCGCAAGAGGCGATAGCAACGGCAGGTTACGGCTGAGGGTTATTCTGCAGCGTCAGCAGCAGACCATCGCGGCGCATAGTGGCCGCTTCCTCCGGCTGATGCAGGCGATCCAGGGCATCCGCCAGCCAGGCGTAATCAAAGGCATCCGGACGCTGCTTAAGCGCGGCGCGGAAGGCGATGCTGGCCTCCTGCCATTCGCCATGACGCATCAGCGACTGGCCCAGGGTACTCCACAGCAGCGGACGGTCGCCAACGGCTTTGATCTGCTGGCGCAGCACTTTCTCCAGCTGTTCCGGGTTATTGGTCTTCAGACGCGGGATCGGCATCACCAGACGGTCATCATACTGTTTCTTCAGACCATCAATGATAATTTGCTGCGCGGTATCGTGATCGTCGCTCTCGATGAGGCGCTCGGCCATCGCCACCTGCAGCGGCACCAGCGCCCGCGTTTTGCGGCTCTGGTTGCGCCACCATTCGCGCAGCCCTTCGCTGCCGCCGTCGGCCAGCGCTTTATCCATCAGGCCAATCCAGGCCAGCTGTTCCAGCGCGGCGCGGTGCTCTTCATCGCCGACGTTAGCTTTCGCCATCGACGGAATGATGTCCAGCAGCGACTGCCAGGCGCCGGTGCGGGTGTATGCCTGTTCGGCGAGGCGCAGCACTTCCGGATGACGCGGGGTAATTTCCAGCAGCTTATCGATGCCATGGCGTGCGGCGTGATTTTCATTACGTGCCAGCTGCAGGCGAACGCGGGTGATTTCCACCGGGATCAGGTCATCGCCCGCCAGCTCGGTGGCGCGCTCCAGATGCTGGTTGGCCCGCGCTTCATCGCCGCGCTGCTGGGCCGCTTCCGCCGCCAGCAGATAGTTCACCACCGGTTGTTCGGCGTGATCGGCATTTTTCGCCATCAGTTTTTCAACCTGCTGGTAATCACCTTCCGCCAGCTTGAGTAGCGCCTGCTCGGTTTGCTTACGCGCGCGACGGCGTTTACGGCCGACAAACCAGCCGCGCGTATGCGCCCCGGTGCGGAAAATGCGGCGCAGCAGCCATTCAATGGCGAACAGCACCACCATGGCGAGGATCAGGATGATCACCAGCCCGGTCACGCTGGTCTCGATATTGTAATTATCGGTCTGGATCAGGACGTAGCCCTGATGCCCGGCGATCATCGGGCCAAGGACGATCCCGGCGATCAACAGTGCGAAGAGTAAAAGAATTTTCAGCATGCGTTACTCTCCTTGCGGCGCAGCAGGGGCGGCCGGTGCAGCAGGCGCGGGTGAGGGCGCACTGCTCGCGGTGACGGCGGGCTGCGCCATCAGGTTGCGCACCCGGGTCTGCATCAGTTTTTCCAGCAGCGCCTGGCTCTGCAGCGTTTCCGGTACCGTCATGGTAATGCTTTGCTGACTGAGCTTGTCCAACTCGTCGAGGAAGGCTTTGGTGGTCGCGTCTTCGGTATCGTAGTAGGCGCGTACCCAGGTCGAGACGTTATCCAGCGACTGTTTCCAGGTCTCTTCCTGATGGCGCGGCACCGCCTGCGCGGCGACCAGCAGGCGGGAGCGAATATTTTCCCGCAGGTAGATATCCTGATTCGGCGCCAGCAGCGGGACTGCCGTTTCATCACGGCGGCGCACGGTAATAAAGCTGTCCATAAAGTTCTGCCAGCTTTTCTGCAGATTGACGCGCCATTCGCTGATAGAGCTGGAGAGCTCATCGCTATCAGAATCCATCGGCGAATCGTCATCGTTATTATCGGCCAGCCGCAGGTTGTCGATTTGGTTTGCCAGCTGATTAACCTTGAGAATAATGCCGTCGTAATCCACCTGACTCACCGCGGAGAGGGTGGCGATGTCATCGGTGATGGCCCGGCGGGCGCCGATCAGGCTGGGGTCGTTCATGTCGGCGAGGCTGGCGTCGGCGCTTTTCAGCAGCGCGGCGGCGGTGGTGACATCCTGATCGCTCCACAGCTTACGTCCCGCCAGCTTGACGAGGAAGTCGGCCTGGGCCAGCAGCCAGGTTTTGGCATCGCTGCCGGAGATCACGGCGACTTTCTGCTGCAACTCATCAAGCTGTTTCGTCAGGGTTTCCTGCTCGTGTTTGGCCTGGCTCAGCTGGTCGGCCTGCTGTTTGATAATGCCTTCCAGTTCGCTCTTTTGGCTATCCTGCGCTTTTTGCAGTGCCGCAAGCTGGCTTGATAACTCAGACGTGGTTGCGTTTTGCCGCGTGACCTGCTGTTTGTTCAGGCCATACAGGCCGATGCCGGCGGCTATCGCAATGGCGATAGCGATCGCACTGAGCGCCAGGCTGGTTTTGTTACCCGCCTTCTTCTTATCGTTATTCTCTGGCTGTGGTGTGGTTTCCACGGCCTCCCTGGTCTCTTCAACCACGGCGGATTGATTTTGTTGTTCCGTCATTATGGCTTCCAATGTTGAGAGTTATTGTAATGCGCGTAGCAGCGCATCGTTGTCAGCGTTATCGGCAATCTGAATCTCCTGCCAGCCCAGTTCCCGGGCCTGAAGGGCCAGACGTTCGCTGACAACGACAAGGCGGCAGTGCAGGAGCCACTGTTCGCGATACCATTGCGGTATCAGCGACCACAGCTGCTGCAGCATCTCGCCGCTGGTGACCACCAGCGTGGCGACCCCGCGAGACTGCCAGCGCATCGCTTCTTCTGCGCCATCGTAATGTTTTGCACTACGTTGATAACATTCACAAAATGTGACCCTGGCGCCGCGTTCAGCCAGCGTGGCGCCTAAGAGTTCCCGCCCACCATTGCCGCGTAGGATCAGCGCATTTTTCCCGGCAATGTTTTGTAATTCAGGTAATTGTAGCAAGACTTCGCTAATTTCCCGATCTAACGGATAACGGATGTGCTGCCCGCTGACCGTATGCAAGGCCAGCGCCGTCGTTCGGCCAATGGCAAAATAGTGTGGAGAAGTGGGCCAGGACAGGCCCTGCTGCTGCAGACGGGCATGGGCGAATTCCACCGCATGCTGGGATAGCGCAAACAGCAGGTCGTCGGACCCTAGATGGGCAAGATGGTCGCCCAGCGCGGGAAGCTCCCGGCCAGGCGTAAATTCTATCAGCGGAAAGCTCCAGGCCACGCGTCCCATGGCCCGCAGACGGCTGACCAGCGCTTCTCCTTGCGGAAGTGGACGAGTGACCAGGATGCTCATCGTGGGGCTTCTCCATCATAAACTGCCGCGAGAATGTCGCGGGCGCCGTTATCCAGGAGCTCTTCCGCCAGCGAGATGCCGAGCGCTTCGGCCTGCTCTGCTGGCCCGCGCCGTTCGCCGCGTACCATCTGCGAACCATCCGGGGCGCCAACCAGCGCCCGCAGCCACAGTTCGCCGTTGACGAGTTCCGCATAGCTGCCAATTGGCACCTGACAACCGCCTTCGAGGCGGGTGTTCATCGCCCGTTCGGCGCGCACGCGTACCGCGGTTTCCGCATGGTTGAGGGGCGCTAACAGCGCCTGGGTCCATGCATCGTCAAGACGGCATTCGATACCCACCGCGCCCTGGCCGACGGCCGGCAGGGATTGCTCAGGCGACAGCGGTTGGCGAATTCGCGCCTCCAGTTGCAGACGCTTCAGCCCGGCGGCGGCAAGGATAATGGCGTCATACTCGCCGTTATCGAGTTTGCCCAATCGGGTGCCAACGTTGCCGCGCAGGGAGCGGATCACCAGATCGGGGCGTTCGGCGGCGAGTTGGCACTGGCGACGTAAACTTGACGTGCCAACGATGCTGCCAGCCGGCAGTTCGTCAATTGAGGCATAGTGATTGGAAACAAACGCGTCGCGCGGATCGTCGCGCTCGCAGATGGTGACCAACCCCAGCCCCTCCGGGAATTCCACCGGGACATCTTTCATCGAATGGACGGCGATATCGGCCCGCCCTTCGAGCATGGCGAGCTCTAACTCTTTCACAAATAAGCCCTTGCCGCCCACTTTTGCCAGGGGCGTATCAAGGATGACATCACCGCGCGTGACCATCGGCACCAGCTCGACGTTCAGTCCAGGATGCGCTTGTTCCAGGCGTGCTTTAACATACTGCGCCTGCCATAGCGCAAGCGGGCTTTGCCGTGTGGCAATTTTCAAAACTTTGTCTAACATGCTTGTTACCGTCATTGTCGACCACTATCCATCCTAACATTGTTGTCTTACGGATGTTAGTTTTCACGGTTTATGTGGGAGATGGCTCCGGCCGACTCTTTTTTAACCTTTCATGCGCGTGGCGGTTGCCGGAGGCGTAGTGAGGAATTTACAGCTAATAAACGGTGCTACACTTGTATGTAGCGCATCTTTCTTTACGGTCAATGAGCAAGGTGTTAAATTGATCACGTTTTAAACCATTTGTCCGTCCGCTGCTCATCACAACCACACCGACGACGAATGGTGACGGTTTTTGTTGAAATACTGAAATCCTCCGTACTATTGTACTTCGGGTTTTTGAACATCAGGCGATATGTCTTGTACCTCTATATTGAGACACTGAAACAGAGACTGGATGCCATCAACCAATTGCGCGTGGATCGCGCGCTTGCTGCCATGGGACCCGCTTTCCAGCAGGTTTACAGTCTACTGCCAACGTTACTACATTATCATCACCCGCTGATGCCGGGTTACCTTGACGGTAACGTTCCCCGTGGCATTTGCCTCTACACGCCTGATGAAACCCAACGCCACTATCTTGAAGAACTGGAACTGCATCGCGGCATGCAGACCCAGGAGCCGCCGAAAGGCGAGTTGCCGATCACCGGCGTCTACTCGATGGGCAGTACTTCCTCCGTTGGTCAGAGCTGTTCTTCCGATCTTGATATCTGGGTATGTCACCAGGCCTGGCTGGATAGCGAAGAGCGCCAGCTGCTGCAGCGAAAATGCAGCCTGCTTGAGAGCTGGGCGGCATCGCTCGGCGTGGAAGTCAGCTTCTTCCTGATCGACGAAAACCGCTTCCGTCATAATGAAAGTGGCAGCCTCGGCGGCGAAGACTGCGGTTCGACTCAGCATATCCTGTTGCTCGATGAGTTCTATCGCACCGCGGTGCGTCTCGCCGGCAAGCGTATTCTGTGGAATATGGTGCCGTGCGATGAAGAAGAGCATTACGATGATTACGTCATGGGGCTGTATGCTCAGGGCGTGCTGACGCCTAACGAATGGCTCGATCTCGGCGGCCTCAGTTCACTGTCGGCGGAAGAGTACTTCGGCGCCAGCCTGTGGCAGCTGTATAAGAGTATCGACTCCCCCTATAAAGCGGTGCTGAAAACGCTGCTGCTGGAAGCCTACTCCTGGGAATATCCTAATAACCGGCTGTTGGCGAAAGATATCAAACAGCGTCTGCACGACGGCGAGATTGTCTCCTTCGGCCTCGACCCGTACTGCATGATGCTGGAGCGCGTGACTACCTATCTGCAGGCCATCGAAGATGAAACCCGCCTCGACCTGGTGCGCCGCTGCTTCTATCTGAAAGTCTGTGAAAAACTCAGCCGCGAACGCGCCTGCGTCGGCTGGCGTCGCGAAGTCGTCAGCCAGCTGGTGAATGCCTGGGGCTGGGACGAAAAGCGTCTGATGATGCTCGACAACCGCGCCAACTGGAAAATTGATGAAGTGCGCAAGGCGCACAACGAACTGCTCGACGCCATGATGCAGAGCTATCGTAATCTGATCCGCTTCGCGCGGCGCAATAATCTCAGCGTCTCCGCCAGCCCTCAGGATATTGGCGTGCTGACGCGTAAGCTGTATGCAGCCTTTGAAGCGCTGCCGGGGAAAGTGACGCTGGTGAACCCGCAAATTTCGCCGGATCTGTCGGAACCGAACCTGACCTTTATCCACGTGCCGCCGGGTCGCGCCAACCGTACCGGTTGGTATCTGTATAACCGCGCGCCGGATATGGAATCGATCATCAGCCATCAGCCGCTGGAATATAACCGTTATCTTAATAAGCTGGTGGCCTGGGCCTGGTTTAACGGCCTGCTGACCTCACGCACCCGCCTGTTTATTAAGGGCAACGGCATCGTCGATCTGGCGAAGCTGCAGGAGATGGTGGCCGACGTGTCGCACCACTTCCCGCTGCGCCTGCCGGCGCCGACGCCAAAAGCGCTGTACAGCCCGTGCGAAATCCGCCATCTGGCGATTATCGTCAACCTCGAATATGACCCGACCGCGGCTTTCCGCAACCAGGTGGTGCACTTCGATTTCCGTAAGCTGGATGTTTTCAGCTTTGGCGAAGAGCAAAAATGCCTGATCGGCAGCGTCGACCTGCTGTATCGCAACTCGTGGAACGAAGTGCGTACGCTGCACTTTAACGGCGAGCAGGCGATGATCGAAGCGCTGAAGACGATTCTCGGCAAAATGCATCAGGACGCCGCGCCGCCGGACAGCGTGGAGGTGTTCTGCTATAGCCAGCACCTGCGCGGCCTGATCCGTACCCGCGTGCAGCAGATGATCTCCGAATGCATCGAACTGCGTCTCTCCAGTACCCGCCAGGATACCGGGCGCTTCAAAGCGCTGCGCGTCTCCGGCCAGACCTGGGGGCTGTTCTTCGAGCGTCTTAACGTTTCGGTGCAGAAGCTGGAAAACGCCATTGAGTTCTACGGCGCTATCTCGCACAACAAGCTTCATGGCCTGTCGGTACAGGTGGAAACCAATCACGTTAAGCTGCCGGCGGTAGTGGACGGCTTCGCCAGCGAAGGGATTATTCAGTTCTTCTTTGAAGACGCGGATAACAACGACAGCGGCTTTAACATCTATATTCTTGATGAGAGCAACCGCGCGGAGGTGTATCACCACTGCGAGGGCAGCAAAGAGGAGCTGGTGCGCGACGTCAGCCGCTTCTATTCGTCATCGCACGATCGTTTCACCTACGGCTCCAGCTTTATCAACTTCAACCTGCCGCAGTTCTATCAGATTGTCGAGGTAGACGGGCGCACCCAGGTGATCCCATTCCGCACCCAGGCGATTGCCGCTGCGATACCCACCAGCCAGGACGTTACCGCCTCGCCGGTACTGCAGCAGCGCTACTCGTAGATTTGGCCCGGATAAGGCGTGAGCCGCTATCCGGAGATATTCCCTGCTGGCGCTGTGCTTAGCAGGGCTACGGTTCTATGTCGTCGGGTAGCCCGGATAAGGCGCGATGCGCCGCCATCCGGGAAACACGTCATTAACGGAAGCTCACCGTCTCACCGGCCTGATTGCTCGCCGCCTGCTCCAGCAAATCCCAGAAGGTCTCGCCGCTACGATCGCAGATCCACTCGTCGCCTTTGAGATCGAAGTGGTAGCCGCCCTGTTTGGTGGCCAGCCACACCTGGTGCAGCGGCTCCTGACGGTTAATAATGATTTTGCTGCCGTTTTCAAAGCTGATGGTCAGTACGCCGCCGTTGATTTCGCAGTCGATGTCGCTGTCGCCGTCCCAGTCGTCCAGACGTTCTTCGATGGTCATCCACAGGCTATCGGCCAGGCGATGGAATTCACTGTCGTTCATGGTTATATACCCTAAATAATTCGAGTTGCAGGAAGGCGGCGACGCAGGGAGTCCCAGGAGCTTACTCCAGTAAGTGACTGGGGCGAGCGAGGAAAGCCAACGTACATGCAGCTTGAATTATAACGGGTATAGCCTGCTTTTTTGAAGATGGCGGCAGCATAGCGCGAAACAAAAGCGCGCGCAGTCGGATGCTAAACGCTTGCTTTTACGTCTTCTCCTGCGATGATAGAAAGCAGAAAGAATGAATCACGGGCAACTATCAATGAAAAACGTTTTTCCTACGCTTGCCGTTTTGTTTGCGATCTTCAGCCTGACCGGCTGCGGTCTGAAAGGGCCTCTTTATTTCCCGCCGGCGGACAAAACCGCGCCGCCGCCGACCAAACCGGTTAACCCAGGCATTCAGAGCGCAACGCCGGATCGTAACGATCGTGGCGATACCGGTGGTCCGAGCCAGGTCAATTACTAACGATAACGTTCTGTTCCGCGCAACTGGAGTAGATGATGCAGTTCTCTAAAATGCATGGCCTTGGCAACGATTTTATGGTCGTTGACGCGGTAACGCAGAATGTTTTTTTCTCGCCGGAGCTGATTCGCCGCCTGGCGGATCGCCACCTTGGCGTCGGGTTCGATCAGCTGTTGGTCGTCGAGCCGCCCTACGATCCCGATCTGGATTTCCATTACCGGATCTTTAACGCCGACGGCAGCGAAGTGTCGCAGTGCGGCAACGGCGCGCGCTGTTTTGCCCGCTTTGTCCGGCTGAAAGGCCTGACCAATAAACGTGATATCCGCGTGAGTACGGCCAACGGGCGTATGGTATTAAGCGTAACGGAAGACGATCTGGTGCGGGTGAATATGGGCGAGCCCAACTTTGAGCCGTCCCAGGTGCCGTTCCGCGCCAACAAAGCGGAAAAGACCTATATCATGCGTGCCGCCGAGCAGACAGTATTGTGCGGCGTGGTTTCCATGGGGAACCCGCACTGCGTCATCCAGGTGGATGACGTGGATACGGCGGCCGTGGAAACGCTGGGCCCGGTGATGGAAAGCCACGAGCGTTTTCCGGAGCGCGCCAATATCGGCTTTATGCAGGTGGTCGGCCGGTCCCATATCCGTCTGCGCGTCTACGAGCGCGGGGCGGGGGAAACCCAGGCCTGCGGCAGCGGCGCCTGCGCCGCGGTGGCGGTGGGGATCCAGCAGGGGCTGCTGGCTGAAACAGTACGTGTGGAATTACCCGGCGGTCGTCTTGATATCGCCTGGAAAGGCCCGGGCCAGCCGCTGTTTATGACCGGCCCGGCGGCCCATGTCTATGATGGATTTATTCATTTATGAAACCAATCGGGGAAGAACAGCAGGAGGTTGCCAGCGCGTTGAACGATCGTGCGGTGGTGGACTATCTGTTGCAACATCCTGAATTTTTTATTCGTAATGCCGCCCAGGTCGAACATATCCGCGTCCCGCATCCGGTCCGCGGTTCGATTTCGCTGGTGGAGTGGCACATGATGCGGGCGCGTAACCATATTCATGTGCTGGAAGAGAATATGTCGCTGCTGATGGAGCAGGCGGTCACCAATGAAAGTCTGTTCCAGCGCCTGCTGCAGCTACAAACGCGGCTGGCGGCTGCGGAGAGCCTCGACGATATGCTCAACCGCCTTCATCGCTGGGCTCGCGAGCTGGGGCTGGCTGGCGCTACGGTGCGCCTGTTCCCTGACAGCTGGCGCCTCGGCGCGCCCTCGAAGTTTACCCATCTGGCGTTAAACCGGCAGGCGTTTGAGCCGATCCGTATTCAACGTCTGGGCCAGGCGCGCCACTATCTTGGGCCGCTGAACGGTCCGGAGCTGCTGGTGGTGCTACCGGAAGCGAAGGCCATTGGATCCGTGGCGATGTCGATGCTGGGCGGCGATAATGCTCCGGGCGTGATGCTCTTTAGCAGCCGCGATGCGCAGCATTATCAGTCAGGGCAGGGGACGCAGTTGCTGCAGGAAATTGCGCAGATGCTCCCTGGCCTGCTGGAGCGCTGGATTGAGCGCGCATGACCGACTCTCCGCTGTTCGCCTGCGTCGACCGCTTCCTGCGCTATCTCGGCGTTGAGCGTCAGCTTAGCCCGATTACGCTGACTAACTACCAGCGTCAGCTGGACGCGTTGATCGCCCTGGCGGATGAGGCTGGGCTGAAAAGCTGGCAGCAGTGCGATGCCGCTCAGGTGCGTAGCTTTGCGGTTCGCAGCCGCCGTGCGGGTTTAGGCCCGGCTAGCCTGGCGCTGCGGCTTTCCGCCCTGCGCAGTTTCTTTGACTGGATGGTCAGTCAGGGCGAGCTGGCCGCGAACCCGGCGAAGGGGATTGCGGCGCCGAAAATTCCCCGCCACTTGCCGAAAAATATTGACGTCGATGACGTCAATCGGCTGCTGGATATCGACCTCAACGACCCACTCGCGGTGCGCGACCGGGCGATGCTGGAAGTGATGTACGGCGCAGGTCTGCGTCTGTCCGAGCTGGTCAACCTTGATATTAAGCACCTCGACCTTGAAAGTGGAGAGGTTTGGGTGATGGGCAAAGGCAGCAAAGAACGTCGTTTGCCGATCGGTCGCAACGCGGTGGCGTGGATTGAGCACTGGCTGGATTTGCGCGGCCTGTTCGGCACTGACGACGACGCGCTGTTTTTGTCGAAGCTGGGTAAACGCATTTCGGCTCGCAACGTGCAGAAGCGGTTTGCCGAGTGGGGGATTAAACAGGGGCTGAACAGCCATGTGCACCCGCACAAGCTGCGCCACTCCTTTGCCACCCATATGCTGGAGTCCAGCGGCGATCTGCGCGGCGTGCAGGAGCTGCTGGGCCATGCTAACCTCTCCACCACTCAAATCTATACCCATCTTGACTTTCAACACCTTGCCTCGGTGTACGATGCCGCGCATCCGCGCGCTAAACGGGGGAAATAATGCGTTTTTACCGACCTCTGGGCCCGATCTCCGCGCTGACGTTTGACCTGGACGACACCCTTTATGATAACCGCCCGGTGATTGACCGGACGATGCACGAATCGCTGGCCTTTGTGCGCAATTACCATCCGTCGCTCAGCCAGTTTGACGCCCATGAGCTTAACCAGCTGCGCCAGACGCTGCTGGCTTCCGAGCCTGAGATCTACCACGACGTCACTCTCTGGCGCCACCGCGCGCTGGAGTTAGGGATGCGTAACGCCGGACTCTCTGCCGAAGCGGCGAAAGCGGGCGCTGAGGCGGCGATGGAAAACTTCGCGCACTGGCGCAGTCGGGTCGAGGTTCCACAGGAGACCCACGATACGCTGGCGAAGCTGGCACAGAAGTGGCCGCTGGTGGCCATCACCAATGGTAACGCCCGCCCGGAGCTGTTCGGCCTGAGCGACTATTTCCGCTTCGTGTTGCGTGCCGGTCCGGATGGTCGTTCCAAGCCATTTGCCGATATGTACCACCTGGCGGCGGAGCGTCTGGATTTACCGCTCGGGCACATTCTGCACGTCGGCGATGACCTGACGACCGACGTTGCCGGTTCGCTGCGCTGCGGGATGCAGGCCTGCTGGATCAAACCGCAAGGCGCGGACCTGATGCACACCGCGGACAGCCGCCTGCTGCCGCATATTGAAATTTCACGGTTGGCATCTCTGACCTCGCTGATATAATCACCAGTAACTCTGTATATATTAACAGGGGTTCGTGGAACCCCTTCTCTTCCGGCGGTGCCAATGGACGTTTCTTACCTGCTCGACAGCCTTAATGACAAACAGCGTGAAGCCGTAGCCGCTTCGCGCACCAATATGCTGGTTCTGGCAGGGGCGGGCAGTGGCAAGACGCGCGTTCTGGTGCACCGTATTGCCTGGCTGCTGAGCGTGGAGAACTGCTCGCCGTACTCAATTATGGCGGTGACCTTTACCAACAAAGCGGCGGCGGAAATGCGCCACCGTATCGGCCAACTGATGGGCACTACCCAGGGCGGCATGTGGGTGGGCACCTTCCATGGGCTGGCGCACCGCCTGCTGCGTGCGCACCATCTGGACGCCAATCTACCGCAGGATTTTCAAATCCTCGATAGCGAAGACCAGCTGCGTCTGCTGAAGCGTCTGATTAAGGCGATGAACCTGGACGAGAAACAATGGCCGCCGCGTCAGGCGATGTGGTACATCAACAGCCAGAAAGATGAAGGGCTGCGCCCGCATCACATTCAGAGCTACGGCAACCCGGTGGAGCAGACCTGGCAGAAGGTCTATCAGGCCTACCAGGAAGCCTGCGACCGCGCCGGGTTGGTGGATTTCGCTGAGCTGCTGCTGCGTGCGCACGAGCTATGGCTGAACAAGCCGCATATCCTGCAGCACTACCGTGAGCGTTTCACCAATATCCTCGTCGATGAATTCCAGGACACCAACAACATCCAGTACGCCTGGATCCGCCTGCTGGCGGGCGATACCGGCAAGGTGATGATCGTTGGCGATGATGACCAGTCGATTTACGGCTGGCGCGGTGCGCAGGTTGAGAACATTCAGCGCTTCCTCAACGACTTCCCCGGCGCGGAAACTATTCGCCTGGAGCAGAACTATCGTTCAACCAGCAATATTCTTAGCGCTGCCAACGCCCTGATTGAAAACAACAACGGGCGCCTGGGCAAGAAGCTGTGGACCGACGGCGCCGACGGCGAGCCGATTTCGCTGTACTGCGCCTTCAACGATCTCGACGAAGCGCGTTTCGTGGTGAACCGAATTAAAACCTGGCAGGAGAACGGCGGCGCGCTGGAGCAATGCGCCATTCTCTATCGCAGTAACGCCCAGTCGCGCGTGCTGGAAGAAGCGCTGCTGCAGGCCAGCATGCCGTACCGTATCTACGGCGGTATGCGCTTCTTCGAACGTCAGGAAATCAAAGATGCACTCTCTTATCTGCGCCTGATTGCCAACCGTAACGACGATGCAGCGTTTGAGCGGGTGGTCAATACGCCGACTCGCGGCATCGGCGATCGTACGCTGGACGTGGTGCGCCAGACGTCGCGCGATCGTCAGCTGACGCTATGGCAGGCCTGCCGCGAGCTGCTGAAAGAGAAAGTGCTGGCTGGCCGTGCCGCCAGCGCTCTGCAACGCTTTATGGAGTTGATTGACGCCCTGGCGCAGGAGACCGCCGATATGCCGCTACATGTCCAGACCGATCGGGTGATTAAAGACTCCGGGCTGCGCGCGATGTATGAGCAGGAGAAAGGCGAGAAGGGCCAGACCCGTATTGAAAACTTAGAGGAACTGGTGACGGCGACGCGCCAGTTCAGCTACAACGAAGAAGATGAAGACCTGATGCCGCTGCAGGCGTTCCTCTCCCACGCCGCGCTGGAAGCGGGCGAAGGGCAGGCGGATACCTGGCAGGACGCGGTTCAACTGATGACCCTGCACTCGGCGAAAGGGCTGGAGTTCCCGCAGGTGTTTATCGTCGGCGTCGAAGAAGGGATGTTCCCGAGCCAGATGGCGCTTGATGAAGGTGGCCGTCTGGAAGAAGAGCGTCGTCTGGCCTACGTTGGCGTAACGCGCGCCATGCAGAAGCTGACACTGACTTACGCCGAAACCCGCCGTCTGTACGGCAAAGAGGTTTATCACCGCCCGTCGCGCTTTATCGGGGAGTTGCCGCAGGAGTGCGTAGAAGAAGTGCGTCTGCGGGCTACGGTGAGCCGCCCGGTAAACCATCAGCGGCTGGGCGCGCCGATTGCCGAGAGCGATACCGGCTACAAGTTAGGTCAGCGGGTGCGTCATCCGAAGTTTGGCGAAGGCACTATTGTCAACCTCGAAGGCAGCGGCGAGCACAGCCGGCTGCAGGTGGCTTTTCAGGGCCAGGGAATCAAATGGCTGGTGGCGGCTTACGCACGGCTTGAGGAAGTGTAACATTAAGAAAAATATCATTATTTTGTAATAATCTGCTACCTTTATACGTTAAGGCGCCTGATTTGCGCTTTCGCGTTCCGTTGCGTGTTGACGCCGATTTTGCGCTGGCGTAACATGCGCGCACGATTACGCTAAGAGGACATTCGCCTTGGACACACCCAGTAGATGCTGGCTCAACTTCCTGTCATTCAGGAACAACTCCTAAGGCTATCCTCTTATGCTGATAGCCTTAGCGGTTGTCAGCGACCTGCCCTATTCCCGTCGCGCTGAGTCAGGCTTAATGGTCTGAAACCCAATTTGTTTCTGTGTGCCCACCGAACTGTCCGATAATTTTTTTTCATTGGGAGTCCCGGTCATGCTGAGCGCATTTCAACTGGAAAACAATCGTTTAACGCGCCTGGAAGCCGATGAGATCAAGCACCTCGCCAGCTCGGTGTGGGTCGATCTGGTCGAGCCTGACGACGATGAGCGAAGCCGCGTGCAGACGGAACTGGGTCAGAACCTGGCGACGCGCCCGGAACTGGAAGATATCGAAGCCTCCGCGCGTTTCTTTGAAGATGAAGACGGGTTACACATCCACTCGTTCTTCTTTTTTGAAGATGCGGAAGATCACGCCGGCAACTCTACCGTGGCGTTTACCATCCGCGAAGGCCGCCTGTTCACACTGCGCGAGCGCGAACTGCCCGCTTTCCGCCTGTACCGTATGCGCGTGCGTAACCAGACGCTGGTCGACGGTAACGCCTACGAACTGCTGCTCGACCTGTTCGAAACCAAAATCGAGCAGCTGGCGGATGAAATTGAAAATATCTACAGCGACCTGGAAAAGTTGAGCCGCGTGATTATGGAAGGCCATCAGGGCGACGAGTACGATGAAGCGCTGTCGACGCTGGCGGAACTGGAAGATATCGGCTGGAAGGTGCGCCTCTGTCTGATGGATACCCAGCGCGCGCTGAACTTCCTGGTGCGTAAGGCGCGCCTGCCGGCGGGCCAGCTGGAACAGGCGCGGGAGATCCTGCGCGATATCGAATCCCTGCTGCCGCACAACGAATCGCTGTTCCAGAAGGTGAACTTCCTGATGCAGGCGGCGATGGGCTTCATCAACATCGAGCAGAACCGCATCATCAAGATCTTCTCCGTGGTGTCGGTGGTGTTCCTGCCGCCAACCCTGGTGGCGTCCAGCTACGGGATGAACTTTGAATTTATGCCGGAGCTGCACTGGAGCTTCGGCTACCCGGGGGCGATCGTCTTTATGATGCTGGCCGGCCTGGCGCCGTATCTCTACTTCAAGCGTAAAAACTGGCTGTAAAAAAAGGGAGCGTCGGCTCCCTTTTTTACTGGCTGAGGGAGGCTTAGCCTCTGCGCAGCCGGCGCTGGGTATACAGCGCATCGACGATAAACACCGCCAGCGCGACCCAGATAAAGCCAAAGGTCACCATTTTATCCTTGCCCGGCACTTCGCCGTAGAACGTCACCGCCAGCAGGAACATCAGTGTCGGACCGATGTACTGGAAGAAACCCAGCGTCGACAGGCGCAGGCGGGTTGCCGCCCCGGTGAAGCACAGCAGGGGAATGGTGGTTACCACGCCCGCGGCCATCAGCAGCATATTGAGCGACCAGGGGTTTTCCCCCATATGGCTGGTCGGGCTATCAGTGATGCCGAACAGCCAGATTGCCGCCACCGGCAGAAGCCACAGTGTTTCCACCAACATACCGGTCTGCGCGTCGACAGCAATTTTCTTCCGCACCAGGCCGTAAAAGGCAAAGCTGAAGGCCAGTCCAAGGCCGATTACCGGCAGCGAACCAAAGGTCCACAGCTGCACCAGCACGCCGCAAAAGGCGAGGATCACCGCCAGCCACTGCAGGCGACGGAAGCGTTCACCGAGGAAAATCATGCCTAACAGAATGTTCACCAGCGGGTTAATAAAGTAGCCGAGGCTGGCTTCCAGCATATGGTGGTTATTCACCGCCCAGATGAAGAGCAGCCAGTTGCCGCCGACCAGCACCGCAGAGAGCGCCAGCAGGAAGATCTTGCGCGGCGTCTTCAGCAGCTTTTTCACCTGCGGCCACTGGCGGCTGACGCTGATGAGCGCCACCATGAAGAAGAAGGACCAGATCACGCGATGGGTCAGAATTTCATCGGCGGGAACATAGTAGATAAGTTTGAAGTACGCTGGCGCGATACCCCATATAAAGTAGGCGGCGAGGGCCAGAATGATCCCTAACCGCGTCTGTTTCGCATCCATCGGTAAAATCCATTGCCAAAGAGAGTGATGTTACTCGATTTTGGCCAATCAACCCACCATATAGGTGGCCGTTGCGCTGGCAATATAGACCTGAGCTTCGTTATGCAGTTCCACGCGGGCTACCGCCACTTTATTGCCGGCGCGCAGCAGGCTGCTGGTGGCGGTAAACCGTTCGCCGCGGCCCGGACGCAGGTAGTCCACGCGCAGGTCGATGGTTCCCATGCGGGAGAGGCGCTGGCGCAGCTCTTCTTCGTTGATGGTGTCATGGCGGGTGAGGGTGCTACCGACGCAGACCAGGCCAGCGGCGACGTCCAGCGCGGAGGCGATCACTCCGCCATGCAAAATACTCTGCGCCCAGTTGCCGACCATCATCGGCTGGTTATTAAAGCTGAGCTGGGCAAACGCTTTTTCATAGCGATCCAGTTCGAGGCCGAGGGCGCGGTTAAACGGCATGTGATAGACGAAAATCTCCCCCACCAGTTTCAGCGCTGCTTCGGCAGTAAGTTCAGACATAACACCGGTTCCATTCGTTAACAAAATGTTGATTTTATGCTTCTAAAATATTGATTTCCACTTTCGGAGCGGATTAAGGGGCAGGTGATTAATAAACAGGTAGAATGGCTTCGGGTTAAACAAAAATAAAAACTATTTATCAGGAGACCAGCATGCGTATCTCTTTGGCCAGCCTGGTGGCGCTGTGCGCGCTACCGGCCGGTGTTATGGCGCAGGATGCGTCGGTTCACGACAAACCTGCCGTGCGCGGCAGCATTATCGCCAACCTGCTCCAGGACCATGATAATCCTTTCCTGCTCTATCCTTATGAGAGCAACTATCTGCTCTACACATGGACCAGCGACCTCAATAAAGAGGCGATCCGCAGCTATGACTGGGCCGAAAACGCCCGTAAAGATGAAGTGAAATTTCAGCTGAGTCTGGCGTTCCCGCTGTGGCGTGGCATCCTGGGCGATAATTCGCTGCTCGGCGCATCGTACACCCAGAAATCCTGGTGGCAACTTTCCAACAGCAAAGAGTCGGCGCCGTTTCGCGAGACTAATTACGAACCACAGCTGTTTTTGGGCTTTGCGACTGACTATCAGTTTGCTGGCTGGACGCTGCGCGACATCGAGATGGGGTATAACCACGACTCGAATGGTCGTTCCGACCCTACCTCGCGCAGCTGGAACCGGCTTTATGCCCGCCTGATGGCGCAAAACGGCAACTGGCTGGTGGAAGTGAAGCCCTGGTACGTGGTGGGCAACACCGATGATAACCCGGATATCACCAAATATATGGGCTATTACCGGCTGAAGGTGGGCTACCAGCTGGGAGAGGCGATCCTCAGCGCGCAGGGGCAATATAACTGGAACACCGGCTATGGCGGGGCGGAGCTCGGCGTGAGCTATCCCATTACCAAACATGTTCGCGCCTATACGCAGATCTACAGCGGTTACGGCGAATCGCTTATCGACTACAACTTTAATCAAACGCGCGTCGGCGTCGGGCTAATGCTCAACGATCTGTTTTAATCGTTGCACTCTGGCTCACAGGCGCTGAAAATAGCGCCTGTTTTCTTTTCAGGCAAATGGGGTCAACGTGGCACAGGCGGAAGTATTAAATCAGGAATCGCTGGCGAAGCAGGTTTTACAAGAGACCTTCGGCTACCAGCAGTTCCGTCCTGGCCAGGAAACGATTATCGAGACGGTGCTCGAGGGCCGTGACTGCCTGGTGGTCATGCCGACCGGTGGCGGTAAATCGCTGTGCTATCAAGTGCCGGCGCTGGTCATGGGCGGTTTGACGGTGGTGGTCTCGCCGCTGATCTCGCTGATGAAGGACCAGGTCGATCAACTGCTGGCCAACGGCGTGGCGGCGGCTTGTCTGAACTCGACGCAAAGCCGCGATCAGCAGCAGGAAGTGATGGCCGGCTGTCGCAGCGGACAGGTTCGTCTGCTGTATATCGCGCCGGAACGGTTGATGCTGGATAACTTTCTTGAGCATCTGGCGAACTGGAACCTGGCGATGCTGGCGGTAGACGAAGCGCACTGTATCTCCCAGTGGGGCCATGATTTCCGCCCGGAATATGCCGCGCTGGGCCAGCTGCGCCAGCGGATGCCGCAGATCCCGTTTATGGCATTGACCGCCACCGCCGATGACACTACCCGCCGTGATATCGTCCGTCTGCTTGGCCTTAACGATCCGCTGATTCAGGTCAGCAGCTTCGATCGGCCGAACATCCGCTATATGCTGATGGAGAAATTCAAACCGCTCGATCAACTGATGCGCTACGTTCAGGATCAGCGCGGCAAATCGGGCATCATCTACTGCAACAGCCGCTCGAAAGTGGAAGATACCGCAGCGCGTTTGCAGAGCCGCGGCATCAGCGCAGCGGCTTACCATGCTGGTCTGGAAAACGCCGTCCGCGCCGACGTGCAGGAGAAATTCCAGCGCGACGATCTGCAGATCGTGGTGGCGACGGTGGCCTTCGGGATGGGCATCAACAAGCCGAACGTCCGTTTTGTGGTGCACTTCGATATCCCGCGCAATATTGAATCCTACTACCAGGAAACCGGCCGTGCCGGGCGTGATGGCCTGCCGGCGGAAGCGATGCTGTTTTATGATCCGGCGGATATGGCGTGGCTGCGCCGCTGTCTGGAAGAAAAGCCCGCCGGGCCGCTGCAGGATATCGAGCGGCATAAGCTGAATGCGATGGGGGCGTTTGCCGAAGCGCAAACCTGTCGTCGTCTGGTGCTGCTGAACTACTTTGGCGAAGGGCGTCAGGAGCCGTGCGGCAACTGCGATATCTGTCTTGATCCGCCAAAGCAGTACGATGGCTTAATGGATGCGCGCAAGGCGCTTTCAACGATTTACCGGGTGAATCAACGTTTCGGGATGGGTTACGTGGTGGAGGTCCTGCGCGGGGCCAACAACCAGCGCATCCGTGACATGGGCCACGATAAGCTGCCGGTTTACGGCATCGGCCGGGAGCAGAGTCACGAGCACTGGGTGAGCGTGATCCGCCAACTGATTCACCTTGGGCTGGTGACGCAGAATATCGCCCAGCACTCCGCACTGCAGCTGACCGAAGCCGCACGACCGGTGCTGCGCGGCGAGGTGCCGCTGCAGCTTGCCGTGCCGCGTATCGTGGCGCTGAAGCCGAAGGCGATGCAGAAATCCTTTGGCGGCAATTACGACCGCAAGCTGTTTGCCAAGCTGCGCAAATTGCGTAAAGCGATCGCCGACGAAGAGAATATCCCGCCATACGTGGTCTTCAACGACGCGACGCTGATCGAGATGGCGGAACAGTCGCCACTCACCGCCGGCGAGATGCTCAGCGTCAACGGCGTGGGAACGCGCAAACTTGAGCGCTTCGGTAAAGAATTCATGGCATTGATACGTGCTCATGTCGATGGTGATGATGAGTAGTCAGCCGCGGGAAAAGGTGCCAGAATAGTTTCCCTCTTCACTATTTTCCTGCGAGTTAACTATGCTGATGCTTTTCCTCACCGTGGCGCTGGTGCATATCATTGCGCTGATGAGCCCGGGGCCGGACTTTTTCTTTGTCTCACAAACGGCCATCAGCCGCTCGCGCAGAGAGGCGATGATGGGTGTGCTGGGGATCACCTGCGGCGTAATGATCTGGGCGGGGGTTGCCCTGCTCGGCCTGAACCTGATCCTCGCGCAGATGGCGTGGCTGCATAACATCATTATGGTTGGTGGCGGCCTGTATCTGTGCTGGATGGGCTACCAGATGCTGCGCGGCGCGCTGAAAAAAGAGGCAGTGGCCTCGGCGGAGCCGCAGGTGGAGCTGGCCCGTAGCGGACGCAGCTTCGTGAAGGGATTGCTGACCAATCTGGCGAATCCGAAAGCGATTATCTATTTCGGCTCGGTGTTCTCGCTGTTCGTGGGTGACAGCGTCGGCGCTGGTGCGCGCTGGGGTATTTTCCTGCTGATTATCGTTGAGACGCTGGCCTGGTTTATGGTGGTTGCCAGCCTGTTCGCCCTGCCGGGGATGCGCCGCGGCTATCAGCGGATGGCGAAGTGGATCGATGGTATCGCCGGTACGCTGTTTGCGGGCTTCGGCATCCACCTGATTATTTCGCGTTAATCTGTATGCGGTCCTCCACCCGGACAAACCCGGGTGGGGAAAGTGTCAGTGGCGAAGCCGCTGCAGCTCATCCTCAGCCAGACCGGTCATTTCCATAATGGCTGCGTCATCAGTAATCCTCCATGCTGCGGCACGCGCTGTGCCAGCTTATATTCAGGCGTGACGGGCGGAGGCGAGCAGCGCCCCGACCAGCATAAACAGTGAACCAAAGACTTTGTTCAGCGCTTTCATCTGCTTTGGCCCTTTAATCCATGCTGAAATACGCTGTGCGAGGGTTGCATAGCCAATCATCACGATGATATCGACGACGATGGTGGTGACACCCAGAACGAGATACTGCATCAGCTGCGGCTGGTGCGGCAGGATAAACTGTGGAAACAGAGCGGCCAGAAAAACAATGCTTTTGGGATTGGTGAGATTCACGAAAACTGCGCGCTGGAACAGTTTGCCGCGCGTCTGCGCCTTCGCCAGCGTATTCAGGTCGATGGACCCAGCTGCCCGCCATTGCTGGATACCCAGCCAGATCAGGTAGGCTGCACCGGCCCATTTCAGCACTTCAAAGGCCTGCACCGAGCGGGAGAACAGGGTGCCGAGACCGACGCCAACCAGCACGATATGAATAATCAGACCAGTCTGCAAACCGGCAATCGACGCCGCCGCGCCGCGGTAACCGTGGTTAATGGAGGTGGTCATGGTATTAATCGCGCCGGAACCCGGCGACAGGCTGAGAATGATTGATGTCAGCAGGTAGGCGAACCACCACTCAATGGTCATGAGAAACTCCCTGATTGTCTGTTTTTATGCCACAATACGCTATTGTGTCAGCATTGTGTGATACACGGCAAAAAAACGATTTTCAGCGGTTAACAGGGGTGTAAACCCGATGTTTGGGCAGAAAAAGGACTGGGAAACACGAGAAAACGCGTTTGCGGCCTTTAGCATGGGGCCGCTGACGGATTTCTGGCGACAGCGCGAAGAGGCTGAATTTAAAGGCGTCGATGATGTACCGGTACGCTTTGTTCGCTTTTGCGCGCAAAATAACGATCGTCTGGTGCTGATTTGCCCCGGGCGCATTGAAAGCTACGTGAAGTATGCCGAAGTCGCCTACGATCTCTTTCACAGCGGCTTTGACGTGATGATTATTGACCATCGCGGCCAGGGCCGCTCGGGCCGCCTGCTCTCTGATACCCACCGCGGACACGTCGTTAACTTCAGCGACTATGTCGATGACCTGGCGGCGCTCTGGCAGCAGCAGGTGGTCCCCGGACACTGGCGAAAACGGTTTATCCTCGCTCACTCTATGGGCGGGGCAATTGCCACGCTTTTTCTGCAACGTTACCAGGCGCATTGCGATGCGATTGCGCTCTGCGCGCCGATGTTCGGGATTATCATTCGGCTTCCGGACTGGATGGTGCGCCATATTCTCGACTGGGCTGAGGGCCATCAGCGCATTCGTGAAGAGTATGCCATCGGCACCGGGCGCTGGCGGGCGCTGCCTTTTGCCGTTAACGTGCTGACGCACAGTCGACAACGCTATCGTCGCAACTTGCGCTTCTATGCCGATGAACCGCGACTGCAGGTCGGCGGCCCTACCTGGCACTGGGTGCGTGAGGGCATGCTTGCCGGCGAGGAAGTACTGGCGAATGTCGAGAAAGATACGGCTCCGACGCTGCTTTTGCAGGCAGAGGAGGAGCGGGTGGTCGATAATCTGATGCACGACCGCTATTGTGAATTACGGGCCACTGTTGGCCATCCCTGTGAGGGCGGTAAGCCGCTCGTCATCAAAGGGGCATACCATGAGATCCTTTTTGAAAAGGACGATATGCGCTCAGTCGCGCTAAATGCCATCGTCGAGTTTTTCAATCGACATACTTAATCCGACGATAACGCTCGTCGCCCTGCTTAGAGGTTAACTTTTTTATGTACCAGGTTGTTGCGTCTGATTTAGACGGCACGCTGCTTTCCCCCGATCATTTCCTGACCCCGTATGCCAAAGAGACGCTGAAGCTGCTGACCGCTCGTGGGATCAATTTCGTCTTCGCCACTGGCCGTCACTACATCGACGTCGGGCAGATCCGCGATAATCTCGGCATCCGGTCGTACATGATCACCTCTAACGGCGCCCGCGTTCACGATAGCGATGGCCAGCAAATCTTCGCCCATAACCTCGACCGCGATATTGCCGCCGACCTGTTTGAGATCGTGCGTAACGACCCGAAAATCGTCACTAACGTCTATCGGGAAGACGAGTGGTATATGAACCGCCATCGTCCGGAAGAGATGCGCTTCTTCAAGGAGGCGGTGTTTAACTACAAGCTTTATGAGCCGGGCGAACTGGATCCGCAGGGGATCAGCAAAGTGTTCTTTACCTGCGAGGATCACGAGCATCTTCTGCCGCTTGAACAGGCGATGAACGCCCGCTGGGGAGATCGCGTGAACGTCAGCTTCTCCACCTTAACCTGCCTGGAAGTCATGGCGGGTGGGGTATCGAAGGGACATGCGCTGGAGGCGGTGGCGAAAATGCTTGGCTACAGTCTTTCCGATTGCATCGCCTTCGGCGACGGTATGAACGACGCTGAGATGCTGTCGATGGCCGGCAAGGGTTGCATCATGGCCAACGCCCATCAACGGCTGAAGGATCTGCATCCGGAACTGGAAGTGATCGGCAGCAACGCCGACGATGCGGTCCCGCACTACCTACGTAAGCTATACCTCGACTGAAAAAGATTGACGACTGACTAATTAGTGTCCAGTCGTCAACCTAACTCTTCGCTACAATGCCTGTTCTTTATCCAACGAGACGATCATTGTGGCGCTGTTAATTATCACCACTATCCTGTGGGCCTTTTCTTTTAGCCTGATTGGCGAATACCTGGCCGGTAGCGTCGATAGCTATTTTTCGGTGCTGATGCGTGTGGGCCTGGCGGCGCTGGTGTTTCTGCCTTTCCTGCGCACACGCGGTCAGTCTCCGCGCACGATCGTGCTCTATATGCTGGTGGGCGCGATGCAGCTTGGCATCATGTATCTGCTGGCTTTCCGCGCCTATCTCTATCTGACGGTCTCGGAATTTCTGCTGTTTACCGTATTTACCCCGCTGTATATCACGCTGATCTACGACCTGCTCAGCGGACGTAAGCTGCGCTGGGGCTATCTGCTGAGCGCCGCGCTGGCGGTGTTGGGGGCGGCGATTATCCGCTATGACAAAGTCAGCGATCACTTCTGGACCGGGCTGTTACTGGTACAGCTGTCAAATCTTTGCTTCGCCATCGGTATGGTGGGGTATAAGCGTCTGATGGAGGTGCGTCCGATGCCGCAGCACAATGCCTTTGCCTGGTTCTATGTCGGGGCCTTTATCGTGGCGGTGGCGGCGTGGTTTATGCTGGGCAACGCCCAGAAGCTGCCGACCACCACGCTGCAGTGGAGCGTGCTGGTGTGGCTCGGCGTGGTGGCTTCAGGGCTGGGCTACTTTATGTGGAACTATGGCGCCACGCAGGTGGATGCCGGCACGTTGGGGATCATGAATAACGTCCATGTCCCCGCCGGGCTACTGGTCAACCTTGCCATCTGGCAGGAGCAGCCGCACTGGCCGAGCTTTATTAGCGGAGCGTTGGTGATCCTGGCCTCGCTGTGGGTACATCGCCGCTGGGTCGCTCCGCACTCCGGACAAACGGCAGATGATCGCAGGCGTGATTCCGCGCAGAGCGAATAAACGCTTCAGTGACCGGTTGACGCTGTTCGCCATCGCGGACGGCCGCGTACAACCGGCTCCATAATCCCTCACCCAGGGTTTTGGTGACCACCAGACCCTGGCGTTCAAAGCTTTCCACCACCCAGTGCGGCAGCGCAGCGATGCCCATCCTGGCGGCCACCATCTGGATCAATAACAGCGTGTTATCGACGCTTTTCAGCTGGGGACTGATGCCGGCCGGCTGCAGGAAATGGCGCCAGATATCGAGGCGCCCGCGCTGCACGGGATAAATCAGCAGCGTTTCCGCGGCCAGGTCCTCTGGCGTAATCAGGGTCTTCATGGCTAATGGGTGCTCGGGCGCCAGCACCAGACGCACCTCATAATCAAACATCGGCGAGTAGTGCAGACCGCTGCGCGGCAGGATATCGGAGGTCATCACCAGATCCAGTTCGCCCTGCTGCAGCGCAGGCTGCGGGTCAAAGGTCACTCCGGAATGGAAGTCGACCTCCACGTGCGGCCAGCGGGCGCGGAAATTCTCCAGCGCCGGCGTCAGCCACTGAATACAGCTGTGACATTCGATAGCCAGGCGCAGCCGGGTCTGCTGCGGTTCGTTACAGTCCTGCAGGGCGCGAGCGATCTGCGGCAGCACCTGATTGGCCAACTGCAGCAGAATTTCCCCTTGCGGCGTGAAGCGTAGTGGCTGGCTTTTACGCACAAACAAACGGAAGCCAAGGCGCTGTTCCAGATCGCTGAACTGGTGAGACAAGGCGGACTGGGTTTGGTGCAGGGCCGCTGCCGCGCCCGCCAGTGAACCGCTGTTCCGCAACGCTTGCAGCGTTTTCAGGTGTTTAATTTCGATCATGAAAGTCCTTCACTTCGCCATGAGCAATTTGCGCTTGAGGAATATACAGTAACTGCCAATTATGGATGTGTAAACATCTGGATGGCTAAAATCCTTCGTCTTTTGAATTTATGGTGCGTTGGCTGCGTTCGCTCACCCCAGTCACTTACTTCAGTAAGCTCCTGGGGATGAGCAAACTTGCCGCCTTCCCTAAATACAAAATCCTTTGGATTAATAATTAATTAGAGGAAGAACACATGACAATTATTAACCACACCCTCGGTTTTCCTCGCGTTGGCCTGCGTCGCGAGCTGAAGAAAGCGCAAGAGAGCTACTGGGCGGGCAATAGCTCACGTGAAGAACTTCTGGCGGTGGGGCGCGAGCTGCGCGCCCGGCACTGGGAGCAGCAGAAACAGGCGGGGGTTGACCTGCTGCCGGTGGGGGATTTCGCCTGGTACGACCATGTTCTGACTACCAGCCTGCTGCTGGGCAACGTGCCGGCTCGTCATCAGAACAAAGACGGATCCATCGATATCGATACCCTGTTCCGCATTGGCCGCGGCCGTGCGCCGACTGGCGAACCGGCCGCCGCTGCGGAAATGACCAAATGGTTTAACACCAACTATCACTACATGGTGCCGGAGTTCGTGAAGGGCCAGCAGTTCAAACTGACCTGGACCCAACTGCTGGATGAAGTAGACGAAGCGCTGGCGCTGGGCCACAAGATCAAGCCCGTGCTGCTGGGGCCGGTAACGTACCTGTGGCTGGGCAAAGTGAAAGGTGAACCGTTTGACCGTCTGAGCCTGCTGATTGACATCCTGCCGGTTTACCAGCAGGTGCTGGCCGAACTGGCGAAGCGTGGCATCGAGTGGGTGCAGATTGATGAACCGGCGCTGGTGCTGGAGCTGCCGCCAACGTGGCGGGAGGCCTTTAAACCGGCTTATGACGCCCTGCAGGGCCAGGTGAAACTGCTGCTGACCACCTATTTTGAAGGCATTAGCGACAATCTCGCGACCATTGCTGCGCTACCGGTCCAGGGGCTGCACGTCGATCTGGTGCACGGCAAAGATGATGTTGCTGAACTGCATAACCGCCTGCCGGCCGACTGGCTGCTGTCCGCGGGTCTGATCAATGGGCGCAACGTCTGGCGCGCCGATCTCACCGAAAAGTATGCGCAAATTAAAGACCTCGTCGGTAAACGCGACCTCTGGGTCGCGTCATCCTGCTCTCTGCTGCATAGCCCGATCGATCTGAGCGTGGAGACGCGCCTTGATGCGGAAGTGAAGAGCTGGTTTGCTTTCGCGCTGCAGAAATGCGGCGAGCTGGCGCTGCTGCGCGATGCGCTGAACAGCGGCGATACGGCGGCGATTACCGAGTGGAGCGCGCCAATCCAGGCCCGTCGCCATTCGACCCGTGTACACAACGCGGAAGTAGAAAAACGGCTGGCGGCGATCACCGCTCAGGACAGCCAGCGCGCCAGCCCTTATGAAGTTCGCGCTCAGGCACAGCGTCAACGCTTTAACCTGCCGGCATGGCCGACCACCACCATCGGGTCATTCCCGCAGACGACCGAGATCCGCGGCCTGCGCCTGGACTTCAAAAAGGGCAACCTGGATGCCAGTCATTATCGTACCGGGATTGCGGAACATATTAAGCAGGCGATCGTCGAGCAGGAGCGGTTAGGTTTAGACGTACTGGTGCACGGGGAAGCCGAGCGTAACGATATGGTGGAGTATTTCGGCGAACACCTGGACGGTTTCATCTTCACGCAAAACGGCTGGGTACAGAGCTATGGTTCCCGTTGCGTGAAGCCGCCGGTGGTGATCGGCGACGTCAGCCGTCCGCAGGCGATCACCGTCGACTGGGCGAAGTACGCGCAGTCGCTGACCGACAAGCCAGTGAAAGGGATGCTCACTGGACCGGTGACCATTCTGTGCTGGTCCTTCCCACGGGAAGATGTCAGCCGTGAAACCATCGCGAAACAGATTGCGCTGGCCCTGCGTGATGAAGTGGCGGATCTGGAGGCGGCGGGGATCGGCATCATCCAGATTGATGAGCCGGCGTTGCGCGAAGGGTTACCGCTGAAGCGCAGCGACTGGGATGCCTATCTGCAGTGGGGTGTGGAAGCCTTCCGCCTTAATGCTGCGGTCGCCAAAGACGACACTCAGATCCACACCCACATGTGCTATTGCGAGTTCAACGACATCATGGACTCCATTGCCGCGCTGGATGCCGACGTGATCACTATTGAAACTTCGCGTTCCGATATGGAACTGCTGGAGTCGTTCGAAGCGTTTGAGTACCCCAATGAAATCGGGCCGGGGGTATATGATATTCACTCGCCGAACGTGCCGAGCGTGGAGTGGATTGAAGCGTTGCTGGCAAAAGCCGCGCAGCGTATCCCGGCGGAGCGGCTGTGGGTTAACCCGGACTGCGGTCTGAAAACCCGTGGCTGGCCGGAAACCCGCGCCGCGCTGGCGAATATGGTGCAAGCGGCGCAGAATCTGCGCGAATCCGCCTGATAGTCAGGCGAAAAATAATAAGGAGGCATTTGCCTCCTTTTTTTGCATCGGGTTATTGCCCTTTTTTACCGCCATACTGAGCAAACCACGCGAGCATCCGCTGCCAGCCGTCTTTGGCTGACTCTTCGTGATAGCTGGCGCGATAGTCGGCGTTAAAGGCATGATCGGCTTCGGGATAGACCACGATTTCCGCTGTGGCATTCGCCGCCCGCAGCGCCTGACGCATGGTCTCGATGGTGTCCTGCGGAATACTGGCGTCTTTAGCGCCATACAGACCAAGCACCGGGGCGTTGAGATCAACGGCGATATCCACCGGATGCTTCGGTGAATTCAGCGATTTTTCTCCCACCAGCTTGCCGTACCAGGCCACGCCTGCCTTCAGCTGCGGGTTATGCGCGGCATACAGCCAGGTAATGCGTCCGCCCCAGCAGAAGCCGGTGATTAGCAGACGATGGGCATCGCCGCCGTGGCGCGCCGCCCAGCTGGCGACATGGTCGAGATCCGCCAGCACCTGCGCGTCCGGCACCTTGGTAACCAGCTCTTTGAACAGGGTCGGGATATCGTGGTACTCATTCGGATCGCCCTGACGGAAGTACAATTCAGGCGCAATAGCCAGATAGCCTTCCTGCGCCAGGCGGCGACAAAGATCGCGAATATGTTCATGCACGCCGAAAATTTCCTGTACCACGATAACGATCGGCAGCGGACCGTCGGCATTTTTCGGGCGGGCGTGGTAGGCCGGCATGTTTTCACCCTGGGAGGGAATAGACGTCTCTCCGGCGATAATATGCTCTTCCGGCGTATGAACGGCGGTGGCGGCGTGTGGTGAAGCAGCAGGTGCGAATCCAGGTTGTTTGGTGGTGGTCATGGTATTCTCCGTACCCTTATTTATTAGCGCATCAGTAACTATAGACCCTTTGCCTTTAGTGCGGGCGGTAATAAAGCACAGTGCCTGAAAGCGGCTATCTTTTGTTCTGTGACGATGAATATAACTTGTTAATGTGATGTGTATCACTATTTACTGAAAAACAACTGCAATCATTATTGGTCTTGGTGACTATCATCACAAAAAGATGCCAGGGGCTTCGGTACAGTACCGTTTTGCTTCTGCTGATAATTCGACCCACAGAGGAGTTTTTTATGTCCAAGTCTGATGTTTTTCATCTCGGCCTCACCAAGAACGATTTACAAGGGGCTACGCTGGCTATCGTCCCTGGCGATCCGGAGCGTGTGGAAAAGATCGCCGCGCTGATGGATAAGCCGGTTAAGCTGGCATCCCACCGCGAATTTACCTCCTGGCGCGCGGAGCTGGACGGCAAACCGGTGATCGTCTGCTCTACCGGCATCGGCGGCCCGTCGACTTCTATCGCCGTGGAAGAGCTGGCGCAGCTGGGCGTGCGTACCTTCCTGCGCATCGGCACCACCGGCGCGATTCAACCGCACATTAACGTTGGCGATGTGCTGGTCACGACCGCTTCCGTTCGCCTGGACGGCGCCAGCCTGCACTTTGCGCCGATGGAATTCCCGGCCGTCGCAGACTTCGCCTGCACCACCGCGCTGGTGGAAGCGGCGAAATCTATTGGTGCCACCACCCATATCGGCGTGACCGCCTCTTCGGATACCTTCTACCCGGGTCAGGAGCGTTACGACACCTTCTCCGGCCGCGTGGTGAGCCGCTTCAAGGGCTCAATGGAAGAGTGGCAGGCAATGGGCGTGATGAACTATGAAATGGAATCCGCCACGCTGCTGACCATGTGCGCCAGCCAGGGCCTGCGTGCCGGGATGGTTGCTGGGGTTATCGTTAACCGTACCCAGCAAGAGATCCCTAACGCCGAAACCATGAAGCAAACCGAAAGCCACGCGGTCAAAATCGTCGTGGAAGCGGCGCGCCGTCTGCTGTAATTCAACCCCTTCTCTGTCAGGCCGGGTCCTCCGGCCTTTCTTTTTTGCGTTGCTCCTCGCAGGAAATCCCTTTTAAACTGGACGTTTGTACAGCACAATTCTATTTTGTGCCATTAGGTTATCGCAGGGGGCGTCGTGGATCTCTCAATCATTATCAGCGCGATTATCGCACTGGCTGCCGGGTTAATTGTCGGCTGGCTGGCAACCAAAGCGCGCGCGGACCAAATCCGGGCCGATCTCATTGAGGAGCGGCGAGAGCTGGATATTGAGCTGAGCGCCGCCCGCCAGCAGCTGGTGCAGGAGTCCCACTGGCGGGAGGAGTGCGAGCTGCTGAACAATGAGCTGCGCAGCCTGCGGGATATCAATACCTCGCTGGAGGCCGATCTGCGTGAAGTCACCACCCGGCTCGAATCCACCCAACTGCATGCGGAAGATAAGATCCGTCAGATGGTTAACAGCGAGCAGCGCCTGAGCGAGCAGTTTGAAAACCTCGCCAACCGCATTTTCGAACACAGCAACCGGCGCGTCGATGAGCAAAATCGCCAGAGCCTGCATGGCCTGCTGACCCCGCTGCGCGAACAGCTCGACGGGTTCCGTCGCCAGGTGCAGGAGAGCTTTGGCCAGGAGGCGCGGGAAAGGCACACCCTGGCGCATGAGATCCGCAATCTGCAGCAGCTGAACGCGCAGATGGCGCAGGAGGCGCTGAACCTGACCAAAGCGCTGAAGGGTGATAACAAAACCCAGGGCAACTGGGGGGAAGTAGTTTTAACCCGCGTGCTGGAGGCCTCCGGCCTGCGCGAAGGTTATGAGTACCAGACTCAGGTTAGCATCGAGACCGACAACCGCTCGCGGATGCAGCCGGACGTTATCGTGCGCCTGCCGCAGGGCAAAGACGTCGTTATCGATGCCAAAATGACCCTGGTCGCCTATGAGCGCTATTTTAACGCCGAAGACGACTACACCCGCGAAGCCGCGCTGCAGGAACACCTTGCCTCGGTGCGAAACCATATTCGCCTGCTGGGGCGCAAGGATTATCAACAGCTGCCGGGCCTGCGATCTCTTGACTACGTGCTGATGTTTATTCCCGTCGAGCCGGCGTTCCTGGTGGCCATCGACCGTCAGCCCGAGCTCATCAGCGAGGCGTTGCAAAATAATATCATGCTGGTCAGCCCGACGACGCTGCTGGTAGCCCTGCGCACTATCGCCAATCTGTGGCGCTATGAGCATCAGAGCCGCAACGCGCAGAAGATCGCCGAGCGGGCGGGGCGCCTTTACGACAAAATGCGCCTGTTTGTGGATGATATGTCCGCCATTGGCCAGAGTCTGGATAAGGCGCAAGAGAACTATCGCCAGGCGATGAAAAAGCTCGCTTCCGGGCGCGGGAATCTGCTGGCCCAGGCGGAGGCCTTTCGCGGCCTGGGGGTGGAGGTGAAGCGCGGGATAAATCCTGATTTAGTCGAACAAGCCACTGCCCAGGACGATGAATATCGTCTCGAAGAGGAGGATAACCTCCCGGAAAATGACGCGTTTTCACCCGACTCTGCCGAGGCGTTGCATAATCGGGAGGCGGCTCCGCCACGCTGAAACGTATGGGAAATGCGCTGAATCTGATACACTCAGTGAACATTTTCTTGAAAAGCAAGCAGGCATAGAGATGGTTGAGGATTCACAAGAAACGACGCACTTTGGCTTTCAGACGGTCGCTAAAGAGCAGAAACAGGACATGGTGGCGCATGTATTCCATTCTGTCGCGGCAAAGTATGATGTGATGAACGACTTGATGTCGTTCGGTATCCATCGTTTGTGGAAGCGTTTCACCATCGACTGCAGCGGCGTACGTCGCGGGCAGACCGTGCTGGATCTGGCGGGGGGGACCGGCGATTTGACGGCCAAGTTCTCCCGTCTGGTAGGGGAAACCGGTCGCGTCATGCTTGCTGATATCAATGATTCCATGCTCAAAATGGGCCGCGAAAAGCTGCGCAATATCGGCATCGTGGGTAACGTTGAGTATGTTCAGGCCAACGCGGAAGCCCTGCCGTTTGCTGATAATACCTTTGACTGCATCACCATCTCTTTCGGTCTGCGTAACGTGACCGATAAAGAAAAAGCGCTGCGTTCGATGTACCGCGTGCTGAAGCCGGGCGGACGTCTGCTGGTGCTGGAGTTTTCTAAACCGATTATCGAACCGCTCAGCAAAGCCTACGACGCTTACTCCTTCCATATCCTGCCGAAGGTGGGGGAACTGGTGGCAAAAGACGGCGACAGCTATCGCTATCTGGCAGAATCTATCCGTATGCACCCGGATCAGGAAACCCTGAAAGGGATGATGCAGGATGCCGGTTTTGAAAGTGTCGACTATCACAACCTGACGGCGGGTATCGTTGCCTTGCATCGCGGTTACAAGTTCTGACAGGAGGGACGCTATGCCTTTCACACCTCTGGTGACCGCTGGCATTGAAACGGCGCTGAATACTTTTCTCTGGCGCGACAAGGCGCTAAAACCCGCCCGTCAGCGCCTGCTGGGTAAGGTATTGCGAGTTCAACTGCAGGACTTTTCCACCCCGATCGTACTGGCGTTCAGCGAACGCCAGATAGATGTCCTGAGTGCCTGGGAGGGTGAGGCCGACTGCACTGTGATTACCCGGCTCAGCGTGCTGCCCAAACTGCGTAATCGTCAGCAGCTCACGGCGCTTATTCGTAGCGGCGATCTGGAAGTGCAGGGCGATCTGCAGGTGGTGCAGAACATGGTCTCCCTGTGCGATCTGGCGGAGTTCGATCCCGCTGAACTGCTGGCGCCTTATACCGGCGATATCGTGGCCGAAGGTGTCGGCAAAGCCCTCCGCGGCGGCGCTCAGTTTCTACTGAAGGGTGCGCAGCGCCAGCAGCGCTATGTCGCGGAAGCGATCACTGAAGAGTGGCGACTGGCGCCTGGGCCGCTGGAGCTGGCATGGTTTGCGGAAGAAACGACGGCTATTGAACGCGCGCTGGCCGCACTGGAAAAACGGCTGGAAACGCTGGAGGGCAAATGACGCCAGGAGAATTACGGCGCCTGTATTTCATCATCCACACCTTTTTGAGCTACGGGCTCGATGAGCTCATCCCCAAAATTCGTCTCACGCTGCCGCTGCGTATCTGGCGGCGGATGCTGTTCTGGATGCCAAATCGTCATCAAGACCAACCTCTTGGCACCCGTCTCCGCCTGGCGCTTCAGGAGCTGGGGCCGGTGTGGATCAAATTTGGCCAGATGCTTTCCACGCGGCGGGATCTCTTCCCGCCGCAAATCGCCGATCAGCTGGCGCTGTTGCAGGACCGCGTGGCGCCCTTTGAAGGAAAGCTCGCGCAGCAGCAGATAGAGAAAGCGATGGGTGGCCTGCCGGTGGAAGCCTGGTTTGATGATTTCTCCGTAGAGCCGTTAGCCTCGGCGTCCATCGCCCAGGTGCATACCGCGCGTCTGAAAGAGAATGGCAAAGAGGTGGTTATCAAGGTTATCCGCCCGGATATTTTGCCGATCATTAAAGCGGACATGAAGCTCATCTACCGCCTGGCGCGCTGGGTGCCTCGTCTGCTGCCTGACGGCCGTCGTCTGCGCCCGCAGGAGGTGGTCCGCGAGTATGAAAAAACGCTGCTGGACGAGCTGAACCTGTTGCGGGAATCCGCCAACGCCATTCAGCTACGGCGTAATTTCGAAGACAGCCCGATGCTGTATGTGCCGGAGGTTTACCCCGACTACTGCAGCGAAAGCATGATGGTGATGGAGCGCATCTACGGTATCCCGGTGTCCGACGTGGAGGCGCTGGAGGCCCAGGGGACCAATATGCAGCTGCTGGCGGAGCGGGGCGTGCAGGTCTTCTTTACCCAGGTGTTCCGCGACAGCTTTTTCCATGCCGATATGCACCCTGGCAATATTTTCGTTAGCTACGAGCACCCGGAAGATCCGCAGTATATCGGCATCGACTGCGGTATTGTCGGCTCGCTGAACAAAGAAGATAAGCGCTATCTGGCGGAAAACTTTATCGCCTTCTTTAACCGCGATTATCGTAAGGTGGCTGAGCTGCACGTCGATTCCGGTTGGGTACCGCCCGACACGAATGTCGAAGAGTTTGAGTTCGCGATCCGCACGGTCTGCGAGCCGATCTTTGAGAAGCCGCTGGCGGAGATCTCGTTCGGCCACGTGCTGCTTAACCTGTTCAACACTGCGCGGCGCTTCAATATGGAAGTCCAGCCGCAGCTCGTTTTGCTGCAGAAGACATTACTTTACGTAGAAGGGGTAGGCCGGCAGCTCTATCCTCAGTTAGACTTGTGGAAAACGGCGAAGCCTTTCCTCGAGTCGTGGATCAAAGATCAGGTCGGCATTCCGGCGCTGGTGCGCGCGTTTAAAGACAAAGCGCCGTTCTGGATCGAAAGAATGCCCGAAATACCTGAGCTGGTGTATCAGAGCCTGCAGCAGAGCAAACAGCTGCAGACCAGCGTCGATACCATCGTGCGGGATATGCATGTGCGTCATGTCCGCCAGGGGCAGTCCCGTTATCTGTTTGGTATAGGCGCGGTTTTATTGCTCAGTGGTACGCTGCTCTTTATCCATCGCCCTGAGTGGGGAATGATGCCCGGCTGGCTGATGGCCGGCGGTATCGTCACCTGGCTGATTGGCTGGCGGAAAACCCACTGATCGGTTCGCCTCTTCATGACGCAGGCTAATTTGCGCAAAATCATGCCAGTCGCCTGACGAAGAGGCGGCTTGCAGGATGGCGTGTATAATGCGTCCACACAAATCATCATCTGTCATAGGGGAACGTGTATGGGTGGTATCAGTATTTGGCAGTTATTAATTGTTGTCGTCATCGTAGTTCTGCTTTTTGGGACGAAGAAGCTGAGCTCACTGGGGTCAGACTTAGGGGCATCGATCAAAGGCTTTAAAAAAGCCATGAGTGATGATGATAAACCCGAAAAGTCGGCGCCAGACGCAGATTTCACGGCGAAAACCATCGCCGATAAACAGGATGATGCAAAAAAAGACGAGACAAAACGCCACGACAAAGAGCAGGTGTAACTCGTGTTCGATATTGGTTTTAGTGAACTACTGCTGGTGTTTGTGATTGGCCTCATTGTTCTGGGGCCACAGCGGCTCCCCGTAGCGGTTAAAACGGTAGTTGGCTGGATCCGTACGCTACGGTCGCTGGCGACCACGGTACAAAATGAGCTGGCCCAGGAGCTAAAACTGCAGGAGTTCCAGGAGAGCCTCAAAAAGGTGGAAAAGGCCAGCCTGAACAACCTGACGCCGGAGCTGAAAGCCTCCATGGATGAACTGCGCGAGGCCGCAGAGTCGATGAAGCGTTCCTATAGCGCCCACGATCCTGAAAAGGCCAGCGACGAAGCCAATACCATCCATAATCCGGTGGTGAAAGGCAGCGAAGCGCAACGGCAGGACGTCACGCCGGCGACGGCAGAGCATCAGGCCAGCGCTCCGGCTCATGCGCCGGAGGCGGTTGTCGATGAGCAACCCGCTTCACCGGCTGACATTCCGGCAGAGAAAACCCCCGCGACTGCGGCAGCTCCGCATTCTTCCCCCGCATCGAGTGATAAACCGTAAACATGGGCGTAGACGATACTCAACCGTTAATTTCGCATCTGATTGAGCTGCGCAAGCGTCTGCTCAACAGCATCATTGCTATCCTGGTGATCTTCCTGGCGCTGGTCTATTTCGCCAATGATATCTATCAGCTGGTCTCGGCCCCGCTTATCAGCAAGATGCCGGTGGGCGCGACGATGATCGCCACTGATGTCGCTTCACCTTTCTTTACGCCGATAAAGCTGACCTTCATGGTATCGGTGATCCTGTCAGTGCCGATTATTCTTTACCAAGTATGGGCCTTCGTCGCGCCGGCGCTGTATAAGCACGAGCGCCGGCTGGTGGTGCCCTTACTGGTATCCAGTACGCTGCTGTTCTATATCGGCATGGCTTTCGCTTATTTTGTCGTGTTTCCGCTGGCGTTCGGCTTCCTGACCCATGCTGCCCCGGAGGGGGTGCTGGTCTCGACCGATATCCGCAGCTATCTCGACTTCGTGATGGCGCTGTTTATGGCGTTCGGGGTCTCTTTTGAGGTACCGGTCGCCATTGTGCTGCTCTGCTGGATGGGCGTTACCACGCCGGAAGAACTGCGCAAAAAACGGCCGTATGTGCTGGTGGGCGCCTTCGTGGTGGGCATGTTGCTGACGCCGCCGGACGTATTCTCGCAGACGCTGCTGGCCATTCCGATGTACTGTCTGTTTGAAGTCGGGGTGTTCTTCGCCCGCTTCTACACCGGGAAGCGCCAGACGCGTGATGACGACGCCGCGGCCGAAGCTGAAGCCGCACAGCACAGAGAAGAGTAATACCGCCAACCGCCCGTCAGGGCGGTTGTCATATGGGAGCGATCATGTTTGATATCGGCGTTAATCTGACCAGTTCGCAGTTTTCCCGCGACCGTGATGAGGTGGTGGCGCGCGCGCGATCAGCGGGGGTTCACGGCATGCTGCTGACCGGCACAAATTTGCCTGAGAGCCAGCAGGCGCAGAAACTGGCGAGCCATTATTCCGGCTGCTGGTCCACGGCGGGGGTTCATCCCCATGACGGCAGCAGCTGGACGCCAGCGGTCGCCGAGGCGATTTATACCCTCGCCCGCGAGCCGCAGGTGGTGGCGATAGGTGAGTGCGGTCTGGATTTCAACCGTAATTTCTCCACGCCGCAGGAGCAGGAGGCAGCGTTCAGCGCTCAGCTGGCGCTGGCCGCTGAGCTGTCGATGCCGGTATTTTTACACTGCCGCGACGCCCACGACCGGTTTCTGGCGCTGCTTAAACCCTGGCTTGAGAAGATCCCGGGCGCGGTGCTGCACTGCTTTACCGGCAGCCGCAGCGAGGTGCAGGAATGTCTGGATCTGGGCCTGTTTATCGGTATTACCGGTTGGGTATGCGATGAGCGGCGGGGACTGGAGCTGCGCGAGCTGCTGCCGGCGATCCCGGAAGATCGTCTGCTGCTTGAGACCGATGCGCCTTATCTGTTGCCGCGCGACCTCAAGCCGAAACCGGCCTCGCGGCGTAACGAGCCCGCGTATTTGCCGCATATCCTGGCAAGCGTCGCGACCTGGCGGGGCGAAGAGGCGCAATGGCTGGAGGCGCAAACGGACGCAAACGTCAGGACGCTGTTTGGCATCGACGTTAACGACGTTTAGATTTTCTGGAAGTCGGTATTTTTAACGCTCTGCAGGACTTGCTTATTCAGCAGGTTTAACAGCAACATAGAACGTGCTTCACCGTCCGGCTCGGTAAAGATAGCCTGTAAGCCTTCGAACGCGCCGTCGGTGATCAGCACGCTATCGCCCTCATGCGGCGTCTCCGGGTCGGTGATGCCTTCTGGTTTGTAGATAGAGAGCTGATGAATCACCGCCGAGGGAACGACAGCGGGCAGGGCGCCAAAGCGCACGAAGTTGTTAACCCCGCGGGTGGCGCTGATGGTGGTGGTATGAATCACCTCTGGATCGAACTCAATAAACAGGTAGTTCGGGAACAGCGGTTCGCTGACCATGGTGCGTTTACCGCGAATGATTTTTTCCAGCGCAATCGTCGGCATCAGGCAGTTAACTGACTGACGTTCAAGATGTTCCTGGGCTCGTTGTAGCTGCCCACGTTTGCAATACAGTAAGTACCAGGCTTGCATAATGACTCATTCCACTTCTAATAACGGCAAGCATAACAAATGGCTGGTGTAATCGCGAAAGCCATTATAATTGAAATCCAAATTTCAGCGTTCTTTCACGCTAATTTAACAAAATTACAGCATCGCGCCGCCGAACACCGTATAATTAGCCGCCTGTAGAGAGGTCTATAACACTTTCATGAAATACCACGATCTTCGCGACTTTCTGACACTCCTGGAACAACAGGGCGAACTAAAACGTATCACTCTGCCGGTCGATCCTCACCTGGAAATCACCGAAATTGCCGACCGGACCCTTCGCGCCGGTGGCCCGGCGCTGCTGTTTGAAAATCCGAAAGGCTATACCATGCCGGTGCTGTGCAACCTGTTCGGTACGCCGCGTCGCGTGGCCTTGGGGATGGGGCAGGAAGAGGTCAGTTCGCTGCGCGAGGTGGGTAAGCTGTTAGCTTTTCTGAAAGAGCCGGAACCGCCAAAAGGCTTCCGCGATCTGTTTGATAAGCTGCCGCAGTTCAAGCAAGTGCTGAATATGCCGACCAAACGCCTGCGCGGCGCGCCCTGCCAGCAAAAAATCATCCAGGGCGATGACGTCGACCTGAATAAAATCCCGATTATGACCTGCTGGCCGGAAGATGCCGCGCCGCTGATTACCTGGGGGCTGACGGTGACCCGCGGCCCGCACAAGGAGCGGCAAAATCTGGGTATTTATCGCCAGCAGCTGATCGGCAAAAATAAACTCATCATGCGTTGGTTGTCCCACCGCGGCGGCGCGCTGGATTTCCAGGAGTGGTGCGCGGCGCATCCCGGCGAGCGCTTCCCGGTTTCCGTAGCGCTTGGCGCCGATCCGGCGACCATTCTTGGCGCGGTGACGCCGGTGCCCGATACGCTGTCGGAATATGCTTTCGCAGGCTTGCTGCGCGGCACCAAGACCGAAGTGGTGAAGTGCGTTTCCAATGACCTTGAAGTGCCAGCCAGCGCGGAAATTGTGCTCGAAGGTTACATTGAGGCCGGTGAGATGGCGCCGGAAGGCCCGTATGGCGATCATACTGGCTACTACAATGAAGTGGATAGCTTCCCGGTGTTTACGGTAACCCACATTACCCAGCGCGAAGACGCGATTTATCATTCGACCTATACCGGTCGTCCGCCGGATGAACCTGCGGTGCTGGGCGTGGCGCTGAACGAAGTCTTTGTGCCCATTCTGCAAAAGCAGTTCCCGGAAATCGTCGACTTCTATCTGCCGCCGGAAGGGTGTTCCTACCGCCTGGCGGTGGTGACGATGAAAAAACAGTATGCGGGTCATGCCAAGCGCGTGATGATGGGCGTCTGGTCGTTCCTGCGCCAGTTCATGTATACCAAATTCGTGATCGTTTGCGATGACGATGTCAACGCACGCGACTGGAACGATGTGATTTGGGCGATCACTACCCGTATGGACCCGGCTCGTGATACGGTACTGGTAGAAAATACGCCAATAGATTATCTGGATTTTGCCTCGCCGGTTTCCGGCCTGGGTTCAAAAATGGGGCTGGATGCCACGAATAAATGGCCTGGCGAAACCCAGCGTGAATGGGGTCGTCCAATCAAAAAAGATCCTCAGGTGACGGCGCGCATCGACGCCATCTGGGATGAACTGGCCATCTTTAAATAACAGTAAGCGGGGCTAACGCCGCTGTTTTGCTCTATAGACCCGACAGAGGGGACGCATGACAACCTTAAGCTGTAAAGTGACCTCAGTGGAGGCGATTACCGATACCGTGTATCGCGTTCGATTAGTACCGGAAGCGGCATTCTCTTTCCGCGCTGGCCAGTATCTGATGGTGGTAATGGACGAGCGCGACAAGCGTCCGTTCTCTATGGCTTCCACGCCGTCGGAACACGCGTTTATCGAGCTGCATATTGGTGCTTCTGAACTCAATCTGTATGCGATGGCGGTCATGGATCGCATTCTGAAAGAGCGTGAAATTGAGGTTGATATTCCGCATGGCGAAGCGTGGCTGCGCGATGACGAAGATCGTCCGCTGATTCTGATCGCCGGCGGCACCGGTTTCTCTTATGTGCGTTCTATTCTGTTAACCGCGCTGGCGCGTAACCCGGATCGCGATATCGCCATTTATTGGGGCGGCCGCGAGGCTAAGCATCTGTACGATCTGGCCGAGCTGGAAGCGTTGAGCATCAAGCATCCGAATCTGCGCATCGAGCCGGTGGTCGAGCAACCGGAAGAAGGGTGGCGTGGTCGCTCCGGTACGGTACTCACCGCCGTGCTGCAGGATTACGGTACGCTGGCCGAGCATGATATTTACATTGCCGGTCGTTTTGAGATGGCCAAGATTGCCCGCGACCTGTTCTGCAACGAACGCGGCGCGCGCGAAGATCGCCTGTTTGGCGATGCGTTTGCCTTTATCTGAAAAGAAAAAACCCGCCCCTGACAGGCGGGAAGAACGGCAACTAAACCTGCTCTCTTCGCCATTGCTGCCTGCTTCTGGTCGCAATGGCGTTGAGATAACCCTTCGATTAAATCCGCTCAAACACAGTGGCAATACCCTGACCTAAACCGATACACATGGTCGCCAGACCGAACTGAGCGTCTTTGCGTTCCATCTGATTGATCAACGTGGTGCTAATGCGCGCCCCGGAGCAGCCCAGCGGATGTCCGAGCGCGATCGCGCCGCCGTTGAGGTTGATCTTCTCGTCAATCTGCTCCATTAACCCCAGATCTTTAATACACGGTAGGATCTGCGCGGCAAACGCTTCATTCATTTCAAAGACGTCAATATCGCTGGTGGATAAGCCCGCTTTTTTCAGCGCCAGCTTTGAGGCCGGAACCGGGCCATAACCCATAATGGACGGGTCGCAGCCGACCACCGCCATCGAACGGACGCGGGCGCGTGGCTTCAGCCCCAGCTCGCGGGCGCGGCTTTCGCTCATCAGCAGCATCGCCGCCGCGCCGTCGGAAAGGGCGGAAGAGGTGCCTGCCGTTACCGTGCCGGTCACCGGATCAAATGCCGGTCTCAGCGCCGCCAGCGCTTCGACGGTGGTTTCCGGGCGGATCACTTCGTCATAATTAAAAGACTTCAGTACGCCATCGGCATCGTGGCCGCCGGTGGGAATAATCTCCGCTTTGAAGGCGCCTGATTGCGTCGCCGCCCAGGCGCGAGCGTGAGAGCGTGCGGCGAACTGATCCTGCATTTCGCGGCTAATGCCGTGCAGACGCGCCAGCATTTCCGCGGTCAGCCCCATCATGCCGGCGGCTTTCGCCACATTACGGCTGAGGCCCGGATGGAAATAGACACCGTGGCTCATTGGCACATGGCCCATGTGTTCAACGCCGCCAATCAGGCAGACGCTGGCATCGCCGGTCATGATCATACGGGCCGCATCGTGCAGCGCCTGCATGGAGGAACCGCAAAGACGGTTAACCGTCGTCGCCGGTACCGAGTGCGGGATTTCTGCCAGCAGCGCGGCGTTACGCGCAATGTTGAAACCCTGCTCCAGCGTTTGTTGCACGCAGCCCCAGTAAATATCGTCAATCGCGCTCGCCTCAAGCGACGGGTTACGCGAAAGCAGGCTACGCATCAGGTGCGCGGAGAGATCTTCCGCACGCACGTTGCGAAAGGCGCCGCCCTTTGAACGGCCCATCGGGGTGCGAATTGCATCGACAATGACAACCTGTTCCATTGTGACTCCTTAAGCCGTTTTCAGAGCGCCAACCGGACGGGCTGGCTCTACCTGGGGATAATACGCTTCGTTATGGCGCGCTTTGTCACGCAGACCGGCCGGCACTTCATACAGCGGGCCAAGGTGCTGGTATTGCTGTGCCATATCGAGATACTTCGCGCTGCCAATGGTGTCCAGCCAGCGGAATGCGCCGCCGTGGAACGGAGGGAAGCCCAGGCCGTATACCAGCGCCATATCCGCTTCCGCCGGGCTGGCGATAATGCCTTCTTCCAGGCAGCGGACGACTTCGTTAACCATCGGGATCATCATGCGAGCGATAATCTCTTCATCGCTGAAATCGCGCTTCGGCTGGCTGACGTCGGCCAGCAGGCTGTCGACTGCGGCATCTTCTTCTTTCTTCGGCTTGCCTTTACTGTCTTCTTTATAACGCCAGAAGCCGAGGCCGTTCTTCTGGCCGAAACGGCTGGCGTCAAACAGGGCGTCGATAGCATCGCGATAATCTTTCTGCATCCGCTGCGGGAAGCCCGCCGCCATGACGGCCTGGGCATGGTGGGCGGTATCGATGCCGACCACGTCCAGCAGATAAGCCGGGCCCATCGGCCAGCCAAACTGTTTTTCCATCACTTTGTCGACTTTGCGGAAATCCGCCCCGTCACGCAGCAGCTGGCTAAAGCCGGCGAAGTAGGGGAACAGCACGCGGTTGACGAAGAAGCCGGGACAATCATTCACCACGATTGGCGTCTTGCCCATTTTGCTGGCCCAGGCCACAACTGTGGCGATGGTCTTATCCGAGGTTTTTTCGCCGCGGATCACTTCAACCAGCGGCATGCGATGCACTGGGTTAAAGAAGTGCATACCGCAGAAGTTTTCCGGGCGCTGCAGCACGCTGGCCAGCTCGCTGATAGGAATCGTTGAGGTGTTAGACGCCAGCACGGTATCCGGGCGCACTTTTGCCTCGGTTTCGGCCAGCACCGCTTTCTTCACTTTCGGGTTTTCCACCACCGCTTCAACAACCACGTCCACGCGATCAAAACCGCTGTATTCCAGGGTTGGCTGAATGGTGCTGATCACTCCGGCCAGCTTCAGACCGTCGATTTTTCCGCGTTCCAGTTGCTTGTTCAGCAGCTTCGCCGCTTCGGTCATGCCAAGGGTCAGCGATTTGTCGCTAATGTCTTTCATCACCACCGGCACGCCTTTCCAGGCCGACTGATATGCGATACCGCCGCCCATAATGCCAGCGCCCAGGACAGCAGCATGCTTCGGCGTCTCGACATCTTTGGTCAACTTTTTCGCTTTCGCTTTGACGTACTGGTCGTTCAGGAAGATACCAACCAGCGCGCGGGCCTCATTGGTATGGGCCAGCGGGACAAAGCTTTTATTTTCCAGCACCAGGGCTTCTTCACGACCAAGACGCGCGGCGGCTTCAATGGTTTTCACCGCGGTGATCGGCGCCGGGTAATGTTTCCCGGCAGTTTGCGCGACCATGCCTTTGGCAATCGTGAAGCTCATGGTAGCTTCAATTTTGCTGAGCTTCAGCGGCTCCAGTTTTGGCTGACGTTTAGCTTTCCAGTCCAGGTCGCCATTAATGGCCTGACGCAGGATCGCCAGTGCGCCATCGCGCAGTTTTTCCGCTGCGACCACGCCATCCACCAGGCCGATTTTCAGCGCTTGATCGGCGCCGACGTCTTTTCCGGCGGCAATAATTTCCAGCGCGCTATCGGCGCCGAGCAGGCGCGGCAGACGCACGGAACCGCCGAAGCCCGGCATAATGCCGAGCTTGGTTTCCGGCAGACCAATACGTAGATCCGGCGTCGCCAGGCGGTAATCGGTCGCCAGGACGCATTCACAACCGCCGCCCAGCGCGTAACCATTGACGGCCGAGATAGTCGGGACGGGAAGATCTTCCAGACGATTGAAAACGCTGTTAGCAAAATGCAGCCACTGGCTTAACTGCTCCTCAGGGACCAGGAACAGCGAGAGAAATTCGGTGATATCCGCGCCGACGATGAACGCAGCTTTTTCAGAGCGCAGCATCAGGCCTTTGAGATCGTTTTGTTTTTCCAGTACGTCCAGCGCGTGACCGAGGCTGGCTACGGTTGCGGTATCAAGCTTGTTGACCGAACCTGGGGCATCGAACACCAGTTCGGCGATGCCATCTTCCAGCCAGTCGAGGTACAGGGTGTCGCCTTTGTAGAGCATGTCAGTCTCCTGAATCCAGCAATATGATCTGGTCATACCAGATGAAACGGAGTGTGGAATTTATGTTAAAGAATTGCAAATTACTCTTTAAATAATTGCTGGTCGGATCACATCCGGCGGAAATCACCCGCACGCAGGGTGATGTGCTAAGATGCGGAGTATCACGATCCCATAAAAGCAAAGGATGAAAGATGGAATCCCTGTCCGCGCTCTATAAAAATCATATTGTTACCCTACAAGAACGTACCCGTGACGTGCTGACCCGTTTTCAAATGGATGCGTTGCTGATTCACTCCGGTGAATTGGTTAACGTCTTCCTTGACGACCATCCGTATCCGTTCAAGGTCAACCCTCAGTTCAAAGCCTGGGTGCCAGTGACCCAGGTGCCTAACTGCTGGCTGCTGGTGGATGGCGTCAACAAACCGAAGCTGTGGTTCTATCTGCCGGTCGATTACTGGCACAACGTCGAGCCGCTGCCGACCTCATTCTGGACCGAAGAGGTTGACGTTATTGCTCTGCCGAAGGCCGATGGCATCGGCAGCCAGCTGCCTGCCGCTCGCGGTAATATCGGCTATATTGGGCCGGTACCGGAGCGCGCGCTGGGGCTGGGTATCGCTGCGGATAAGATCAACCCGAAAGGGGTTATCGATTACCTGCACTACTATCGGGCTTACAAAACGGATTACGAACTGGCCTGCATGCGTGAAGCGCAGAAATCGGCGGTCAATGGCCATCGTGCGGCCTATGAAGCGTTCCAGTCCGGAATGAGCGAATTCGATATCAACCAGGCCTATCTCACCGCCACCGGCCATCGTGATACCGACGTGCCTTACAGCAACATCGTGGCGCTGAATGAGCATGCTTCCGTCCTGCACTACACCAAACTGGATCATCGCGCCCCGGCGGAGATGCGCAGCTTCCTGCTCGACGCCGGTGCAGAATATAACGGCTATGCCGCAGATCTGACGCGAACCTGGGCGGCACACGGCGACAACGACTTTGCCCATCTGATAAAAGACGTTAATGACGAGCAGCTGGCGCTGATTAGCACCATGAAGGCCGGGACCCGTTATGTTGATTACCATATCCAGTTCCATCAGCGCATCGCAAAGCTGCTGCGTAAACATCAGTTAGTCTCCGATATGAGCGAAGAGGCGATGGTGGAGAATGACCTGACCGGGCCGTTTATGCCGCACGGGATTGGCCATCCGCTGGGTCTGCAGGTACATGATGTTGCTGGCTTTATGCAGGATGACACCGGTACGCATCTGGCGGCGCCGTCGAAATATCCGTATCTGCGCTGCACCCGTATTATCGAGCCGCGCATGGTGCTGACCATTGAACCCGGCATCTACTTCATCGAGTCGTTACTGGCGCCGTGGCGTGAAGGCCCGTTCAGCAAGCACTTCAACTGGCAGAAAATAGACGCCATGAAACCGTTTGGCGGGATCCGTATCGAAGATAACGTGGTGGTCCACGAAAACAGCATTGAAAATATGACGCGCGATCTGAAGCTGGCGTAATGGAAAGTTGGTTAATCCCGGCGGCGCCGGTTACCGTCGTTGAGGAGATTAAAAAAAGCCGTTTTATCACGTTGTTGGCGCATACCGACGGCGTGGCGGCGGCTAAAGCCTTTGTCGAGTCCGTCAGAGCGGATCACCCTGATGCCCGTCACCACTGCGTGGCGTGGGTCGCCGGGCCGCCTGATGATTCGCAACAGCTGGGATTTTCTGACGATGGCGAACCGGCGGGGACGGCGGGCAAACCGATGCTGGCACAGTTGATGGGGTGCGGTGTGGGTGAGATAACCGCTGTCGTCGTGCGTTACTACGGTGGTATCCTGCTGGGCACCGGCGGCCTGGTCAAAGCCTATGGCGGCGGTGTTCATCAGGCGCTGGCGCAGTTGACAACGCAGCGCAAGACGCCGCTAACGGCATATACTTTGCAATGTGAGTATGGGCAACTGGCTGGCGTCGAATCGCTGCTTGCCCAATTCTCCGGGAGCGTAGTCGAAAGCGAATATCTGGCGTCGGTTCGGCTTCGCGTGGCACTTCCCCGGGCCGAAGTGGCGGCTTTTTCAGCAAAACTGGCTGATTTTAGTCGCGGTTCATTGCAATTACTGAAGATTGACGAATAATCCCCTCTGTTTTTTTGCCTATCAAAGGAAGCGCCAGAGATGCATTTTCGCGCCATAACCCGAATCGTTGGACTGTTGGTCATCTTATTTTCGGGGACGATGATCGTTCCGGGATTAGTGGCCCTGATATATCGCGATGGCGCGGGGCGGGCCTTCACTCAAACCTTTTTTGTTGCGCTGGCGATTGGCTCCATGCTGTGGTGGCCGAATCGTAAGCAAAAAGGCGAACTGAAATCCCGCGAAGGGTTTCTGATCGTGGTGCTGTTCTGGACCGTGCTGGGGAGCGTGGGGGCCTTGCCCTTTATTTTCGCCGAGCAGCCGAACCTGACGGTGACGGATGCCTTCTTCGAGTCATTTTCCGGCCTGACGACGACCGGGGCGACCACGCTGGTGGGGCTGGACTCGTTACCTCATGCAATTCTCTTTTACCGGCAGATGCTGCAATGGTTCGGTGGTATGGGGATCATTGTGCTGGCGGTGGCGATTCTGCCTATCCTCGGCGTTGGGGGGATGCAGCTTTACCGTGCGGAAATGCCCGGCCCCTTGAAAGACAACAAGATGCGCCCGCGTATCGCCGAGACGGCGAAGACGCTGTGGCTTATCTATGTGTTATTGACGATAGCCTGCGCATTGGCGCTCTGGTTTGCCGGTATGCCGGCCTTCGATGCGATTGGTCATAGCTTTTCCACCATCGCTATCGGTGGTTTCTCGACTCATGATGCCAGCGTCGGCTATTTCAATAGCCCGATGATTAACTCCATCATCGCGATCTTTTTGCTGATCTCCGGCTGTAACTACGGTCTGCATTTTTCATTATTGAGCGGACGCAGCCTGAAGGTGTACTGGCGCGACCCAGAATTTCGGATGTTCATTGGCGTCCAGTTGACGCTGGTCATCATCTGTACGCTGGTGCTATGGCTTCATAACGTGTACGGATCGGTGCTGACGACGCTGAATCAGGCATTTTTCCAGGTGGTGTCGATGGCGACCACCGCGGGGTTCACCACCGATAGCATTGCGCGCTGGCCGCTGTTCCTGCCGGTGCTACTGCTCTGCTCCGCATTTATCGGCGGCTGCGCCGGGTCCACGGGCGGTGGCTTAAAGGTGATCCGTATCCTGTTGCTGTTCAAGCAGGGCAACCGTGAGCTTAAGCGTCTGGTACACCCGAATGCGGTGTATAGCATCAAGTTAGGTAACCGCGCGCTGCCGGAACGTATTCTTGAAGCCGTGTGGGGATTCTTCTCCGCCTATGCGCTGGTCTTTATCATTAGTATGCTGGCGATTATTGCCACCGGGGTGGATGACTTCTCTGCCTTCGCCTCCGTAGTGGCGACGTTGAACAACCTCGGGCCTGGGCTTGGCGTTGTCGCGGACAACTTTGCCACCATGAACCCGGTCGCGAAATGGATCCTGATTGCTAATATGCTGTTTGGTCGTCTGGAAGTGTTCACCTTACTGGTGCTCTTTACTCCCACTTTCTGGCGCGAATAACAGGAGTGCTCGTGAAAACTTTAATACTCTTCTCCACCCGCGACGGGCAGACCCGTGAAATCGCTTCGTTTCTGGCCTCCGAGCTAAAAGAGCTGGGCATCGATGCGGATACCTTGAACCTGAATCGTACCGATGTCGTCGAATGGCATCACTACGATCGGGTGGTCATTGGCGCGTCGATTCGCTACGGGCACTTTCATCCGGCGGTGGACCGCTTTGTGAAAAAGCATCTGGCATCATTGCAGGCGCTGCCGGGAGCATTCTTCTCGGTCAACCTGGTAGCCCGTAAACCCGAGAAGCGTACGCCGCAGACCAACAGCTATACGCGTAAGTTTCTGTTGAACTCGCCGTGGCAGCCGCAGAGCTGCGCGGTGTTTGCCGGCGCGCTGCGCTACCCGCGCTACCGCTGGTACGATCGGTTTATGATCCGCCTGATTATGAAAATGACTGGAGGCGAAACGGATATCCGGAAAGAGGTGGTTTATACCGACTGGCAACAGGTATCCCGGTTTGCTCGGGAAATCGCTCAAATGGCGAGCAAATAGCGCGTAAAACTCGCGTTGTGGTGGAAAATCGAGCGAACGAAAAGTTTTTTTGAATTTCCCCTTGTCACCTCAGAATTACTCCCTATAATGCGCCTCCACTGACACGGAACAACGGCAAGCAAGCCGCCGGGTCAGCGGGGTTTCGGCGGTGAAGTTCAACGCTGAAAACCGACAGAGAAAAGCAAAATAAGCGCTTGACTCTGCATGAGGAAAACGTATTATACGGGACCTCGCAACGGTGAGCTGAAAGCCGCGTTGCAACTGCTCTTTAACAATTTATCAGACAATCTGTGTGGGCACTCAAAGTGACATGGATTCTTAACGTCCTCGGACGAAAAATGAATACCAAGTCTCTGAGTGAACATACGTAATTCATTACGAAGTTTA
>NZ_PIBL01000019.1:0-79407 GCF_002806645.1 Klebsiella sp. H-Nf2
TACTTGCGTACAGGCTCTCATCTCGAATATGGCGGTGAGGGGGGGATTCGAACCCCCGATACGTTGCCGTATACACACTTTCCAGGCGTGCTCCTTCAGCCACTCGGACACCTCACCATATTGTCTTGCTGCTCACCTTGGGTGGGCAACGGGGCGCTACTATAGGGAGTTGCGTTAAAACGGTCAAGCATATTTTCTTCTTTCTCTACCGTTCGCTCACGCAATGAACAACACCCCGCTGCGGTACAGCGGGGCGGGGTTTTTAGCGCTGAGAATCCAGCTGTTCGTTATTCTTCACCACGTCCTGCGCTTTGCTGTAGCTTTCGATCAGCAGTTGGTAGGCCGGGAAGACTTTGGTGTACACCTCCGCCCATTCTGCGGCGTCCGGGCGATTCCAGGTGCGCTGCAGCTCAGAGGCGACGGCAGCGGTATCCATCGGCACTACGCCAGCCTGTACCACGCGAGCCAGGGTGATTTCCTGCGCCATTTTGCTGTAGGTGCCGGAAGCGTCAATCACGGCAAACACTTTATAACCGTCGGCGACAGCGGCGATAGCCGGGAAGGCCATGCAAACGCTGGTAATGGTTCCGGCGATAATCAGCGTCTTACGACCGGTCGCTTTCACCGCGGCGACGAATTCCGGGTTATCCCAGGCGTTAATCTCGCCTTTACGGGCGATGTATTTCGCATGCGGCGCGTTTTCATGAATCTCCGGGATCAGCGGACCGTTCGGCCCCTGCGGCACGGAGGCGGTGGTGATCACCGGGATCCCGGCAAGCGACGCCATCTTGGCCAGCGCGGCGGCGCGAGCGCGCAGCTCTGGCATTGGCATATCGCCGACGGTCTGGAACAGGCCGCTCTGGTGGTCAATCAACAGCATTGCGGTATCGTTAACATCAATCACCGGACGAGCACCGTTAAAGTTAGCGGGAGTAGACATAGTATTCACCTCAATCAGTTAGATTTGGCCAAAGCGGCCGCTGTTAAAATCGCGAACGGCTTCTGCGATCTGCGTTTTGTTATTCATGACAAAGGGGCCATAACCCACAATCGGCTCCTGCAGCGGTTCGCCGGCCATCAGCAGAACTTTTGCCTGGGCGGTCGCCTCCAGATGCAGGGCGTCTCCTGTCTGGCTCAGGACGGCCAACTGACCTTCGCGGGCGGACTCGGAACCGTTGATGATCACTTCCCCTTCCAGCACCACCAGCGCGGTACTCCAGCCTTCCGGCTGGCGCAGCGTGAGGTCGTGCCCCTGATTCAGCTGCAGATCCCACACATTAAGCGGTGAGAAGGTATGGGCCGGGCCGCTGACGTCGTCATACTGGCCGGCAATAACTCGAACTTGTCCGGCGCCATTCGCCAGCGCGACGCTGGGGATCGTCCCGGCGGTAATGCTCTGATAGCCGGGGGCCGTCATTTTGTCTTTGGCGGGCAGGTTGACCCACAGTTGGATCATCTTCAGCTCGCCGCCGCTGCGGGTGAAGGCTTCCGAGTGGAACTCTTCGTGCAGGATCCCGGCGCCCGCCGTCATCCACTGCACGTCGCCCGGGCCAATCACTCCGCCGCGTCCGGTGGAGTCACGATGCTCTACTTCACCGGCGTAGACGATGGTGACGGTTTCGAATCCACGATGCGGATGCTCACCGACGCCGCGTTTATCGCTGCCTGCCGGAAAGGTGTACGGCCCGGCATAGTCGAGCAGTAAGAAGGGACTCAGCTGCTGGCCGTGCGTCTGATAAGAAAACATCGAACGAACCGGGAAGCCGTCACCTACCCAATGCTGCGCAGGCGCGGTGTAGACTCCTGTAATCTGTTTCATGGCTTTCTCCTGTGTATCGGTATCTGATGTGAATAAGCTTATATCCGGGACGACGTGTGCGGTAGTGAGCAAAAATGACCTATACTGTTCCAAAAATGGAACAATGGAGGAAGGATGCAGGATCTCAATGACTTCGCCTGGTTTGTCCAGGTGGTAGACCATGGCGGTTTCGCCGCGGCGGGGCGAGCGCTTGACCAGCCGAAATCCAAGCTCAGCCGCCGCATTGCGCAACTCGAGGAGCGGTTGGGCGTGCGTTTGATTCAGCGAACCACCCGTCAGTTCGCGGTTACTGAGGTCGGGCAGACCTTTTATCAGCATTGCAAAGCGATGCTGATAGAGGCCGAGGCGGCGCAGCAGGCGGTCGAGACGCTGCGCGCCGAGCCGCGCGGTAGCGTCAGGATCACCTGTCCGGTCACCTTGCTGCATGTCCATATTGGACCGATGCTGGCGCGATTTATGGCGCGCTATCCCGGGGTAACGCTGCATCTTGAGGCGACCAACCGCCGGGTGGATGTGGTCGGGGAGGGGATTGATGTGGCGATCCGCGTCCGTCCCCGGCCCATCGAGGATAGCGATCTGGTGATGCGCGTGCTGGCGGACCGCGGGCACCGGCTGGTGGCTAGTCCGGAGCTGATTTCCCGACTCGGGCGCCCGCAGGCGCCCTCTGAACTGAGTGCCTGGCCGGGGCTCAGCCTGGGAGCGAACAAGCATCAGCATAAATGGCAGCTCACCGGGCCTGAGGGAGCGAGAGCGGAAGTGTATTTCACGCCGCGAATGGTGACCACCGATATGCTGGCGCTGCGCGAGGCGGCGATGGCCGGCGTAGGCGTGGTACAGCTTCCTTTATTAATGGTGCGCGATCAGCTGGCGTCAGGGGAGTTAGAGGTGGTACTGGATGAGTGGCAGCCGCGGCGGGAAGTGATCCATGCAGTATTTGCCTCGCGGCGCGGGCTGCTGCCCTCCGTCAGGGCACTGGTGGACTACCTCAGCGAAGAGTATCAGCGGATGGAGGAGGATTGATGGGGAGGCAGAGGTTTTTTGTCGGAACTCATATGTGAAAAGCGTCCGTACTTTTTCACGCACTCTTCGCAATCGCGTAGGGGCGTGAAAGATTGCTCACTGTGTGAGTCGTTTGCCGCTTGAGAGCGTTGGCTGTTTTAAGCAACCCCTGGTTTTTTCGATACATCGTTTTACTATGACCGTCTGGTATTATTTAAGCAATTTTGCCATAACGTCAAAAAACATTGGCAGATCATCCCTGAATGAGAAGGCCGTGTTTATTGCCTGGCGAGCGATTAAACCGTCAATAAGGGCAAAAATAATGATCGTGACTTCTTCAAGATTAATATCGCGACGAAACTCTCCGGCAGCGATACCCTCCTGGATGAGCCGCGCGAAGCTTTTCCGCATGATGTCATCGCTGGAGATATACGTTTTTCGCAGTTCTGGATTACGCGCAGACTCAGCCATGATTTCAACCCAAAGTTGATGCGTGATAGGGTAACCGATCTCGCTAATACAGGACGTAACTTGTGCACAAAGGCGATCAAAATAAGAGCCTGCATAGGTCGCATTATGGGCAGTCAACGCGGAGTTCTGTTCTTCCAGTACAATAGCCTTAACAAGCTCATCCTTACTTTTGAAATACGTATACATTGCTCCTTGACTGATTCCTGCCCGGGTAGAGATTTCACGTACGCTTGTCGCACTAAAGCCTTTTTCCGCAAAGCAGGCAGCAGCAGCCGTAATCAGCTTATGGTAGGTTTCGGTTTTTTTTAACATATCGGCATCTTGGTTAATTCGGTGCCCAGACTTTAACGCGCTTTTATGCAAGGAGCCAGAGCTAAACTCTGTCGTCTGGCTCCTGGATTTCGTCTTACTTTAGCAGGGGTAATTCACTGAGCATGTTCTTGAGATTCAGCCCTGTCCCAGGGCAAATGTTCAGCAATTGTCAGGCCAACGGGGACTGCTTTTGTCGTCGCTGCCGCAATCAGATTGAGTACATCCTCAATCGTCAGTTTGCCTTCAGCAACGTCGCCAAAATCGTGTTTTCCGCGCCCCGGTTTTGCAAAAAGAACGGAGCGGAACAGAGACGGGTCGAGAACGTCCAGATCGATATGGATCGCCAGATACGCAATCTTTTCTTTCGATATCCACTCCAGGACTTCATCTTCGCCGCTTTTAACCTGTTCAGGTGCTAGCGTCGTAATGTTATGGCGAGTGAGGTATTCAGCTTCATAAGGAAGTGGATCGTGGATACCGGCAATCATTATTTTTGACGGGTTAAGTTTGGTTCTTACATGGGCAACTAAATCGTTATCACCCGTACCCATTAGCGCACCAAGCACATGGGCATGCGCGTTTGGATATTGTTCAGCAGTCTGCACGTCAGGATGCGAGTCAATCCAGAGCACACCGAGTTTGTCTCCGTACTTATCGAGCAGGTGGGCGAAAGGCGCCAGCGAAACTAGGCAGTCTCCGCCTAAAATGACAATGCTATTGGGATCATGCTTTTCAATCAGTGTGGCAGCATTACTGAGCTGCCTGATGAGGGATGGCTTAGCCGTGATGTCATTAATCCCTGGCAATGGCTCTGTTGTTGGCAACTCAACAGGAACGGTCTCAACGGGCCCTTTTGCTTCAGGAGAGAGAAACGAGAGGAGCTGTGAGCCAAGATAGTAGGGAGGATTGTTACCGCCTTGCCATTGAGGAAATATAAGTCGCAGTGTTTTGCTAGTCATTGGTACCTTCTATGTTGTCATGTGCTAAAATGAATGAGTGTTCATTCATTTTTACATTGAGTTAAGGTCGATACGCAAGTAACAAAGCACTTTTCGTTAATGCATAACCTACACCATCCGGAGCGATATGATTTTCGTTATGCCGGGTGGCTCAAAGCGGAAGAGGGGATAGTGTAGGCGAACATCTTCGCTGCGCTGTTAATCGTGTGAACCAAAGGCTGGCTTTGACAATACTGAGTAATGTCAAAGCCAGTTGGCGAACCCCGGTCGGGGGTTCTCATCCCCCCGGCGGGTGCCACAGGCGAAAAAAAGCCCGTACTTTCGTACGAGCTCTTCTTAAAATATGGCGGTGAGGGGGGGATTGACTCGCTTCGCTCGCCCCTGCGGGGCAGCCCGCTCGCAGGCTCGCGGTCTGTCCAACTGGCGTTGCCAGTTGTCGAACCCCGGTCGGGGATTCTCATCCCCCCGGCGGGTGCTACATGCGAAAAAAAAGCCCGTACTTGCGTACAGGCTCTCATCTCGAATATGGCGGTGAGGGGGGGATTGACTCGCTTCGCTCGCCCCTGCGGGGCAGCCCGCTCGCAGGCTCGCGGTCTGTCCAACTGGCTGCGCCAGTTGTCGAACCCCGGTCGGGGATTCTCATCCCCCCCAGCGGAGAATATAAAAGAAAAGAGCCCGTACTTGCGTACAGGCTCTCATCTCGAATATGGCGGTGAGGGGGGGATTCGAACCCCCGATACGTTGCCGTATACACACTTTCCAGGCGTGCTCCTTCAGCCACTCGGACACCTCACCATATTGTCTTTCCCGTTGTTGTCGGGAACGGGCGCTAATGTAGGGAAATACGTATCGCCCGTCAATCAACTTTTTGCAAAAAAAGCGCGTTTAGACAAACTTCGAGCAACTTGCTCCTTAAACGCGCGAAATCCGTTTTTTTTGTCGCCAGTGCCTTTTCCCTTTTCGCTCGGGAGAATTTTGTTATGCTGGCAAACCAATAGAAAACAATGAGTAAAATAAGACGCCAGCGTCAATCGGCCAAAGGCGTCTGCTATCAGGAGCCCCTATGGAGATTATTTTTTACCATCAGACCTTTGATACCCCATTCTGGATCCGTGAGCTGGAAAAACAGTTACCCGGTGCGCGGGTGCGCGAGTGGAAAGCGGGTGACAACCAGCCGGCTGACTATGCCCTGGTCTGGCATCCGCCGGTAGAGATGCTGCAGGGCCGGGCGCTGAAGGCCGTGTTTGCCCTCGGGGCGGGCGTGGACTCGATCCTGAGTAAGCTGCGCGACCATCCGGATATGCTGCCGCTGTCTATTCCGCTGTTTCGCCTCGAAGATACCGGTATGGGACGGCAGATGCAGGAGTATGCCGTGAGCCAGGTGTTGCACTGGTTCCGCCGCTTTGATGACTATCAGGCGCTGAAGCTGGCTTCCCGCTGGCAGCCGCTGCCCGAGTATCGCGCCGACGAATTTACCGTCGGTATTATGGGTGCCGGCGTGCTGGGGGCGAAGGTCGCGGAAAGCTTGCAATCCTGGGGGTTCCCGCTTCGCGTCTGGAGCCGTAGCCGCAAATCCTGGCCACAGGTGCAGAGCTTCGCCGGTCAGGCCGAGCTGGGCGAATTCCTGCAGGGCACTCGCGTGCTGATCAACCTGCTGCCGAATACCGCCGAAACCGCCGGTATTATTAACCAAACGCTGCTGGCGCAGCTGCCGGATGAGAGCTATGTCCTTAACCTTGCTCGCGGCGTGCATGTCGTTGAAGAGGATCTGCTGGCGGCGCTGAACAGCGGTAAGCTCAAAGGGGCGATGCTCGATGTCTTCAGTCGCGAACCGCTGCCGCAGGAGAGCCCGCTATGGGCGCATCCGCGGGTGGCCATGACCCCCCATGTGGCGGCAGTGACCCGTCCAATGGAAGCTATCACCTACATTGCGGGGACCATTAACCGGCTTGAGCGAGGGGAACCGGTAAGCGGTCAGGTCGACCGCCAGCGCGGTTATTAAGACGAGAGAACCCCGCCACGGCGGGGTTTTTGCTAATCAATAGCCCGGTTTCCTGCTATTCTTGCGGCAAACAGAAGAGGAGAATGTGATGTATCCCGTTGACCTGCACATGCATACCGTCGCCAGCACCCACGCCTACAGCACCCTGCACGATTATATTGCGGAAGCAAAGCGTAAAGGGATCAAACTCTTCGCCATCACCGACCATGGCCCGGATATGGCGGATGCCCCGCACTACTGGCACTTCGTTAATATGCGCATCTGGCCCCGCCTGGTAGACGGGGTGGGGATCCTGCGCGGTATTGAGTCGAATATTAAAAATATCGAAGGTGAGATCGACTGCTCCGGGCCGATGTTAACCTCGCTTGATCTGATCATCGCCGGATTCCATGAGCCGGTGTTCCCGCCGCAGGATCGTGACACCCATACGCAGGCGATGATCGCCGCGATGGCCAGCGGTAAGGTGCATATGATTAGCCATCCGGGTAATCCGAAATTCCCGGTGGATATCCCGGCCATTGCCGAAGCGGCGGCCCGCTATCAGGTGGCGCTGGAGATTAATAACTCCTCTTTTATTTCATCGCGTGTAGGCAGTGAAGATAACTGTCGAGCTATCGCTGCGGCGGTGCGTGATGCCGGGGGATGGGTGGCGCTGGGCTCGGACTCTCACACTGCCTTTACCCTCGGGGAATTTACCGAATGCCGCAAGATCCTTGATGCGGTCGATTTTCCGGAGGAGAGGATCCTCAACGTTTCTCCGCGTCGCCTGCTCAACTTCCTCGAGTCGCGGGGCATGCCGGCGATCCCGGAATTTGCTGACCTTTAATTTGTATAACTGGAATAACTGAATGAACGAGTTTTCAATCCTCTGCCGCGTGCTGGGTTCGCTGTATTACCGTCAACCGCAGGACCCGCTGCTGGTGCCGCTGTTTACCCTGATACGTGAGGGCAAACTGGCTGCCAGCTGGCCGCTTGAGCAGGATGAACTGCTGGCGCGTCTGCAGAAAAGCTGTGAGATGCAGTCCCTGGCGACGGACTATAATGCGCTGTTCGTCGGTGAAGCCTGCAGCGTGCCGCCGTACCGTAGCGCGTGGGTGGAGGGTTCCTCGGAAGCAGAAGTACGGGCTTTTATGAGCGAACACGGCATCCCGACAGGGGAGGGTCCGGCGGATCATTTCGGATCGCTGCTGTTGGCCGCCTCCTGGCTGGAGGATCATGCTACAGAAGACCAGAGCGAGACGCTGGAGTTCCTCTTTGCTGACTATATCCTGCCATGGTGCGGGACGATGCTGGGCAAAGTCGAAGCCCATGCCCACACGCCGTTCTGGCGCACCATGGCGCCATTGACCCGCGACGCCATCGCCGCGATGTGGGACGAGCTTCAGGAAGAAGATGAGCAATAATATGTGATGTAAATCACTATTTTAATGCAACTGAAATTAGGTTCATTCATATACTGTGTTTTAGATCTCATTCTTCCGGCGCGTATCTGCTAGGATACGCGCCATGAACATACTCTTCGCAATCGCATTAACGACGGGCATTCTCTCCGGAATTTGGGGATGGGTGGCGGTCGCTCTCGGCCTGCTGAGCTGGGCCGGTTTCCTCGGCTGTACGGCCTATTTCGCCTGCCCGCAGGGCGGTCTGAAAGGTCTGGCAATCTCCTCGTGTACGGTAATGAGCGGCGTGGTCTGGGCATTAGTGATTATCCACGGTAGCGCACTGGCCCCGCAGCTGCAGATCCTCAGCTATATGATGACCGGTATCGTCGCTTTCCTGATGTGCATTCAGGCGCGACAGACATTGCTGTCGTTTGTACCGGGCACCTTTATCGGCGCCTGCGCGACTTTTGCGGCAGACGGCGACTGGCGCCTGGTGGCGCCCTCCCTGGCGTTGGGTCTGGTTTTTGGCTATGCCATGAAGAATAGTGGCCTGTGGCTGGCGGCCCGCGCGGGCAAACATAAATCGTTCGCTAATGACAACGCCTGACCGGCGAAACAACAGGCTCAACAGGACCCTTAGGGTCCTGTTTTTTTTAGCTTCCCGTCGCCAGTGCTGAGGGATAATCTTGCTCCCGGGGGCGGGAATGCCCTAGTATCGGCAGAAAGCCGTATCCACGCGCTATGCCGACAGGAGGAGAAATGGCTGTTCAACCTGAGGTAATTCTCGGCGATATTACGACGCTTGATGTCGATGTGATTGTTAATGCGGCAAACCCCTCGCTGCTGGGCGGCGGCGGGGTGGATGGCGCGATCCACCGGGCGGCTGGTCCGGCGCTGCTGGCGGCTTGTAAACAGGTGTTGCAGCAGCAGGGCGAATGTCCTCCCGGTCATGCGGTGATCACTATTGCGGGCGATCTTCCCGCCAGCGCGGTGATCCACACCGTGGGCCCGGTCTGGCACGGCGGCGACCACATGGAAGCGCAAACCCTGGCGGATGCTTACAAAAACAGTCTGCAGCTGGCCACGGCAAACAACTATCGCTCCATTGCGTTTCCGGCGATCAGCACCGGCGTGTATGGCTATCCGAAAGAGGAAGCGGCGGAGATCGCCGTGCGCACCGTCACCGCGTTTCTCACTCGCTATAATCCCCTTGAGCGCGTCCTGTTCGTCTGTTTTGATGAGGAAACGGCGGCTATCTATCGCCGCCTGCTGGCGTCATACCCCTGATCCACCAGAATAGGCTATGATAACCGCCGGTATTGACGGGAAAGATGGATAGCAGGAGGGAGCAGGGTGTCAGAAGGAAAAGTACAGCAGAAGCAGCAGGCGCGCCGCGCAGAGATCGTTGCCGCTGCGCAAAGGTGTTTTGCTGAAAAGGGGCTGCATGGCGCTTCCGTTGCCGATATTGCCCGCGAGGCGGGCCTGAGCGTTGGTCAGCTGTATCGTATTTTTGCCAGCAAAGAGGCGATCATCGAAGCGATTGTCAGCGAAATCGTCCACGCCAGGGTCGGGGAGATGATCGATGAGAACCACAATCTGGCGCGCAAAGCGGCGGTGCTGGCCGGCAGGATCCCGACGTCGGCAGCCACCAAAAGCGACAATTATCTGCTGATGGAGATCAACGCCGAAGCCTCGCGTAACCCACGCTTGCGCGAGATCCTGGTGCAGGCCGATCGGCGTTTGAAAGAGGAAGGAGGGCGTCTGTCGCAGCGCTACCATCCCGGGCTCAGCGATGCGCGACGCAATGCCGCATCAGAGCTCATCGCCGTTCTGACCGAGGGGGCCGCCTATCGCTGTGAGCTCAGCGCCTCGACCCCGGTCGATAAGGCAGATTTAGAAGCTCTGTATAATATGATTTTCGACCGGCTTTTTGACGAGCAGGCGTAATGCGACACGCCTGGCGTGCCGCACCCGCGGCAAATTAGCTGGCCGAAGCCGGGGTTTTGGCCGGTTTGTTCATCGGTTTACCGGAGAACAGGAAACGCAGCAGCGGAATGCGCAGGTGAATTTCATACAGGATCAGCGCGATACCCACCACAAAAACCAGCCCGACAATAAAGCCTAAGGTATTGGACTTGATGGCCGGGGTGATCCACGCCCCGTAAAGCAGCGTCAGCGGGTGGTGCACCAGGTAAATAAACAGCGAGGCATTGACGAAATAGGTCACGCGCGCCGACTGGAAGTTCAGCAGTCGATGGCCGAGCGAAAAGACCACATTGACCATCCACAGCCCCAACACCATAGTAATCACCGATTCGGTTTCATACATCCAGCCGTCGCCGGACCCATACTGCTGATTCAGCCGGTAGGCGATAAACCCCAGCAGCGCCGCTGCGCAGCACCACGGTGACGGAGTGGTGAACATGGTCTTTAAGCGCGCGTTAATGAAGGTCTGTGCGCCCAGCACAAAGAAGGGCAGATAGAACAGCGTCTGCATCACAACGAAATTAAACAGACCATTGCTCAGCAGGGGCGGGTAGATCAGGAACAAGGACCGACGGATCAGCGCGTAAAAGACCCCCAGCGCAAGGAAAATCATCGTCAACTGGCCCATGGTGACAGTGTCACTGAAGGCGAGGCCGTGGCCAGCCGGGCGGCGCGTCAGCCATTTAAACAGCACCACCCCCAGCGAGGTCAGTACCACCAGAACCAGTAAAAACCACAGGTGGGAAATAAGCTCCCAGGCCAGGGTGTTAAATTTGTCGTATATGGAAAGGGTATGCCAGTTTTCCGCCTTGCCGTTGACGTACTGCAGCATAATAAACTGTGGCAGCGTCAGCAGCGGGATGGCGGTCAGCATCGGAATACCGACTCGTTCGACGCGCACTTTCCACCATTTTTTCAGCGGGTAGCGCAGAAACAGCATGTAGGAGAAATAGCCGGAGATGACGAAGAAGACCTGCATGCGAAAGGCATGGATGAAGTCATTAAACAGCGTCAACCACCACGAGGGTTCGGCGCTGTTGACATGCCAGCTGTGGCTGGAATAAATCAGCGAAATGTGGAAAGGGATCCCCAGCAGCATCAACCAGGCGCGGATGCTGTCGAAGAAATATTCACGCTGTACCGGAGTATTATTCATACGATTCACGACAATCTCAGATAATTCGTCTTATCACTCAAGGTGATAACGCTTACATTATCAGCAACCCTACATGAACTCGGGGTAACTGTCTCCAGGATAAGCACTCAAAGTGCAAACGGGACAGCGAACTGTTTATTCCCTGTGCCGCCAGGCTGAACAAAGCAGGGATTATGTTGTCGGATTGCCTGAGTTTCCATTAAAATAGATCGGATCGATTTAAGCACACAAAGGGGGAAGTGCTTACTTATATGAAACATAAACCACAGATGATGAAAATGCGTTGGTTAAGCGCAGCCGTAATGTTGTCCCTGTGTACTTCATCTGCATGGGCGTTTAGCATTGATGACGTTGCAAAAGAGGCCAAAACGTTAGCCGGGAAAGGCTATGAAGCGCCGAAGAGTAACCTGCCCTCCGCTTTCCGCGACATGAAATACGCGGACTACCAGCAAATTCAGTTTAATCACGATAAAGCTTACTGGAATAACCAGAAAACCCCATTCAAGCTTGAATTTTACCATCAGGGGATGTACTTCGACACGCCGGTCACCATCAATGAAGTGACGGCGACCAGCGTGCGCAAAATTAAATATAGTCCGGACTATTTTAACTTTGGTAACGTCCAGCACGATAAAGACACAGTGAAAGACCTCGGTTTCGCTGGCTTCAAAGTACTGTATCCGATCAACAGCAAAGATAAGAACGATGAAATCGTCAGCATGCTCGGTGCCAGCTACTTCCGCGTGCTGGGTCAGGGTCAGGTTTACGGTCTGTCCGCGCGTGGCCTGGCTATCGATACCGCGCTGCCGTCCGGCGAAGAATTCCCACGTTTTCGTGAGTTCTGGATCGAACGTCCAAAAGCCACTGACAAGCGTCTGACTATCTATGCGCTGCTGGATTCCCCGCGGGCAACCGGTGCTTATCGCTTTGTGATCATGCCGGGACGCGACACCGTCGTGGACGTGCAGTCCAAAGTTTACCTGCGTGACAAAGTCGGCAAACTGGGTGTGGCGCCGCTGACCAGCATGTTCCTGTTCGGTTCCAACCAGCCTTCTCCGACGCTCAACTATCGTCCGGCGCTGCACGACTCCAATGGTCTGTCGATCCTGGCCGGTAACGGCGAGTGGATCTGGCGTCCGCTGAACAACCCGAAACACCTGGCTGTCAGCAGCTATGCGATGGAAAATCCGCAAGGGTTCGGCCTGCTGCAGCGCGGCCGTCAGTTCTCGCGCTTCGAGGATCTCGACGATCGTTATGACCTGCGTCCGAGCGCCTGGATCACCCCGAAAGGGGACTGGGGCAAAGGGAAAATCGAGCTGGTTGAAATCCCGACCAACGATGAAACGAACGATAATATCGTGACTTACTGGACGCCGGATCAACTGCCGGAGCCGGGCAAGGAGATGAATTTCAAATACACCATCACCTTCAGCCGCGATGAAGACAAGCTGCATGCGCCAGATAACGCCTACGTTATGCAGACCCGCCGCTCTACCGGCGACGTGAAGCAGTCGAACCTGATCCGCCAGCCGGACGGCACGGTTGCCTTCATTGTCGACTTCACCGGCGCCGATATGAAGAAACTGCCAGCGGATACCCCGGTCGCTGCTCAGGCGAGCACCGGCGATAACGCGGAAATCGTTGAAAATACCGTGCGTTACAATCCAGTGACCAAAGGCTGGCGGATGATCCTGCGTTTGAAGGTCAAAGATCCGAAGAAAACGACGGAAATGCGTGCCGCACTGGTTAACGGTGATGACACGTTGAGCGAAACCTGGAGCTATCAGCTGCCTGCCAATGAATAAGATAACGAAGTACATTGACGCATTGCCGCTGTCGGACGCCGAGAAATCGGCGCTGCCGGACACCAGTCTGCAGGCCGTTCACCAGGCCCTGGATGACGAACATCGGCATTTCGCCCGCGAAGACGACGCCCCGTTAGGATCAGTGAAAGCGCGACTGGCGCACAGTTGGCCGGATTCTCTTTCTGGCGATCAGCTGGTGAAGGATGACGAAGGTCGTACCCAACTGCATGCTATGCCGAAAGCCAGGCGCTCTTCGATGATCCCGGACCCGTGGCGTACTAACCCGGTCGGCCGCTTCTGGGACCGTCTGCGCGGACGCGATGTCACGCCACGCTATCTCTCCCGCCTGACGCAAGAAGAGCGTGAGAGCGAGCAAAAATGGCGTACCGTCGGGAGCATTCGTCGCTACATCCTGCTGTTGTTGACGCTGTCGCAGACCGTGGTGGCCACCTGGTATATGAAAACCATTCTGCCTTATCAGGGCTGGGCGTTGATCAACCCGGCCGACATGGTGGGGCAGAACCTGTGGATCTCTTTCATGCAGTTGCTGCCGTATGTGTTGCAGAGCGGCATCCTGATCCTCTTCGCGGTGCTGTTCTGCTGGGTTTCCGCCGGCTTCTGGACCGCGTTAATGGGCTTTCTGCAACTATTGATTGGCCGCGACAAGTACAGTATTTCCGCCTCGACGGTCGGTGACGAACCGTTGAACCCGGCGCACCGTACGGCGCTTATTATGCCGATCTGTAACGAAGACGTTGATCGCGTTTTCGCCGGACTGCGGGCGACGTGGGAGTCGGTGAAAGCGACCGGTAACGCTGCTCATTTCGACGTCTATATTCTCAGCGACAGCTATAACCCCGATATCTGTGTTGCTGAGCAAAAGGCGTGGATGGAGCTGATTGCCGAAGTGCAGGGCGAAGGGCAGATCTTCTACCGTCGCCGTCGTCGTCGCGTGAAGCGTAAGAGCGGCAACATCGATGACTTCTGCCGTCGCTGGGGCAGCCAGTATAGCTATATGGTGGTGCTGGACGCTGACTCGGTGATGACCGGTGAGTGTCTGAGCAGCCTGGTGCGCCTGATGGAAGCGAACCCGAACGCCGGGATCATCCAGTCATCCCCGCGCGCCTCGGGCATGGACACGCTGTATGCGCGTTGCCAGCAGTTTGCCACCCGGGTGTACGGTCCGCTGTTTACGGCGGGTCTGCACTTCTGGCAGCTGGGGGAGTCCCACTACTGGGGACACAACGCCATTATCCGCGTGAAGCCGTTCATTGAGCACTGCGCGCTGGCGCCGTTGCCGGGCGAGGGTAACTTTGCCGGGTCGATCCTGTCGCACGACTTCGTCGAAGCCGCGCTAATGCGCCGTGCCGGCTGGGGGGTGTGGATTGCCTACGATCTGCCGGGCTCCTATGAGGAGCTGCCGCCGAACCTGCTGGACGAGCTGAAACGCGACCGTCGCTGGTGTCAGGGCAACCTGATGAACTTCCGCCTGTTCCTCGTCAGAGGGATGCACCCGGTTCACCGGGCGGTATTCCTCACCGGCGTAATGTCGTACCTGTCAGCGCCGCTATGGTTTATGTTCCTTGCCCTGTCGACGGCGTTGCAGGTGGTGCATGCCCTGACCGAGCCGCAGTACTTCCTGCAGCCGCGTCAGCTGTTCCCGGTGTGGCCGCAGTGGCGTCCGGAGCTGGCCATCGCGCTGTTCGCTTCGACCATGGTGCTGCTGTTCCTGCCGAAGCTGCTGAGTATTATTCTGGTGTGGTGTAAAGGGCCGAAAGAGTACGGCGGGTTTATCCGCGTCACGCTCTCTCTGCTGCTGGAGGTCCTGTTCTCGGTCCTGCTGGCACCGGTTCGCATGCTGTTTCACACCGTCTTCGTGGTCAGCGCCTTCCTCGGCTGGGAAGTGGTGTGGAATTCGCCGCAGCGTGATGATGACTCCACGCCGTGGGGAGAAGCCTTTATGCGTCACGGTTCTCAAATGCTGCTGGGGCTGGTGTGGGCAGTCGGAATGGCATGGCTGGATCTGCGCTTCCTGTTCTGGCTGGCGCCGATTGTTGTCTCGCTGATCCTGTCGCCGTTTGTGTCGGCGATCTCCAGCCGGGCGACGGTAGGCCTGCGCAGCAAGCGCTGGAAGCTGTTCCTGATCCCGGAAGAGTATTCGCCGCCGCAGGTACTTAAGGATACCGACGCGTACCTGACGCTGAACCGTCAGCGTTCGCTGGACGATGGCTTTATGCACGCGGTATTCAATCCGTCGTTTAACGCCCTCGCCACGGCGATGGCCACCGCGCGCCACCGTCATGGTCATATCCTTGAGATCGCTCGCGAGCGCCACGTTGAGCAGGCGCTGAACGAAACGCCGGATAAGCTGAACCGCGATCGTCGACTGGTGTTGTTGAGCGACCCGGTGACCATGTCGCGTCTGCACTATCGCGTCTGGGCCGCGCCGGAGAAGTATTCATCGTGGGTCAACGCCTATCAGCAGTTAGCGCTTAATCCGCTGGCGCTGAAAACGAAATAAGCCGTACGTAAAGGAAAATACCGGCAGCGATGCCGGTATTTTTTTATCTGAAACACGAGGTTGTGGATGCGAATATTATCGATCATTGCCATGGCGCTGCTGCTGAGCGGCTGCGGCAGCATTATCAGCCGGACGGTGCCCGGGCAGGGGCATGGCAATCAATATTACCCGGGCGTGCAGTGGGACGTTCGCGACTCAGCATGGCGCTATCTCACCGTTCTGGACCTGCCGTTCTCGCTGGTATTCGATACGCTGCTACTGCCGCTGGACGCCAGCCACGGGCCCTATAACTGATTAACGCTCGTCCCACTCGTCTGCTGCCGTCTGTCCCTCTTCGGTATCCAGCGAGGGTTCGAGCTGGAATTCGCCTTCATCCCACTCATGAAGCGTATTTTCTTCCAGCCACTCCTGGCGTAGCTCTATCTCATCATAATCCCCGTCGAAGACGCTCTGCGCAGCTTCGCCGCTGAGCATCGGTAAACATTCGCCTTGCTCGTCTTCGTCTGCAAAAAATTCGGCCTGCCATGCGATATCACCATCCTGCAGCACATACTTTTGAATATTGAGCTGCTCAACGTTAGCGCTCTCTTCATCGCTGTCAGGATTATTGGCGAGAAATTCTTCGCGTGCTGCATCAATAGCTTCTTCGAGCGTGGCATAGAACATCGAATCCTTTGGCATAGCGAATCTCCTGAGAAGAATATGAATTGAACACGATTCAATCTATAGAAGGCGGTAGCCATGGCGTCAAGGGGCAGGGCCCCTCTGGACATTAATTTACTGAATGGCGGTCAGGCTGCGACACTTCCGCTACAGGTCGGCGCAAGCTGAGGGTCGAGTAAATGGCGTTAAACAACACCACGCCAGCGGTGACCAGGAATACCGCGCGGAAACCGTAGTTGGCGGACACCGAGGCGCCTATCAGGGGGCCGGTAACGTTGCCAATATCGCGGAACGACTGGTTATAGCTAAAGATACGCCCGGAGATCTGGCTGGTGGAGTTATACACCAGCAGGGTTTGCACCGCCGGCAGCAGTGCCCCGTCTGCGGCGCCGAGCAGGAAACGCAGGATACCCAGCTGCAGTGGAGTCTGAACAAACGACATCGGGATCAGCAGCAGCACCGAGATAACCAGCGCGACGATGAGGATCTTTTCCGGTCCGATACGATCCCCGAGCCTGCCCAGACGAGGGGCGCTCATCAGCGCGGCTATTCCCGGCACCGAGGCGATCATCCCGCTAATAAAGGCGATGTTACTGACGTTGCCGGCCAGGTCGCGCACGTAAAGCGTCAGAATCGGCGCAATCGAGCCGGTGGCCACCTGGATTATCAGCGAGGTCACAAACAGGCTGAGCACCAGTTTGGGATTCTGTAGCGAGGAGAAAACCTCTCTGGCACTGAGCATCTCTTTTTTGGCGATCGGCACAAAATTTTCACGGATTAAAAACAGGGTAAACAGGAAGCAGATAAACAGCACCGCCGCGGTCATAAAGAAGACGGTACGCAGGCCCCAGTGGTCGGCCAGAAAGCCGCCCGCCAGCGGGCCGAGCAGGGCGCCGCTCACCGCGCCGGTTGACAACGTACCCAGCGCCCAGCCGCTTTTATGGCGCGGGATCTGCGTCGCAATCAGGGCGTTGGCGTTAGGAATGAAGCCGCCCAGCAGGCCGAGCAGCGCACGCAATAGCAAAAACTGCCAGATATTCTGTGCCATCCCCATCAGCATCATGACTACGGACATTCCGAGGGCGGAACGCAGCAGCATAATTTTTCGTCCTTTGCGGTCAGCAAGACCGCCCCAGAACGGTGAGGCAATGGCGGAGAAGAGGAAGGTGATACTAAAGACCAGCCCGGACCACATGTTCAGCGCGCTATGCCCGGTGACCCCGAGCTGTTCGACATAGAGTGGCAGAAAGGGCATGACCAGACTGAAGGCGGCGCCAGTTAAAAAGCAGCCGAGCCAGGTCACGGTCAGATTTTGTTTCCAGTTAATGGGGGTATCAGCAGAGGACATAGGGTTCCACTGGCCTGCGCGGCAGGTCAAATTAAGAGAAAATATGAGCCTGCTAATTATGCGCCTGGGAAATAAATGCCGCAATGGAGGAGAGCTTTTAAAGCTAAAGCAGAGCATAAAGCATGAGCGAGAAGCGCATTCCCGGCCACATGCGCGGCCGGGAAAAGGGATCAGTAGCGGGAGGGCATGCCCTCGGGGCGGGTTTTGAAGCGGCGGTGGAGCCACATATATTGTTCCGGGGCCATCATGATGCACTGCTCAACGATCTTGTTCATCCAGGCGGCCGTGGTTTCCGCGTCGTCCAGCGGCGGGGAACACTCTGGCGGCAGGATAATCAGTTCATAACCTTTACCATCCGGTTTGCGACGCGGGACGAAGGGGACGATGCAGGCTTTGGACATTTTCGCCAGCATCCAGGTGCCGGAGGTGGTCGCCGCCTGGTCGACGGCAAACAGCGGGGCAAAGACGCTGGCGGTCGGGCCGTAATCGTGATCCGGCGCGTACCACACCACTTCACCTTTTTTCAGCGCCCGGATCATCCCTTTCAGATCCTTACGGTCAATCATGTCCTTATTTGAGCGCAAGCGGCCCCAGGTCTGCAGCCAGTCGATCACCGGGTTGTCGTTGGGACGGTAGACGCCAATTCCCGGCTCGTTCATACCGAACATTCGCGCGCCCATTTCGAGGGTCAGGAAGTGAATACCGATCAGCAGAATGCCGCGCTGCTGCGCCTGCACATCGCGGATATGCTCAAAGCCGATGGTGTCGGTCCAGCGGGCGATACGACGAACCGGCCAGAACCAGGCCATTCCCGTCTCCATCAGTCCCATACCCACTGATTCAAAATTCATCACCACCATTCGGTGACGTTCCTGCTCGCTTTTCTCCGGGAAGCAGAGTTCAAGGTTGCGGTAGGCTATCTTCGCCCGACGCTTCATAAAGCGCATGGCCAGTCGGCCGATGGCATTTCCCAGGCGGTAAATCAGCGGATAGGGCAGTTGGACAACCAGCCACAGCAGGCCAATACCCAGCCACAGCAGCCAATAGCGCGGATGCAACAGCGCCGGAGAAAATTTAGGCAAATGAGTCATTTCATACCCGTATCAGTGAGCAACATCTTATATTATCGCATTTTTTTACCGGCCAGCCAAAGGCGGCGACAGTCAGCTCGTTTTGTTAAGCGGGGCGCGACCGGGTGAGAAAAATGTAGCGTAAAATGTAGGGATGTAAATTAATAAGCTTTGCTATATCATGCCCGCCGTTTATTTCCTCATTTCTATGTCGAGCAGGTACACCATGCCAGTGTTACACAACCGCATTTCAAATGAGACGTTAAAGGCGCAAATGCTGGCTGAGACCGAGCCGCGCACGACGATCTCATTCTATAAGTATTTCACCATTGTCGACCCGCAGGCCACTCGCGATGCGTTATGGGTTGCCTTAACCCAGCTGAAGGTCTTTGGTCGTATTTATCTGGCCCGGGAAGGGATCAACGCGCAAATCAGCGTGCCGGAAAGCAATGTTGAAGCGCTGCGTGAGTTTCTGTATGGCTTCGATCCGGCGCTGGTGGGGCTGCGTTTCAATATCGCCCTGGAGGACGATGGGAAATCGTTCTGGGTGCTGCGTCTGAAAGTGCGCGACCGTATTGTTGCCGATGGTATCGACGATCCTTCTTTCGATGCTTCCAATGTGGGAGATTATCTCAAGGCGGCGGACGTCAATGCCATGCTTGACGATCCGGATGCGGTGTTTATCGATATGCGTAACCACTATGAATATGAAGTGGGCCATTTCGAAAACGCGCTGGAGATCCCGGCGGACACCTTCCGCGATCAGTTGCCGAAAGCCGTCGACATGATGCAGGACCACAAAGACAAGAAAATTGTCATGTATTGCACCGGCGGTATTCGCTGTGAAAAAGCCAGCGCCTGGATGAAGCATAACGGTTTCAATCAGGTCTGGCACATCGAGGGTGGGATTATTGAGTACGCCCGCCGCGCCCGTGAGCAGGGGCTACCGGTCCGTTTTATTGGCAAAAACTTTGTCTTTGATGAGCGCATGGGCGAGCGGATCTCCGATGACGTCATCGCGCACTGTCACCAGTGTGGCGCACCGTGCGACACCCATACCAATTGTCTGAATGATGGCTGCCATCTGTTGTTTATTCAATGCCCGAGCTGCGCTGAGAAGTTTGCCGGTTGCTGTAGCGAAGCCTGCATGGAAGAGCATAAGCTGCCGGAAGAAGAGCAGCGCCAGCTGCGCGCCGGACGCGAAAACGGCAATAAAATCTTTAACAAATCGCGTGGCCGACTGAATACCAAACTCGGGATCCCCGAGCCGGAGTCGTCAGAAAAACCATAACCAGACGAGATCGATGATCGCCAGCAGCAACCACAGCGCAAGGTAGATCATAAAGTGCTCGCGCACGTTGTTGACCAGCATATTAAACAGGCGACGCATAACCATTCTCAATGACTAGCGGCCTCGACAGAGGCCGTTTTTTTCCCCGGCGACAAGCGTGCCGCATTCCATTATGAGCTAAAGCGCGCCAGCGAGAAGGGCGTCAGGTTAAAGGTCGACGTCTGTCCCTGAGCAAACTGACTGGCAATTTCTCCCAGCACCGGCGCAAACTTAAAGCCGTGGCCACTCAGACCGGTGATCAGCAGTGTGTCAGGTCTGCCTGGGAGCGTATCGATGATAAAATCCTCATCGACCGTGTTGTCATAGGTGCAGGAGGCGCCGTGCAGACAGCCGCCGATCCCGGGCAGGACGTTACGTAAAAACGGAAAGGATTCGGAACCATCGCTGCCGACGGCGCCAAACGCCGATCGCTCCTGCGGCGTGGCGATAGGCTGGCCGCCGTTATGCTTGCCGATCTTCAGCTCATTATCTTCCGCCGGGAAACCGTAGTATTGATCGCCGTTGGGCAACTCGCCGGTGAACGCCGGAAAATGATTCTTGCTGCTGTAACGGCCATCGGCCTGGAACCAGGCGAAGACCTTGCGTACCGGCTGAACAGGAAGCTCCGGAAGCAGGCGGGTGACCCAGGTGCCGGCGCTGATCAGCAATTTCTTTCCGTGATATTCACCGTCAAGGGTATCAATGGTGACTCCGTCTGCATGGTGATGAATGGCCGAGACCGGGCAGTTGAATAGCTGCGCGCAGCCTGCTTCCCGTGCCAGACGGATCCAGGTCTCGACAGCCAGCTCACTGCGCAGTACGCCGGAAGCCGGTTCGAAAATCGCCCGATAGTCGTCGGGAAGGCGTATCTCCGGCCAGCGCTGCATGACGGCCTGGGCATCTAACTCTTCAACCTCAAGTTTGAACGCCCTGGCGCTGGCGGCGACGTTGGCCAGGAAAGGAGAGCTGGCGGGGCCGAGGTTAATGACGCCGGTGCGTTCAAAAACGGCTTCGCCACTGATTTCAGCCAGTTCATCCCACAGCTGCTGGGCACGCAGCACCAGCGGAACATATTTTTCACCTTCGCCATAAGCGTGACGGATAAGACGGCTACTGCCATGATGGCTGCCCTCCTGATGGGGAGGCTGGTGGGCATCGGTCATCAGAACATTGAGTCCGGCACGACGCGCATAATAACCAGCGGCGGCGCCGACCGATCCGCTGCCGATAATGATAAGATCGTATTGCATGGTGAGTTCCGGGTAATTGCCTTGTTAGCAGGGTAATTAACTCCCTTCGCTTATACAAGCCCGAAAATAATTCAGGCACCCGCAGGTGCCTGTTAAGACTATTGTTAAGTCATCCCATGTATCGCGTTAATGTCTGCGGTACTCGTTTTCCTGGTATTCGCCAGATTCAATCTTCGCAATGCCTGCTTCCAGGATTGAAATAAATTGACGTGCGACGTCCGTCGTTAGCCATAGCGTCTGGCCAATTTCAGCATCATGACTGTTTTCTTGAGTGGGGTTCTGGTAGTGCAGGCGCAACATCAGCGCATCGTAGCTATCAACGGTGCTGATGTCCCATCCAACGAGGGGATGGGTCTGAATGACTTCATTATTTTTTTCCATCATAACCCCTTATTCATATGTTAAAAGACAACAATTCTCGAGGTTTAATGCATGTTTTTTGAAGCAAGTTAATTATATCAGGGATCAAGAATAAACTCGAGAAATTAAATGAAAGGCAGCATGATTTTCTTGTTTTGCCGCTTTTTTACTCAAGATAAGCGTGGGAAATGACCATTTTAGTCGATATTAAGCAGAATAATCAGGAATATTCTGAACATGAGGCGGGGATAAAAAAGCCGGGGCGACCCGGCAAAGAAAAGCACAATGAGGGAGCAAACCAGAGTGACTGGATCCCGCCATGCTTCAGGATAGATCGTGGACAAACCAGTCGTCCGCGCTTTCCCAGGTTTCTTGCAGGATTTCGCTTATCCGGTCTTTGTCTTCTTTCAGGGCGCCGAACACCGTGAGCTGGTTACCGGTGGCGTAGCGTACGCTCACCTGGCTGTCGATGGCCGGGAATTGCTCGGCGATACGCCGGGAGAGTTCGTTATTCAGCGCTTCCAGCGCGCCGTTGGGTAAGGCGGTCGTTTTGGCGATAGACACTTCGATGCGCATAATTGCCCCCTGTGTTTGATACTGGTTATTTATACAGTATCTACTGAGCATTGACAACAGGGGGCTACGTTTTTTATCGCTTCATCGTCCAGCGAACGGTTTCACCCGCCAGGAACGGGACCAGGCTATCATTGGGCAGCGCAATGCTGTCAACGACCGTGGTCTCTTCACGCACCAGCTCAACATAGCTTTCATTGACCGGCAGACCGTAGAAGCGCGGGCCGTTCAGCGAGCAGAAGGCTTCAAAGTGCTGCAGAGCGTTCATTTCTTCAAAAACGGTGGCGTAGCTGCCGAGGGCGGTCGGGGCGTTGAAGCAACCGGCGCAGCCGCAGCTGGCTTCTTTACGGTGGCGGGCGTGCGGCGCGGAGTCGGTGCCGAGGAAGGCGCGGCTGAAACCGCTGGCGACCAGTTCGCGCAGCGCCTGCTGATGAATATTGCGCTTGAGCACCGGCAGGCAGTACAGGTGCGGGCGAATGCCGCCCACCAGCATATGGTTGCGGTTAAACATCAGATGCTGCGGGGTGATGGTGGCCGCTAATAACTCATTGCCGTCACGTACATACTCGGCGGCATCTTTAGTGGTGATATGTTCAAAAACCACCTTCAGGCCGGGCAGGCGCTGACGCAGGGGTTCCATTACCGTCTCAATAAAGCGCGCTTCACGATCGAAAATATCAATCTCGGCGTGGGTCACTTCGCCGTGAACCAGCAGCGGCATGCCCAGTTTTTCCATCCGCTCCAGCACCGGCATAATGGCGTCGGTGCTGGTGACACCGTGGCTGGAGTTGGTGGTGGCGTTTGCCGGGTAGAGCTTGGCGGCGGTGAACACACCTTCGTTAAAGCCGCGCTCCAGCTCCGCCGGGTCGAGAGAGTCTGTCAGATAGCAGGTCATCAACGGGGTAAAATCGTGCCCGGCCGGGACGGCGTCCATAATGCGCTGGCGATAGGCGATAGCCGCCGCGACGGTGGTGACAGGCGGCACCAGATTCGGCATCACGATCGCCCGGCCATAAAACTCACTGGTGTAAGGCACGACGGTTTTCAGCATATCGTCATCACGCAGATGGATATGCCAGTCGTCTGGGCGGCGGATTTTCAATACCTGGGATTGTGCTGTCATGGAAGGCTCCGGCTAATAGGTTCAGTCATCAGGGCTGTTTTTTGCCGGGCACTAAGGATAAGCGTAAACGTTTTCCTTTGCACTCATTTCCGTAAAAAATTCAGGGCGCCGTAGCGCCCTGAAGATTAATTGGTAAAGGGGATGACAATTTCGCCCGGTTTCACCTCTATGCCCTTGGCATATTTCTTCGCCAGCGCTTCGCCGGTGCTGGCGTCTTCACGCAGGACATAGGCCGGTTGCTGGCTGAAGTAGCTGCGCAGCGACTGATTCAGATAGGGGAGCAGAGCCTGAATCACCGACTGCAGCTTCTCGGGCGCCACTTTGGCATCGACCACCTCCATTTCCTGCAGGAAGATAGCGCCTTTGTCTCTGTCAAACGTTGGCAGCGCTTTGAGCTTCAGATCGATCGTCGCTTTCTGCGTCCCGAACAGGGAGTTCAGATCGACGTTGGCGACACCGGTCAGCGTGACTTTGCCCGGCTCTTCGCGGCCAATAGCGCTGGTCAGGTTCTGCAGTTCAATATGGGCATCGGCAACACCTTTCAGACCAATATCTTTGGCGAAATGGTTACGCTTCTGCAGCGCCTGGTTTATCTCCTGCTCGCTTACCGTGTATTGGGTCAACTGGTTACAGCCGCTCAGCAGACCGCTGACAATCAGCGCAGCGGCGATCAATATCTTTTTCATGGGGCTCCTCAAGCTCGTACCATCATTCATCCTGACACAAAGCATCATGACCTGTCAGCACCCTTCATGCCAGCAGAATAGGCTGAAAGGCAGGAGAAACCACGGACGTACGGTCTAGGTACGCGGCTCCAGCATGCCGGAGGCAGAGCGTTTCGGACTGAATTGCCACCACAGGGCAAGGAAGGTGATAAAGCCGATGGCGCCGAGCATCAGCCACGGCAGTTCGGGCTGGCCCGCGGCTTTCCCGGCATCAAACAGCCAGCCGCCGCCCGCGTAACCCAGCGCGCCGCCGAAGGCGAGTCCCAGGCGGCTGAACCCCATATAGCTGCCGCGTGCACGGGCATCTGCCAGCGAGGCGCCCAGCGTCTCCCTGGCCGGTTCAGCAATGATCGAACCGATGTAAAACAGGCAGATTAGGGTAAATAACTGCTGCAAACTGCTGGTCATGCCAATCGGCAGCATCGCCAGCGTCATCACCAGCAGACCAGCCATCAGCCGGTGCTCAAGGCGATAGCGTTTCTCGCTCCAGCGGGCAATGGGATAGAGCAGGGTCAGCGAAATGGTGGCTTCGATGGCGTACATCCACTTCACGGCGGCCGGCGAACCGGCGATGTCGTTCACCATGATCGGCAGCATCAGCATCACCTGCACCGCCAGCATGTAATAGCCCGTCAGCGTCAGGACATAGGTGACGAAGCGTTTGTCCCGCAGCACCCTGCCCAGCCCCTCACGGACTGGCGTTTTCACCGTCGACAGTTTCCATGCTGGCAGATACCAGGCGTTAAACGCCGCGCAAGCGATAAACAGCGCAGCCCCGGCGCTGCACACCAGGCGGAAGTCATACTGTAGCAGCCAACTGCCCAGCAAGGCGCCAATCACCGCGCCGGCGCTGTCCTGCATCATCAAAAGGGAGAAAAAGCGGCCGCGCTGATGCGGGCGCACTAGTTTGACCACCAGCGCGGCCCGCGGCGGATCGAACAGCGTCCCGCCGAGTCCGGAGAGAATGCACGATAACCACAACACCCACGGCTCATGGGCGACAGCCATCGCCGCGAAGCCGCCGGCGCGCATCAGCATGCCGGTGACAATCATGGGTTTGGCGCCGAAGCGGTCGGCGATGGCGCCGCCAAAGATACCTAATCCCTGCTGCACCAGCTGGCGCAGGCCGAGCGCAATGCCGACCATCAGCGCTGCCCAGCCCATCTGATCGACAAAGCGGATGGAGATCAGCGGAAAGACGACAAAAAAGCCCAGCACGACCAGCATGTTATCGACTAACAGGAAATATTTACCCAGGCTCCTTGCCTGCGAGACGCGGGACATTTCCCCTCCAGGGAAAAATAGAGATAAGCGAGGATATTCTGCGGGCAATCTGCTGCTTTTCCCAGCACCCTTGCGACAATATTTTTTTATCAAAAAGCAAGATCGATTGAGCCTATTCATCGAAAAGAGGAGATGGCGCAGAAAATGGTATGTTGCTGTTTTCACACTATCGTGCAGGACAGGTATAGTGATGAGAGCAAGATTGAAGTCAGGGGGACTGAAAAGGAAATGTTTGGCTATCGCAGTAACGTGCCGAAGGTGCGTTTGACGACGGACCGGCTGGTGGTGCGCCTGGTCCACGATCGTGACGCCTGGCGTCTGGCCGATTATTACGCCGAGAATAAAGTATTCTTAAAACCCTGGGAGCCGGTACGTGACGACAGCCACTGCTATCCCTCCGGGTGGCAGGCGCGCCTGTCGATGATCGGCGAGTTTCATAAGCAGGGGTCAGCCTTTTATTTCGCGCTGCTCGATGCGGAGGAAAAAGAGATCGTTGGCGTGGCGAATTTCTCCAATGTGGTTCGCGGATCATTCCATGCCTGTTATCTCGGCTACTCCATTGGCGAAAAGTGGCAAGGGCAGGGGCTGATGTTTGAAGCGCTGACCGCCGCGATTCGCTATATGCAGCGCACGCAGCATATTCATCGCATTATGGCCAACTATATGCCGCATAATCAGCGCAGCGGCGCGCTGCTGGCACGGTTGGGGTTCGAAAAAGAGGGTTATGCCAAAGATTATCTGCTGATTGACGGGCAGTGGCGTGACCATGTACTGACGGCGCTAACGACGCCGGACTGGTCAGCAGGGCGCTAAGGAGAGAGGATGAAATATCAGTTAACCGCGCACGAAGCGCGCGTCATTGGCTGTCTGCTGGAAAAGCAGGTCACCACGCCCGAGCAGTACCCGCTGTCGGTGAACGCCGTGGTGACCGCCTGTAATCAGAAAACCAACCGCGAGCCGGTGATGTCGCTGAGCGAAGGCGAGGTCCAGACGCTGCTGGATACCCTGGTGAAGCGCCACTATCTGCGCACGGTCAGCGGGTTTGGCAATCGGGTCACCAAATATGAGCAGCGTTTTTGCAACTCCGAATTTGGCGATCTGAAACTCAGCGCCGGCGAGGTGGCGGTGGTGACGACGCTGCTGCTGCGCGGCGCCCAGACGCCGGGTGAATTACGCAGCCGGGCGCAGCGGATGCATGAGTTCAGCGATATGGCGGAAGTGGAAAGCGTGCTGGAAGGGCTGGCCACACGCGAAGATGGCCCCTTTGTCGCTCGTCTGCCCCGGGAGCCGGGGAAACGGGAAAGCCGCTATATGCATCTGTTTTGCGATGACATGGACACGCTGATCACCACGGTGGAAGCACTCTCGCCGCTGGAAGACGATGACGATCTGCGTGCCCGGGTTGAAGCACTGGAAGGCGAGGTGGCAGAGTTGAAAGCGCGCCTTGACTCGCTGTTACACCATCTGGGGGACTAAACGTGGGGACAAGACTGCGCATTGGGGTGGTTGGCTTAGGGGGCATTGCGCAAAAAGCGTGGTTGCCGGTGTTAGGCGCTGCGGAAAGCTGGACGCTGCAGGCGGCCTGGTCGCCAGGAAAAGAGAAGGCGTTGCGCATCTGCGATACCTGGCGGATCCCGTATGCTGATTCGCTGGATGCCCTGGCGGCGCAGTGTGATGCGGTCTTTGTCCATACGTCGACGGCTTCACATTATGAAGTGGTGAATCACTTGCTGAATGCCGGGGTTCATGTTTGTGTGGATAAACCGCTGGCGGACAAACTGAGCGAGGCGGAAGCGCTGGTCGAGCTGGCTGCCCGGCGTCATCTGACGCTGATGGTCGGTTTCAATCGCCGCTTTGCGCCACTCTATCGTGAACTGAAGGGGCGGCTGGGCGAGGCGGCCTCGCTGCGAATGGATAAGCACCGTAGCGATAGCGTAGGCAACGATCTGCGCTTTACCCTTCTCGATGATTATCTGCATGTGGTAGATACCGCGTTGTGGCTGGCTGACGGCCAGGCGCGCCTGCGCGGCGGCGCGCTGCAGATCACCCCGCAGGGCGAAATGCTCTATGCCGAACACCAGTTCAGTTCATCCAGGCTGCAGGTCACCACCAGCATGCACCGCCGTGCCGGAAGCCAGCGTGAGTGGGTGCAGGCGGTCACCGATGGCGGGTTATATGCGGTGAGCGAGATGCGCGAGTGGCAGGAGGAGTGTGGTCTTGGCGTGGTCCAGCGCCCGGTGGCGGGCTGGCAAACCACCCTCGAGCAGCGCGGTTTTGTCGGCTGTGCGCGTCATTTCATCGAATGCGTGCAAAATCAGACGGTTCCGGAAACCGCAGGCGAACAGGCGCTGCTGGCTCAGCGGGTGGTCGATAAGCTCTGGCGTGACGCCATCAGCGAATAATCCGTTGTAACAACTGACAGTAGTAATTCATATTGAACCCGGTAGACTATCGCCACTTTCCAGCGCCCGCATTAGCGGGCGTTTTACTCCAGGGTTTGGAATAATAGCGTAATGAATCTTTTAAAATCACTGGCGGCCGTCAGTTCGATGACTATGTTTTCGCGCGTGCTGGGCTTTGCCCGCGATGCGATTGTCGCGCGCATTTTTGGCGCCGGGATGGCGACCGATGCCTTTTTTGTCGCCTTCAAGCTGCCTAATCTGCTGCGGCGTATTTTTGCCGAAGGCGCCTTCTCGCAGGCATTTGTACCGATCCTTGCCGAATATAAAAGCAAACAGGGCGAAGATGCCACCCGGGTATTTGTCTCTTACGTCTCCGGATTGCTGACCCTGGCCCTGGCGATCGTCACCGTTATCGGGATGCTGGCGGCACCGTGGGTGATCACCATTACAGCGCCCGGATTTGCCGATACCGCCGATAAATTTGCGCTGACCACCCAGCTGCTGCGCATTACCTTCCCCTATATTTTGCTGATCTCCCTGGCTTCACTGGTGGGCGCTATCCTCAATACCTGGAACCGCTTCTCGGTGCCGGCCTTTGCTCCGACATTCCTCAACGTCAGCATGATTGGCTTTGCGCTGTTTGCCGCGCCGTACTTCCATCCGCCGGTGCTGGCGCTGGCCTGGGCGGTGACGGTCGGCGGCGTGCTGCAGCTGGCCTATCAGCTGCCGCACCTGAAGAAGATTGGCATGCTGGTTCTGCCCAGAATTAATTTGAAAGATGCTGGCGCAATGCGGGTTGTGAAGCAGATGGGGCCGGCAATCCTTGGCGTGTCGGTGAGCCAGATCTCCCTTATCATCAATACCATCTTCGCCTCGTTTCTCGTGTCGGGGTCGGTGTCGTGGATGTACTATGCCGACCGTCTGATGGAGTTTCCGTCAGGTGTCCTGGGCGTGGCGCTCGGCACCATTCTGCTGCCGTCATTGTCAAAAAGCTTCGCCAGCGGTAACCATGACGAGTATTGCCGCCTGATGGACTGGGGGCTGCGACTTTGCTTCCTGCTGGCGTTGCCGAGCGCGGTGGCGCTGGGGATCCTCGCCAAGCCGCTGACCGTGGCCCTGTTCCAGTACGGTAAATTCAGCGCCTTTGATGCGGCGATGACCCAGCGTGCGCTGGTGGCCTATTCCGTGGGGTTGATGGGTCTTATCGTGGTGAAAGTACTGGCGCCTGGCTTCTATTCCCGTCAGAACATCAAAACGCCGGTCAAGATTGCCATTGTCACCCTGATTATGACCCAGGTGATGAACCTGGCGTTTATCGGCCCACTCAAGCATGCGGGTCTGTCGTTGTCCATCGGCCTGGCGGCTTGTCTCAATGCCGCGCTGCTGTACTGGCAACTGCGTAAACAGAAAATTTTCACTCCACAGCCCGGCTGGCTAGCCTTCCTGTTGCGCTTGATCGCGGCGGTGGTGGTGATGGCCGCCGCGCTGCTGGGCGTCATGCATCTCATGCCGGAGTGGTCTCAGGGGACGATGCCGTTCCGTCTGATGCGCCTGCTGGTGGTGGTGGTCGCCGGAGTGGTGGCTTATTTCGCCACGCTGCTGGTGTTGGGTTTCCGCGTAAAAGAGTTTGCCCGTCGCACAGCGTAAGCCATTGCGAGGGTAAGAGGAAACCCGCTTCGCCTCAGGCGAAGCGGGTTTTTTTATGATGTGCGGCGTTCGGCTGCGATGACGCGCGCATTCTCCAGCAGGCGGATCGCCAGGGCGATTGCCCCGCTGACGACGGCCAGCGTGACCACTCCGTTCCAGCCGGCCAGCACGTACAGCTTGCTGCCCAGCACTGACCCCAGCGACATTCCAATAAAGACGACGGTGAACAGCAGGGCGTTAAGGCGGCCACGGGCCTGCGGCTCCAGGCTGTAAACCAGGTTCTGATGCGCCACCAGGCTTGACTGCAGGCCGAGATCGAAGCCAATAGCCGAGAGAGCAATCAGCGCCAGCTGGCCATGCAGAGGGAGCAGCGGCAGCATAAACATCAGGGCGAAGGAGAGGGTGACCAGCGCTGCGCCCATCTGAGTCACTTTGCCGGCGCCAAACTTATCGGCCAGTCCGCCCGCCAGTGGTGCCGCCAGCGCCCCGGCGGCACCGGCGATACCAAAGCCACCCGCTACTGCGCTCCCCATGTGATAGTGTTCTGAGAGCATCACCGCCAGCGTCGACCAGAAAGCGCTGAAGGCGATAGAGAGTGCCCCCTGAGCCAGTGCGGCGCGGCGTAACGCCGGATAGCGCTGCCACAGATGGGCCATTGAGGCCATTAGCTGCGGATAGCTCAGCGTCGAGTGAATGGCGAAGCGTGGCAGGACCCGCCACATCACCAGGCCAATCAGCGCAACGCTGACTGCAGCCGCCTGATACATCACCCGCCAGCCGAATACGGCGCCCACTACGCCGCTGACTGTCCTGGAGAGCAGGATCCCCAGCAGCAGTCCGGTCATCACCGTGCCCACCATTTTTCCCTGCTTACCTGCCGGGGCGAGGATCGCCGCCGCAGGAACGATATCCTGCGCCATGGTGGCCGCCATGCCGATCAGCAGACTGGCCACCAGCAGTGAGGTGAGCTGGCCGGTAAGGCTGCACAGGAACAGCAGGATCGCCAGCATTGCGCTCTTCAGCAGGATCAGCCGGCGGCGATCGTGACGGTCGCCGAGTGGGAGCAGGAACAGAATGCCGAGCGCGTAGCCAGCCTGCGTCAGGGTAGGGACCAGGCCCATTCCTTCTACCGACAGGTGGAGATTAGCGCCCATCAGCGGCAGCAGCGGCTGCGCATAATAGATAGAGGCAACGCTAAAGCCAGCGCCGAGCGCGAGAATGAAGATAATCCAGCCTGCGTCGCGGGTGGAAAGGGAAGTCGGTGTCATGATCAGTACCTCATAGATGCGATGGCGCTATTTTTCCCCGAATGCAGCTGGCGCGGTAGCCGGGCTGGTGGTAAAACGGTTATACGTAGCACGTATAGGCAAAAGAAAAATGAAAAGACAGGAGCGTATAGACCGCATTGAGCTGATGCGCACCTATATTCGTATTATAGAGGCCGGCTCACTCTCCGCCGCCGCGGGGCAGATGGATACCACCCAGGCGACCGTCAGCCGCCGCCTGCAGTCCCTTGAAGGACTGCTGGGGGTGAAGTTGATCCTGCGCACGACCCATGCGATGAAGCTCACTGACGATGGCGAACGCTGTTATCGCCATGCCCGTCAGGTCGTGGACGCCTGGCTGGCGCTGGAGGATGACCTGCGTATTGCCGACGATCAGCCCGTGGGGGTGCTGCGGGTACGGGCGCCCCATGCTTTTGGCCAGCAACAGCTGCTGGCGCCGCTGGTCGCATTTCTGCAGCGTCATCCGCAACTGTCGGTCGAGTGGATGCTGAATGATAATACCGTCGACTTTCTCAGCGATAATATCGACTGCGCCATCCGCGTTGGCGCGGAGGTGGATCCAGCCACGGTATCCGTGCTGCTGGCGGAAGTGCCGCGCTGTGTGGTGGCCTCCCCTGAACTCCTGGCGAAGTACCCGCCGTTAACCTCGCTGGAGGCGCTATCCGGCCTGCCGTGGATCGCCATTAATACCTTTTATCAGCATGAGGTACGGCTCCGGCATCTGGAAAGTGGGCAAATCGTCTCGACGGCCATCACCCCCTGCCTGAGCACTGACAGCCTGTACGTCGCGCGAAATACCGCGCTGGCGGGGCTGGGGGTGGCGATGGTGTCCAGCTGGACGGTCGTGGAGGATATTGCCGCCGGACGGCTGATTGAGCTGTTCCCGCAGTGGCGTCCCGCCTCGCTGCCGGTTCATCTGGTTTATCCCTGGGCGCGCTATTATCCGACACGCTTGCGTAAGTTCCTTGACCTGATGCGGGAGATCATGCCGGATCTGGCCGGGATGCAGCGTCCGCAAAGCGCATAAAAAAACCGGCCAGAGGCCGGTTTTTTTATTAAGCACGCTTACTCGACGGGCTGTGGGCGGGTCGGTTCTGCGGTGGCTTTATGGGTCGCACTATGACCACCGGCGGCGCCTTTACCTTCAAAAGCGAACGGCGGGCGCACCCAGGTGCTGTGGCGCGGCGCTTCCGGGACATAGTCCGGAGCAGGCGCACGGGTCATCGGCGCGGTAGCATGGCGATCGCCAGCCACAACCACAGGTTGGCTTACCGGCGTTTCAGCTTTGACCGGTTCGACAGGGGCCGTAGGGGCAGCTTCGGTCACCGGTGCTTCCACCACGGTTTCTGCAGCCGGCGCAATGGTTTCTACTGGCGCTTCAACGACAGGCGCCGTTTCCACCACTTCAGGTTCAACCGTGACAGGCTCGGCGTCGATCGTCACTGGCGCTATGGCCTGAGGCGCTTCGGCCGGGACTGGCTCGACAGCTGCTGGCTCGACAACTTCCGGAGTATCAACGATCACCGGCTCGGCGGCGACGACGGGTTCGACGACCACCGGCTCAGCGGTTACTGGCTCCATGGTCGCCGGCTCGACGGTAACCGGCGCGGCAGTGACGGGTTCAACCACGGCAACCGGTGCCGCTACAGCTTCGACGGCTTCAATGGCGCTGGTGTCCTGAACCTGAACCTCTTCCGGCAGCTGGTCCTGCGGACGAACGACCGGGTAGCGGATCCAGACTTTACCGGAAGCCATCTCAGGCGAGGCGCAGGCGACGGTCAGCGGCATTGGCGACTGGGTCGGATAGCGTTCGTCACGATAGCGACGACGACGCTGCCCACTGACGCGCAGATGACGCGGGGAACGACGTGAGCGGCGCGGCATGCCGTTAGCTTCACGGGATTCGCCGTTTTCGTCGTGTTCCACCACGCTTTCCACTACCGCTGGCAGTTCGGCGTTCACCGGCTCGCTGCGCGGGGCGGCGACTTCAGCCACAACGGCCTCAGGCGCGATCTCGGCAGTTTGCTCAGCGACGGTAGACTCAAAGCGCACTTTCTGGGAGAGCTGACGCGGTTTACGACGCGGCAGAGTTTGCACACGCTCTTCCTGCTCAGTCTCCTGCACTTCCGGCTCTTCACGCGTCTGCACCTTGGTTTCCTGCTGCGCCTGACGTTTGTCGTCATTGCGGCGGCGGGAGCGTTCACGGCGCGGCTGCTGCTCGTCACGGGATTTGGTCTTGTCCGCATCATCGCCGACGGTCTGACGAACGTCACGCGCTTCTGCGTTTTGCGGCTGCTTCTCGCGACGGTTGCGACGGTTTTCTTCACGCGATTCACGCGGCTCGCGGCCCTCGGCATTGTCCGCACGGGCGTCGCGATTGTCACGGTTATCGCGGTTATCGCGGTTGTCACGATTGTCGCGGTTATCACGGCGGTCGTTGCGATCGCGGCGGTTGTTGGTCCGTGGTTTACGACGTTCCTGCTGACGCTCCGGTTTTTCTTCCGCTTTCTTCTCGACCTGAACTTCAGCAGGTTTGGCTTCTTCTTCGGTGCCAGAGAAGATATTTTTCAGTGCGCTGAAGAAGCGCGAGAGCAGTCCTGGCTGCGCCGGTGCAGCGGCCACGGCCGGTGTCGCTGCGACGACGACAGGGGCGGCAACAGGCTCTTCCAGCATCGGTGCTGGCGGTGCGTCAGGCATCACAAAGGTGGCCAGCGCAGGCTGTTCCGGACGTTTACGTTCTGCCGGCTCTTCGTCACCAGGCAGCGCCATCTCTTCTTCATGCAGCTTCGGCAGCAGATAGCTCAGCGTTGAGGTCTCTTCACCTTTGCGCACGCGCAGGACGGAGTAGTGCGGCGTTTGCATTTCGTCGTTTGGCACGATAATGACGCGTACATCACCCTGACGGGATTCGATAGCGCTCACCGCTGCACGTTTCTCGTTCAGCAGATAAGAGGCGATCGGTACCGGAACGATAGCGTGGACTTCTTTGGTGTTCTCTTTCAGCGCTTCTTCTTCAATCAGACGCAGAATAGAGAGCGACAGCGATTCGTTATCACGCACAGTACCGGTGCCGGAGCAGCGCGGGCAGACGTGATGGCTGGACTCGCCCAGCGACGGGCTCAGGCGCTGGCGAGACATCTCCAGCAGGCCGAAGCGCGAAATATGGCTGATCTGAATGCGCGCGCGGTCCTGACGGACGGCTTCACGCAGACGGTTTTCTACCGCACGCTGGTGGCGAACCGGGGTCATATCGATGAAGTCGATAACGATCAAGCCGCCAAGGTCGCGTAGACGCAGCTGGCGGGCAATCTCATCGGCCGCTTCGAGGTTAGTATTGAACGCCGTCTCTTCGATATCGCCGCCGCGAGTTGCGCGAGCGGAGTTGATGTCGATAGCGGTCAATGCTTCGGTGCTATCGATAACGATAGACCCGCCGGACGGCAGGCGAACTTCACGCTGGAAAGCGGATTCAATCTGCGACTCGATCTGATAGTGGCTGAACAGCGGGATTTCACCGGTGTACAGTTTGATTTTGCTGCTGAAATCCGGACGACCCAGCGCGGCGATATGCTGGCGGGCCAGCTCGAGCACTTTCGGGTTATCGATCAGAATTTCGCCGATGTCCTGGCGAAGATAGTCGCGGAAGGCGCGGACAATCACGTTGCTTTCCTGGTGGATCAGGAACGGCGCCGGACGGCTTTCCGCGGCTTTCTGAATCGCTTCCCAGTGTTTCAGACGGAAGCTCAGGTCCCACTGCAGGGCTTCGGCAGATTTGCCGACGCCAGCGGTGCGAACGATAAGGCCCATGCCATCCGGAAGCTCCAGGCTCGCCAGCGCTTCTTTCAGTTCGGTACGATCGTCACCCTCGATACGGCGGGAAATTCCCCCCGCGCGCGGGTTGTTCGGCATCAGGACCAGATAGCTGCCTGCCAGGCTGATAAAGGTGGTGAGCGCAGCGCCTTTGTTGCCGCGTTCTTCTTTATCAATCTGCACGATAACTTCCTGACCTTCACGCAGCACGTCTTTGATATTAGGACGACCGTGCGCATTGTAGTTAGCGGGGAAGTATTCGCGGGCGATTTCTTTGAGGGGGAGGAAACCATGACGCTCAGCGCCGTAATCGACAAACGCGGCTTCAAGGCTAGGTTCAATGCGGGTGATTTTGCCTTTGTAGATGTTCGCTTTTTTCTGTTCGTGCCCGGGGCTTTCGATATCCAGGTCGTACAGGCGCTGCCCATCAACAAGGGCGACGCGCAACTCTTCCTGCTGAGTTGCGTTGATTAACATTCTTTTCATCGTAACTTACTCATTATTCTTACATTGACGACTAAGCTGCGGGCAGAGTAATGCCTTTCCGGGGGAAAACCGATGGCCTCGTGTCTGGTTCACGTCGCCAACCTCACGGTTGTCGCGCGCTTAAGAGGCGCAGAGTGTCGGTCGCCTGTGTTTCAAACGGAAACACAGCGCAATTATTCAGGGGAACAGCCTGGGATGTATCACCAGAGAATATTCCATTTATACTCGTCGTCTTTCGCGTTGCAGGCATGGTGGCTTAACCTGCTCACCTCGATCAAAGGATCCAGATGAGCTCCCGGGAGTCCCGGAGTTGACGCCTTCCTGCGACTTGAAATCCATAGAGCCTGTACCGGTAAGGACTGCAACCCGCAGCCCGCTAACTGTCTGAAAGATCACAACGTCTTACGCCATTGCTGCGTGGGCGATCGGTCAGACAAAATTGGTCATTCCGCTAATGTCTTGTTCTAACAAGATGCAATACGGAAAACGGTCTCATTATTCCATTGCTAACCTTGTTATAGCAAGTTGACTTTCACCTTTTATCACCCGGTTACTCACAGTTTTATCACCTGCCCATACAGATTGTTCTAATAACAAACAAAATGGCGGACAGGTAAACCGTGAAAACAGGATAATGATAAATATAAGCATATAAAAATGAGTGGCGCTAATGCGTCCGGCTATTTAGAATCGCGCACCATGAAAACTGAGACCCCAACCGTAAAAATGATTGCCATTGCTGCTGATGAAGCGGGGCAACGTATCGACAACTTTTTGCGTACCCAATTGAAAGGCGTACCGAAGAGCATGATTTATCGCATCCTGCGTAAAGGCGAAGTGCGGGTAAACAAAAAGCGTGTGAAGCCGGAGTATAAGCTGGAAGCGGGCGATGAAGTCCGTATCCCGCCGGTGCGCGTGGCAGAGCGTGAAGAAGAGGCGGTATCGCCACACCTGCAGAAAGTAGCGGCGCTCTCTGAAGTGATCCTCTATGAAGACGACCATATTCTGGTGCTCAACAAACCTTCCGGTACTGCGGTACATGGCGGCAGCGGCCTAAGCTTTGGCGTGATTGAAGGGCTGCGCGCCCTGCGCCCCGAGGCACGTTTCCTTGAGCTGGTGCATCGTCTCGACCGCGATACCTCCGGCGTGCTGCTGGTGGCAAAAAAACGCTCAGCGCTGCGTTCGCTGCACGAGCAACTGCGCGATAAAGGCATGCAGAAAGATTACCTGGCGCTGGTGCGCGGTCAGTGGCAGTCGCATACCAAAGTGGTGCAGGCCCCGCTGTTGAAGAACATTCTGCAGAGCGGAGAGCGTATCGTTCGCGTGAGTCAGGAAGGCAAACCGTCGGAGACGCGCTTTAAAGTTGAAGAGCGTTACGAATTCGCCACGCTGGTGCGCTGCAGCCCGGTCACCGGGCGCACGCATCAGATCCGCGTTCATACCCAGTATGCCGGCCATCCTATCGCTTTTGACGATCGCTATGGCGACCGCGAGTTCGACAAGCAGCTCTCCGGTACCGGCTTAAACCGTCTGTTCCTGCACGCGGCGGCGCTGAAGTTTACCCACCCGGGGAGCGGGGAGGTGATGCGCGTTGAAGCGCCGCTGGATAACCAGCTGAAGCACTGTTTACAGGTGCTACGTAAGAGCAAATAAGCACAACGGCGGAATCAGTTCCGCCGTTTTTTTCGCTTTAGCCTAACAGCGGATTGTTATTCTCTCGCCGCAGCATCTGACACAGCGCAATTAAGGGTAAACCGACCAGGGTATTTGGGTCTCGGCCTTCCAGCCTTTCAAATAGCGTAATTCCTAACCCCTCACTCTTGAAACTCCCGGCGCATTGCAGCGGGTTCTCTTTGCGGACGTAGCCTTCAATCTCTTTATCGCTGAGATGGCGAAAGTGAACGTCAAAGGGCTCGCATTCGGTTTGCAGATGGCCGCTGGCGGAGTTGTATAGCGCCAGACCGGTATAAAAGGTGACGATGGTCCCGCTGGCCTTTCTCAACTGCTGGCGGGCTTTTTCCTCGGTGTGCGGTTTGCCGGTGATCTCACCGTCTAATACGCAAACCTGATCGGAGCCTATAATAAGGTGGTGCGGGTAGCGGGTGGCCAGGCTTTGCGCTTTGGCTTGTGCCAGCCGGGTGACAAGCTGACGCGCGGATTCTTCCGGCAGCGGCGTTTCGTCAACGTCAGGCGCGGCACATTCAAACGGTAAGCCCAGTTTTTCCAGCAGCATGCGCCGCCAGGGAGAGGTTGACGCGAGGATAAGTTCAGACATATTTTTTCATCCACATATAGCGCTTCGCAGAGCATCATCTTAAACTATGCGCCGCAATGTGTGCGAATAAATGGCAAAAGGCAACCTGAGGCTGCCTTTTTCTTTGACTCTATGACATTACAAAGTTAATATGCGCGCCCTATGCAAAAGGTAAAATTACCCCTGACTCTTGATCCGGTCCGCACGGCTCAAAAACGCCTTGATTACGAAGGCATCTATGCCCGCGATCAGGTTGAACGTGTAGCCGATTCTGTAGTCAGCGTGGACAGCGATGTGGAATGCAGCATGTCGTTCGCTATCGATAACCAGCGTCTCGCCGTCATCACTGGCGATGCAAAGGTGACGGTAACCCTCGAATGCCAGCGTTGCGGGAAACCGTTCCCTCATCACGTCCACACCACGTATTGTTTTAGCCCCGTCAGAAATGACGAACAGGCCGAAGCACTACCGGAAGCGTATGAGCCGATTGAGGTTAACGAATTCGGTGAAATCGACCTGCAGGCAATGGTCGAGGATGAAATTATCCTCTCCCTGCCCGTAGTTCCGGTGCATGATTCTGAACACTGTGAAGTGTCCGACGCGGACATGGTCTTTGGCGAACTGCCTGAAGAGGCACAAAAACCAAATCCATTTGCCGTATTAGCCAGCTTAAAGCGTAAGTAATTGAGGAGTAAGGTCCATGGCCGTACAACAGAATAAACCAACCCGTTCCAAACGTGGCATGCGTCGTTCCCATGACGCGCTGACCGCAGTCACCAGCCTGTCTGTAGACAAAACTTCTGGTGAGAAGCACCTGCGTCACCACATCACTGCCGACGGTTTCTACCGCGGTCGCAAGGTTATCGCTAAGTAATCACGCGATACTCGCAGGATTTCCCGTTGCAGGCCATGGCGGGCGTGTGCGTCCCTGGAAACTCGGTTAACCCGGTCACCAGGGGCATCAATGCCCGAATTGTTGCGTCTGCAGCGTGAATATTCGCGAGTGCCAGCGTGATGAAGCTTAGTGAGGACTCCCCGGGCAACTGGGGAATCACCGAACCGGGCAGCGACGATACCTTGACACGTCTAACCCTGGCGTTAGATGTCATGGGGGGCGATTTTGGCCCATCCGTGACGGTGCCTGCAGCACTGCAGGCACTGAACTCTAATTCGCAACTCACACTTCTTTTAGTCGGCGACCCCGACGCCATCACGCCATTACTCGCCAAAGCTGACTTCGAACAACGTTCGCGTCTGCAGGTTATTCCTGCGCAGTCAGTTATTGCCAGTGATGCGCGACCCGCACAGGCTATCCGCAGCAGTCGCGGAAGCTCAATGCGCGTGGCGCTGGAGCTTGTGAAAGAAGGGCGGGCGGAAGCCTGCGTCAGCGCCGGCAACACCGGCGCGCTGATGGGGCTGGCGAAACTGTTGCTGAAACCGATCGAAGGTATTGAGCGGCCGGCGCTGGTGACGGTTCTTCCGCACCAACAGAAGGGCAAAACCGTGGTGCTGGATCTCGGCGCCAACGTCGATTGCGACAGCACGATGCTGGTGCAGTTCGCCGTCATGGGCGCGGTGCTGGCGGAGGAAGTGGTTGGCATTACCAACCCGCGCGTCGCCTTGCTGAATATCGGCGAAGAAGAGATGAAAGGCCTCAGCAGCATTCGCGATGCTGCCGCAGTGCTTAAAACGCTGCCTTCCCTCAACTACATCGGCTATCTTGAAGCCAATGAATTGTTGACCGGAAAAACCGATGTGCTGGTTTGTGATGGATTCACGGGCAACGTCACATTAAAAACCATGGAAGGTGTTGTCAGAATGTTCCTTTCGCTGCTGAAATCTCAGGGAGAGGGCAAAAAACGGTCGTGGTGGCTGCTGTTATTAAAACGTTGGTTACAAAAAAGCCTGGCGAGGCGATTCAGTCACCTCAACCCCGACCAGTATAATGGCGCCTGTCTGTTAGGATTGCGCGGTTCCGTGATCAAGAGTCATGGTGCTGCCAATCAACGCGCCTTTAGCGTCGCGATAGAGCAGGCAGTGCAGGCGGTGCAGCGGCAAATTCCTCAACGGATCGCCGCGCGCCTGGAATCTTTATACCCAGCTGGTTTCGCGCTGCCGGAAAGCGACAGTGACGTGAACTCCCGACAGCAAAGCGGGACGAATGGCCACGATTGACGCCGCGGCAGGTTGAAAGAGGCGGGTATATTACCCAAGAGTGACTGAGCGTACATGTATACGAAGATTATTGGTACCGGCAGCTATCTGCCCGAGCAAGTGCGTACAAACGCCGACCTGGAAAAAATGGTAGAGACCTCTGACGAGTGGATTGTCACCCGCACAGGTATCCGTGAGCGTCGTATTGCCGCAGCGCATGAAACAGTTGCTACGATGGGCTTTGAAGCCGCAAAGCAGGCGCTGGCGATGGCGGGCGTGTCCGCGGAGCAAATTGGTCTGATTATCGTTGCGACCACCTCCGGCACGCATGCGTTTCCGAGTTCGGCATGCCAGATTCAGTCTATGCTGGGCGTCAAGGGCTGTCCGGCGTTTGACGTCGCCGCCGCCTGCGCCGGTTTCACCTATGCGCTGAGCGTCGCCGATCAGTACGTGAAAAACGGCGCGGTGGATTATGCGCTGGTGGTGGGGGCCGATGTGCTGGCGCGCACCTGTGACCCGGCCGATCGCGGAACGATTATTATTTTCGGCGACGGCGCCGGCGCCGTGGTGCTGGGCGCGTCTGAAGAGCCTGGCATTATCTCGACGCACCTGCATGCCGACGGTAGCTATGGTGAACTGCTGACCCTGCCGAACGCCGATCGCGTCGATCCGGAAAACCCGATCTATCTGACGATGGCCGGCAATGAAGTCTTTAAAGTGGCGGTCACCGAACTGGCGCATATCGTTGATGAGACGCTGGCAGCCAACAATCTTGAGCGCTCGGCGCTGGACTGGCTGGTGCCGCATCAGGCTAACCTGCGTATCATTAGCGCGACGGCGAAGAAACTGGGCATGTCGATGGATAACGTCGTCGTGACGCTTGACCGCCATGGCAACACCTCCGCGGCGTCAGTTCCTTGCGCGCTGGATGAGGCTGTCCGCGATGGCCGCATTCAACGCGGTCAGCTGATTTTGCTGGAAGCCTTCGGTGGCGGTTTCACCTGGGGTTCCGCGCTGGTTCGTTTTTAGTATAAGGATTTAAACATGACGCAATTTGCTTTTGTGTTCCCGGGACAGGGTTCTCAGGCCGTAGGTATGCTGGCCGATATGGCTGCCACCTGGCCGGTGATTGAAGAGACCTTCGGTGAAGCTTCCGCAGCGTTGGGTTACGATCTGTGGGCGCTGGCTCAACAGGGCCCGGCAGAAGAACTGAATAAAACCTGGCAGACCCAGCCGGCGCTGCTGACCGCCTCCGTGGCGCTGTACCGCGTCTGGCAGCAGCAGGGCGGCAAAGCGCCGACGCTGCTGGCGGGTCACAGCCTCGGCGAATACTCCGCGCTGGTTTGCGCAGGGGTTATCGATTTCGCGGATGCCGTTCGTCTGGTAGAACTGCGCGGGAAATTCATGCAGGAAGCCGTACCGGCAGGTACCGGCGCCATGTCCGCGATTATCGGTCTCGATGACGCTTCTATCGCCAAAGCGTGTGAAGAGTCCGCCGAAGGGCAGGTGGTTTCGCCGGTGAACTACAATTCGCCGGGCCAGGTGGTTATCGCCGGGCACAAAGAGGCCGTTGAACGTGCGGGCGCTGCATGTAAAGCTGCAGGCGCCAAACGTGCGCTGCCGCTGCCGGTGAGCGTGCCTTCCCACTGCGCGCTGATGAAACCAGCTGCAGAAAAACTGGCGCTGGAGCTGCAGAAAATCACCTTCAACGCGCCGACGATTCCGGTGGTGAATAACGTCGACGTGAAATGCGAAACCACGCCAGACGCCATTCGCGACGCGCTGGTGCGCCAGCTGTACAGCCCGGTTCAGTGGACCAAAACCGTTGAGTTTATGGCTGCTCAGGGCGTAACGCATCTGTATGAGGTTGGCCCGGGTAAAGTCCTCACCGGTCTGACCAAACGTATTGTTGACACCCTGACCGCTTCCGCGCTTAACGAGCCGGCGGCGATGTCTGCGGCGCTTGAGCAATAAAAGAGGAAAACCATGAGTTTTGAAGGAAAAATCGCGCTGGTTACCGGTGCAAGCCGCGGTATTGGCCGTGCAATCGCTGAAACGCTCGTCGCTCGTGGCGCGAAAGTTATCGGTACTGCGACCAGCGAAAGCGGCGCGCAGGCCATCAGCGACTACTTAGGTGCCAACGGTAAAGGTCTGATGTTGAATGTGACCGACCCGGCATCTATTGAATCTGTTCTGGAAAATGTGCGCGCAGAGTTTGGCGAAGTGGATATCCTGGTGAATAATGCCGGGATCACTCGCGACAACCTGTTAATGCGCATGAAAGATGATGAGTGGAACGATATTATCGAAACCAACCTGTCATCTGTTTTCCGTCTGTCAAAAGCGGTAATGCGCGCTATGATGAAAAAGCGTCATGGACGTATTATCACTATCGGTTCTGTGGTTGGTACCATGGGAAATGCGGGTCAGGCCAACTACGCTGCGGCGAAAGCGGGTCTGATTGGCTTCAGTAAATCACTGGCGCGTGAAGTTGCGTCACGCGGTATTACTGTAAACGTTGTTGCTCCGGGCTTTATTGAAACGGACATGACGCGTGCGCTGACCGATGAGCAGCGTGCGGGTACGCTGGCGGCAGTTCCTGCGGGGCGCCTTGGCACCCCAAATGAAATCGCCAGCGCGGTTGCATTTTTAGCCTCTGACGAAGCAAGTTACATCACTGGTGAAACGCTGCACGTTAACGGCGGAATGTACATGGTCTGACCGAGATTTGTGCAAAACGTTCAGGAACCGCGCACTTCGCACGGTTCCCTGTGCGGTTTTGTGCGAAAAGATTTGCGTTCTTAGGGCAAACGGCCTCAAAATAGCGCAAAATCGTGGTAAGACCTGCCGGGATTTAGTTGCAAATTTTTCAACATTTTATACACTACGAAAACCATCGCGAAAGCGAGTTTTGATAGGAAATTTAAGAGTATGAGCACTATCGAAGAACGCGTTAAGAAAATTATCGGCGAGCAGCTGGGCGTTAAGCAGGAAGAAGTTACCAACAATGCTTCCTTCGTTGAAGACCTGGGCGCTGATTCTCTTGACACCGTTGAGCTGGTAATGGCTCTGGAAGAAGAGTTTGATACTGAGATTCCGGACGAAGAAGCTGAGAAAATCACCACCGTTCAGGCTGCCATTGATTACATCAACGGCCACCAGGCGTAAGTGAACATCTCCAGGCGGTCATTCGACCGCCTGAGTTTTATCTTTTTTTTGTCCCACAAGAATCTATTTTCCCTCCCTGGAGGACAAACGTGTCTAAGCGTCGTGTAGTTGTGACCGGACTGGGCATGTTGTCTCCTGTCGGCAATACCGTAGAGTCTACCTGGAAAGCTCTCCTTGCCGGTCAGAGTGGCATCAGCCTGATCGACCATTTCGATACTAGCGCCTATGCAACGAAATTTGCTGGCTTAGTAAAGGATTTTAACTGTGAGGACATCATCTCGCGCAAAGAACAGCGCAAGATGGATGCCTTCATTCAATATGGAATTGTCGCTGGCGTTCAGGCCATGCAGGATTCTGGCCTTGAAGTGACGGAAGAGAATGCAACCCGTATTGGCGCCGCTATCGGCTCCGGTATTGGCGGTCTCGGCTTGATCGAAGAAAACCACAGTTCGCTGGTTAACGGCGGACCGCGTAAGATCAGCCCATTCTTCGTTCCTTCCACAATTGTTAACATGGTGGCCGGGCATCTGACCATCATGTTTGGTCTGCGTGGACCAAGTATCTCTATCGCGACCGCGTGTACTTCAGGCGTGCACAACATTGGCCAGGCCGCGCGCATTATCGCCTATGGCGATGCCGATGCGATGGTGGCAGGCGGTGCGGAAAAAGCCAGTACCCCGCTTGGCGTGGGTGGCTTCGGCGCGGCGCGTGCGCTCTCCACGCGCAATGACAACCCGCAGGCGGCGAGCCGTCCGTGGGATAAAGATCGCGACGGCTTTGTGCTGGGCGACGGCGCGGGCATGGTGGTGCTGGAAGAGTACGAGCATGCAAAAAAACGCGGCGCGAAAATCTATGCCGAGATCGTTGGCTTTGGGATGAGCAGCGATGCTTATCATATGACGTCACCGCCGGAAGATGGCGCGGGTGCCGCGCTGGCGATGGTGAATGCCATTCGCGATGCGGGCATCGAACCTGGTCAGATTGGCTACGTCAACGCCCACGGCACCTCGACGCCGGCTGGCGATAAAGCGGAAGCGCAGGCGGTTAAGTCTGTCTTCGGCGATGCGGCGAGCCGCGTCATGGTGAGCTCCACCAAATCCATGACCGGGCATCTTCTGGGCGCGGCAGGGGCGGTAGAGTCGATCTACTCTATCCTGGCGCTGCGCGATCAAGCGGTTCCGCCGACGATCAACCTCGATAACCCGGATGACGGCTGCGACCTCGACTTCGTTCCGCACGAAGCGCGTCAGGTTTCCGGTTTGGAGTACACCCTGTGCAACTCCTTCGGCTTTGGCGGCACTAACGGTTCGTTGATCTTCAAAAAAGTGTGACAGGGCTTGCCCCGGTACTGCTTTAACAAAAGGCCCGTTTGTCGGGCCTTTTTTTATTCAGTTTTCTCCGCTTGTCCTCTGCTCTGGGTCCTGAGACACTGACTGACCAGTGAAAAGGAGTCCTTTATGTTCTTGATAAATGGCGTTGCACAGGACACGCTGGCAGCGAACGATCGCGCCACCCAGTTTGGCGACGGCTGTTTTACTACCGCCCGCATTCAGCAGGGGCAGGTTGCGCTGCTGACGGCTCATCTGGCGCGTTTGCAGACAACCTGTGAAAAATTACAAATACCATTTCACGACTGGCTGACGCTGAGCGAAGAGATGCAGCGTCTGGCGCGGCCGCACGCGCAGGGCGTGTTGAAGGTGATCCTCACCCGCGGCGTTGGGGGTAGGGGATACAGTACGGCGGGCTGCGTGTCGCCCACCCGCATTCTCAGTGTCTCTCCATTCCCGGCGCATTATGCGCGCTGGCGGGAGGAGGGCATTACTCTGACCCAGAGCCCGGTGCCCCTGGGTCGTAACCCCTGGCTTGCCGGCCTGAAGCATCTTAATCGCCTTGAGCAGGTGCTGATCCGCTCTCATCTTGAGCAGACGGACGCCGATGAGGCGCTGGTCCTTGACAGTGACGGGTGGCTTACGGAATGCTGTGCCGCGAATTTATTCTGGCGTCAGGGACGGGATGTATTTACTCCGCGACTCGATTACGCCGGGGTCAACGGCATTATGCGGCAGCACTGTATCGCGCAGCTGGCACCATCGACATTTCGCGTTGTCGAAGTGACAGCGCGTCCTGAGGCATTGCGGGAAGCCGATGAAGTGCTGATCTGCAATGCGCTGATGCCGCTGGTGCCGGTTCGTCGCTGGGAGGAGACCGTCTGGTCCTCGCGCGAGCTTTACCATTTTTTAGCCCCTTTGTGTGAGCTGTCTGGTTAGTATGAAGAAAATGTTACGTTTTATTCTGCTGTTGGTGGTGGTGCTGGGCATCGCTGCAGCGGCAGGCATGTGGAAGGTACGCCAGCTGGCGGACAGCAAGCTGCTGATTAAAGAAGAGACCATCTTCACCCTGGAGACCGGTACCGGCCGTCTGGCGTTGGGTCAGGATCTTTATCGCGAAAAGGTAATCAATCGCCCCCGCGTTTTCCAGTGGCTGCTGCGGGTGGAACCTGAGCTGTCTCACTTCAAAGCCGGGACCTATCGCTTCACGCCGCAGATGACGGTACGCGAGATGCTGCAGCTGCTGGCCAGCGGTAAAGAGGCGCAGTTTCCGCTGCGCTTTGTCGAAGGCATGCGCGTCAGCGACTACCTTCGCCAGCTGCGTGATGCCCCGTACGTGAAGCACACTCTCGATGATGATAGCTACGCGACGGTGGCTAAGGCGTTAGGTCTTGAGCATGCTGACTGGGTGGAAGGCTGGTTCTGGCCGGATACCTGGATGTACACCGCCAATACCAGCGATATCGCCATCCTCAAGCGTGCGCATCAGAAAATGGTCGCGGAAGTGGCGAAGATCTGGGAAGGACGGATGGAGAATCTGCCCTATGCCGATCAGAACCAGCTGTTGACCATGGCCTCGATTATTGAGAAAGAGACCGCGGTGGCGGAAGAGCGCGACCGCGTCGCGTCGGTATTTATCAACCGTCTCCGCATCGGTATGCGCTTACAGACCGATCCGACCGTGATCTACGGGATGGGCGAGGGGTATACTGGTAAGTTAACGCGTAAGGATCTCGAGACGCCGACCGCATACAATACCTATACCATCAGCGGCCTGCCGCCTGGTCCTATCGCAGTGCCGGGCGAGGCATCGCTGAAGGCGGCCGCCCATCCGGCGAAAACGTCATATCTCTATTTTGTCGCCGACGGAAAAGGGGGCCATACGTTTACCACAAACCTGGCCAGTCACAACCGTGCGGTGCAGGACTATTTGAAAGTACTTAAGGAAAAAAATGCGCAGTAACTATATCGTCATCGAGGGGCTGGAGGGCGCCGGGAAGACCACCGCACGTCAACTGGTGGTGGAGACGCTGCAGTCGGCAGGTATTCACGATATGGTGTTTACCCGCGAGCCGGGGGGCACTGTCCTTGCCGAAAAACTGCGTAGCCTGGTGCTGGATATCCAGTCCACGGGTGATGAAGTCATTAATGATAAAGCGGAAGTGCTGATGTTTTACGCGGCGCGCGTCCAGCTGGTGGAGACCGTGATTAAGCCTGCGCTGGCCCGCGGCCAGTGGGTGATCGGCGATCGTCACGATCTGTCGACTCAGGCTTATCAGGGCGGCGGCCGGGGAATCGACCGTACGATGCTGGCGACGCTGCGCGATGCGGTACTCGGCGATTTCCGCCCCAATCTGACCCTGTACCTCGACGTCACGCCGGAGGTGGGGCTGCAGCGCGCCCGGGCCCGCGGCGAGCTTGATCGCATTGAGCAGGAGTCCATGAACTTCTTCAATCGCACCCGTGCGCGCTACCTTGAGCTGGCCGCTGCAGACCCGTCGATCCGCACGGTTGACGCGACCCAGCCGCTCGACGCCGTCGCTCGCGACATTCGCGCCACGATTGCCCAGTGGATGGCGGAGCAACCGGCATGAAATGGTATCCGTGGTTGCGCCCGTCGTTCGAGCAACTGGTCGGTAGCTATCAGGCCGGACGAGGCCACCACGCCTTACTGTTACAGTCTCTGAGCGGAATGGGCGGTGAGGCGTTGATTTACGCGCTGTGCCGCTTCCTGATGTGCCGCCAGCCCGAAGGGCATAAAAGCTGCGGCCATTGCCACAGCTGCCAGCTAATGCAGGCCGGCACGCATCCTGATTACTATCCGCTGGCCCCTGAAAAGGGCAAGAGTGCGCTGGGCATTGATGCGGTGCGCGATGTCAACGAAAAGCTCTATGAGCGCGCGCGCCTGGGCGGGGCGAAAGTGGTGTGGATTAGCGATGCCGCTTTACTGACAGATGCCGCCGCCAACGCGTTGCTGAAGACGCTGGAAGAGCCGCCGGAGAATACCTGGTTCTTCCTCGCGTGCCAGGAGCCGGCGCGTCTGCTGACGACCCTGCGCAGCCGCTGTCGTCTGCACCACCTGTCGCCGCCGACGGAATCTTATGCTCTGGCCTGGCTGGAGCGTGAGGTGAGCCTGCCGCAGGAGGCGCTACTGACGGCGTTGCGTCTGTGCGCCAGCGCGCCAGCCGCGGCGCTCGAACTGTTACAGGAGCCGCAGTGGACGGCGCGTCAGCAGCTGTGTCAGGCGCTGGCAAGCACCCTGGCGAGCGGCGACTGGCTGGCATTGCTGCCGATACTCAATCATGAACAGGTGGCGGTTCGCCTGCACTGGCTGGCATCGCTGCTGGTCGATGCGCAAAAACGACAGCAGGGGATTGCCCTGGTAAGTAACCCGGACGTCTGGCCGCTGCTGGAGCAGCTGGCGCACAGCCTGCCCGCCGCCCGCCTGCAGGCGATCGCCCATGACGTCTGTACCTGCCGCGAGCAATTGCTGAACGTCGTCGGCGTCAACCGCGAACTGCTGCTCACCGAGCGCTTGCTGCGCTGGGAACATTACCTGCAACCCGGGACGGTTTTACCCGTATCCCACCTCTGAGTGAGACATTATGTTTTTAGTCGACTCCCACTGCCATCTTGATGGTCTGGATTATCAAACCCTGCACAAAAACGTCGACGACGTTCTGGCAAAAGCGGCCGCGCGTGATGTGAAATTCTGCCTGGCGGTCGCCACGACGTTGCCCGGCTACCGCAGTATGCGCGAGCTGGTGGGGACGCGTGATAACGTCGTCTTCTCCTGCGGCGTGCACCCGTTAAACCAGGACGAACCCTACGATGTGGAGACGCTGCGCACGCTGGCGGCGGAAGAGGGCGTTGTGGCGATGGGGGAGACCGGTCTGGATTATTTTTATACCCCGGAAACCAAAGCCCAGCAGCAAACCTCATTTCGCGACCACATTCGCATTGGCCGCGAGCTGAATAAGCCGGTGATCGTCCACACTCGCGACGCGCGCGCCGATACCCTGGCCATTTTACGCGAAGAAAACGTGACGGATTGCGGTGGCGTACTACACTGTTTCACTGAGGACAGGGAGACAGCGGGTAAATTGCTCGACATGGGGTTCTATATCTCGTTTTCCGGCATCGTCACTTTTCGTAACGCCGAGCAGCTACGCGATGCAGCGCGCTATGTTCCGCTGGATCGTCTGCTGGTGGAGACCGATTCGCCGTATCTGGCGCCAGTCCCCCATCGCGGCAAAGAGAACCAGCCGGCGCTGGTCCGTGACGTTGCGGAATACATGGCGGTGCTGAAAGGTGTGTCGCTGGAGCAACTGGCCCAGCAGACCACTGACAATTTTGCCACCCTGTTCCACATTGACCCCGCCCGCTTGCAACCTGCTTGATCTGCCTATTATTTTAAGGCTCGTAATTAATAACCAAAGCGAGTAAAGTTCACCGCCACAAAAGTGGCGGTGAAGGTTTTTTGGCAACATCCAGATACAACTTATGTAAGCTGATGTAAATTTTTACCGGAAGGCTGATTGAAACGTGATAGCCGTCAAACAATCATCCCGTTAATTATTTTACTCTGTGTAATAAATAAAGGGCGCTTAGATGTCCTGTCCACGGCACGGTTCTCCCCCCGGGCCAATGCGTGAAAACGTAAAAAAGTACCAAATACTCAGGAGCACTCTCAATTATGTTTAAGAATGCATTTGCTAACCTGCAGAAGGTCGGTAAATCGCTGATGCTGCCGGTATCCGTACTGCCTATCGCAGGTATCCTGCTGGGCGTCGGTTCCGCAAACTTCAGCTGGCTGCCAGCCGTGGTCTCCCACGTTATGGCAGAAGCAGGCGGTTCAGTTTTCGCCAACATGCCGCTGATCTTCGCTATCGGTGTGGCCCTCGGCTTCACTAATAACGACGGTGTATCCGCACTGGCTGCAGTCGTGGCTTACGGCATCATGGTGAAAACCATGGCGGTTGTTGCGCCGCTGGTGCTGCATTTACCTGCTGAAGAGATTGCGGCAAAACACCTGGCTGATACCGGCGTGCTTGGCGGTATTATCTCCGGTGCTATCGCCGCGTACATGTTCAACCGCTTCTATCGCATCAAGCTGCCAGAATACCTGGGCTTCTTTGCGGGCAAGCGCTTTGTACCGATTATCTCTGGTCTGGCCGCTATCTTCACCGGCGTGATCCTCTCCTTCATTTGGCCGCCGATCGGTTCCGCGATCCAGACCTTCTCCCAGTGGGCTGCTTATCAGAACCCAGTGGTAGCGTTTGGCATCTACGGTTTCATCGAGCGTTGCCTGGTGCCGTTTGGTCTGCACCACATCTGGAACGTACCTTTCCAGATGCAGATCGGCGAATACACCAACGCGGCTGGTCAGGTGTTCCACGGCGATATCCCGCGCTACATGGCAGGCGACCCGACCGCGGGCAAACTGTCTGGCGGCTTCCTGTTCAAAATGTACGGTCTGCCGGCAGCGGCTATCGCGATTTGGCACTCTGCTAAACCGGAAAACCGCGCCAAAGTGGGCGGTATCATGATCTCCGCCGCGCTGACCTCGTTCCTGACCGGTATCACCGAGCCGATCGAGTTCTCCTTCATGTTCGTGGCGCCGATCCTGTACGTTATCCATGCCATTCTGGCGGGTCTGGCGTTCCCGATCTGTATCCTGCTGGGTATGCGTGACGGTACCTCGTTCTCCCACGGCCTGATCGACTTTATCGTCCTGTCCGGTAACAGCAGCAAGCTGTGGCTGTTCCCGATTGTCGGTATCTGCTATGCGATCGTGTACTACGTCATTTTCCGCGTGCTGATTAAAGCCCTGGATCTGAAAACACCGGGTCGTGAAGATACCACCGAAGAGAGCAAAGCTGGCGCAACCAGCGAGATGGCTCCGGCTCTGATCGCCGCTTTCGGCGGTAAAGAGAACATCACCAACCTCGACGCATGTATTACTCGTCTGCGTGTTAGCGTGGCGGATGTAGCGAAAGTTGACCAGGCTGGCCTGAAAAAACTGGGCGCCGCTGGCGTGGTAGTGGCAGGTTCTGGCGTACAGGCCATCTTCGGTACCAAGTCCGATAACCTGAAAACTGAAATGGATGAGTACATCCGTAACAGTTAAGACGTAGTATCGGGGAGACTAAGGCAGCCTATTGGCTGCCTTTTTTACGTTACGAGGTGAGGTTTTCTGAGGCGATAACCCTGGAGATTGTCCGGCAAATGCTTAATCCCTCAGCAGCTAAGTCTATAGTTGAATAAGAAAAACTGCTTTCAGGTTGAAAGAGAGGGAGGATGTCGCTCATACTCTTATCTGAACCTGTGCGTCCGCGTTTATCTGCAGAAGCAGGCCAGCGTATGGGATAAAACTAATAAGGAATCAGTCATGGCAGAAGAAACGATTTTCAGCAAAATCATTCGCCGGGAGATCCCGTCGGATATTGTCTATCAGGATGAGCTTGTGACCGCTTTTCGCGACATCTCCCCGCAGGCGCCCACCCACATTCTGATTGTCCCGAATGTTCTGATTCCTACCGTGAATGACGTCACCACCGAACATGAGCTGGCGCTGGGCCGGATGATGACCGTCGCGGCGAAGATCGCCCGCGATGAAGGTCTTGCCGACGATGGCTACCGTTTGATCGTTAATTGCAACCGCCATGGCGGCCAGGAAGTTTACCATATCCACATGCATCTGCTGGGCGGTCGTCCGCTGGGCCCGATGCTGGCGCATAAAGGCTAAGGCCATGCTCAGGACCCTTTTGGGCGCCTGCCTGGCGGCGGGACTGCTGGCCGGGTGTAGTTCACATCCGGAGATCCCGGTTTCTGACCAGCAGGCGCTGGTGATGGAATCGAGCGTGCTGGCGGCCGGGATCAGCGCCAGCGAGCCTGCCGTGGTGGCGACGGAGATCCAGGCCACTGCCTCCTCAACGCTGTATAACGAGCGCCAGCAGCCGGTCACCGTGCATTATCGTTTTTTCTGGTATGACGCCCGAGGTCTGGAGATGCACCCGCTGGACGCGCCGCGCACCATCGTGGTCCCGGCACGCTCTTCGGTGACATTGTATGGTAGCGCCAATATCCTGGGGGCGCATAAGGCCCGCCTTTATCTTTATCTGTAAGGGGTAATTATAATGATGAAAATGTGTCGCTATGCGTTAATCACAGCACTGGCGATATTCCTCGCAGGTTGTGCGGGGTTACGTGAGAAGCCTGCGCCGGTCGAAGAGGCCAAACCGCAGCCGCAGCAGCCTGCGCAGCCGCAGCCAACGGTGCCGACTGTGCCGGCGGTTCCTGCCGTACCGTCGCAGCCGGGGCCCATTGAGCATCAGGATCAGCAGTCGGGCCAGCCGGCGCCGCGCGTGCGTCATTATGACTGGAACGGCGCGGTCCAGCCGCTGGTGGGGCAGATGCTGCAGGCCAGCGGCGTCAATGCGGGCAGCATTCTGCTGGTTGACAGCGTGAACAACCGCACCAACGGTACGCTGAATGCGGGAGAAGCCACTACCGCGCTGCGTAATGCGCTGGCCGGCAACGGCAAGTTTACGCTGGTCTCGGCGCAGCAGCTGGGGGTCGCCAAACAGCAGCTGGGCCTGTCGCCGCAGGACAGCCTCGGCAGCCGCAGCAAAGCCATGGGTATCGCCCGCAACGTGGGCGCGCAGTATGTGCTTTACTCCAATGCCACCGGCAACGTCAACGCGCCTGAACTGAAGATGCAGTTGATGCTGGTGCAAACCGGCGAGATTATCTGGTCAGGTAAAGGTGCTGTTCAGCAACAATAAGCTGACGCGCGATGAGCTCTTGTCGCGCTTCTTCCCCCGTTATCATCCTGTCGCCTCGCTGAGCCAGAATGGCCTCAGCGGCGGCAGTGTGATTATCAGCGACGGCGACCGGCGGCACGTGCTGCGTCAGCCGCACGACCCGTCAGCCGCTTCCTGTTATTTCCGCCGTCAGTATCGCGCGCTCCGCCAACTGCCTGCCAGGCTGGCGCCAGCCCCGCTGTTTTACTCACCCTGCTGGATGGTGGTGGAATATTGCGCGGGGGAGGTGAAAAGTGAGTTACCGGCCTGCCCGATGCTGTCAGACTTATTGTATGACGTGCATCAGCAACCGCGATTCGGCTGGCGTGTTACCCTCGCACCGCTGCTGGCCCAGTACTGGCAGACGTGCGATCCGGCACGACGCACGCCGCGCTGGCTGCGCTGGCATCAGCGGCTGCGCCGCCAGGGCGAGCCCCGTCCTCTGCGGCTGGCGCCGCTGCATATGGACGTCCATGCCGGCAATATTATCCACAGCGAATCCGGCCTGAGGCTGATCGACTGGGAATATGCCGGCGATGGCGATATCGCGCTGGAGCTGGCCGCGGTGTGGATTTCCCCTCACCAGCGCCGCCAGCTGGTGGCGGCCTATGCCCGGCGGGCGGCCATCGACGCGCAGCAGCTTTGGCGGCAGGTTGCACGCTGGCGCCCGTGGGTCTTGCTGCTGATGGCGGGGTGGTATGAAATGCGCTGGCGGCAGAGCGGCGATCGGCAATTTATCACGCTGGCAGATGAAATATGGTGTCAGTTAGACAACGAACGTAAAGGATAAGAGAGGTCAGTGTGGGCCCAGTCATGTTGGATGTCGAAGGGTATGAACTGGATGCGGAAGAGCGAGAGATTCTGGCGCATCCGCTGGTGGGAGGATTGATCCTCTTTACCCGTAATTATCATGATCCGGCGCAGCTACGGGAGCTGGTGCGCCAGATCCGCGACGCCTCCCGGAACCATCTGGTGGTGGCGGTGGATCAGGAAGGGGGGCGTGTTCAGCGTTTCCGTGAAGGCTTTACCCGTTTACCGGCAGCCCAGTCTTTTGCCGCCCTGCTGGGAATGGAAGAGGGGGGCAAACTGGCCGCTGAGGCCGGCTGGCTGATGGCCAGCGAAATGATCGCCATGGATATTGATATCAGCTTTGCGCCGGTGCTGGACGTGGGCCATATCAGTGCCGCGATCGGCGAACGTTCCTATCATGCAGATCCGCAAAAAGCGCTGGCGATAGCGCGTCACTTCATTGACGGCATGCACGCGGCGGGCATGAAAACCACCGGCAAACATTTCCCGGGACACGGGGCGGTGACCGCCGATTCACATAAAGAGACTCCGTTCGATCCGCGGCCGGCGTCGGTTATTCGCGACCACGATATGGCGGTGTTCAAAAGCCTCATCGCCGAACAGCGTCTGGATGCCATTATGCCTGCGCATGTGATTTACCCGGAGCTCGACCCGCGTCCGGCCAGCGGCTCAGCGTACTGGTTAAAAACGGTGCTGCGCGGCGAGCTGGGCTTCGACGGAGTGATTTTCTCCGACGATCTGTCGATGGAAGGGGCGGCGATCATGGGCAGCTATGCCGAACGCGGTCAGGCGTCGCTCGACGCCGGTTGCGATATGATACTGGTCTGCAATAATCGTAAAGGCGCGGTCAGTGTGCTGGATAACCTGTCGCCGATCAAAGCAGAGCGTGTTACGAAATTGTATCATAAAGGTTCCTTTTCCCGTCAGGAGTTAAGGGATTCAGCCCGTTGGAAAACGGTGAGTGCCCAGCTGGAGCAGCTTCATGCGCGCTGGCAAGAGGCGAAGTCCGCGTAACGCTCTGTGGGGCGTTGTTGTCTGGTGAGGATGCGATGATTATCTATTTACACGGTTTTGACTCGAACAGCCCCGGTAACCATGAGAAGGTGATGCAGCTGCAGTTTATCGACCCGGACGTGCGGTTGATTAGCTACAGTACGCGTCACCCCAAGCACGACATGCAGCATTTGCTGAAAGAGGTCGATAAAATGCTGCAGCTTACCGCCGATGACCGGCCGCTGATCTGCGGCGTCGGCCTTGGCGGATACTGGGCGGAGCGGATTGGTTTTCTGTGCGATATCCGCCAGGCGGTGTTCAATCCAAACCTGTTTCCGCATGAGAACATGGAAGGCAAAATCGACCGCCCGGAAGAGTATGCTGACATCGCCACCAAGTGTGTGACCAACTTCCGTGAGAAGAATCGCGATCGCTGCCTGGTGGTGCTCTCCCGGCAGGACGAAGCGTTGGACAGCCAGCGTTCCGCCGACCTCCTGCACCATTATTATGAAATAATCTGGGATGAAGAGCAGACCCATAAGTTTAAAAACATCTCGCCGCACCTGCAGCGGCTGAAAGCGTTTAAAACCCTCGGTTAAGCCTTTTCCCCTGTCGCCAAACCCGCGCCGTGTTCACCGCGCGGGTTTTTTTATGCCTACACTTATTGGTTTCGCTGAAAAAATACGCGACAAAACTTGATGCATATCAATTTTGGTATGACCAATGCACCGTTCATGGTATTCTCGACGGTGCTGAATGGTTTCATTGACGTAACCTGTTGTTAAATAAAGGCTATTATCATAACTTTTATTTAACAATTGGTTAATAATTTTAGGGGTACACATGACTACGCCATTGAAAAAAATCGTAATTGTGGGTGGCGGCGCTGGCGGACTGGAACTGGCAACTCAGCTGGGGAAAAAGTTAGGGCGCCATAAAAAAGCGAAAATCACCCTGGTGGACCGTAACCACAGCCATCTGTGGAAGCCGCTGCTGCATGAAGTGGCGACCGGTTCTCTGGATGAAGGTGTCGATGCGCTGAGCTATCTGGCCCATGCCCGCAACCACGGTTTCCAGTTCCAGCTGGGTTCGGTGGTCGATATCAACCGCGAAGGGAAGACCATCACCCTCGGCGAGCTGCGCAATGAAAAAGGCGAGCTGTTGGTGGCTGAGCGTAAACTGCCGTACGACACGCTGGTGATGGCGCTGGGCAGTACCTCGAATGACTTCAATACCCCTGGCGTGAAAGAGAACTGCATTTTCCTCGACAACCCGCATCAGGCGCGTCGTTTCCATCAGGAAATGCTCAACCTGTTCCTCAAATACTCCGCCAATTTGGGTGCCAACGGTAAAGTGAACATCGCCATTGTCGGCGGCGGTGCTACCGGCGTGGAGCTCTCCGCTGAACTGCATAATGCGGTGAAACAGCTGCACAGCTACGGCTACAAAGGGCTGACTAACGAAGCGCTGAACGTCACGCTGGTCGAGGCGGGCGAGCGTATTCTGCCGGCACTGCCGCCGCGCATTTCCGGGGCGGCGCATAATGAGCTGACCAAGCTGGGCGTACGGGTGCTGACGCAGACCATGGTCACCAGCGCGGATGCGGGCGGTCTGCACACCAAAGATGGCGAATATATTGAGGCGGATCTGATGGTCTGGGCGGCCGGGATCAAAGCGCCAGATTTCATGAAAGAGATCGGCGGCCTGGAAACCAACCGTATCAATCAGCTGGTGGTCGAGCCGACGCTGCAGACCACCCGCGACGCGGATATTTTCGCCATCGGCGACTGCGCCTCCTGTGCGCGTCCGGAAGGCGGCTTTGTCCCTCCGCGTGCCCAGGCAGCGCACCAGATGGCTACCTGCGCGCTGAACAACATCCTGGCGCAGATGAAAGGCAAACCGCTGAAGGCGTACACCTATAAAGACCATGGCTCGCTGGTGTCGCTGTCTAATTACTCCACCGTCGGCAGCCTGATGGGTAACCTGATGCGCGGCTCGATGATGGTGGAAGGGCGCATTGCGCGCTTCGTGTACATTTCCCTGTACCGTATGCACCAGATCGCCCTGCACGGCTACTTTAAGACCGGCCTGATGATGCTGGTCGGGCGCATCAACCGCATCATTCGCCCGCGCCTTAAGCTGCACTAATCGTTGTCTCTACCCGGAGCGCACCCTGGCGGTGCCTCTGGGCTCGTCTGCTGAAACGGCGGCGATCCCGCTCAGAATCCTCTGAATCCCTTTGATTTGCTGCGAATTCTCGCACTTTTCATCCGCTATCTGATTTGCGCCTTCCCGGGTCCGGTTGCAAAATTGTATCAACAGCAACAAAGGAGGATCTCCCGTGAATAAATCTATGTTGGCGGGTATAGGGATAGGCGTGGCTGCCGCGCTGGGCGTTGCAGCTGTCGCTGGTCTCAACGTGTTAGATCGCGGCCCGCAGTATGCGCAAGTGGTCTCCAGTACACCGATTAAAGAAACCGTGAAAACGCCGCGTCAGGAATGCCGCAATGTCACGGTGACCCATCGTCGTCCGGTCCAGGATGAAAACCGCATCGCCGGTTCGGTACTGGGCGCGGTGGCGGGTGGGGTGATTGGCCACCAGTTTGGTGGCGGTCGCGGACGTAGTGTAGCGACGGTCGTGGGGGCGCTGGGCGGTGGCTATGCCGGCAACCAGCTCCAGGGGGCGATGCAGGACAACGATACCTACACCACCACCCAGCAGCGCTGTAAAACGGTGTATGACAAATCCGATAAAATGCTGGGCTATGATGTGACCTATAAGATAGGCGATCAGCAGGGGAAAATCCGTATGGATCACAATCCTGGCAGCCAGATCCCGTTGGACAACAATGGCCAGCTGGTACTGAACAACAAAATCTAAAAACAGATTTGTTTATTGATTAGCCCCTCAATCGCTCAGGCTGAGGGGCTTTTTTTATCAGAAGGTTAACGCGTAATTCAGACCGAAGGTACGGCCACGGCCTTTGTATTCGTACAGCGATGAACTGCCGTAGGTCGGGCTGTAGAGCAGCGGCGCCCGCTGGCCCCAGATGGTGACATAGTCCTCATTAAGCAGGTTTTCGATACTGAAGGTCAGTTTCCCCACCGGCAGCGCGTAACTGCCAATAAAATCAACGGTGTTATAGCCTTCCAGCTTGTTGCCGGCGGCGTCGCTGAGGTCAAACACCTGCTGGCTCTGCACGCGCAGGCTCCACGGATCCGGTGCCCAGCCCACCCAGGCGGTGGCTTTGGACGGTGAGGCGAGGGTGACGTCCCATTTTTGCCAGCGGCCGTCGGTTTGCACCTGCGATTTCAGCACGTTGAAGTTGCCGCCGACGCTCCAGTCGCTGTCTGGAATAAAGTAATCGACCGCCCCCTCAACGCCATAAATACGCCGTTTGTCGGACTGAACGTCAATGGTCATGTCGGTGCGGTTGACGACGATGGTCTTATCTGACGTCGAGTAATACGCCGCCAGCTGGGTGCGCAGGTTATCGCCGGTGTAGCGCCAGCCCAGCTCATACGAATTAACTTTGATTCCCTGCAGCGGCGAGTCACCGACATTGACGCTGGAAATCAGTGGCAGATGACCATTGACCGCCGCGCCATATTTACCGATACCGTAGTATTTGCCAGGGTCCGGTAGCTCGACGCCCTGCGAGAAGTTAAACCAGGTCTGCTGACGCTCGGTCAGATGCGCCACGATCCCGGCGTTAAACAGGAAGTTATCGTAGTCAGTTTTGCCACCTTTGATGGCGTCGGCGGAGCGCGCTTTCCCGTTGGCGATATCCTGTTGCTGGGCGTAGCCGACAAAGTCGTCAACCCGATTTTCGGTCCACTGGTAGCGAACCCCGCCGCTGAGGGTAAAGATATCGTTCAGATCGTAGCTGGACTGCAGGAACGGCGCGACGTTGGAGATGCTGTATCCCGGGTAGCGGCCGGTGGTGTAGATCGATTCGTTGTGCAGCCCGCCGGACGCCAGCGATTGCTGCAGATCGAAGAACATCTGGTTGGCATTGAAGGTCTCATGATCGGCGTCGAGACCCCAGGTGAGATCCCATCCTGCCAGCGGCTGACTGTTGAGGGTCAGCTTTGCCCCATACTGATCGGTATCCTGCTGCGACGAGGAGAAGCTACTGACCTGGCCTTTCGTGAGCGTTGGGAACGGATAGAAGGTGAGGGACTCATCGCGATAGTACACCTGGCTCACCAGATTCTGGCCGAAGAAGTCGGCATCGGAGTACTGGAGGCTGATCAGGTGGCGTTCGGTGCCGGGGATACGGTCGGAATTGAGCCCGTCGGTGGTGTACGCTTTGCCGCCGCTGGTGACCGCGGACATGTTCTTCCCGAGCCACAGGCCGTAGTCATCATCGCCCTGGCTTTTATAATACTGGGTGACAAGCTGTAGCTGGCGGTTGTCATCGATCTCAATCGTCCCCGTCCCCATGACGTCGAGGCGGTCAGAGTGCTGGAGCCCCGTTTGCGTGTTATCGAGGATCAGCGCATCATTATTGCCATCGTACCAGCCGCCGAAACGCTGATAGGCCACCGATAAGCGCCCGGATGCATGGTCTGTCCCGCCGCTGACGGCCGCTGCGATGCGCTCATCATGATCGTTACTGTTCGCAAACCCGCTCTTGCTACCCACCTCGAGATCGACCTGGCGATCCTGTTGCCCTTTCTTGGTGACGATGTTGATAAGCCCGCCGGTACTGCCTCCGCCATACAGCGAGGTCGCCCCGGAGATCACTTCGATATGTTCGATGTTGAATGGGTCGATGGCGTCGAGCTGGCGACTGTCGGTGCGTGAGGAATTGAGCCGGACGCCGTCGATCAGCACGACGATGGCGCGCCCGCGCATGTTCATCCCGTAATTGGTGCGCCCCTGGCTGCTCACATCGATGCCTGGGATCAACTGCGCCAGCACGTCTTTGAACTCTTTCCCGCCCTGGACCTGCTGCTCAATCTCCTGGCCCTCAATGACCCAGGTGGTTTGGGCCATTTCGGCCACGGTGCGATGGGTGCGGTTTGCGCTAACGATGATGCTGTCTTCATCAGACTGAGCCGCCAGCGCAGGCAGCGTGCTGACCAGCAGCAGAGGGTGGAGCACCCAGAGGCGCTTTTTCATATCCATTCCTTTTATGAGCAAGTTGCTTTGTCGTTGTTATAGGCCGACGCCGGGTCGGCATTAGTTACAATGCGAAACATCTGGAAAAACTCAAAAAAGGATTTTGCACATAATGAATATCGCAATCAATATCATTTGCGTTTATCTTTTGCGGGGAAAGACAATAGAAATCAATCTGTTTTGTGTGGGTAAAGCGAACTGGAGGGCGGATCCGGCGGCAGAATACCGCCGGAAGCGGGGCGCATCAGGACTCGAGGAGCTGCGGCCAGAGACGGAAGGTGGTATCGGTGATTTGCATCAGCTTATCGAAATCCGCGCCTTCCCGTGCGCTAATCGACATGCCCTGCAGTACACAGTTTAAAAACTGCGCCAGCTGCGCGACATCGCGGCCTGCGGGCAGTTCGCCCTGCGCTTGCCGCTGCTGCAGAAACTGGGTCAGCGCCTGCTCCTGCATCGCATGGCGTGACTTGATGGTATTGGCGATATCTGTCGAGGAGGCGGCCAGCGCGGCGGAGGTATTAATGATAAAACAGCCAGCCGGCGTCTCTTTGCTGGTAAAGCAGGTGGCGACCGCCGTGAAGTAATCCCGCAACGCACCGTCGACGGGTTTCCCCTCGGCAAACAGCACCGCTTCATGCTTCGCGGCAAAGCGCGAAATGTAACGATCCAACACTGCGCGGAACAGTCCTTCTTTATTCACAAATTCCGCATACAGGGTGGGGGCTTTTGCTCCTGTCGCCTCGACCAGATCGGCGAGCGAGGTCGCCTCATAGCCGTGCTGCCAGAAGAGTGTCATGGCTTTGTCCAGCGCCGCATCCCTGTCGAACACCTTCGGTCGGCCACGGCTTTTTTTGGCGCAACTTTGAACGTCAGTTGTCATGATGCCGTTGTACCTATGTTGGTTTGGTGAAAGGCCATTATAAAAATAAACGATCTCCGGGGCCAGCGCTGTTGGTTTAAAAATAAATAATTCATATGAGTATGAAATTTAAGCATTTTATAAATAGTTAAACGATCGTTATAAAAATGCGTTGACGTGTGATGTAGATCACATTACTATTTACCTATCGATCGTTAAGTTAATACTTACGACCCTACTAAAAAATTCATCTGCACAGGTATAATAATCATGAAAACCGTTAATACTCTGGCTATTGCCGCCGTTCTTAGCTCACTCTCTTTCGCCAGCTTTGCCGCTGTTGAGGTGCAGTCCACCCCAGCGGGTCAGCATAAGGTAGGCACCATCTCTGCTTCTGCCGGGACCAACCTGGGCTCGCTGGAAGACCAGCTGGCACAGAAAGCAGAAGAGATGGGCGCCACCTCATTCCGTATTACTTCGGTAACCGGTCCGAATACCCTTCACGGTACCGCCGTTATCTACAAGTAAGCCCGATGCGTCGCTGCCCGGCCCCCTTCACCGGACAGCGATGAGTAAGACCCTGTTGTACCCCTGTTTGACCCTTGCCAACAAAAAACCCGCCATCAGGCGGGTTTTTTGTTTTCTGCAACATGAGACTACATCGACTGCGGGCCTGGCGCGAAATGACGGGTGACGTCAATGGGCATACCCGAGCGGTAATTCATCGCACGCTCCATCACCGTCCCGTCGGTCTGCGGCGCCTGTTTGAACTCAGTCATAGCCGCGTTAAGCGTAATGGGCAGGGTCTGCGGGTCGTCGTCGATATGCTCAGACAGCGGCTGATGGACCTCAACCAGACGGCGACCATCCGGCTCTACCGACGCCTTGATTGGCGTGTTGATAATATTCACCTTAGTGCCTGGCGAGATGGCGTTGTACAGCGCCTTAATATCATTGTCGCGCAGACGAATGCAGCCGGAGCTGACGCGCATGCCAATGCCGAAATCGGCATTGGTGCCGTGCAGGAGATAGACTCCGCCATAGGCGGCGAGGCGGATGGCGTGATGGCCCATCGGGTTGTCAGGACCGGCTGGCACCACCGCCGGCAGCTCAATCCCCATTGCCTTGTAGCGGGCGCGAATGTTAGCGGTTGGCGTCCAGGTCGGATTGGCCCGCTTGTCGGACACGGTCGTGACCATCGTCGGTGTGATGGTGGTTCCACCCAGCTGGCCGATGCCGATCGGGTAGACGGTCACTTCATTCTTGCCCGGCGGGTAATAGTAAAGACGCAGTTCGGCGAGGTTAATCACCAGCCCTTCGCGCGGCGCATCGGGCAGCAGCGTCTGCAGGGGGATGGTCAGCACGCTGCCGGCGCGGGGAACATAGGGGTCAACCCCGGGATTGGCCTGCAGCAGGGCCAGAAAGCCGACATTGTACTTTTTGGCAATCGCCTCCAGCGAACCGCCGTTATCCTGCACCACATGGAACGTATTCTGACCTACCAGCCGGCTGCCCGGTGGGGGAAGGGGCCAGGTGTTGGCGCGCGCGGGCAGTGCCAGCGCGGCGACCAGCGCGACCAGCGCCAGCCAGAGCGTAACGGGGAAACGGTTTCTCATTACCATAACTCCAAAATATATAAGTGGTTATTTTTATATGAAAAGCAGATGAGATTATGGCGTGAGTCTGTGTGGGGAAATCCAGGCGGATTGCAAAATGTTTGTAAAGATTGCCAGGTATGTAGGAAGGGAGATACGGCTCGGGGGCCGTATCTCCTGCCAGTCAGGCGACGGCGTTCTCTTCCAGCTGACGCATAAACTGGCGAACCCAGTCCATCCGCGTTTTACGCTCTTCCAGATCCTGCATGAATTTCAGGCGCGTCGGCCCGTCCAGCCGGAAGTGCTGCGGCTGCTTTTGCAGCAGGCCGATTAACCACACCGGATTGACGTTGTTTTTCTCGTTGAACTCGACCACGCCGCCTTTTTCGTTGCTTTCCAGTTTGCGGATCCCCAGTTTCTGCGCCTGCTGACGCAGACGGGCAATATCCAGCAGGTTGCGCGCGGCATCGGGCAGGAGGCCAAAACGATCGATCAGCTCGACTTTGATCTCCTCCAGTTCGAGTTCATTTTTCGCGCTGGCAATCCGTTTATAGAACGACAGGCGCGTATTGACGTCGGGGATGAAATCGTCAGGCAGCAGGGAAGGCATGCGCAGTTCAACTTCCGTTTGCTGGCTGGTGAGATCTTCCAGCGAGGGTTCGCGTCCGGCTTTCAGCGCATCGACTGCGTTCTCCAGCAGCTCCATATACAGAGAGAAACCGATGGTTTCCATCTGGCCGCTCTGATCTTCGCCGAGCAGTTCCCCGGCGCCGCGAATTTCCAGATCGTGGGTCGCCAGCGCAAAGCCGGCGCCGAGATCTTCCAGCGACGCAATGGCTTCGAGGCGCTTTTGCGCATCGGTGGTCATCGCTTTCGGATGCGGCGTCAGCAGCCAGGCATAGGCCTGGTGATGTGAACGACCAACGCGGCCGCGCAGCTGGTGCAACTGCGCGAGGCCAAAATGGTCGGCGCGTTCGATGATGATCGTATTGGCGGTGGGGATGTCGATCCCGGTCTCAATGATGGTGGTACATACCAGCACATTGAAGCGCTGGTGATGGAAATCATTCATCACCCGCTCCAGTTCGCGCTCCCGCATCTGACCGTGACCGATGGCGATCCGCGCCTCCGGCACCAGCTCCGCCAGCTTGTCGGCGGCTTTCTGGATGTTTTCGACGTCATTAAACAGATAGTAGACCTGGCCGCCGCGCAGCGTTTCGCGCAGGATCGCCTCGCGCACGACCAGGGCGTCGTATTCACGAACGAAGGTCTTCACCGCCAGACGGCGCGCCGGCGGTGTGGCGATAATCGACAAATCGCGCATCCCGCTCATCGCCATGTTCAGCGTCCGCGGGATCGGCGTGGCGGTGAGGGTCAGGATATCGACATCGGCGCGCATCGCTTTGATGCGTTCTTTGTGACGAACGCCAAAGCGGTGCTCTTCGTCGACGATCAGCAGCCCCAGATCGCGCAGCTTCACTTCGCTCTGCAACAACTTATGGGTGCCGATTAAGATATCGATTTTGCCTTCCGCGGCCTGTTCGAGGATCTGCGCCTGCTCTTTAGCGCTGCGGAAGCGGGAGAGCATTTCGATGCGTATCGGCCAGTTGGCGAAGCGATCGCGGAAGTTGTCATAGTGCTGCTGAGCCAGCAGGGTGGTCGGCACCAGCACCGCCACCTGCTTGTGGTTCTCCACGGCGAGGAAGGCGGCGCGCATAGCCACTTCGGTCTTACCGAAGCCCACATCGCCGCACACCAGGCGGTCCATCGCCAGCGGCTGGCACATATCGCTGAGGACGGCGTTAATCGCCTGCGCCTGATCCGGCGTGGTTTCAAACGGGAAGCCGTCGCAGAACAGCTGATACTGTTCGCGGTCGTGTTTAAAGGCAAAGCCCGCCTTCGCCGCGCGCTGGGCGTAGATATCCAGCAGCTCTGCCGCCACGTCGCGTACTTTCTCAGCCGCTTTTTGTCGCGCCCGGGTCCAGGCATCGCCGCCCAGCTTGTGCAGGGGCGCGTTCTCTTCCGCCCCGCCGGCGTAACGGCTGATAAGATGCAGGGAGGATACCGGAACGTATAGCTTGGCATCGTTGGCGTAGGTCAGCATCAGGTATTCGCCGGTGATGCCGCCGGCTTCCAGGGTGGTCATTCCCGCATAGCGGCCCACGCCGTGCTCCAGATGGACAACCGGCTGGCCGATATGCAGTTCGGCAAGGTTGCGAATGAGGATGTCAGGGTTGATAGTGCGGCGTGAATCCTGCCGACGGCGCGCCACGCGCTCACCGAGCAGGTCGCTTTCGCAAATCAGCGCCAGGCCGCGCTGGCTGTCAATAAACCCGTGCTCGGCGGCGCCAATCATCAGATAGCGGCCATTGCCGGTGGCCTCTTCCAGACGCAGCACGTGTTTTGGCGCAATTTTTATCCGCGCCAGCATTTCGCTCAGCGCTTCACGGCGACCCTCGCTTTCCACCGAGAAAATCACCGGGCCGCTAAAGGACTCGAGGAAGCGGCGCAGATTATCCAGCGGCGCTTTGTTTTGTGCCTGCACGGCGAGGTCCGGCAGCGTCTGGTAGCCCAGATTGGTATTCGCCGCTTTGTCCGCCAGGTGCTCGGTTTTCAGCTGTACGCGCGGCCATTTTTTCAGTTCGCCGAACAACTCATCGCTGCGCAGCCACAGCAGTTCCGGCGGCAGGAGCGGGCGCATCGGATCGACGCCGCGGTTTTCAAAGCGAGCGCGGGCTTCATTCTGGAAACGTTCCGCGCTGGCCTCGAGATCGCCGGTGTTGACGATCAGCGTGCTGGCCGGGAAATAGCTAAATAACGGCGGCAGCGGCTCGCTGAAGAACAGCGGCTGCCAGTATTCGATACCGGCAGGCAGTGTCCCTTTACTGACCTGCTGATAGATATGCTCGGCATCGCGCTTCACCTCAAAACGGTCGCGCCACTGGCTGCGGAACAGCTCGATGGCGGTCTGGTCGGTAGGAAACTCATGCGCTGGCAGCAGGTTAATGGCCGCCACTTCCTCCAGCGTGCGCTGGCTGTCGACGTCGAACAGGCGCAGGCTGTCGATTTCATCGTCAAAGAAATCGAGGCGGTAGGGCTGGTCGCTGCCCATCGGGAACAGGTCGAGCAGCGCGCCGCGGGTGGCATATTCGCCGTGCTCCATCACCTGATCGACATGGCGGTAGCCGGCGCCCTCAAGCTGATCGCGCAGCGCATCGCGCGACAGGCGCTGGCCCTTTTTCATCACCAGCGCGTGCCCGTGGAGGAAGCTGTGCGGACAGACGCGCTGCATCAGGGTGTTGACCGGGACGATCAGTACGCCGCGCTGCATGGTGGGTAACTGGTAAAGGGTGGCAAGACGGGAGGAGATGATGTCCTGGTGCGGCGAGAAGCTGTCGTAGGGGAGCGTTTCCCAGTCAGCCAGCCCCATCACCATGCTGTCGGTGAACTGCCTGATCTCGTCGTTCAGGCGCAGCGCGTTTTGCATGTCAGGTGCCACCAGCACCACCGGGCCCTTGTGGCGTTCGGCCATCTCTGCCACCAGGGTAGCGCAGGCCGCGCCGGTCAACTCGCCAAGCTGGCGCAGATCACCGGCCTTGGCCGGCAATGAGTATCGATATTGTTCAGGCATAGACGGTTTCATGGTCTCTTGGGGATTCGCTCTGCCGATATGGAGGGCAACTCGCTGATATTCAATAGTGAGATTATCCGCGATTGGTCTGGATTCGCCAACCCGAATTGCCATCAGCTGTTGGTTGAACAAACATCCGGGTCGCGGATAAGCGTAAAGATATATCAATGAGTACTTATCTATCCGATTGTATTTGCTTGGGTTTTAGGATTATTGCTAATAAAGTCGTCAGGTATCAGTCATTTACGCTGCCCGTATTCGCTTATATACTCGGGCATCGGCTATCAGCAACCAGATGGATGACATGTACCAACCTGCCGCACTCTTTATCGGCCTGCGCTATATGCGCGGGCGCGCAGCCGACCGCTTCGGTCGATTCGTCTCCTGGCTCTCAACCATCGGCATTACGCTTGGCGTAATGGCGCTGGTGACGGTCCTGTCGGTGATGAACGGCTTTGAACGCGAGCTGCAAAACAACATCCTGGGGCTGATGCCGCAGGCCATTCTTAGCGCCAAACAGGGCTCGGTGAACCCTCAGCAACTGCCGGAGCGCGAGGCGAAACTCCAGGGGGTGACCCGCGTGGCGCCGATCACCACTGGTGACGTCGTCCTGCAGAGCGCGCGCAGCGTGGCGGTCGGGGTTATGCTGGGCATTGATCCGGCGCAGAACGATCCCCTGACTCCGTACCTGGTGAACGTCAAACAGAGCGATCTGCAGGCGGGCAAATATAACGTTATTCTCGGCGAACAGCTGGCGGGCCAACTGGGGGTTAATCGTGGCGATCAAATTCGTGTGATGGTTCCTTCCGCCAGTCAGTTTACGCCAATGGGCCGCGTGCCGAGCCAGCGTCTGTTCACGGTTATCGGCACCTTCGCCGCCAACAGCGAAGTTGATGGTTATCAGATGCTGACCAACATCGACGACGCCTCTCGTTTAATGCGCTACCCACTGGGGAATATCACCGGCTGGCGCTTGTGGCTGGATAAACCGCTGCAGGTCGACACCCTGAGTCAGCAGACGCTGCCGCCGGGTACCCAGTGGCAGGACTGGCGCGAGCGCAAGGGCGAACTGTTCCAGGCGGTGCGCATGGAGAAAAACATGATGGGCCTGCTGCTGAGCCTGATCGTCGCCGTCGCGGCCTTCAACATTATTACCTCGCTGGGGATGATGGTGATGGAGAAGCAGGGCGAAGTGGCTATCCTGCAAACTCAAGGGCTGACGCCGCGGCAGATCATGGCCGTCTTTATGGTGCAGGGCGCCAGCGCCGGGATCGTCGGCGCGCTGTTGGGAGCCGTGCTTGGCGCGCTGCTCGCCAGCCAGTTGAATAATTTAATGCCGATCATCGGCGCCTTCCTTGACGGCGCGGCGCTGCCGGTGGCGATTGAGCCGCTGCAGGTTATTGTTATCGCCCTGGTGGCGATGGTGCTGGCCTTGTTGTCTACGTTGTACCCTTCCTGGCGCGCTGCCGCCACCCAACCCGCTGAGGCTTTACGTTATGAATAAGATCCTGCTGCAATGCGACAACCTGTGCAAACGCTATCAGGAAGGCAATGTGCAAACCGATGTCCTGCACAATGTCAGCTTCAGCATTGGTGAAGGCGAGATGATGGCCATTGTCGGCACCTCCGGCTCTGGCAAAAGTACGTTGCTGCATCTGCTCGGCGGCCTGGATACGCCCACCTCTGGCGACGTGATTTTCTCCGGCCAGCCGATGAGTAAACTCTCCACCGCCGCGCGCGCCGACCTGCGTAACCGCGAGCTGGGCTTTATCTATCAGTTCCACCATCTGTTGCCGGACTTTAGCGCGCTGGAAAACGTGGCGATGCCGCTGCTGATTGGTAAAAAGAAGCCGGCGGACATTGAACGCCAGGCGAAAGCAATGCTGCAGGCGGTCGGGCTTGAACACCGCAGCCATCACCGTCCGTCGGAGCTCTCCGGCGGCGAACGCCAGCGGGTGGCGATTGCCCGCGCGCTGGTGAATAAACCGCGGCTGGTGCTGGCGGATGAACCGACCGGTAATCTCGACGCTCGCAACGCCGACAGCATCTTCCAGCTGCTGGGCGAACTGAACGTCGCGCAGCGCACCGCGTTTCTGGTGGTGACCCACGACCTGCAGCTGGCGAAACGGATGAGCCGCCAGCTGGAGATGCGTGATGGCCGTCTGACCGCCGACCTGACCCTGATGGGGGCCGAGTAATGGCGTCTCCGTTATCGTTACTGATTGCATTGCGTTTCAGCCGCGGACGGCGGCGCGGCGGCATGGTATCGCTGATCTCGGTGATCTCCACCATCGGCATTGCGCTGGGGGTGGCGGTGCTGATCGTCGGCCTCAGCGCGATGAACGGTTTTGAACGTGAGCTGAATAACCGCGTGCTGGCGGTGGTGCCGCACGGTGAAATCGAACCCGTGAACCAGCCGTGGAATAACTGGCAGGAAGCGCTGGCGAAGGTGCAGAAGGTGAAGGGGATTGTCTCGGCAGCGCCCTATATTAACTTCACCGGCCTGGTGGAGAGCGGCAGTAATATGCGCGCCATCCAGGTGAAAGGCGTTGATCCGCAGCAGGAAACCCGGCTCAGCGCGCTGCCTACCTTCGTGCAGAATAACGCGTGGGCCGGATTCAAGGCTGGTGAACAGCAGGTGATTCTGGGTAAAGGGGTCGCCGATGCGCTGCACGTGAAGCAGGGGGACTGGGTGTCGATCATGATCCCTAATGCCGACGCCGATCATCAGCTGCTGCAGCCAAAACGCGTCAGGCTGCATGTGACCGGAATTTTACAGCTGAGCGGCCAGCTCGATCATAGTTTTGCCATGATCCCGATGCAGGATGCGCAGCAGTACCTGGAGATGGGCAGCAGCGTGACCGGCATCGCCATCAAGGTCACCGACGTTTTCCACGCGAACAAGCTGGTGCGCGACGCCGGCGAGGTGACCAACAGCTACGTCTACATCAAGAGCTGGATCGGCACCTATGGCTATATGTATCGCGATATCCAGATGATCCGCGCCATTATGTACCTGGCGATGGTGCTGGTGATCGGCGTGGCCTGCTTTAACATCGTCTCGACGCTGGTGATGGCGGTCAAAGACAAAAGCGGCGATATTGCGGTGCTGCGCACGCTTGGCGCAAAAGACGGCTTAATTCGCGCGATTTTCGTGTGGTATGGTTTATTAGCCGGATCGGTAGGCAGCCTGTTCGGGGTAGTGATCGGCGTGATCTGCGCGTTGAACCTAACGTCAATCATCAACGGCATCGAATACCTGATTGGGCATAAATTCCTCTCCGGCGACATCTATTTTATTGACTTCCTGCCGTCAGAACTGCACTGGCTGGACGTCTTTTATGTGCTGGTGACGGCACTGTTGCTGAGTTTGCTGGCCAGCTGGTATCCCGCCCGCCGCGCCAGCCGCATCGACCCGGCGAGGGTGCTGAGTGGCCAGTAATTTATCGTCATCGTCGGCTTTGCTGACGACACAAGAGGAATTGCTGAAATGTATTATGGATTTGACATTGGCGGCAGCAAGATAGCGCTGGGCGTATTTAATCAGGAGCGGCGACTGCAGTGGGAAAAACGCGTCGCCACGCCGAAAAGCAGTTATGAGGATTTTCTCCAGGCGGTGGAGGCGCTGGTCCGCGAGGCCGATGAGCGCTTCGACCAGCAGGGGTCGGTCGGGATCGGTATCCCGGGGATGCCGGAAACGGCAGACGGCACGCTGTATGCCGCTAACGTGCCAGCCGCCAGCGGCCGGCCGCTGCGCGCCGACCTTAGCGCGCGGCTGGGGCGCGATGTGCGCCTCGATAATGACGCTAACTGTTTTGCGCTGTCTGAAGCGTGGGACGATGAGTTTACGCAATACCCGCTGGTGATGGGGCTGATCCTCGGCACCGGCGTGGGCGGCGGCCTGGTGTTGAATGGTAAATCGATTACCGGACATAGCTATATCACCGGCGAGTTCGGCCATATTCGCCTGCCGGTGGATGCCCTGGAGGTGGTCGGGCGCGATTTTCCGCTGCTGCGCTGCGGCTGCGGCCAGCTGGGCTGCATTGAAAATTATCTCTCCGGCCGCGGTTTCGCCTGGCTGTACGAACATTTTTACCAGCACCCGCTCTCCTCGCCGGAGATAGTGGCGCAGTGGCAGCAGCACGATCCGCGCGCCCAGGCGCACGTTGAGCGCTATCTCGATCTGCTGGCGGTGTGTCTGGGGAATATACTGACCATTGTCGACCCGGATTTACTGGTGCTCGGCGGTGGATTATCTAACTTTACGGCCATTAGCGAAGGGCTGGCGCAACGATTGCCGCGCCATCTTCTGCCGGTCGCCAGGGTTCCGCGCATTGAGCGCGCGCGCCACGGCGATGCCGGGGGAATGCGCGGTGCGGCCTTCCTTCATCTGACCCATTAATCACAGAGGTAGCTATGCAGTCGCGCCGTTTACATCGATTGAGCCGTTTTCGTCGCAATAAACGTCGGTTGCGTGACCGTCTGCGTCAGCGGATTTTCTTTAGGGAGGACAGGATGAAACCTGAAGCGATGGCAAAACCGAGAGTGGTGGTGTTAACCGGCGCGGGCATATCGGCGGAGTCGGGGATCAAAACCTTCCGCGCGGCCGATGGCCTGTGGGAAGAGCATCGGGTGGAAGATGTGGCGACGCCGGAAGGCTTCGCCCGCGATCCGGCGCTGGTGCAGGCGTTCTACAACGCCCGTCGTCGTCAGTTGCAGAGTCCGGAAATCGCGCCGAACGCGGCGCATCTGGCGCTGGCGCGTCTGGAAGATCTGCTGGGCGACCATTTCCTGCTGGTCACCCAGAATATCGATAATCTGCACGAGCGCGCCGGCAACCGCCGGGTGATCCATATGCACGGCGAGCTGTTGAAGGTGCGCTGTTCGTGGAGCGGCCAGGTACTGGAGTGGACCGGCGACGTCACCGGTGAGGACAAATGCCACTGTTGCCAGTTCCCGGCGGCGCTGCGTCCGCACGTAGTCTGGTTTGGCGAGATGCCGCTGGGGATGGACGAGATCTACAGCGCGCTGGCCGACGCGGATATTTTTATCGCCATCGGTACCTCCGGCCATGTCTATCCGGCGGCTGGCTTTGTGCACGAGGCGCGGCTGCACGGCGCCCATACGGTAGAGCTGAACCTGGAGCCCAGCCAGGTGGGCAGCGAGTTTGCCGAGAAGCACTACGGGCTGGCAAGCGAAGTGGTGCCGGCCTTTATCGATAAGCTGCTGCAGGAAAACCCGCTGTAAACTGAAGCCGCCTGCCGGTAGCCAGGACCCTGGCCACTGCTTCCGGCAGCGCTGCTGACAAGGATGTCACGTCATGACAGGAGTCAGACCATGCATAATCCGCTGGTTATCGAAGCGATCATGTTGATCGCGGCCATTATCGTTGGCGTCTGGAGCCAGCGTGCTTTACCGCTACACGCCGATAGTCGGCCGATCCTTTTCATACTGTGCTATCTCATCAGCATCGGCAGCGCGTTGGGTCTGCTGCTGGATATTTTAGCCCTGCTGTTGACAGGCGGGTTCGCGACGGGCGTTGTGCGAATATACGGCCCGTTGCTGCTGCTGGTGGTGCTGTGGAAACCTCTCAACTGGGTTGTCGGCATCATTGATGATTTTTTGATACAGCGAGCCGAAAAAGAGAAGGGCAAAGGCCAGCGCGACGGTGGACGACGCTGATCGTTTTCCGCTGCGCCACGCACGCTATCGCCCGGCCCGCTGCCGGGCGATACGCTCTCTGAGTAATGATCTTCCGGTCATGAGTTCGTCTTCTCCCTCCTGAACCATTTCCCACTCTATTTTGTGCGTGACCGCTGATTTCTGTACGTTTTTTTGTGCAGACCGGCAAATGTAGACCAGATTCAATAGGCGCCCGCACGATCGCGCCGCGACCCTGTTCCCTGTCGGAAGTCTGTAAAGGAGACCCCGTAATGCCGTCACCGATGATTTATCAGGATCTCACCACTGCCGCGCTGCTCGGCCATGCGGCGCAATATCACAGCGAGACCGAGATTGTCTCGGTGGGTGCCGGCGGTGAGAAGGAGCGCAGCAGCTGGGGGGAGGTGGCCAGCCGCGCTCAGCGGCTGGCGTCGGCGCTGGCGACGCTGGGGCTGCCGCCAGGCGCCCGCTGCGCTACCCTGGCATGGAACAATCGCCGCCACCTGGAGATCTATTTTGCCGTCGCCTCCGGCGGCTGGGTGACACACACTGTCAACCCGCGGCTGTCGGTTGACCATCTGCGGTATATCCTCAACGACGCTGCCGACGAAGTGCTGTTTTTTGACCAGACCTTTCTGCCGCTGGTGGCGCAGCTGCTGCCGCAGCTCCCGACGGTGAAACACGTCGTGCTGATGGAGCCCCGCAGCGAAGCGGCGCTCAGCCAGCTGCCCTCATTGCTGTTTTTTGACGATCTGTTGCAGCAGGGGACAGTAGACTATCGCTGGCCGCAGCTCAATGAACTGACCCCAGCTTCGCTCTGCTACACCTCGGGGACCACCGGCCGGCCGAAAGGGGTGTTGAATACCCATCGTTCGCTGGTCCTGCATGCCCTGAGCGGTAACCAGCCGGACGCCGCCGGCATATCGGCGAAGGACAGCCTGTTGCCGGTGGTGCCGATGTTCCATGTCAACGCGTGGGGGACGCCGTTTATCGCCGCCATGGTCGGCGCGCGGCTGGTACTGCCGGGGCCGCACCTCGATGGCGACAGCCTGCTGCAGCTGCTGGCCGCCGAGAAGGTAACGGTGGGGTTTGGCGTGCCGGTGATCTGGGCCGGCTTGCTGGCGGCGATGCGCCGGACAGACGTCCGGCTACCTGAATTTAAACGTGCGCTGGTCGGCGGCTCCGCGCTGCCGCCGTCGATGGCCGAGGCCTTTCAGCGTGATTACGGCATTGCGCTGACCCACGCCTGGGGAATGACCGAAACATCGCCCATCGGCACCATCAACACGCCGTTGAGCAAACATGATGCGCTCCCGGTGCAGGAGCAGCAAAAGCAGCGCGCCGGTCAGGGGCGGCCCATTTTCGGCATCGAACTGCAGGTAGTAGACGTGGATGGCGAACCGTTGCCCCGGGATGGTCAAAGTCAGGGGTATCTGCAGGTCAGAGGGCACTGGGTGGTGGAGCAGTACTATGGTCAGGACGCGAGCGCCCTGACCGCGGCAGGCTGGTTTGATACCGGCGATATCGGTACGCTCGACGCCAATGGTTATCTGGTGATCTGCGATCGGGCAAAGGATATTATCAAGTCCGGTGGCGAGTGGATCTCCACCGTTGAGCTGGAGAATATCGCCATCGCGCATCCGGCGGTGCGCAGCGCGGCGGCCATCGCCGCCCGTCATCCGCGCTGGGACGAGCGGCCGGTGCTGCTGTGCGTTCGCGCGGAAGGGGGCGAAGTGGAAGAGACCGATCTGCTGACCTGGTTCGAGAAGCGGGTGCCAAAGTGGCAGATCCCGGACCGGGTGATATTTGTCGACGCGCTACCGGTCAGCGCCACGGGTAAGGTGCTCAAAAATCAACTGCGCCAGGCCTATGGAGAGATTTTAATGAGTGAGGGAAAATGAGCCATGCGCGACCCGGTCTGACGACCTGTTCTCAGTATGATGCTGCCCTGCACGCCTTGTCGGCGGCACGCCAGCGTTGGGCGGAAACCTCGGTGAACCGTCGTCTGGCGCTGTTGCGTCAGATCAAGGATGCCCTGGCCGGCATTGCCCCGGCGTGGGTGGCCGCGGCGGCGGCGGCCAAAGGGCTGCCGGCGGGCGATCCGCTGGCGGGGGAGGAGTGGCTGGCGGGCCCCTGCGCGCTAATGGTCGGCTGCAACGGGCTTATCGCCACCCTGGAGCAACTGGAAGAGAAGACCTTTCTGCGGCGGATCCCGCTGCGGACGCTGGCGGATGGCCGCCTGGCGCTGCGGGTGGTGCCCGGCACGCTCTGGGATCGACTGTTGCTGTCTGGTGTTCGCGCTGAGATATGGATGCAGCCAGGCGTCACCCGGGCCCATCTCGACCGCTATGCGGCGCGGGCATACGACATCCCGCCGGCCGCGCGGCAGGGCAAGCTGGCGCTGGTGCTTGGCGCCGGCAATGTAGCCTCCATTGCGCCACTGGATGTGCTACACAAGTTGTTTATTGAAAATCAGGTCTGCCTGCTGAAGCTCAACCCGGTGAATGATTATCTGCACGATCTGCTGGCCCAGGCCCTGGCGCCGCTGATTGCCATGGATGCGCTCCGCATCGTCACCGGCGACGCCCAGGCGGGAGCGTGGCTGACCATCCATCCCGCCGTCGATGAGATCCATATCACCGGCTCCCGCGAGACCCATGACGTCATCGTCTGGGGCGACGGTGAAGCGGCTCGCCAGCGTCGGGCCGCCGGGACGCCGCTGAACCCGCGTCGGGTGACCTCGGAGCTGGGCGGCGTCAGTCCCACCATTATCGTTCCCGGGCCGTGGAGCGAGGCGGATATCGCTTTTCAGGCGCAGCAGCTGGCGACGCAGAAGATGAACAACGGCGGGTTTAACTGCGTGGCCAGCCAGGTGCTGATCCTGCAGCAGGGCTGGGAGCCAGCGACGGGTTTGCTGAATCAGCTGTACCGGCTGATCGCCGCGAACACCCGTCCGGACTACTACCCCGGCGCTGAAAAACGGCTGACCGACTTTCGCCTGCACGCCCGTCAGCCGCTGGAGATAGCGCGTGGCGACGCGATGCCGTTGATTGTGGCGAACACCGAGGATGACCCGGCGTTCTGTCAGCAGGAGGTCTTTGGCCCGGGGCTGTCGGTCACTCGTCTTGAGGCCGACAGCGCGGAAAGCTTTCTGCGCCAGGCGATCGGCTATGCGAATCAGCGGCTGCAGGGCACGCTGGGGGCCAATATTGTGATCCACCCGCGCACCCGTAAAGCGATTGGACGTAAGCGTTTTAACGCGTTAATCGCTGAGCTGCGCTACGGCACGGTGGCGATCAACTGCTGGAGCGGGGTGGCCTTCCTGTTAGCCCCCTGCCCGTGGGGCGCGTTTCCCGGCCACACGCTCGACGATATTCAGAGCGGGCGGGGCAAGGTGCATAACAGCTTCATGCTGGAGAAAACCGAGCGCACGGTGATTGAGGCGCCGTTTCGGCCGTTTCCGCGCAGTTTGTGGCATGGCGAACTGACGCTGATGCCCCTGCCGCCCTGGTTTATTACCCACCGGGGGCAGGAAGCGGTGGCGCAGAAGCTGGTGGATTTTTATCATCGGCCGCGCTGGCGCAAGCTGCCGGCGATCCTCTGGCGCGCGCTGAGGGGATAAGGTGAGAGCAAAAAAAGGCGGAACCGCGGTTCCGCCCTGCGGGATTAGCGGCCCGCTTTCAGCTTCTGGTAATACTCTTCATAAATGGCGCTGGCGCTGCCGACGTCATTCTGCCATTCGCCTTTCTCAATGGTCGCAGCGTCCGGATAGAGCGATTTATCGTTGGCCACTGCCGGGCTGAGCATTTTGCGTGCCGCCAGGTTTGGCGTGGGGTAGCCGATGGTTTCCGCGACCTGTTTGGCGACATCCGGGCGCAGCAGGAAGTTAATCAGCTTCAGCGCGCCGTCGACGTTTTTGGCATTCGCCGGGATCGACAGGCTGTCCATCCAGAAGATGCCACCTTCTTTCGGCCAGATCACTTCCAGCGGGGTACCGGCCTGGCGGGCGACGTAAGCCGAGCCGTTCCATACCATCCCGAGGTTCACTTCGCCTTCCATATACGGGTTCGCCGGGTTATCGGAGTTAAACGCCGCGACGTTAGGCATTAGTTTTTTCAGCTCGTTATAGGCGGCTTCAATCTCTTTCGGGTCGGTGGTGTTGCCGGAATAGCCCAGCTTACGCAGCGCCATCTGGAACACCTCGCGCGCGTCGTCGGTCAGCAGCAGGCTGCTTTTGTATTCCGGCTTCCACAGGTCGGCCCAGCTGGTGATGGTTTTCGGATCGATCGCATCGCTGTTGACGCCGATAGCCGTCGCCCCCCAGATATAGGGGATGGAGTAGTCGTTATTCGGATCGAACGGTTTGTTCAGCATCTGCGGATCGAGGTTGCTGAAGTTAGTCAGCTTGCTCTTGTCGATCTTCTGCAGCATGCCTTCTTTGCGCATCTTGTCGACGAAGTAGGTCGACGGGACGACCAGGTCGTACGCGCCGTCTTTATAGGTCTTGAGCTTGGCGTACATGGTTTCGTTCGACTCGTAGGTCGAATAGATAACCTTGATGCCGGTCTCTTTGGTGAACTGCTCCAGCAGGCCCGGCGGTACGTATTCGGTCCAGTTATAGAAATAGAGCGTTTTGCTATCGTCCGCGTGCGCGGCGCCCATGCCGATTGCCAGAGCGCCGGCTGCGAGCAGGTGGCGTGACCATTTTTTCATTTTAACGTCCCCTGAGTTTTATCACGTGCAATTAACTGACTGGCGATGACCATCACCAGCGACAGAACCAACAGAATCGTGGCCAGGGCGTTCACCTCAGGCGAAACGCCAACCTTGACCATTGAATAGATCTTCAGCGGCAGGATTTCATACCCCGGACCGGTCACGAACGAAGAGACCACCACGTCATCCATCGACAGGGTGAAGCTCAGCAGCCATCCGGCAGCCACCGCTGGCATCGCCAGTGGCAGGATGATTTTGCGCAGGATGGTCATCTCACTGGCACCGAGATCTTTCGCTGCCTCCAGCATCCGCACATCAAAGCCCTTCAGCCGGGAGAACACGGTGACCACCACAAACGGCAGGCAGAAGGTGATATGCGAAAACAGCAGCGACCAGAAACCAAGCTGAATACCAATCAGCATAAACAGCACCAGCAGGGAGATGGCCATGACAATATCGGGCGACATCATCACCACAAACAGCATGCCGCTGACGAACGGCTTACCGCGAAAGCGGTAGCGGTACAGCGCCACGGCGGTTAGCGAGCCGATAAGGGTGGCGAAGGTCGCCGACAGCACCGCCATGGTCAGGGAGTGCTGGGCGGCCTGCAGCAGGCTGTCGTTGTTCATCAGCAGGCTATACCAGTCGGTGGTGAACCCCTGCCAGTTGATACCAAAGCGCGATCGGTTAAACGAGTTAACGATCAGAATAATAATAGGGATGTAGAGATACGCGTAGATGGCGGTCATAAAGCCGCCGCGCAGCAGTCGACCAATCATTCCAGCTCCACCTTTTTATTCAGCAGGCGCGCCGCGCGCCAGTAAATCAACAGCATCAGGCCCATCACCAGGGTTAAGGTAATGCTGGTAGCCGCGCCGAACGGCCAGTCGCGAATATTCAGGAACTGACTCTTGATCACGTTGCCGATCAGCAGGTTCTTGGCGCCGCCCATCAGGTCGGAAACGTAGAACAGCCCCATCGCCGGCAGCATCACCAGCAGACAGCCGGCGATGATCCCAGGCATGGTCAGCGGGATGATAATGCGGATAAAGGTCTGCAGCTTACTGGCGCCGAGATCTTTCGCCGCTTCCAGCAGCGGGCGATCCAGTTTCTCAATGCTGGAGTAGAGCGGCATCACCATAAACGGCAGCAGGATATACACCAGACCGATAATCACCGCCGAGGGGGTGAACATAATGCGTATCGGCGTGTCGATCACCCCTAACCACAGCAGGAACTCGTTCAGATAGCCTTTGGTACTGAGGAAAATCTTCAGCCCGTAAATACGGATCAACGAGTTGGTCCAGAAGGGGACGATCAGCAGAAACAGCAGCAGAGGGCGCACCTTCTGCGGCAGCCGGGCAAGGAACCACGCAAATGGGTAGCCCAGCGCCAGGCAGGCGAGGGTCGCCAGCAGCGCCATGTTCAGCGAATGCAGCAGCACGTCGTAGTAGAGCGGATCCAGCAGCCGCGAGTAGTTGTCCAGCGTGAAGACCAGCTTGACGAAGTTGGCGTCGTCGCGGGTCAGAAAGCTGGTGGCGATGATCATAAGGTTGGGCAGGAAGACAAACAGCACCAGCCAACCGACGATGGTGGCGATCACCACATTCTGGAATTTACTGGAGTTCTTCATCGGCCAGCACCACCTCCCAGCTCTCCACCCAATTGATAGACATTTTCTGGTCAAGAGAGTGGTCGAAATCCGGGTCGTCTTCGTTAAAGAACTCGCTGACCATCACCATTTTGCCGTTTTCCAGCTCCACCACCGACTCAAGGGTCATCCCCTTATAGTTACGCTCGCGCACATAGCCGATCAGGCCGTCGGCGTCGCTGTTGTGGTGGATCTCATCGACGCGCAGATCTTCCGGGCGCAGCAGGACGTGCAGACGCTGGCCGGCCTCCACGGCAAAATTGACGGTGATATTGCACTCCCGTCCTTCGACACTGGCGCGCACGCGCTGCTCGTCGAGGCGCTCGATCACGGTGGCGTCGAAGATATTGATCTCGCCGATAAAGCTGGCGACGAACAGGTTTTTCGGCTCTTCGTAGATCTCTCGCGGGGTGCCGTCCTGTTCGATTTTGCCATCGCGCATGACCACGATGCGATCGGACATGGTCAGGGCCTCTTCCTGATCGTGGGTCACGAAGACGAAGGTGATCCCGAGCTTACGCTGCAGCGCTTTCAGTTCGTTCTGCATCTGCTTGCGCAACTTGTAATCCAGCGCCGAAAGGGATTCATCGAGCAGCAGCAGGCGCGGTTTGTTAACCACCGCGCGGGCGATGGCCACGCGCTGCTGCTGGCCGCCGGAGAGCTGGTGCGGTTTGCGCTGGGCAAAGTCTTCCAGCTGCACCATCTTTAAGGCATCCAGAACCCGCGGGGTGATTTCCGCGGCCGGGGTTTTCTGCATCCGCAGGCCAAAGGCGACGTTCTCGAATACCGTCATATGCGGAAACAGGGCGTAGCTTTGAAAGACGGTATTGACGTGGCGGTTTTCCGCCGGGACATGGGTGATATCGTGATCTTCGAGATGGATCCGTCCGCTGTCGACGTTTTCCAGGCCGGCGATAAGGCGCAGAACGGTGGTTTTACCGCAGCCAGAGGGGCCAAGCAGGGTGAGAAACTCACCATTGTTGATGGTCAGGTTAAGGTTATCGATGACCGTTTTACCATCAAAGCTCTTGCGAATTCCCGCCAGTTGCACCAGCGGCGAACGCGAACGCGGTTGTATATTCAATTTTTGACTCTGTCCCATGTAGACGCAACGGAAACTTCCGACCGCTGCGGGGTTTGTGATTAACCACCTTTGGGGTTGCACGTTTTTAATAAGGGCCAGCATTCTACGGCAAACGAGGGTAATCGCCAATCCTTGATACGCCTGCATAGTCTACCTTTACACCATAACGTCGGTTCCGTTATTAAATTTCGCTTTACGGGCTAAGAATGACCTGACGCAATATTTGTCTTTTCTGGCTTATGAATAATGTTGTCACAAAAGAAGAGGGTGGCTACATGGATAAATTGCTTGAGCGTTTTTTGCAGTACGTTTCTTTGGACACGCAGTCGAAGCCTGGCGTTCGTCAGGTCCCCAGCACGGAAGGGCAGTGGAAGCTGTTACGCCTGTTGCAGGCGCAGCTGGAAGAAATGGGACTGGTCAAGGTAACGCTGAGTGAAAAAGGGACGGTAATGGGAACCCTGCCCGCCAACGTGGAGGGCGATATCCCGGCCATCGGCTTTATCTCTCACGTCGATACTTCCCCGGATTTCAGCGGTAAAAACGTTAATCCGCAGATTGTCGAAAACTATCGCGGCGGTGATATCGCGCTGGGCATCGGCGATGAGGTGCTCTCCCCGGTGATGTTCCCGGTTCTGCATCAGCTTTTGGGGCAGACGCTGATCACCACCGACGGGAAAACGCTGCTGGGGGCGGACGACAAGGCCGGCATCGCCGAGATCATGACCGCGCTGGCGACCCTGCAGGCGAAAAACATCCCCCACGGCGATATCCGCGTGGCCTTCACCCCGGATGAAGAGGTCGGAAAAGGGGCGAAGCATTTCGATGTCGAGGCCTTTGACGCCCGCTGGGCCTATACCGTCGACGGCGGTGGCGTGGGGGAACTGGAGTTTGAAAACTTCAACGCCGCCTCGGTGACCATTAAGATTGTCGGCAATAACGTGCATCCCGGCACCGCAAAAGGGGTGATGGTCAACGCGCTGTCGCTGGCCGCGCGCATTCATGCCGAAGTGCCGGCCGATGAGGCGCCGGAGACCACCGAAGGTTATGAAGGCTTTTATCACCTCACCAGTATCAAAGGCAGCGTGGATCGGGCTGAGATGCACTACATCATCCGCGATTTTGACCGCAAGCACTTTGAGGCGCGTAAACGCAAGATGATGGAGATCGCCAAAAAGGTCGGCAAGGGGCTGCACCCGGACTGCTATATCGAGCTGGTAATCGAGGACAGTTATTACAACATGCATGAGCAGGTGATCGCCCATCCACATGTGGTCGATATTGCCCGCCAGGCGATGGTGGACTGCGATATTGAACCGCAAATGAAGCCGATCCGCGGCGGCACCGACGGCGCGCAGCTCTCGTTTATGGGTCTGCCGTGCCCGAACCTGTTTACCGGCGGCTACAACTATCACGGCAAACATGAGTTTGTCACCCTGGAAGGGATGGAGAAGGCGGTGCAGGTGATCGTGCGTATCGCCGAGCTGACGGCGGCACGAAAAGGGAAATAGCCTTCGCAACCAGCCCGGTCATTCTGCTTGTCGCACAAGATGCCGGATGGCGGCTTCGCCTTATCCGGCCTACGACTCGTGCGATCTGATGCTAATTTACCCACTTGCGCGACTGAAACTGCCGGTGTTGGCGGCCTCAAAATCGCTGAGACGTTCCCGGAAGGCAGGGGCAGCCCGCATGGATGCGGGCTGAGGGCCGTGTTTTGCACGGACGCTGCCTCGGCCCGACCCGAAGCCTGCAGGGATAAGTCGAAGGCACCACGAAGTGGCGATTTTGCTGGCCGGAGCCCGGG